>NVWJ01000006.1 GCA_002746235.1 Planctomycetota bacterium
AACATAACTTTTTGATTTGGTGGAGTGGCAATTTCCCCAAGAGCTTCAATATATTTCTGAGCTACGAAATAGTTAATAGCTTGGATATCACCTTTGGCAATCGCTTCTGAAACCATTGTCGTCGCGGCGGCTTCGGCTTTGGCAGCACGCTCACGCGCTTCCGCGTCTTTGTAAGCCGCTTCACGGCGACCTTCAGCATCAAGAATAACGGCTTGTTTTTCACCTTCTGCACGAAGAATTTCAGATTGACGACCTCCTTCGGCCGTAAGAATTGTGGCACGTTTGTCACGTTCCGCTTTCATTTGACGACCCATGGATTCAACCAAATCGCGCGGTGGTGTAATATCTTTGATCTCAATACGTGTAACTTTAATGCCCCATGGTGCGGTGGCGTCATCAACAACACCAAGTAGGCGTGCATTAATACTGTCACGCTCGGACAGAAGTTCGTCCAAGTCCATAGATCCCATAACGGTACGAATGTTTGTCATTGTAAGGTTAAGCGTTGCACGCTCAAGGTCTCGTACTTCGTATGCTGCTTTTGCGGCATCCAAAACTTGATAGAAGATAACGCCGTCAACTTGAACAAGTGCGTTGTCTTTCGTAATAACTTCCTGTGAGGGGACTTCGAGAACAGACTCCATCATGTTGATCTTGTTCCCAACGCGGTCTGCTATCGGGATAATAAAGTGAAGCCCTGGACCCAATGTCTGTGTGTATTTTCCAAAACGCTCAATCGTATATTCATATCCTTGGGTCACAGATTTTACTCCCATGAAGACAAGCACGATTGCCAAAACAACAAAAACTAAAATAAATCCACCCATGAGGTACTCCTTTGGAAGGAACGCCAGATGTGACCCTCTTTGATTTGCTTTTTGGCGCGGTCATCACCTTTGGCTTGCTCGCCTTTGTGGAAGCCTTTCTGCTTTCAAGATGGGGTATGACTCCAGGTAAATGGATTTTCCGCATCCGCGTGGTGCATGAAGATAATCGATTGTTGAGCTACGGTGAAGCTTTGCGGCGCACTTTCCAGGTGGTCACGCAGGGCATGTGCCTAGGATTGCCGCCGATGAACCTGCTGTTCCAGATATTGGCCTTTAAAGAATACGTCGAGGGCGGAACCACCGCGTGGGATCGTCGTGGACATTTCGAGGTGCAGCACGCAAATATGCGCGGCCTTCACCTTGGGGTTGCCATCGGAGTGAGTCTCATGATTTTCTCTTGGATCGCTCAACTCCCTGGAGCTACTTCTTAAAACAGCGGCCGTTGCGCCGCCCAACGATCCCGTCGAGTGATTTCGCTAGGGTCAATGCCGTCGGGGATTTGCATGATGTACTCCGCGTCGAAGGCGTGGAGTAAGCATTCCAAGGCATAGTTGCCTTCCGGGCTCAGGTATGGGGTGCTGGCAAGTAGAGCCTCGATTGGGCGCACGATGTCGCGATTTGCGCAGCGCAACAGTGCATCGGCAGCGGCAGTGCTTTCTTCAAGATTGCCTTCACGCAACCACGGAAGGATGGCAGCTTGCATTTCCGCAAGTCCAGTTGCGCCCATAGCTTCTAAGACACGACCGCGTAAACGTAAATCACCAAGTAACGGAGCGAGTTGCGACTCTAGGGAAAGTTCGGTCCGTTTGGCCCAAACCCCGATAGGGGCTCCAATCCAGGCCAAGGTTTGCAAGGCATGTTCGCGGACATACCAAACTTCGTCATAGGTGGTGTGGACGATGGCAGTAAATGCCCAACTGGGCTGCCGCATGAGCAGGTAACGCGCATCGTCGACCGGCCGCAAACGCTGGGAGCGAAACTGAGCCAGGGTTTTCCATACCTCTGCGCGATAGCCGCGAGACGGTTCTGCGGGATGCACCTGGTCAGGAATCATGTGAGTCAGGCGCCACGCGGTTTCGATTTCCAACAGGCGTTTCCAGTCGTCATCGAAATTCTCTCCAGGAATCCAACCTGTTTTAGGAGGCAGTGCTTTCAAGGCTTCAATCGCAGCCCAACGTGCCCGGTCTAAATCGGTAATACCTTCCTCGGTACGCAAGATGATGACCAGCGGTTCTAAACCGGCACCGCATCCAAAGCGTAGGAGCCCTAAAGCAATGTCTACATTCGCCGCCCAATCCTTTTCGTATTTCAAGCGCAGGGTCAATCGCGGCAGCATGGCTTCGACGCCTTGCACACTTAGCCAGCGATAGGCCTCCGCTTTTATTTCGGCATCGGCATCGCGGCCTTCGACCAACGCAAGCATGACGGAAGTGAGCCAGTCTTGCTTGGAGTTATCAAAGACTTGATGCGCTTGTCGGTATCCCTTGTCATGGGTGAGGGATAAATCGATGAGATCCAAAATATCTTCCTGATCCTCAAGCGAGATGTCGGGAAGTCCTTCTCCGGCGTAAGCCTGAAGTTGGTTCTCCACTACTGTCTTCCATGTCGGTGCAGAAATTTCCACAGCCTCGGCACTTTGGTTGTCACTGCAGGCTAGGCCGAAGCTGCCAGCCAAAGTCATGATGATCATAGATGTGCCCAACTTCATCGCTTAACGCGCCAACTCCATACGGAACAACTCCGATGCCAACGCATCTTCCAAGTAAGGGTTGGTGCGATAAAGCAAACGCACTTCGCCCTGCTGAATATCGGCGCCAGGCAGCAGCTCAAAGCGCTGCGTCTCTCCAGCAGGCAGTTGGGTGTTGGTGAGGTCGGTCTCGTCGCGATACGGATCGCGGAAACGATGCACGCGTTCCCATAAACTCCATTCACCTTGTGCATCCATCCAGCGCACCTGAAGGTCGGCGGCGCGGGAGCGTTCATCGGTGGGGAAGTTGTGCCCAGCCCCATGGTTGCTTAAAGAAACCCAAGCTCCATCCGAATCCCAGGCTGCCTCCATGGTTACGGCCGATTGCAGGCTAGGTAAATCATGGCTGGCCCGAAAGCTGTGATTACGCCCCTTGCGGCCGCCTTCGCGCCAAGTTTCTGGCATGTGACAATGCAGGCAGTTGTTGCCCTTCAAGTTGTCCGGTGCGCCGCGCCACTGCTCGACGGTTTTATGCTGGTTGTGACAAGCGGCACAATGTTCGACCGAGGACATGCGTTCTACCAGCCGTGGTCGACACGGTGCATCGAGTTTTGCATGGATGTTACTGGTGCCAACTCCGCCTTCCGGATGCGCATGACAGGCCAAGCAATCTACACCTAAACCACGTTCGCTTTGACGTGCCAGCACGCGTTCGCCAGGCTCAAAGCTCAAAACCGGACGCGGTGCATGACAAGCAATGCACTCTTGGTTGGCAAAGTTGTTCGAAAGTTTACGTACCTCTGGATTCTCATAGGCAAACTTATGGTGTGAAGTTTGCCACTCCGCGGCGACACCCGCATGGCACTCCAGGCATTGTCCGGAGGACAGAATCCGCAGTGGTTCGGTGTCAGAGGGAGGCAGAACGATCTTGACCAATACGGCAATCCCTGCCGCAGCAAAAACGAAACTCATTACGGTGCCTAGGCGCATGCGAGTTTGCCCTCCATCATGCGATAGGCGGTGCCACCAAGCCGTTCGGCTTCGATGGGGTCATGAGTGACCAAGATGACAGCAGCGCCGGTACTTTCCAGAACCTGTTCTAAGACGGCAAAGCCCTGGTCGCGATTGTCCGGGTCTAAGCTGGAAAAGGCTTCATCTAAAAGGATAAGTTTCGGTTCCAAGGCCATCACGCGGGCAAAAGCAAGGCGTCGGGCTTCTCCGCCAGAGAGTTTGCCTGGACGACGTGAAAGGAAATCGGATAAGCCCAATTGGCGTAATACTTTCTCTCCTTCTGCCTTTGGGTTGGGGAGGTGACTGGCTTTACGCACATCGACCACGTGTTGCAGGACGCTGCGTGTTGGCCACAGACCGAGGTCTTGAAAGACCATTTGGATACCGCGCTGCCACGGTTGCTGCACGATGCGTTTCCCTTGATTGGCGGGTTTGCCGATGAGGGAAATGGTGCCATCGTCCGCTGSCTCTAAWCCGGCAAGAATRCGCAGYARGGTGGACTTTCCRCAACCGGAAGGGCCTTGAATGGAAATGCGTTGGCCGGCATCGAGTTGYAGATTCAAATCGACCAAGATCTTTTGATCGYCGAAAGCTTTATGCAAAGATTGAACGTTGAGCAGGGGTGAACTCATGCCTCTTTGGTTTGGAAGTTGCGCCACCATGCARACAGCATGACCGGCAGGAACAGAATGAGTGCAAGCACGAGACCATAAGCTGCGACGAAGTTGTCGCGCGAAAAGTGGAGTGCGTTGTAGTAGCGCACCGCGGCGGATTGATTGGCYGCGGGCAGRAGAATGGCAAAATCTAATTCACGTACACCAAAARCGACGACCAATCCAGCGGCAAGCCACCATGCGCTGCGMATCGGRCCAAGGCGGTAACGGAACAGGCGCGTGAGATAACYRCAACCAGCGAGGGMTGCGGCATCTTCTTGCGCTTCAGGAATACGTCCCATGCGTTCGACCAAGATCCACACTGCAATGGGTAGGAAGCGTCCGGCAACTAGCAAGGCAGGCAGCCAAATGCTGTTGTAGAAGTTTTCCAACCACGGCTGGTTGAACATAAGGATGCTGCCGAAGCCAAGCGCCACCGATGGCACCAGCAACGGCAGGGTAAGGAAAACCATCAGCAGCAAGCGCCACGCTGAGCGTGATTTTAACAGAAGATGCGCCCACAAAGGCGCGAGGCCTAGGCATAGGAGACCGGCAAGTCCTGAGTAGCTGAGCGTGCGGATGACATCGTCGCGGCCGCGGGTGACGGCATCGTGGAAGGCGGCACTGCTGACTTCGGTCCAGCTACGGGTGCTCAGTTCTCCCTGCATGCCGGTTTCATAGACGATGCGGCCGAGTGGAGCGATCAGCAGCACCACCAGCAACACTAGGCAAATGCCGAGGCTGAGGAAGCGCCCGGATTGCAAGGGCAAAGGTGCTGCGCTGCGCCCATGCGAGGTTTCGAAGTTCATTTGCCGTCGTTGCAAACTTGCGGTGCCGAGTAGAACTAGAAATCCTAAAAGCACCAGCGGCAGACTGGAAGTGGCTCCTGCGGTGTAGTCATAGTTGCGCGAGTTGCCGAAAATCTCTGCCGCGTAAACGTGGAATAAATCGCCCACGGTTGCAAAGTAATCGGGCACTGCAAAATCGGAAGCTGCAAACAGGAATGCAAAGCATGCGCCAATGAGTGCCGGTAAAAAGGAAATACGTAGCATCTCTCCGATTGCGAAACGTGGACCGATTAGCAGTGCGGTTTCGTGCGCCGAGGCGGGCTGATGTTGCAGGCTGCGTGCAGCCAGTAAGGCGGGGAGCGGTGCATAACAAACTCCAAAAGTAAACACCGATGCCCATGCTCCGGTCATTCCGGTTAGGCCAAACCACGCTTGCGCCACCATGAGGGGTGGCAACAACAACGGCAGTGGCATGAGAAGTTTGAAGATTCCAGCGCCGGGAAAACGCAGGCGGCAAGCGATCACGGCATAGGGCCAGCCAATGAGAAGCGCAACTAGTCCGGCCGCGGTGGACATCCAGATGGAACGCCACAACAGAAGTGCAGTACGGCTATCGAGCATTTCGGCCAAACGATCCACGCGCACCAAAGGCGCCAATATGGGTGCCAGTGGAATCCATGCTGCAAGCAAACTTAGCAGCAAGGCCAGTGCCCACCAAGGGCGCGGGCTACGCGTATTCAGCCATGCGATCAACGGACGAAGGCCTCCTGCAGCTCAATCGCTAAATCGCCAATCGAGGCTGCCACGGCCTTCCAATCGACTTCCATGATTTGGAAATCCTTGCCTGGTTTACCGACGCCATCGGGAATCAAAGCTCCTGCATGGAGTGGGATTTGTCGCGAAATACTGTGCGCCAAGCGCGATTCGGTTTCGAAGCTCAAGATGAAATCTGCGAACTTTTTAGCGGCCTCCAGGTTCTTGCCGCTATTCAGGATGGCCAAGGTGTTTGGAATAAGCAGGGTGCCGGTATCGCCATCACCTTGCTCTAGATAACGCACGGCAACTGGGTGACCAGCATCGATGGCTTTGGCGGCATCGTCGGTGTCGGTGAAGCACCAATGAAAATCACCGGAAGCGGTGCGGCGCATGACATCGGCGTTGCCAGAACCAAAATGAAGACCGGCGGCTTCGACTGCGGTGAACCAATCGAGCATTTCTTGGCGCCCGCGGTGTTCTGCCATGACCGTTGCATTGGTCAGAGTGGTGCCAGTGAGGGGGGCGGCCATCGCGCCATGCTTGGCGAAGTTTGGATCGAGGAAGTCATCCAGCTTCGAAGGGACCGGAAGATCCGCGTCGGTGCGATACAAAATCACCCGTGCGCGGGCAGCGAAACCGGTCCAGTGGCCATCGGCATCGCGGAAAGATGCGGGGATGCCTTCAGCGGATGGACTCAAATAAGGCAAGGTCAACCCGGCCTGTTGCAAACGCAGGGTGTGCGCGATTTCGTTATTCCAAAATACATCGCAATGCGGGTTGCTCTTCGCCTCGGCCAAAATCCGATTGACTAGTCCCACGGTTTTGTTGCGTTCGACATCGAACTGAGTGCGCACCGTCAAGCCGGTACGGTTTTCGAACTCCTCAATGAGAGGTTCGGAAAGGTCCTGATCCAACGCGCAATAGACCACCAGGTCTGGCGTTTCACCACTGCAGGCGACGAGGAAAAGGGACAGAAGGAGGGCGGGGCTCAGGCGGAGCATCATGGGGAATGTAGCAAGACTTGTGCCGTGCCTGGAGGGGGCGCTGAAGGCTAGCTTGTTCCCATTTGGGAACGCGAATTTCGGCGCTGGAACCCTCGTGATACTTCCCTAGAATGGGCGCACCAAACCCTTGCTCATCCCGATGCCAAGCACCCTACCCGAACTAAAACTTGCGTCCAGAATGGACCGTCTCGGCACTGAGACGGCATTCGAAGTCCTTGCCAAAGCCAAAGCGCTGGAAGCACAGGGACAGGACATCATCCACCTTGAGATTGGCGAGCCCGATTTCGACACCCCGAAGAACATTATTGAGGCTGGGGTCGATGCCATGCGCGGCGGATGGACTCATTATGGCCCGGCAAATGGTCAGCCGGAAGTGCGTGAAGCGGTCGCTGATTATGTCTCACGCACCCGCGGAATCTCGGTCAACGCAGACGAGGTCACCATTGTTCCCGGTGGCAAGCCGACCATGTTCTACGCCATGTTGGCTTTGATTGAGCGCGGCGATGAAGTGATTTACCCGAACCCCGGGTTCCCGATTTACGAATCGATGATCAACTTCACTGGTGGCAAAGCGGTTGCCTGTCCGATCCGCGAGGTCAACGCTTTTGCGCTCGATCCGGAAGACGTGATTTCGCGTCTCACACCTAGAACCAAAATGGTGATTTTGAATTCACCCGCCAACCCAACCGGTGGCGTGACTCCGAAAGAGTCTTTGGAGAAGGTGATTGAGGCGTTGAAGGATCGCCCCGACATTTGGATTTTGTCCGATGAGATTTACAGCCGCATGCTGTATGACGGACACGAGCATTACAGCCCAATGGTGGACCCTGATATTCGCGACCGGATTATCCTGCTCGATGGTTGGTCGAAAACTTATGCCATGACTGGTTGGCGCATGGGCTTTGGTGTCATGCGTCCCGACCTCGCGGCCATGTTTACCAAACTCATGGTGAACTCCAACTCTTGTACTGCAAGTTTCTCGCAGCGCGCAGGCATGGAAGCCTTGAACGGCGATCAATCTGCCGTTGACGATATGTTGAAGAAGTTCGATGGACGCCGCAAACGCATTACCGAGCTGATTAACGACATTCCAGGCATGTCTTGCCATTTGCCGGTCGGCGCGTTTTACGTGTTTCCAAACGTAAAAGAGCTCGGGCTAAGTTCCGCGGAACTGCAGGACAAAATCCTTTATGAAGGCGGCGTTTCTTGCCTGGCTGGAACCTCCTTTGGCGCAGAAGGCGAAGGTTACATTCGCTTTAGTTATGCCAACTCGATTGAGAAAATTGAAGAAGGCATGCGCCGCGTGCGCAAAGTGGTGGAGAGTCTGTAGTGGAGAGAACACCGTCTGACTTTCGCTCCGACACAGTGACTAAGCCAACTGCAAAAATGTTGGAAGCCATGGCGTCGGCACGAGTGGGGGACGATGTCCTCGGTGACGATCCAACCGTGCGTAAATTGGAAACGCGCATGGCCAGTTTGTTTGGCAAGCAAGCGGCATTGTTCATGCCTTCCGGAACTATGGCGAACCAGTGTGCTGCAGCCGCGCACATCGTTCCGGGAGAGGAAGTCATCGTCGATGAAGATTCGCACATCTTTCAGTTTGAAGGCGGCGGACTAAGCCGCATTTCAGGAGCTCATGTGCGCACTTTGCCGACCGAAAATGGTCAGTACAGTTTTGGCCAGTTGTCGCGCGCGATTCGTCCGGTGAATGAGCACATGCCACGCACCGGGTTGATTTGCGTCGAAGAAAGCCACTTGTTTTCTGGTGGAACGATTGTGCCGATTGATTACCTGGAAGAGGTTTATGGCATGGCGCAGCATCATGGCATTCCGGTGCATATGGATGGCGCACGCCTATTCAACGCCCAGGCCGAAACCGGGGTAGATTTTGAGAAGTACGGTCAAACCTGCGATTCGGTGTTTATCGCGCTGTCGAAAGGCCTCAGTTGCCCGGTGGGTTCCATCCTTATGGGCGATGGCAGCTTCATTGAACGCGCTCGCCATGTGCGCAAGTGGATGGGTGGCGGCATGCGTCAAGCAGGCTACTTAGCTGCCTGTGGACTCGTCGCTCTGGAAGAAACCGCGCCACTTTTATCGGAAGACAACTCGCGCTGTCGTCGTTTAGGCGGGGTCACGCTTGCTTTAGATGGTGTGCGTTTGGCACAGGCCACCATTGACACCAACATTCTCTTTCTCGAGGTGACTCACTCCGGCCTCGACGCTCCCATGGTGGAAGCAGCACTCGCCGATGAAGGCGTTTTGGCGCTTGCACTAGGCGACCGCTTGCTGCGTTTCGTCACTCACCGTCACATCACTGATCACTGCGTCGATCGCGCAGCAGCTGCACTACAGAAAGTGCTGAGTAACTAAACATGTCCGTTTTTAAAGCTTACGACATTCGGGGAATCTACCCTGACCAAATCGATGCCAACCTCGCGCGCCGCATCGGCCGAGCATTCGCAGATTTCCTTGGTGAGGGACCGCTTGCCATCGGGCGTGACATGCGCACCATGGCGCCGGAGATTCATCATGAAGTCATGGAAGGCATCATGGATGGCGGCATCGATGTGATTGATATCGGCTTGACCAGCACACCGCAGGCCTACTTCGCAATCGGACATCTTGGTGCAGCCGGTGGCATGAATGTGACTGCGAGCCATAACTCTAAGGAGTACATCGGCTTTAAGTTGTGCATGGAGGAGGCGAAGCCGATTAGTGCGGACAACGGCATTAAGGAAATTGAAGTTATGGCTACGACCGGTGAGATGCCATCACCCGTCGCCGAACGCGGAACTTTGATTCAAGTCGACACATTGAATGATTACGCTAACCACGTCACCCGGTGGGCAGACTTGGCGCGCGAAGTGCACATCGTCTCCGATGCGGCCAACGGCATGGCTGCACACACTTTCCCAGCGGTGCTCGACAAGATGCCTTCGATCAAGCATGAAGGTCTTTACTACGAGTTAGATGGCACCTTCCCGAATCACGAAGCTAACCCGCTGAAGCTCAGCACTTTGGTGGACCTGCAAGCATTCGTGCTGAAAACCGGCGCGGAACTCGGCGCTGCCTTTGACGGTGACTCGGACCGCTGCTGTTTCGTGGACGACAAGGGGCGCGCGATTGGCAATGACATCGTCACTGCTTTGATCGCGCGCGAAGTTTTGAAGAAAGAGCCTGGAGCTGCAATCGTTTACGATTTGCGCAGTTCTTGGGTGCTCCCAGAAACCATTCTTGCCGGTGGTGGACGCCCGGAGAAGGAACGCGTCGGCCATAGTTTCTTGAAAGGAAAAATGCGCGAGAACGACGCCCCGTTCGGTGGCGAACTTTCTGGCCATTACTACTTCCGCGATAACTGGTACGCCGACAACGCGGAAATCATTCTCATGCAAGTGCTGAATCTACTGTCGCGCAGCGATAAACCATTCAGTGAACTGCTCGATGAACTCATGTGCTACCACTCCACCGGCGAAGTTAACTTCCACATTGAAGATAAGGCTGGTGCCATGGCGCGGATTAAAGAAACTTTCTCCGATGCCGACAGCATTGACGAGCTAGATGGTGTGACGGTTTCATACGGCGCGGTGACGGCACCCGATTGGTGGTGGGTGAATGTGCGCGCGAGTAATACCGAACCCCTTCTGCGCATGAATCTGGAATCGGATGATCAAGCAAAAATGGAGGAAATGACTAAAAAGGTCATTGCAATCATTGGCGTGGAGCCGGAGGTTTAAACATGGCTAAGCTTTCTGAACGTGCGGYGCGCATCATGGGRGTTCCCATGGAYCTTGGCGCTAGTCGTCGTGGTACCGATCTTGGGCCTTCTGCCTTGCGCGTAGCCAAAGTTGGTGCTGCGCTGCGTGACTTGGGCTTTGAAGTGCAACGCGAGCAAGACATTCCMGTKCCTGCTATGGAAACACGTGCCGGCTATGGYGCCGATGACGCCCGTTTTCTTGCCGARATCCTGCAGGTTTGCGAAGAGCTTGCGCAACAGGTGAAGCTKGCTCTCGATGAAGGCACGACTCCYTTAGTCTTTGGYGGCGATCACTCCATYGCRATGGGYACGGTTGCCGGYGTWGCGCAACATTTTGCCGCCAAGCAGGAAGAGATTGGCTTGGTTTGGTTCGATGCCCACGGCGACATGAAYACYCCAGCGAGTTCGCCCAGCGGTAACATCCACGGCATGCCTTTGGCGCACTTGATTGGKCTCGATGGAACCAACGATGCCCTGGCCAGCATTGGTGGGCGTAAGGGAATCATCAAGCCGSAGAATGTGGCTTTGGTGGGCATCCGCGATATCGATCGCAAAGAAGCTGCCTTGGTACGCGARTCTGGAGTGCACACTTGGACCATGCGCGATATCGATGAAAAAGGCATGCCCCGCGTGGTCGCCGAAATCCTCGATGTCGTCAACGTARACACCGCCGGTTTTCACYTAAGTTTCGATGTCGACGGCTTAGATCCTGAGGTGGTGGCAGGCGTAGGCACTCCGGTYCCTGGCGGCGTYAACTTCCGCGARGCGCATCTCATGCTTGAAACCATGGCAGATACYGGGCGCATGACTTCTATGGAAATCGTGGAACTAAATCCWTTGCTYGATTTGTGTAATCARGGTGCCGAAAAYATGCGCCAYCTCATCTGTAGTGCCTTCGGSCAATCCATTCTTTAGATCAAGAGCATGGACSAGCGGCTTGYAACCCTTTTGGCYTCGGACCCTGCGTGSTTRCAGCCCGGCGGTCCCATGTCCGATGTGGTGGTTTCTTCGCGKGTRCGATTGGCRCGGAAYGTKGTGCAAACCGCCTTTCCTCAGCAAATGGAGGTTCAAGCCGCTGAYGATTTGGCGGCCGCAGCTTCCGAATGTTTTCGTGAACTGGAGGACGRTGGGCCGATTGTTGACCCGCGTGGTTTAAGTGAATCCGATGCCGATTTTATCGTCGAGCGAAATCTAGCCACGCGAGATCTCATCACTGCAGAACGACCAACGGTTTTGTTTTGTAAATCCGATGGCTTGTCCGGCGTTATGGTCAATGAAGAAGATCATTTCCGCATCCAAGGATTTTCCGCGGGGATGGATGTCGGCGCTGCTTTTGAACGTGCRCAGAAATTGGAGAAGCACTTAAGCAAACGCTTTGACTTCGCAATCAGTAATAAGTTCGGCTTCCTGACTTCCTGCCCAACCAATACGGGGTCTGGAATGCGCGCAAGYTTAATGCTGCATTTACCRGCTTTAGCGCGCGCCAAAGCACCCATGCAACGCGCWTTGCATGCCGCACGSAGCGCCTCTTTGGCGGTGCGTGGAGTGCATGGCGAAGGCAGTCGCGCATTGGGACACTTCTTTCAAATCAGTAACCAACGCACCCTCGGRCAATCCGATGTCGAACAATTRAAATCGGTTTCYTCCTTYGGCGAGGGTCTTTGCGAACACGAGCGCTTGACGCGTGAAGTCTTCCGCAAGCARGAAAGCGGCGGCCAGGCCTTGCGYGAAGATTTGATGAAAGCTTTGGARATYGTTCGCGACTSCAAAAGCTTATCCACGGCTGAAGCCCTWCAAGCACTCARCACTTTGCGYCTTGGCAGCTTAATCGACGCAACCGATGCTCTCGGCTTTGCATGTCCACCAGACCGTTTGCTAAAACTTTGTTTTAAGCTTCAGCCCGGCCATCTCCAAGCGTATTTGGGCGAAGTCATGGCTCCGGAAGAACGCGATGTCGCACGTGCCAATTTGGTGCGCCGCGAGCTTGGGTTTCCGACGAACTAGAGCCTGTTAGTCTAAGCAAGAACCGCGGCTAAGCCGCCCCTRACGATGCCATCACCCACGCCTCCGTCCCGCCTTTTCCGTGGTGGTCGTCTGTTCGACGGCACTCAGTTTCTCGATGCCACAGATTTGCGCTGTGGTCCTGATGGACGCATCACCGAGATTGGAACCCAGTTAGTTGCTGAACTTGGTGAGGAGGTTACTGAACTAGATGGGCGATGGTTACTGCCTGGATTGGTCGATTGCCATGTGCATTTTCGCGAGCCTGGCTTGGTGCGTAAGGAAGGCTATGGGTATGGTTCAAGTGGCGCCTTGCATGGAGGAGTCACCACGGTTTGTGAAATTCAAAACAATCCACCGCTCATGGATTCGCTGGTAACTTTGAAAACCAAGTTGGAAAACTTGCGCGGTATTTCACGTGTCGATTATGCGCCCTACGGTTCCTTGGTCGAAGAAAGCCTCAGTGATTTGGCAATCATGAAAAAGCACTGCCCGGCAGTGAAGTGTTTTCTCGGTTGTAGTACTGGAGCGGGTGGAGTTGCCGATGAAGCAACTTTGCGCCGGTGGTTTGCCGCTGCGGCCAAAGCCGGGATTAAAGTCGTGGCGCACTGTGAAGATAACGATGTCATGGATGCTGCCACCGAAGCGCTTCGGGATGATCCCGACAAGTTCACACGACATGATTTGCGTCGTTCGCGCGAGGCGGAAGTGGTCAGCATTGACTCGGCCATTGCCATCGCAACGGAAGTGGGTGCGATTTTGCATGTTTTCCATATCAGTACTTTTGAAGGTGCTGCTCGCGTCACCACCGCTGCAGCCCGTGGCATGGCGGTGACCGGCTCTACTGCACCGCATTATTTACTGGCGACCGCTGATGACACCGAAGCGGCCGTTCAGAACCGATTCAAGGTGAATCCAGCACTTAAATATGAAGACGACCGGGTTGGCATTGGCAACCTTGTGCGCCAAGGAATGTTGCCGATTGTTGGAACCGACCATGCGCCTCATCCGTTAGACGAGAAGGACCGGCCTTACCAGAAAGCACCGTCTGGCTTTCCATCCATCGATTTGCTACTTCCTCTCATGTTCGCCGCTGCTGATTTACATCAGTGCTCGCCAGAGCCATTCCTGCATGCCGTTACCCAAGGGCCGGCAGATGAATTTGCGCTCGTCCAAAAAGGTCGGCTCGCGCTGGGGCTCGATGCAGACCTCGTTATCGTGGATCCAAGCCAGAAGAGAGTGGTCGATGAAACGACTTTGCTGTCACGCTCTGGCTGGAGTCCTTACGTGGGGCGTGAACTGCGCGGTTTTCCCGAACAAGTGTTCTTACGCGGCAATCTAGTGTTTGCGGATGGTGCCACCGTCGGTGATCCCATCGGACAACCCCTTATGGCATGACATCGGAACTCTTCCCCTCTGAGTTTTTCGATGAGCTGGCGCGGCAAGGTGCACGTCGGAAGATGGGCATGATGGGGGAACGACCAGATGCGCATCGGGGAGACCAGGTGCCAGGCTTTGAGCGACGCCGATGGCAGCTAGGTGACAGCAAACGCAATGTGGATTGGCGCGCTACGGCACGTACCGGACATCCAATGGTGCGAGGGCTAGAGCGAGAACGTGGAGGGCAGTTGTGTTTGGTGATGGATCGCAGCGCATCCATGGCGCCAGCAAGTGAAGATCGTGACATCGCCCAGCGCCGCCTGACGCTAGCCCTCGCCTGGTTAGCCTTGGAGCAAGGGACCCGCGTCCTCATTTTTTCCGACGCCACCCAACCGGCTCGTTTTTCCGGTTGGTCGCGCCGTGCTGCAGTCCTTCCATTCCTCAAAAACCTTTGCTCGCCTTCCGGTTCCGATGTCTTCCAATCGCTGAAGCATCGTCCTGAATCCGGTAGCCGTTTGCATGTTTTGAGTGACCCATGGTGCACCGCCGATGCGCTGCAACCCTGGGCCGCGCTCACTCCAGCTTTTCAGCAGTGCCAATGGACCAGCTTGATTCTGCCTGAGGAAAATGCCCCACCGAAAAAACCTATGCAGTTGCATCCGGTGGAAGGCGGGCACCCGATTTATGTAAATCTGGCGGACCAGTACCCGAAGTTTCAAGAATCATGGCAAGCGTTTCGTGCTACCCAGCGCGATGCTCTTGTGCATGCCGGCTTGCATCCGCAAGAACTGATTTGCGAAGCATCAAAGGGCGACGCAGCGAATCTATTAAGGAGGGCCGCGCGGCATGCAGTTCTTTGAGTTCTTACCTGGATATGCAGCGTTTTTGCTGTTCCTTCCCTTCCTGTTCTTGCGACGTCAACAACGACCAAGCAAACATGCCGTAGGTGGTCTTGCCCCCTTTCTTGCTGTAACTTCCCTTGGTGAAACTCCAGAAAAGAAAAGACCACTCTCCTTTTGGCTGTTCCTGCTTGCTTACCTTGGTGCTACTGCGGCATTGGTTTCTGCCGGCGGCATGAACTTGCAAGCCGTCCTCTTGGAAGACCAAAGTGCTTCCGTATTGCGAGCGTCGATTGCGAGCCCAGCTGGCCATAGGAATCACGTTGTCGTGGGAAGTGCAACCGAGTCGATTCAGCAAGCTGACCTTCTTCAAGCCATCCAACGCCTGCCCGAAAATTCAACCGTAACTGTGTGGACTGATTTGCCAAGTCCGCACCGTCTTCCGCAATGGATTCATTGGAATAACCAAGCCTTCTTAAGTCAGAACGAAATACGCGGCGTCATCCTGAGCGCGCAACCCATGAATGCAAGCGAATGGCGGGTGCACTGGGCTAAACAAGGCGCCGTCCCCGCTAGGCTACAAAGTGGTACTTGGAATTCGGAAGTCCTTGTTGGCGCAGCTGGAAGCACGGTGGTTTCGGTTGCCAATATTCACGATGGCATCCATTTGATCTTCGCCAAAGATTTTGCGGAGACGGAGGGGGTTGGGGAATACTGGGCACTTCCAGAAATCCGCATTCAACTTCCTGACGGCGCAAATTCTGCTTGGCAAGCCGCTGCTTTGGCAGCTTGGCCAAGTGCAAAACTTTCTTCTGGGCCTGCCCTTATGTTACAAATCGATCGCGAGAGAGAAGTCATGCAGGCCATGACGGATTCCTTGTCCTGGAGTCATGAGCCTGCTCCCGAAGAAGTGGCACGATTGGCGCAGGTGATTCGCGCATCGATTAATGCAGCGAATCCACCCCGCGACGCACGCGAATATTTGGCGCAAGCACCCATTGATGCGAGTCGCTTTGGTTTCTCCGCGACCCGTGACGCCGGTCTTCCACAGGTTTCGCTATGGGCGGTCTTGGCAGTCATGCTTGCCGCCGTCTGTGCCGCCCTCGCTTGGATGAAAATACCCAGCGAAGGCGAAGCAAATTATTCTGAGGTATAGCCGAGTTCGGCAAGGATTGCAGCGTCCATGGAGTTCAGCTCCGTTCCGGCTTCTATCTCGCGTCCCGCTAAGTACAAGCGCCACCACCTATCGGTCCAATCGTCTAGGCGTTCGGAGAAGTTAACCACCTCGGCATTTCCCAGGGGTGATTGCTCCAAAGGATCAGCGCGTAAATCGAACAGGCCTAAGGCGGCGAAAGTTTCCGCTTCTTCCTCGACGTTGTAAATGATCTTGTGCCCTTCGCTGTACAGCGCAACCCGATACATGGGAGCGAAGTGACTCAAGCTACGCGATGGACCTTCTTCCGCCAGCAAGTGACCAAGCTCACGCTCTAATCCAGCGTGCAAGTCTTTGCTTCGACCGAGTTCCTTTAATCCGGCAGCGGCGGTAAAGGTGGAAGCCAAGTCGATAAGGCTCACATCTTCGTCAACCACACCTTTGGGCGACAAATTCCCCCAAGTGATGAGCGGTACATGCAGAGTTTCTTGCCACAAGCCATGTCCGTGAGCCAACAGTTTGTGCTCGCCAAAACCCTCACCGTGGTCGCTGGTAATGACAACCAACAATTTCCGCCCTTGTGCATCGCTTACTTTTTGCAAGTGCTCCATTAAGGGTGGAAGTTGTGCATCGACAAAGGCGATTTCGGCATCGTACCGGTCCATGAGTGCTGAAACTTCTTCCGCGCRGTCTTCACCCTTTTCCAGCTCGACTTGAAGTTTGTCGAAACGGTTTTGGAAGGCAAGGTTTTTCATGCGGTTCTTAAACCGCCCCGGAYCATGTTCTAGGAAGCGATCCATTGCGTCGCCCGGYGCTTGATAGGGAGTATGCACATCCATGTAGTTGGCRAAAAGGAAGAAGGGYGCTTCTTTYTYCGCCATACSGTCGACCAAACGRATYGCATTGCGCGTGGTGMKGTCGCCATTKACGCTGTGTGGACGCGTGTAATGTCCAAACGCATGGTTCATRTCGGTGTTGCGACGTCCGCTAGCACCGTATACCAARCCAACGCCRCTGGAGTCYGCCAGTAAACGAGCAGAGCGCCCTAGAGAATTAGCGAGGACTAAGGAGTCATCGTAAATGTCAAAATCACGATTGAAACCATTGCGGCTGCGTAACACAAAGTTCGATGTYAATCCTGCGGTGCTGTAACCCGCATCGGYCAAAGTTGCGGCTAGAGTCGGCATACGTGTCGGCATGCCGGAAACCGCACTCATCAATCCATGCTCCGATGGCAACATGCCAGTAAACATAGTGGCGTGCGACGGCCCSGTGTGAWTCGCAACCGAATTCGCATGGCGGTAAAGCATGCCTTCCGCTGCATAGCGATCAAGATTAGGCGAGGTGGGGCGGTCATAGCCATAACAACCCAGGTGATCGGCGCGCAAGGTGTCGAGCACAATTAATACAAGGTTCGGCGCGTCCTTGGGGGCATCCACCGCGGTTTGTTGTGGAAGCGAACCCATGCTCGGCGGCGGGCCTTTGACCAGAAAGGTTGCGGCCAACATGAGAATGGCAACCACACCAAATGCAGGAACCCATCTATGGAAGCTGAAAATGAACTTGGGCTTGGCAACGAGAAGATAGGCCAGCACTATGAGAAGTAAGCCATAACCGCCCCATTGAACCATGGATCTTGGAAGAATCCGGAATGCGATTTCAGGCGCAACAACGACCCAAACCCCTAATAGCAAACCAAGGCTGGTGGTGTTGTGTGTTTCTCGTCCACGCAGGATGAAGCCTAGGACCACTGCCGAAAGCAGGCCGATAGGCAAACTTAGAACCTGCATGACTCCAACACAATGCAGCCACGACAAGTCTGCCGGGTTCTGCATGTAAATGAAACTGCCTAGCACTAAGCATGCAAGTAAAATGCCCCCGAGAAGTGGGAGAACGGGGCGCAACCAGGTGAGTGGATTCATGCTTTTGCAGGGGAGAGGGCGGAGCGTCCGAAGATGCGGAGGATGATGAGCAGGGCGACGGCGCTGATGCCGAGGCAGACATAAGGACTAACACCCCACAGAGCAACCGGCAAGTAGGCCAGGGTGATGGCCACTCCAGCAGTCATGAGGGCATAAGGAGCTTGGGTGCGCACGTGTTCTATGTGCTGACATCTTGATGCTGTGGAACTCAGCACAGTGGTGTCGGATATGGGTGAACAATGGTCACCAAAGATTGCGCCTTCGAGGACCGCACCAATCGAAAGGACCAACAGCTGATGTCCGCCCATTTCCGTTTGCTCACCCAATTGATNKGCAAGAAGCACCACGTTGGGTTGCAAGATAGCCATGGTGGTCCATGAACTTCCGGTTGCAAAGGCAACAAAGCATGCGGTGATGAATAAGATAATCGGTAGCCATTGCGGTGACATCAGGTCTTGGAACATGGCCACCAGGTAATTAGCGGTGCCGACTTCCACGCAAATCGCGCCAATCGACCACGCCAGAATCAAAACCATGACTGCGTCTTTGAATAAGACTTTCACGCCTTTCGATGCTGTGACAATGGTTTCGCCAACCGAAAGTATGCGTTGACCGAGTGCTAAAAGGACTGCCAGAACAAAGGCGCAAAGCGAGCCTACGAAAATGGCTTTGGTGCTATCAGAAGCTCCAAGCACTGTGCGTAACCAGAGCCCGCCTCCTTCTTGGACGGCCTTGATGGAATCGGCATCACCCTGTTCTGCGGCTTGGTGCACAGTGCTCGCGCCGTATAGGTAAATGAGGAGGGCCGTGCCGAAAATCATGGTGCCTAAGGGGAGCAAACCGTTACGTGCAAGGGCTCGAATCCCGGGCTTAGCTTCCATGCGTTCATCGTCAATGGCGGATCCGTCAAACGATTCGCCATCGCTCCCGCGCGCAGCACGCTCGGCTTTCAACATAGGGCCAAAATCGCGCTGCAACCAGATAATCAGACCAACCACGAAGATGGCGAGCAAACAATAAAAGCGGTAGGGGATGGTCTCCAGGAAAAGCGAATAGCCTTCTGATTCCTTCATGCCGACAGTCGGTAACTGTGGTGCGAAGGTGCTGATTTGGTAGGCAACCCAGGTGCTTAAAACTGCAACTCCTGCAACTKKCSCKGMKGYKCYGWCAACAATGTAAGCAAGTTTGGCGCGGCTGATTTTTTGTTTATCAAACAGCGGACCGCAAGAGTTACCGACTACGATAGTGTTTGCGTAGTCATCGAAGAAAATACTTAATCCCAAAAAGTAGGCAACCGCCTGTACGCTGCGCGAACTTTTGGCAAAGCGCACCAAGGATTGCACCATGCCGTCAATGCCGCCCATGCGTGTGATTACGGCCACCGTCGATGACAGCAGAATCACAAAGCCAAGAATGTATAAGTGAAAGGAGTCGTTAAGGATTTCATTCCATAGAATCTGGCCGAATAACAACTGGACCAGTCCGCCGAAGAAGTTTGCCGAACCGGCACCCTTCACTGCAATGATTGCGCCCATGAGCACGCCAAGGCTCAAGGATAAAATCGTCCGGCGGGTAAGAAAGGCGAGCAAGATGGCAAGAAGCGGTGGAATCAAGGAAAGCTTGGATCCCATGTGAGAGGCGCCGTCACGATTTTCACTGAGGAGAGTGAGTTCCCCTTCGACCTCGGCAAGATGAAGGGTGGTAAAAACTCCGCCATCACCTAGTTCCAATGTCGCGTGGTTCGCGCTGTCATCCCATCCGAAATGGATATCTTCGGGCAATGAAATCGTGGATGCTAAGGCTGCAAGTTGGGCTTCCGGCGATCCCCCAGAATCCTCTGTCCACTGAAAGGCTAAGGAGGCATCCTCTGGAAGACTGAAATCAATCAGCAGTGCTCCCAGAGTTTTTACTACAAGGATTTTTAGTCGACCGGCTTCGGCCGCCACATTCGCCTGGGTGGTTGGGCCATCAGCTTGGAACTGAATGGAAAATGTATGGCGTTCCGAATCGCGTTGGATCACTACATCTTGATTCAGGCGAACGGCAGCGCGAATGGCAGATTCTTGCTCCGCTAGGCGGTCATCGTCGGGAGCCTGCCAGTGGACCACCAAGGTGCCATCCTGCCCAGGCTTTAATTCGGCAAGGAGCGCCTGGACTGCTTGCGCCTCGAGCTGCACGGCGTCGGCCTGAAGCAGAAAGAGGGGGAGGCAAAGTAGGGCAAATGCAGCGCTAAACAGGAGACGTGCTCTCATTGGTGTCCAATCTTAGACGTTCGGAGGGCTGCGCTGGAGCCTGGATGCCGAGAACGGTATCCTTAGGCCCGCAACTTTGCGCAACGCACCATGGAACTCATCCTTCTCGTCGTCGTCCTTTTGCTGCTTGGAGCAGCATGCGCCTTGATTTGGCGCGTGCATGGTCGCATGGCTGGCATGGAGGAGCGCATGAAGGAGTTGAGTTCGCTAGCGTTCTTACCTGACCGAGTGCAGGCTTTGGCCAAAGAGTTAGAAGCTTTGGCGGTGGACGATGTCCGCGCTGAACTTGAACAACTGCATCAGGACTTAGTGCGCTTAGAAGATGTGATTGCCGTTCCGGTTGCAGCTCCAGGAGAACCTCCCTCTCGTGTGCAAATGGTGCGTGCCTTAGTGACGCGTTTTTTGCGTGAAGAGGGGTACATCTCGGTGGTCATCGACAGTGAAGACGGGGCTCTCGAAGAAAATCCTGTTTCCGTTTTAATCCATGCCGTGCGCAAAGGCGTCATGGTGCAAGGCGCGGTGCAAGTGGTCGATGATCACANTGCCGAAGTCAGCCTTGACCCTTCCTACTCATCGTTTCCTTAATACCTTGGTTCGCGTAAAAGATCTGAAATCCCACGACGGTGAAGCCGTCACTCTGAAAGGCTGGCTCTACAACAAGCGCGGGAAAGGCAAAATGCTATTCCTGTTGTTGCGTGATGGCAGCGGCATCTGTCAATGCTTGGTGATGAAGAACCAAGTTTCAGAAGAAGTTTTTGAAGCTGCCAAGGGGTTGACTCAAGAGTCGTCCATGATCATTCATGGCACGGCGAAGGTCGACGACCGCGCGCCGGGTGGTGTCGAAATTGTAGTGACCGACATAGAGGTGATTCAGGTTGCAGAACCTTATCCAATCACCCCTAAGGAGCATGGTCCTGGTTTCCTTATGGATCACCGGCACCTTTGGTTGCGCAGTAAGCGTCAAATGGCCATCCTTCGCATTCGCCACCGCATTCTGAAGTCCTTCCGCGACTACTTAGATAACGATGGCTTCTATTGTGTCGACTCGCCAATCTTTACACCCAATGCGTGTGAAGGAACCTCGACACTATTCGAAACCAAATATTTCGATGAGACCGCCTACCTCACTCAGTCCGGTCAACTTTATGCCGAAGCCAGCGCCATGGCTTTGGGTAAGGTGTATTGCTTTGGCCCGACTTTCCGAGCCGAGAAATCGAAAACACGTCGTCACCTGACCGAGTTCTGGATGCTTGAGCCAGAAATTGCATTCGCCGATCTTAAAGATGTTTGTGATGTCGCCGAGAACATGTTGCGCTACACCTTGCAGCAAGTYYTAGARCACAACATGCARGAYCTWGAGGACYTRGARCGKGAYCCTGAAYTACTWCGTTCSTGGGACCGYGAGTTCCCKCGTCTGACCTAYGACGATGCYGCCGARCAACTSATGCARTGGCAGAARGAGGGCAAGTATGARTCYGASTTTAARCCKGGCGAYGAYCTWGGYGCYCCKGAYGAAACCATGTTGGGGGAGCACTATGGYTGYGCAGTCATGGTCACTCACTGGCCAGCCGAGATTAAAGCTTTCTACATGAAGCAAGATGGGGAAGGGCATGCGCTTGGTGTGGACATCATTGCACCGACCGCTGGCGAAATCGTTGGTGGAGCGGTGCGTGAGGAAGATGCACAAGTCCTGCTCGACCGGATTCACGCACACGAACTCCCCGAAGAAGCCTTTAAGTGGTACTTGGATTTGCGCAAATACGGCAGTGTCCCGCACGGCGGCTTTGGCATTGGCTTGGAGCGCACGGTTTCGTGGATTACCGGCGTGGAGCATGTGCGTGAGTGCATTCCTTTCCCAAGGACGATGACACGCTTGATGCCCTGATACAATTTACGGCCTCTTTGGGTTATTAAGCCAAAGGGGCCGTTCCAGATTTATTCTGTTGCTCAAATCTCACTGAACGCGGGTAGGGGGTATGGCGGCCGAAATATTTGGCAGAATATCGGTTGGGCAATAGCGATTTCCTTGTAAAGTCCAATGTGCCCATCTTTCGGGATGGAATCCCATAGCATTCACCCCTGCTTGCTTCCCCCTTTCCTCAGTCTCTCTAGGAGAACTTTTAGTGATGAAAATTTTAACCTCCCTTGCCGTCATGGCATTTGCTGGCAGCCTTTCTGCCCAAACAACTTACCTTTCCGAAGACTTCAATGCTGGTGCAGTACCACCTGCCGGTTGGACGATGGTCAACAACAACGCGAACCCTCTTTCCGCCGGTTGGATTGCAGATGGTGCTGGTCGCGCATGGCACGAAGATGAAGGTGGTGGTACCGGTCAAACCGACAACACTTTGGTTTCTCCTGCCTTCGACCTTAGCGCTGCAACCTCGGCTTACCTTCACTTTGATGGTGAGACCAACTGGGCTAACTACTTGGCGAACCACCCAAGCTCCTTCGGTAATGGCGTTTCCAACATGGAAGTTTCCACCGACGGTGGCTTGACTTGGTCTGTCGTATGGACTGACACCTCCTTGAACAGTGGTGACACCTACTCCCCGACTCTTGACCTCGCTGCATTCATTGGAAACGCAAGTGTTCAGATCGGCGTTCACTTCATGGGCGACTTCGCTCAAGAGTGGTGGATTGACAACGTAGTTGTTGACGATCAGTCTGGTGCTGGTGGCTTGGTTTACAGCATTACCAACTTGGTTGCTGGTGCGACCGCTAACTTCTCCGTTACTGGTGCAACCGCTGGTGGCACAGTCATTCTTGGCTACTCCCTTGCTGGCGCTGGTCCTACTAGCACCCCGTACGGTTTGGTAGACATGAGTGCTCCAATCACCACCCTCGCAACCTTGACCGCTGACGGTTCTGGTAACGCAAGCTTCTCCCCAGTCGTACCTGGTGGTGCTGCTGGTGCAACTCTCTACACCCAAGGTGTAGATCTTGGATCGGGAACTTTGACCAACTCGCTTGCCGAGCTGGTTCTGTAAGAGAAGATTTCTTCTCWTCTTTGCGGCCTCCCATTCATGGGAGGCCGCATTTTTTGTGGCCTAGYTTTGAGATGCCATTGTTTGATGAATCTTTCAAGATTTTGTGTGCGTGGATTTAATTCCCTCAAACGATGTGACTTGTCTCATGCCTCGATTCCATTTTTGGGATTTTTAGCTTTTCAGCCAATGAGGCCAATTTCCTTTGCTTTTCGTGGCCATCTCTTACTGAATGAAGGAAGAGGATATGGAGCCCGTAAATATCCGAGGAAAGCGGTTGACCAAGCGATTTTTTTGTAAAGTCGAATATGTCCATCTTTCAGGATGGAATCCCTAAGCCCATAATCCCCCTTTCCTCAATCTCTCCAGGAGAACCTTTAGTGATGAAAATTTTAACCTCCCTTGCCGTCATGGCATTCGCTGGCAGCCTTTCTGCCCAAACAACTTACCTCTCCGAGGACTTCAATGGTGGCGTAGTGCCTCCTGCAGGTTGGACGATGGTAAATAACAACGGTAATACCGGTTCCGCAGGCTGGATTTCCTCCGGCGATCGTGCTTGGCACGAAGATGAGTTTAACGGCCAGTCCGATAATAGGCTGATCTCCCCAGCATTTGTCATCACCACCCCGGATGCTTTCCTCCACTTCGATGGGGAAACAAACTGGGCTCAATGGTTAGCGAACCACCCGAGCTCGATTGGAAATGGTATTTCCACCATGGAAATCAATGTTAATGGTGGCGGTTGGATTATCGTTTGGATCGACACCTCTTTGAACAATGGTGACACCTACTCCCCAACTGTTGACCTTGGTGTTGCTATCGGTGATTCCGTCCAAATCGGTGTTCACTTCTCTGGCGACTTCGCGCAAGAGTGGTGGGTCGATAACGTTGTTGTTGACGATCAGTCTGGTGCTGGTGGTGGCTTGGTTTACAGCATTACCAACTTGGTTGCTGGTGCGACTGCAAACTTCTCCGTAACTGGCGCAAGCGCTGGTGGTGCCGTCATTCTTGGCTACTCCCTAGCTGGCGCTGGTCCTACCGCCACCCCATACGGTCTTGTAGACATGAGTGCTCCAATCACCACCCTTGCAACCTTGACCGCTGACGGTTCTGGTAACGCAAGCTTCTCCCCAACCGTACCTGGTGGCGCTGCTGGTGCCACTCTCTACACTCAAGGTGTAGATCTTGGATCGGGAACTTTGACCAACTCGCTTGCCGAGCTGGTTCTGTAAGAGAAGATTTCTTCTCAACTTTGCGGCCTCCCTTTACTGGGAGGCCGCANTTTTTATGGGCCAGGTAGAAGGCAATAAAAGCTGATGCGCAGATCGTGCATGGGCGCTTCCATTTACGGACAACAGCAGAAGTCGCTTCCACGGATGAGTGCTTCGAGTTGCTTGGGGGATTTTTGCCWTCCAAATATTTTTGATNACGCTGTCTAGGTTGCGGAGTTGTTCGAATTGTAATCCCCATGCCGCATTAGGCTCGAATTCCGTGGACTCCATCTGATGCCGTTGCAGCAGAGATTGAATGGAAAGCAAAAGAATTCGTTTTGGTAATTCATAACGTCCGCTGCGATTCCAGTTGGCTTTCTCAGTTACCAAATCTTCTGCCGTTCCAGTACGCAACATCGCATGAACCAGAGGCCAGGTTTGGACTTGATCGGCGTCGAGTAAGCGTGCGAGTGCTGTTGCACGGATGGGTAGGCTGCGGTGAGGGTCAATGGCCATCCAAGCGAGTAGAGGGAGGACATCGGGAGGGACGGTTGCCGGGGCCAGGAGACACGCGATAGTTTTGGCTTCCTCGAATTCCAAGGCACCGCGTCGCCAGAATGCGTAACCGAGTGGAGAGCTGCCATCGCAACCGGAACCAAGAATAGTGGTGAGCCGTACTTCGGCGTTAGTTCCTTGGTGGAGGAGATTTGCAAGGGCGGCGCGATGACTAGGCTGCTTGGGAGCCAAGGCATCGGTTGCGGCAAGTGGCCAGGTTTCCTCAGCAGCAAGTTTTTGAATGTCCTTCAGATAGTTGGCGTCGGGCGTCGCGGTGGAGCTTGGAGTTGGAGGAAGCAAGGTCACAATCTGCAGGAGGATGGCCAATAACATGCTGGCAGGATATCAACGTGTCGAGGCGGAAGCTTCTCCGTCTTCCAGGCGACATGATTGTTACCACTCTCGCTTTACTTTTCGCCATGCAGGGGCAGCCGCCCTCGCTTCAGGCCTTGGCATCGACCAGTGCCGATTCCCGCTTACCTCAAGATACCATTTGTCGAGATGAGGCCATTCTGCGCCGCTCCGACGCCGATGTCTGGGCGCGGGTCTTTGCTCCCCAACAAACATGGATGAGCCATTTGGGAGACATGGACGGCGATGGCCTATTCGACTTGCCGGACGGGGTCGATGCCTTGGCCTACCTCCCGAAAATCCCGGGTAATCCGAATAGCATTTTCGACCTCGTCTTTTCTTCCGACCGCGATTTTCAGGGATTCGAAGATGGCGACATCTTGCGCCTTTCTCGTTTCGGAGGGATTGAAATTATGCACAGTGAAGGGGCTTTAGATGCAGCCCTCCTTCCGGTGAGTGGCACTCTCGACATCGATGGCCTCACAGTGGTTTCCGACAACGTCTTCTTGGTGACTTTCAAAGACAGCCTGAACGGAACCGTAGTCGGCGATGTTTTAGATGGCGATATTTTGCAATGGGATGCTACCACTGGTGTGATCACCCGGTTCGCCGATGAACTTCAAGTGCAGGCTTGGGTGGAAAACGCCACCGGCTCCACGTCATCCATTGGTGATGTAAAGTCCCTTTCCTTCCACCCGGTCAGCGGTGATCTTCTATTCACGGTGCAATCACCAAGTGCCATCGATGCCACTGTATTCAGCGCCTCGAATAATGGCGAGATCCTTCAGGGGTGGGAGGAGGATGACTGGGGTTTTCAAATCTCAACCGAGATTGATGCTTTGAGTTTTATTCCTGAGGAAATGAAGCAACCCGTCCTCTTGTCCACCGATGTGAATTACTTGAATCCTGATGAGAGCTTTCAGTTGCGGATGCGCCATGCGGAAGCAGGTATTCGTTTGAGCGGCATGGCCGGTCCCATGTATCAGATCTCAAGCAGCAACCGTGGGGGAGCTGGATACACCATTTTGGATTTGAATGCGCGTCCGCTACACCGCTGGCCAGGGCGGAGTGCAAGCCAAATCATTACAGATGCCAGTGGCACCGCCAGTTTTCAGACCAAAGCCCCGAATCTGCCTGCAGGGATGACGTCGGCCACCCTTTGGTATCAGGTGTATGCCCATGGCGGCGGCTGGAGTACTCCTTTGGTTTTCCTTGTGGAGTAATTGCTGCGCAAGCGGATATGCTGGGTGGAGAGAGCAACATGCTTCTTTCCACCTTCGCACTTTTTCTACTGCCTTGTTTGCAAGAGCCTTCCGAGGCTTTGCAACGTGCTTTGATTTCCGATGACGTGGTCGCGCGATTCTCTGCTGCCCGCGAGATTGCCTCGGGCGATGAGCGGACTGAAAAGTGGCTAGTAAATGAAGCCGGCAAGGGGACTGCTCAATATCAACGAACCTTACTCCTCTCGGCGAGCTTAATGGGCACGCCGCAAACTTACGAACTTGTTGAGCGAGCAGCTCGTCGGGGCCGAAAGGCAAGTCCTTTGCGGGCATTTGCATTGCTTTTGTATGGATCCTTCCATCCGCAGGCAGGCGAAGATGCAAGCCGAGATTTAAATCGAGGGGCTACCCCATTTGAACAGGGTTGCTTGTTAGCTGGCTTGTTAACTCGGCCGGAGAGGTTGACCGTGGAACCATGGCCAAGTTTGATTGCCGGGAAAAAGGACGATGCCTTGCTTGCCTTGTTAGATGCCGGCCGTTGTTTGAATGGTGAGGAAGCACTCGGCGATAGTGTCTTATCACGGGCGGTAGTGTTCCTGACTTCGGCAGACCCGAGARAAGCCTCGTTGCGGGCCGCGGATCTTGGTGACTCAAAGGGAATGGAGCATCCAGGACTTTGGCAAATCACTGCACGCCGCCTCCCAGCGCGCACCGTTGAAGAGTTGAAGCAGTTGGCTTTGGTGGGCGATCATGTCGGCCTGGTGCTTTGTCTCTACGAGGTTTCTCCTGATCAGCGCCAAGCTTTGTTCCATCATTACCGCACCAGAGCAGTTGGGGCGGACGAACAGGCGTGGTTGTGGGGGGCGGCCGGAAACTTAGAGTTGGAGATGCCTGGGCCGCAGAGTTCAAAGTTAGAATTGCATCAGGTTGCTGGAATCCTGGGATTAGCAAACCGAAACCTGAGCAAGGCGAGAGAAATCGCGCGCTCCTATTTGGCTCTGGCGCGTGTTGCTTTTCAATCCGGCACATCTTTTGAGAAGCAATGGGCTGCCGGTACCATCCTCGCCTTGGGTGGATTAGAAGCCGACCGCGAGCTTCTTCAGAAAGCATTCGCCAATGCCAACGGGTTGGAGCGGCAACGCCTCAGTCCGGTTTGGAAGTTCGCGAACCGCGGATTTGAAGATGACTTCCTGCGCAGCTATTGGTTACAACAATGGATTCGTGATTTAAATGGCGGCTGGGTTGGATATTTGGATTCGGAAGGTCCAAGATGGACCGCCTATTTGTTGACAGGCGGAAGTTTAGAGGCCAAGAATCGTGGAACGATTTCCACGCGATTTGAAAGCCTGGAAATCCTGCCTAAGGATTACGCCATCGACCATGTGCTCTACGGAGATCTTGCAGAGTTCCTTTTGAGCGGTGATTACCGTTGGGCGCGGTAATTGTTCAAGAAACTCCAACAGAGTCCCTTTTCTGGGCGTAGACTTCAAAGCTAGTCCCTAATCACCATGAATCTCCTCCCGAACATTTCTAGCCTGTTACTTTCAGGCGTTTTTCTCTTTGTTGCCGCCACCGATATGCAGGCTCAGACGGTGAATCGCCAAGACGATGGCCAGATTTCTTCGCCCACGCTGTCGGGGGGGGGGCAATCGAATCTCGGTACTGGGTGCACCGACACCTTCCTGACGACGCACTATTTAGCTGGCAATGGTTCTGGCGGAAACATGTTCGACATTACGCCGAACCTAGACATGACCATTGAATGTTTAGATTTACACATCTCCGCCCTAGGTTCTAACGTCGATGTCAATCTTTGGTACAAGGTTGGAACCTGTAATGGGTTTGAATCGAATTCTGCTGCTTGGACTTTAATTGGCAACGCAAGCGGAATCGGTGCAGGCGCAGGATTACCGACAAATGTTAGTTTTGCAGATAATGGTGTCATCTTTGAATCAGGCGTTTTATATGGAATTTTTGTAGATGTACCAACTGGTTCGGTTTCCTATACAAATGGTGGTCCCACGATTTTCTCGAACGCAGATTTGACTCTTGAGACCTATTTTGGAAAATCTGGCTGGGCCAGCACCTTCTCCTTTCGGGAATGGAATGGCACGCTTTATTACAACCCAGCAGCGCCCTCCGCTGAGATTGACATGCTTCAAGCTGGCGCATATGCAACTTTCGTCATGACCAGCATGGGCGCAGGTACCGGCGGTCACTTTGCGCTTTCGATTGCTGGCCTAGGAACCACGCCAACCATTTTTGGAGATTTAGGCTTAGCGAGTCCGGTCTTTATTATTCCACCGTTTCCATTAACGCCGGATATTTCTGGAACCATTTCGCTGACCATCACTTTGCCTGTCAATAGCATTGGCCGCACGGTTTATGTGCAAGGTGTCGAATTAGACGGCCCTTCAGCACGCATGACCGAGCCTGTGTCGGGTGTGGTGCAATAAAGTCTCCCTAAAGCAAAGACTCCAAAAGCTCCAGCTGCTCGCGCGTATCCACGTCCAAAAACGGACCTGGATCGCCGCGGCGCACAAGATTAAGCACCGCATCGGGAGCATCGCGTAGTAGGTTGCGCAGCGGTTGATCAGCATTGAAAGTGCTGAGCTTGGCAACGTGATCGGCGCCAAGCAGCAAGGGATGACCGCCCTTGCCACCGGGAGTGGTGAGCCTAGCTAGAACCGTGTCTGGAGATTCACATTTGCGCCAGCCGTGGAGTAACTGTTGTACGGCATCGGCGCTTAGCAGAGGAATATCGCAGGAATGAATCATGATGGCATCGGAAGTGGTCAAGGACTTCAGGCCGTATAACACGCTGCCAGTGCGTCCGGCATCCGGCGTGGGGTTGACCACCAGAGTTGCCTGATCCCAAGACATCCGGCGTTCCAGTTGCGCGACATCTTGTTCACGCACCACCACCTTGACCGAACGACATCCGCCAGCGAGCAGGGCATTGACCAGGCGCGGGAGCATCCAGGTTCCTTTCAGTTCGAGGAAGGCTTTGGGGAGTCCAAGGCGTCGTCCAGAACCGGCTGCAAGCAAGATTGCGTCACAGGGGAAGGAGGGGGCAGCCATGATTAGGCAAAGGCCGCCAAAGATTGCTCCATGGCTTCCTGCACGCGGGCAAAGTCTTCATCGGTTGCGTCCAGCGGAGGGCTCAACCGAAGCAAGCCTTCTTCCGCGTGCACGGCTGCCAGGACTTGGGTTGTGCACATAGAACCCGCGCGGACGATGACACCCATTTGCGCCATGAACTGCGCCATCATTTCGGCAGGGAAGTCCGTTGGCTTCAARGCCAAAAYMGAYAAGCGRTGCGACCAATCACATGGYTCCTGCGGCAGAACTTCSATCCCTGGTTGYWCACGGCACCATGTTTCCAGCCGSGCAAGTTTTTCACGAATGGGATTGAGATCTTGCGGATGAYTTGCAATCCAATCCAAGGCCGCGCCCATAGCAAACATGCCCGGATAGTTCGAGGTRCCRGCTTCCAAGCACCCCGGATATTCCGTTGGCATGTTCARCATRGTGCCTTCGGTTCCGGTGCCGCCATGAATCAGCGGTTKYGGATTYTGGTCTTTGCCAACGAACATYAARCCGATACCTCTTGGTGCATGYAATCCCTTATGYCCTGCAATYGGTGCATAAGCCACRCCGAGSGAATCCAAATCGWTRGGGATTTGTCCGCCACCTTGGGACATGTCCAAAATGACGGCAACTCCTGCTTTCTGCGCCATGYGGCACGCYTCCTCRAAWGGYTGCACAATGCCCATGGTGTTACTCGCTGTGCACAAGGAAAGCCARCTAGCTTTCCCAGTGGCTAGTGCCGCTTSGAGTTTGTCTAAATCYAATCGYCCATTTGCAGCAAAGGGCATGATCTCCATGGTGACACCGCGTTCTCGTGCATGATGCAGAGGACGCAGCATGGAGTTGTGCTCCACTGCGGATGCCAAAACATGCGCGCCATCTGCAATCCCTTGGCGTAMMGCAAAGTTCAATCCATAGGTTGCGCCGGAAGTGAAAATGACTCGCTCCGGATGCGAGAATCCAAAGATCTCAGCGGCACGGACCCGAGTTGCAAAAAGGCGCTCCTTGGTGGAGGGGCCGTGCGCACCACGATCGGCAGGGAGTGCGTGAAGGCCTTCGATTAAGGCCTCTTCTACGCCGGGGAAGGGGTCTGCGCTAGTGGCCGCGCGGTTCCAGTTGAGGGATGCTTGCACCCCCTAAGTTTAGGAAACTCTGATTTAGTCTGCCGGCGACTCCGCGGCTGAAATCATCTGCCCCTACGTGGCTTCATCTTGGCGGTAGCAACACTACAGCCTTCGATTCGCGCCTTGGGGCAAACGATTTCAATCCACGGCCTCCCACGCCATTCAAAATCAGAGCTTCCTTTAGCAGCCCAAGGTGCGTGCCAGCACCGACCGCGCGCGAGCTGGATCTTCGGTGCCACGTACTAAGGAACGGCCATCCGCGAAATGGAGGACGTCGAGCTGGTCGAAAGTAAAGCGCAGGAAGGCCTCGGCGAGCTTGATGTTCTCCACCGTGCCCTGCAAGCGTTTGGCTAAGGCAGGTAAATCGCTCGGCTGTCCAGAACTTGGCACTTGCACCGCGCCGCCACTACAAATCACCTGAGCTGCCAATGTTCCACGACTCCCGGAAAGCCAGGGATGTTCGCCCTTTACACAACACGGGCAGTTTTCGTMTTGTTTCGCACGAATTGCCTGATGGGTTCCTTGCCAAATATCCAAAYAACGATAACCCTGATGTACTTCTTCTGATTTACCGACCAAGATTTTCATCGCTTCGGCGGCCGCCCATCCGGAAATAACAGAAACTGCTGGACCTAAAACTCCAGCCGATCGACATGTGGGTGACTCTGCCGCAGCGGGAGGTTCGGGCCAAGTGCATCGCAAACACGGCCCGCCTGGAACGATGGCACCTAACATGCCATAAGTTCCAACCACTCCGGCATAAACAAAAGCCTTCCTCTGCATGACCGCAAAGTCATTCAATAAATAGCGCGTGGCAAAATTGTCGGTGCCATCTAGAATCAAATCGACATCGGCCAAAACGCCTTGAATGTTTTCGGCGGTCAGATCAATCGCGTGCACCTCCAGCTCGACCTCTGGATTCACAGCCGACAAACGAGCTTGTGCAGCAACCGCTTTGGGTAAACCGAGCCGCGCATCTTCGTCGGTGTATAAAACCTGACGTTGCAGATTGGACCTCTCCACAATATCGCGGTCAATCAGTAACAATCTGCCGACTCCCGCACGCGCGAGTAAATCGGCTCCGACCGAGCCCAAAGCTCCTAGGCCGATGATGGCTACGGTCCGCTCCCGAAGGGCTGATTGCCCCGATGCCCCGATTTGGGGTAGACGCTCTTGGCGTGCATAGCGGGAGTCTTCCATCGAAGTTCACTGGTGCGAGAGGGGGGACTTGAACCCCCACGTCCTAAGACACTAGATCCTAAATCTAGCGCGTCTGCCAATTCCGCCACTCTCGCAAGTGATTTACTGGGGTGGATAACGGGACTCGAACCCGCGACCTTCGGTACCACAAACCGATGCTCTAACCAACTGAGCTACATCCACCATTCAGCAAGCCGAAGAGTTTAGCCGCCCTGCCGGTCCTTGAAAAGACCAAGAAAGCTTTTTAGTCGACCAGGATTTCGTCGCCGTGGTTGGCTACAAAGTCCTGAAATAGCTCAGAAAGGCGTGCGGTCATCGGGCCAGGCTTGCCATCGCCAATAGAACGCCCATCTAGCTCCACCACAGCAGCCAGCTCACCCATAGTGCCGGTGCAGAACATTTCGTCAGCGGCGAAGAACTGGGTTCGGGAAAGATCTGCCACGGTGGCGGAAATTTCATGTTGGGCGCACAGTTTCAGCACCGAATCACGGGTGACGCCTTCCGGGCATGCTTTGGTGAAGGGGGTGAAAATCTCCTCATTTTTGACCATGAAAATATGCGTGGCATTGGTCTCTGCGACGAAACCATGGGCGTCGAGCATCAGGGCATCGTCCGCGCCTGCCTGGTTGGCCTCGAGCTTGGCCATAATCGACTGAATGAGATTCGCGTGATGAATTTTCGGATCCATCATGTCGGGGGCAAAGCGTCGCACGCTGCTGGTGATCAAACTTAATCCGCCAGTCTCATAAACCGGAGCCTTCCACTCTGCCAGAACAATTAAAGTTGGGCCGTCCTGGTTCAGGCGTGGATCCATGCCCGAGGTGATTTTCTTGCCGCGGGTTAATGTCAGCCGGATGTGACAACCATCGCGCATGGAATTCGCCTCCAAGGTGCGTTTGATTTCAAGCTTGATGCAGTCCCGAGTGGGTACTTCTTGAAATCCAAGCGCCTTGGCCGAATGGAATAAACGGTCTAAGTGAGTATTGAGGCGGAAAATCCGTCCGTCGTAAACACGTAATCCTTCCCACACCGCATCGCCACCTTGTACTGCGGAATCAAACGGACTGATCCCAGCAACATCTCGGTGTAACAGCTCACCGTTAATGTTAATTAGGAGGTCACGATTTCGAGGGTCAAAGGATTGTTTCATGGCTAAAAGAAGATGGCGCGCCCGGGAGGATTCGAACCCCCGACCGTCGGATTAGAAGTCCGATGCTCTATCCAGCTGAGCTACGGGCGCTGCGGGCAGCAGTCTATCGTTGAGCAGGCGAAAGCCCAATGCTTAGATGCTAGACTGAGTGAGCGTGATTCAGGAAAAAGAAAAACCAGCAGCCCTTTGGCAATACGTCGTTGCCGGCCTAAGTCATTTAGGCTTGGGAGCACTGGGATATCACTTCTATCTTGGACAAGACTTTGTCGCGCTTGGTTGGCCAGCGATAGGGTTCGGAGCCGGCTTGTTGGCGATTTGGGGATTGAGAGTCTGGTGGGGCATATTCGCGGGAAGTTTTGTCCTACAGTTTTTTTTCTTGAACCCATTTGACCCTCTTGCCGTGGTGTTTACGACCGGGGAAGCTGGGGAAATTCTTCTCGCCGGATATCTTTTGCGCCGTGGGTTAGATTGGAGCAAGGGATACCGCAATATTCGCCAAATGCGGCGCGGTGCTTTTGTTGGATTGGTAGCGCCTTTAGTCGGAGCTGCGGCCGCTGTGTTTGCCGTTTGGTTAGGTCCGGGTAGTGAACGAATCCCAGCATCTGGATTTGCTTCCATTTTTATTTTCTGGTGGTTACGGTCCGCGATCGGGTTCATGATGATTGCCCCATTGATAGGGGCATGGCGTTTACGGCCTCGGTTGATTTTTGGTGCTCAACCCAAAGAAGGCATCCTTGTTTCTGTCTTTATTGTTTCCCTTTGTTTGATTTCTTTTTCTGAATGGTTAGTGCCTCAGCCAGTCCCAATGTGGATAGGACTATTAGCTGGCTTCACCTTGCTTTGGTCTGGGGCCAGATGCGGTTCTTTTTTGACCATACACCTGTCGGTATTGGTGTTAACTGCTGCTAGTTTTGCAGCACTTGAGCAAGCGGCAATCTTTGAGCGGATTGGGGCCGGAGATTTCCGTGCTCTCTGGTGGATGATTTTGAATGTTTGTTCCTTGGGAGCCATCACTTTGTCCATCCTCAACGCACGAGCAATTCGCCTTTCGAGCCATGTTTCCTCAGCGCGTAACCGACTTGAACTTTTAGTTCGAAATTCACCCTTAGCATTGGTGGAATGGGATTTGGATTTCCGAGTGAGAGTCTGGAGCCGCAAAGCGAGCGAAATTTTTGGCTACTCCGAGGAACAGGCCATTGGACAATCTGGCTTGAAACTTTTAGTCCCTATGGAAGAACGCATCCATGTATCCGATCAATGGTTAGAAGTTGTATCTGGCAAGCAAGGGGTGCGCACCACCAATCACAATCTGACTTCTTCGGGTGAATTAATCCTTTGTGATTGGTATGGCTCCCCGGTGTATGACAACCATGGCAAAGTTGTTGGTGTGGTAGCCATGGTCGAAGATGTAACTTCTTTGGAAGTTGCGCAAAGGAAATTGGCGGAGAGCGAAAAACGGTTTCAAACCATTGCCGAAGTGATCCCACAGGCGATTTCTTATTATTCCATGGACTTGGAATGTCTATACGGAAATATGGCTTTCCTGGCGACCCATCATATTGAGGAAAACCATTTACCTATTCCAGTTGAAAATCTAACTACGCAAGAAGTCATSCAACGAATCCAGCCATACTTAGACCGAGTACGGTCTGGACAGACGGTTACTTTTTTGGAAACCCTGTCCATGCCAGATGGCAAGAAACATAATTTTGATCGTGCTTTACTCCCAGATATTGGGACCGATGAGAAGGTGTGTGGCTTCTTTTCCGTTTGCACCGATATCACCCCTTATCGTGTTGCGGCAGAACAAAAGTTGGCGCTTGAAACCCAGGTTCTTCAAACCCAAAAACTTGAAAGCCTGAGTTTGCTCTCTGGGAAGGTTGCCCATGAATTTAATAATCGCTTGTGCGGTATTCTTGGACACGCGGATATGGCCAGAAAAGATATTTCATCTGCGCCCATGAAAGCAAAGGAGTCGTTGGACAGGGCGATTTCGATTGCCCGAGAAGCTTCTGAACTTTGCCGCCAACTTTTTGTTTATTCAGGATTTGGCACCGGAGAAAAAGCGTTGACGCAAGTAAAACCGTTGGTCTTGGAAATGCGTCGCTTGCTTGAGTTAGGTATCCCTCGAAACATTCGCTTGCGCACTAAGTTTCAAGAGTCTGTTCCGTTTATCCGTGTTGACCTCGCTCAGTTACGCCAAGCCATGGTGAACTTGGTACAAAACGCGGCACAAGCCATCGGCCAGGATCGCGGGGAGATTGTTGTGAGTGTTCAGGTCGTGCCTGCCCCAAGTTGCGATTTCTTGGAATCTTATTTGACGCGCGGAACTGAAATGGGTGATCTCGTTGAGATTGCTATTAATGACAATGGCGAAGGCATTCCTGAGAAAGATTTGCGGCAGAATTTTGAACCTTTTTTCACGCGTCGCCCTGGTGCTCGAGGGCTCGGGTTGTCAGGTGTTCTCGGCATCATCCATGGGCACAGCGGTGCTATTGCGGTGGAATCGGTAATAGGCAAAGGGACGACCGTCAAACTATATTTTGCCCCGCAAGCCGATGACGCGAGTGCTTCGTCGGAGCTGAAAGACACGGTAGAGAGTGGTGCCTGAACCGGAATCGGCATGGWGCCTTTACCTGTTGCGGTCTACGCAAGAGCAGCGCACCTACGTTGGAGTCACGGTCGATGTGGCCCGACGCTTGTTGCAGCATAATGGTGAATTGCCAGGAGGTGCCAAGGCCACCAGAAGAGGGCGTCCATGGACCCTTCATCGGGTTTGGGGTGCATTCGCCAGCCAGAGCGAAGTCCAGCAGGCAGAGGCCGCCTTAAAGCGCCTGACCGGGGAGCAAAGAATCCGGATTCCTGCAAACTTTTTCGGCTAATTGCCCATGTTTTAGGGTTTTTATTGCCTATAGAGTCGGTTCACGTAGTACCTTAGGATGTCCCCTTCTGATTCTCCAGGCTCCAAGAAGGGCCTGTTCTACTCCCGTTCCATAGCACCATGTTGCAAACACGCTTTCTCCTCCCCGTCGCCCTAGTAGGCGGCACCTGCCTGGCCATTTTTGGTCATAATCTTCAGGCCAATCAGCAAGGTACTGCCGGTCATACTGGGCCCTATCCAGATGTCATCGTGGGTGATATCCATGACCTCGATGAAAACGGTACTCAAAATGGACAGAGCGCATATAGCTTTGGTACCACTTCTTGCAATGTTGGAACCTCAAACCTGAGTTGGATTTCCTTCAATAACCAACACCCAGTGATTGGTAGCAATCTTTATCGCTTGAAGGATGGCCGATTCGAAATGCTTGGCATGAGCTGGCTTAAACACGGCTTTACGGCACTGACCGGCTCGGTATGTAACACTTGTACTGGCTCTGGTGGCGACCACTTAAGCCCTGGGTGTTCCGATCCATACAGCGCTTGGCTGAACGGTTTCCAGACTAACTTGGGGCCGCGTTCGGAAATCAATGCCTACACTGGTGGCTTTCCTTATCCACCGATTCTTGGCGGATCGACGGCTGGCCCTCTTGCACGTCGTTTAGTCGTTGATAACGACGACGTTAACCCAGCCATGAATGGGGGAGCTCGCTACTTCGCAGAATCGCAGTACATCACTAGTGATGACAGCGCATTGTTAGGCCATGGGTACAACAACGTTAGCTGGCGGGAAGTCAGCATCTCGGGTTCCAACCCACCTTACAACATGAACTTCGTGGGTAGTACCCAACGCGAAGAATCTGCGATTGAAGCATGGAAGTCGGTTGATCCTGGCGTCACCATTGTTGAAATCCCAGTTCCAAACGACGGCAGCATGTACCTTGGTTACAAAGTCACTGCAGCTGCAGGTGGCGGATGGGATTACGACTACACCGTGTACAACCGTGATTCGGATCGTTCCGCACGCGCGATTGCTATTCCAGTAAGCGCAGGTGCCAATCTTAGCGCTCAGTCCTTCGTGGATCCGGAGTATCACAGTGGCGAAGTTTACGTAAACACCGATTGGTTCTCCTACGATGGTCTTTACCCTGGCACCAATCAGCGCGTTCAGGCTTGGGTAGGCGGAGCTTTTAACGCTAACCCAAACAACAATGCTTTGCGTTGGGGCACTTCTTACAGTTTCCACGTCCATTCTGACACTGCACCGGTTGCAGCTCAGCTTGGCGTGATTCTGTTTAAGCCAGGTGGCGGTTCGAGCTTGATGTTCGTTTCCGCAGACGTTCCTCAGTAACTCAAATCTGAGATTTCAAGGCCTGGRCTTTACCGTCCAGGCCTTCTTTTTTTTGCAAGCATTGCATAGGACGTTAGGCTCTGTTTAGGAAGGCAAGCCTCCGAACTTCATGAATCAAWSCAACMAGTCCTGGAATCCCAAACGCATGGGAGTGCGCCGCGCTTGGGTTTTGCTGACCGTTCAGGTTCTTATCTTCCTGCATATTCTGTGGTGGGTTTTCTTTGGACGAGTTTTGGCTCCTTTGGAACCATCCGAGTCCATGGCCTTTGCTAAAGAAGGCGTGGTTAATCCAGGATTRATTCTGTTTGCTCTGGCGATTTTAGCCAGCTTGATTTTTGGTCGCTTTTTCTGTGGATGGGGGTGCCACTTGCTTGCGTTACAAGACGGTTATCGTTGGATTTTGAAACGCATGCATATACCGGTGCGTCCCTTTCGSCCGCGCTTGTTGCGCTTAGTGCCGATTGCKGCGTTCGTATATATGTTCCTGTGGCCCTTTGTCTTCCGCATGCAAAACGAYATCCCTCATCCTGGGGTGACCGAGGTGTCGATGACCACCACAGCCTTCTGGCAAACCTTTCCGGGGTTCTGGGACGGCCTGTTGACTCTGTTTCTTGCYGGTTTGTATGTMGTGCAGRTCATGGGGCCCAAAGCCTTCTGCACTTTCGCCTGTCCGTATGGYGCGGTGCTTTCAGTCGCYGATGCTTTTGCACCWGGCAGTATTCGAGTYACCGATGCYTGYCGTCAGTGYGGAAAATGCACCGCGGTGTGTAGYTCTTCGGTGCGCGTCCATGAAGAAGTGCGTGATTTTGGCATGGTGATCTCCACCGATTGCATGAAAACCATGGAGTGCATTGAAGTSTGTCCKAACGATGCCTTGCAGTTTTCTTTTGGTGTGCCGGCAACCTTTAAGAAGCGGCGTGCGAAAGGCAAGGAGTCCAAAGTAGGGGTGCCKACTTGGACYGAAGAGATTTTACTTGTGATGTTTTTCGCTTTYGGWTTYTTCGCYACYGARGGTCTYTATGGCAAGGTYTCYTTCCTTTTGGCNTTAGCYATYGGCATGGTGACYTCCATGTTYGCSYTRCARYTGAAGCGCGCATTCACCAGCGCMAACTATCGSCCGAGCACAAARCCTTGGCGYCTGCAAGGRAAGTGGCAGCGTCATGGAGTGTGGAARMWMGGKCYGMYCTKGMRMSWMTTSTNNYSWKAATYGNGRCANWTMTKCKYGGNTCSMGARTTRYGCSHKRWAACGCGATGCAGCCTTCGATGAAACTCTGGGTTACCGCAATGCCTGGTTGCAGGGCCAAGCCGAGTTGCCAGCACCGAGTTTTATCCATACATCCTCCATGAAAGCCCTCGCAGCCACTGAGATGACCCAACGCTACGGCCTCATCACCGATTCCCGAGATTTCTTTATCCAAGCCTGGGATCGTCTCTTCCAGGGAGACGTCGAGGGCTTCGAGGCGGGCCTTCAGCGGGTGTTGGAAGGCCGACCAGGGTTCGGTGAAGTTCTGTTCCAACTGGGCCGCCATCAATCCCTCATGGGGCGTTCGGAAGACGCAGTTTTGTCGTGGGCAGAGGTCGGGCCTAAGGACCCGCGTTACTTAGACGTCCGCCGTGACATGATTCTCGACCTGGATTCCCTCGGCCGCTCAGAGGAGGCCAACGCCATATACGCGGAGTTGTTGCAACGTGGCTACCCTCAGAGTGCATTGCAGGTTAGAATCTTGCCCGATGAAAACGGCCACTCCCGTTGAGAAATTCCGCAAGGACTACCGTCTCACTGACTTTGAAATCACTGCGGTCACGCTAGATTTCAAGCTTGGTAAGGACTCCACCCTGGTGACTTCACGGCTTGAAATCAAGCGCCGTGTGGGAGGCGGGAAAGATCCGCTCATCCTGGATGGTGAAGGATTAGAGCTCCTGAAGTTGTCCATCGACGGCGAGGTCCTGGATTCCACCGCATACAGTTATGAGAAGGAGGAGCTGCGCATTGGCATGGTGCCCGACACCTTCTCATTGCAAACCGAAGTGCGGTTGTATCCGCAGAAGAATACACAACTATCGGGCCTCTATAGTTCAGGGAAAATGTTTTGCACTCAATGCGAAGCGGAGGGCTTTCGACGGATTACCTTCTTCCTAGATCGGCCGGACATCATGGCCGCGTTTACCGTGCGGATTGAAGGCTCGAAGGAAGACTTTCCGGTGCTGCTTTCGAATGGTAATTGCATAGCTTCCGGTGAAGCGGAAGATGGCATGCATTACACGGTTTGGGAAGATCCATTCGTAAAGCCGAGTTATCTCTTTGCACTAGTTGCCGGCGACCTTGGTTCCATTTCTGACAGTTTCACAACGGCTAGCGGTCGCGATGTCGCACTGCATGTTTACACCGAACATGAAAACGTGAAGCAGTTGGATTTTGCAATGGAATCCCTAAAGAATTCGATGACTTGGGATGAAGAGGTCTTCGGATTGGAGTACGACCTAGATATCTTCAACATTGTTGCCGTCGGAGATTTCAACATGGGTGCCATGGAGAATAAAAGCTTGAACGTATTCAATACGGCTTATGTTCTTGCGCAGCCTGAAACGGCAACCGATGGCGATTATGAGGGAATTGAAGCCGTAATCGGGCATGAGTACTTTCACAACTGGACTGGCAATCGGGTGACTTGCAAGGACTGGTTTCAGTTGACTTTAAAAGAAGGATTAACCGTATTCCGCGACCAGCAATTCAGCGCCGACATGGGTTCAGCCGCAGTAAAGCGGATTGAAGATGTCCAAGGCCTGCGCGCGGTGCAGTTCCGTGAAGATGCCGGCCCCATGGCGCACCCGATTCGCCCCGAGTCCTACATTGCCATGGACAACTTCTACACTTCCACGGTGTACAGCAAAGGTGCTGAAATTATTCGCATGATGCACACCCTGGTTGGCGTGGAAGGCTTCCGTAAAGGTATGGATCTTTACTTCGAACGTCACGACGGCCAAGCGGTTAGTTGCGATGACTTCCGCGCCGCCATGTCCGATGCCAATCAAATCGATCTCGATCAGTTTGAAAATTGGTATCTGCAAGCTGGAACCCCAGTCGTGGAAGCTAGCGGTTCCTACTCCGCCTCCGACGCTCGCTATACCTTGACCTTGCGTCAGTCGTGCGCTTCCACTCCTGGGCAAGAGACCAAGTTGCCATTCCATATTCCGGTTTCGGTGGGGCTGCTGGCCAAGGACGGAAAAGAACTTGCAGCAAACACCATTCTCGAATTGAAAGAAGCGGAGCAASARTTCCACTTCGAGAACATCGACCAGGAACCSATCCCGTCGATTCTGCGTGGGTTYTCYGCYCCGGTTCGCTTAGTCATAGACCAGTCCGATGAAGACCTAGCTCTCTTGTTAGCGCACGATCGCGACAGCTTTAACCGCTGGGATGCCGGACAGCGCTTRGGTGCRCGCGTCATTCTRCAAATGGTYGCRGAGGTGCAAGCRGGGAAGACTCCGGAAGTCCCGCAACATCTGATYGACGCCATGCAATCTGTGGTYGCCGATTTGGAGCTGGAYCCGGCGCTGAAGGCCTATGCTTTGCGGCTGCCAGACAGTTCYACYCTRGGTGCCGAAATGGATGTCATCGACCCCGATGCYCTCTACCAGGCRCGGAAACTCTGCGTGCAAGGTATCGCTGGCGCATTAAAGGAGTCCTTYGAGAKGYTGTATCGARGCCTYGAGGATCTCGGTCCTTAYGAATTCAATCTACGGGCTRTCGGGCGACGTCAGTTACGCAACCTTTGCCTTGGTTACCTCACCAGTTTGGAGGGAGAAGCGSAGYTGCAGTTGGCTGCRGTTCAGKTTGARACWTCMAACAAYATGACSGAGCGYATGGCAGCCTTCTTRTGYCAGGTCAACCACGACACMGACCGCCGGGAAGCCAGTTTGCAGANCTTTCYYKRACCGCTATCGCAAGGATGCCCTGGTGGTGGATAAATGGTTTGCAGTGCAAGCCTCTTCTTCGCACCCAGATACTTTGCAGCATGTAAAAGCGCTTCTGGAACACGAAGCATTCGATATCAAAAATCCTAATAAGGTGCGCTCCTTGGTCCGCACTTTCGCAGGGAACCAGCTCCGTTTTCATGGAGCTGACGGTGAAGGCTATCGTTTTATCGCCGATATGGTGATCCAACTCGATGCCCTGAATCCACAAATGGCGGCACGCATCGCGGGCGCCTTCTCTCAATGGCGCCGCTTCGACGTCGACCGCCAAGCCAWSATGCAGWCCGAAATGGAGCGCATTGSCGCTACCGARGYRCTGTCGAAGGATACTGGCGAAATCATYGCTCGCTGCCTTAAGGGYTGAACTTAGAATACATAGGAAAATGCGCATCCTTCTCATCGGATCRGGAGCTAGAGAACACGCTCTRGCTTGGAAACTTTCGCAGTCGAAGAGCGTCAGCTCCTTGTGGACTGCCCCTGGAAACCCTGGCACTGCCAAATATGGAGATAAYGTCGACCTTGCGGTCACTGACCTGAAAGCCATYGTAGCTTTTGCTGAGCGCAATAAGATTGAGCTGGTGATTGTGGGACCAGAACAGCCACTCGTSGATGGCTTAGTGGACTTGCTCAAGGAAAAAGGCATCGAGGCTTTTGGACCCAATGCAAARGCTGCAGAGCTGGAAGGTTCCAAAGCCTGGTGTAAGGAAGTCTTRGTACGCCATCGGATTCCGACCGGCGCTTTCCGCTCCTTCAATATCCTMTCCCATGCGGTGGCCTATTTAGAAGGRGGTGCGCGGTTCCCWCTGGTGGTGAAAGCATCGGGGCTTGCAGCCGGAAAGGGCGTCATCATTTGCCCCGATGTCGATACTGCAAAACAAGCGGCCAGGGAAATGCTCGATGGCAATCGTTTCGGCGATGCCGGTAGCACCATCGTGGTCGAGGAATTCCTGGTCGGCCCGGAAGCCTCTGCATTCTGCCTCACCGATGGACGAACTTTCATTCCGTTGGCAACCTGCCAAGACCACAAAGCTCTACTCGATGGCAATGAAGGTCCTAATACTGGCGGCATGGGTGCGATTAGTCCCAACCCTGAAATCGGTGAACGCACTTTCAGTTTGATTGAACGTCAAGTCTTGCTGCCAACGCTTCACGGTATGGTGCGGGAAGACCGTCCGTTTCAAGGAATCCTGTTCGCCGGACTCATCATGACCGCCGGTGGTCCAAAGGTTCTTGAATACAACGTGCGCTTCGGCGACCCCGAATGCGAAGTGCTCATGATGCGCTTCGATTCTGATTTGGCGCCTTACTTGTTGGCATGCAGTAAAGGCAATCTAGAGGARCTCGAGGCGCCCGATTGGGAYCCWCGACCMGCATGTTGYGTGATCCTKGCCTCAGGCGGTTATCCAGGCAAATACCAAACCGGSATTCGRATWACTGGTYTGGASAAYGTCGMAGAAGGTCCCGACCTGCAAGTTTTYCATGCTGGCACAGCCATGAAGGATGGTGAACTCGTGACYAACGGCGGACGCGTTCTAGCGGTGACCGCTCGKGGCGCAACCATCGCTGAAGCGCGTCGCTTGGCTTATGAAGCCGTTGATAAGATWGATTTTGAAGGCAAGACTTWTCGCACCGATATCGGGTTGGCTGCCGAACAACGYACTCTGGAGCATATGCAATGAAGCCAGAAGTAGCYTTAGGGCGATTCGAGGTTTTTCTGCGCAGTAAAAAACTTCGCATGACGCGYCCGCGTCGAGATATTTTGTTGGCGGCYTGGGAAACWCATTCTCATTTCACCGCGGAGGAAATGTTTGCCTGGGTACAAAAACGGGATTCGAATGCTGCACGGGCCACGGTCTATCGCACCTTAAACYTGTTGGTGGAAGGAGAGTTYTTGGCCTCGATGAATAATGGTCAAGGCACACARCTTTATGAGCATATTTTGGGTCAYACTCACCAYGACCATATGATTTGCCGYGGCTGCAACCGAGTGATGGAGTTTCGATCCGAAGAAATCGAAAGACTCCAGGAGGAAATCGCGGAGCGGAATAACTTCCAGCTCGTGCATCACGTCCTGCGTTTGGAGGGTTATTGCCCCAAATGCAGGACGGACAAGGACTAGCAGGGACCCAATCAGAGTTNCCCCGAAAGAAGTCCWRKACTATYTGATTTTATTGGCGATGTCTTCCGCAACCGTCCGWGCAAGTTGCGAGCGSCCGCGTAGGCCAAGCTCCGATGCATAAACGCGCAGAGTCGTGAACTCTGGCGTGTTTGGCATGAGCAGAATCTGCACTACGACATCGGCCTTGTCTTCTTTGAATTCAATGCGCAAAGAACCMGAGACGATGTTGAACTTGGTTGCTGAAGTACGGCTTTGGGTTACGCTTTTCGCAATCGCAAAAGCTTCTTCAGCGGAGGTGCGCAGGATGATTTCRCCGCTGTCTTGGCTGTAATCATCGTAAGTCCATATRCCGACTGCGGCGCCCATACCMACTAGGACAACAGGTGCGACGCAAGAGGCAAGGAGCAGTGCGGAAATGAGGAAAATTGAGCGGAGCGACTTCATGGCTTGGTGCAGTTAAGCAGCCAAGATTGTAGCCATAAGTGCATCCCAATCGAAGCCCCGAGTTCCTGCTTCNGGGAATTGCTGCAAGTTTTTCAGTTTCAAGTCTCGGTCTGCCGCCATCCTGCGGCCGGCCAAGCGTCCGATAAAGGCCAGTAACAGCATTTCTTCGGTATCGCTCAATCCCACCCAAAGCTCCGGTTTTTTGCAAATGGAGTCAATTTTTGCGCAGGCGAACTTGGCAATGGCTGGCGGAAGCAGTTGCGCAGCAAGGCTTTCCAGGGATGCAGCTGCGAGGAAGGGATTCACCAAATGCGCGCAAAGGTGACGGAAAACCTGGCGTMGAAGTTCCGGTTTGAATCCAACTTCCAAATGTAGTGGGCTGCTGCTGTTCAAGCAGTGGGCGGCTCCCTCAATAAGGTGGGTGAGATCGAGCGGGCCAGGACTCCACATCAGCGGCAGGCGCGGATGAAAKATTGGAATCGTTGGCGGTGATTCGAGGGTGAATGCTGCTTGAAGATGGCGCGGCAAATGGCGATGGAATTCGCTCCACGCCTGTTTTGGAACCACCGTCAAGCGACAGCTTGGGGCGGAAAGGCACAGTGTTTCGGCAAGGTATTCACTGGCGCTTTCGCACAGATGTTCGGCAGCTTCCGCCGCGGTTTCTTCTTCGTATTTATTGAGATCCTGAAGATGATTCGCCCACAAACCAAGCGGAGGGGTTTGCAGCCAGGCCCAATGTTTTTCACCTATGCGGAAAACGTTGCCCGACGGAACGATGCCCGCGCGCTCCCATATGGGTTCCGGAGACTGGTGAATCACCACCGGCGAAGYTCCGACGGCTTCCAGTTGCATGGGCAAATGTTTGGCGGCTAAGTGCCAATCTCCAAAATGGAAAATCCCACGAAACCGTCCAGGCTTACGGTTGATGCGCCCCCAGATTTCSGCTGCCGCTTCATCGCGACGATGTGCATTGCCGTCGACCCAAGTGCCCAYAATCGTGGCGCGAYGTYGACTCAAGGCCWGCAATACTGRGCCATAAGCTTCYTGCAAAGWTTGYCCRGTGACCAGYTGMATGTTGTCGGAGCGCAAGGCTTCTCCAACCGTSAGCGTAGTGCCATGGGGTAGCARCTCCARACCRAGCACGATGGCACGATCKGYTGGCAGCTGTTGGATTAACTCCGCGAGTCCAGTGCGAGAGCGCCGCAGTGGATGAAAATCTGAAACTAAAATTAGGTCSGCACGACGTATGGCGCGATGCATCTCTTCCGCAGTCGCTTCGGTGCTTGCTTGTTCSARAGTGTCYAACCARGCTTGGCGATAGGCCTGCAAGTGTTGGGGGACGCAAGGAACCTCCATCGACCACGCATCGCGAAGGCGTCGTTCAAAGCGGGACATTTCTGCCCGGAGGTTGTTGCGTTCTGCTGCCACCACTCATCCTTTCGGTTAATGGTGGGAGTCAGCTGAACGTCAAGCGTTCCCCTATAAATCGGAGTTTCCTTAAGAKGGCACGGCGACGAGGTATGGCGCCAGTAAACCACGAAAAAACGCGATTCCTTCGCTACCATCACCCCARGCTCCACGCCCTCGGTCAGGCAAGTGCAATGCCGAAAGATTACGTTCCGGGTGGGGCATAAGACCGAGAATACGTCCACTGGTGGAAATCAGGCCGGCGATGCCACCGCGACTGCCGGATGGGCAATCGGGCCAAGTTTCGGTAGGAGTTCCGTTGATGTCGCAATAACGCAAAGCGATGACACCCGCATCGGCGAGGCGCTGGACATCTTCGAGGCCCTCAGCGAGGACAATCTGGCCTTCGGCGTGGGCAGTAACGGCGGGAAGAATGCTTCCTATGGGAAGGATATGCCCCATCGGTTCTTCAACCACCAAGCGCGACCAGCGGCATTCAAAACGATGGCTAGCATTCCAGGTGAGGGAAACCTTGACGCCTTGCACTTGCGGCAACATCCCGGCTTTGACCAAGACTTGAAAACCATTGCAGACTCCAAAAATGCTGCCGCCGCGTTCATGCAAATCATGCAAGGCATCGGCGAGGTAGCGCTCCACCTCTAGGGCCAAAACCCGGCCGGCACCGAGGTCATCGCCATAGGTGAATCCACCAGGAATCGCGAAGACATCGCAGTCTTGAATGGCCTCAGGATTCTTGATGAGTTCCGAGACGTGGATTTCCGTCACCGTAGCGCCGGCACTCTCAAAAGCAAAGCGAAGTTCGCGATCGCAATTGACGCCAGAAGTAAAGAGCTGGAGGACGCGTGGTTTCATGCCAGGATTCCGTTGGCTTGTGCAAGTTGAGCTGCGGACGTTTCCGCAAGTATTTGGTCACGTTCATTCAAGAGGACCAGGTTGCCGCTTTCGGTGACACTGCCGACAGTTGCCCATGGCAGCGTGCGGAAGATCATGCCGAATTCTTCAAGGTGATCGGAGTGGACTTCGACCAGGAAGCGGGTTGGATCTTCTGCGAACAATCGTCCGAGAATGGAAGTCTCTGCACTACACGGCACACGGGAGATGTCTAGTTGAATGCCGAGTTCCGGTGTTCCAATCAGCATTTCCGCAGCCGCCACAGCAAGCCCACCTTCGCTGAGGTCATGACTTGCGACCATTAAGCCGGCCTGAATCGCGTCGTACATGGCAGCGAAGACACTTGGCGCAGTCTCGAAGTTTGGCCGTGGCACTCGTGAATCTGCAAGTTCAAGCAAATCCGATGCAACCGATGCGCCGCCATCGCCAGAAGTGGTGCCGACTAGAATCAGTAGGTTGCCTGCGGCGAACAGCGGAGTGCCTACGGTTTTCGAGCAGTCATCCACAATCGATACCGCGGTGCACAACAAGGTGGGTGGGATGGCTTTTTCTTCATCGCCAACCCGATATTCATTGTTGAGCGAATCTTTACCGCTGACGAAAGGTGCGCCATAAGCAATCGCTGCGTCATAACAAGCTTCGGCGGCGAGCACCAAGGAGCCAAAACGGTCCGGCTTGCGGCAATCGCCCCAACAGAAGTTATCCAAGATGGCGGTGCGGTGTGGATTACCACCCGCGGCCACCGTATTTCGAATCGCTTCATCAATTGCATTTGCGGTGGCAGCGTATGGATCTAGCTCCGCCTGACGCGGCCAAAGTCCGCATCCGAGCGCGACGCCTTGCGGCAAATCCAAGCGCGGTTTGATGACCGTGCCATCGCCAGCGCCATGTCCATTCGCGCCCTGGTAAGGCTTCAGCAGGGTTCCGCCCTGCACYTCRTGATCGTAYTGGCGCACAATCCATTCCTTCGATGCGACCGAAGGATGSSCGAGYACCTGMTTSAGYAAWACACCGACATCTTCRSMTTCKGGCCACGCRGTGTCATTSGCWGGCGCYGCTTGAGCWACCGCTTGACGYACSGGYTGCGGCACTCCGCCATGCAGAAACTCCATCGGCATGTCGGCAACGATTTCGCCGTGCCATCGCAACACCAGGCGTTTGTGGTCAGCGAACCTGCCTAAAACGGTGAGGCTGACGTCGGCGGTGGTGCATAGTGCTTGCAGGGCAATCAAGCTGGAAGGGTCGATGGCCGCCACCATGCGTTCTTGCGCTTCTGAAATCCAAACTTCCCAGTAAGCGAGGCCTGGGTRTTTCAATGGCGCTTGCTCAAGGTCGACTTCCGCACCAATCTCTTCACCCATTTCACCGACCGCCGAACTGAATCCACCGGCGCCACAATCGGTGAGCGCAGTGAATAAATCTAGGTCGCGTGCTTGAATGAGTACGTCTAGAACTTTCTTCTCGGTAATCGGATCGCCGATTTGAACGGCTGCCGCATCGACACTTTCCGAATCCTCGTGCAAGGCTTCCGAACTGAAGGTGGCGCCATGAATTCCATCGCGGCCGGTGAGTCCACCAAAAGCCACAATCAAATCGCCAGGCCGCGCTGCTTTGTCAACGTACTTGCGTGGAATCTCGCCGAGAGATCCAGCAAACACCAGTGGGTTGGCTACATATCCTGGATGACGAATGATGGTGCCGCAAACGGTTGGGATCCCCATGCGGTTTCCATAATCGCGCACGCCGCCAATCACTCCGTCTAGGATGCGATCCGGGTGCATGACCCCAGGCGGAATATCTTCGCCCTTCATGTCGCTGGTGCCGACGCAAAACACATCGGTCGATGCGAATGGACGTGCACCAAGTCCGGTGCCAAGAATGTCGCGGATGACGCCGCCAATGCCGGTGCCTGCACCGCCATATGGGTCGAGTGCACTTGGGTGGTTGTGGGTTTCTACTTTAATCGCAATACCGATTTCGTCGGTCATTGCGATAACACCAGCATTGTCCTTGAACACGCTCCAACACCAGTCTGGAGAGAGTTTCTCGGTTGCGGCGAACACCGTTTGCTTGAGCAAGTTTTCATACTTGCGTTCGGCAACCACTTCACCATTTTCATCTAACTGCTGAAATTCGACGGGGCCAGTCAAGGTTTTATGCTTGCAATGCTCCGACCAAGTTTGCGCCATGGTTTCAAGCTCAACATCGGTGGGTTCGCGACCCTCCTTTCGATACCAAGCTTGAATGGCTTGCATCTCTTCCAGGGTTAACGCCAAGGACATGTCCGCCGATACTGACTGAAGCGCGGCATCGTCCAGGTCCAATAATGGAACTTCGGTACGCATGGTTTTTCGCGCAGTCGGCTCCGGATGCAAACCRATGGGCGCACTACCTAAGCTGGCTTCCTCGATAGTAAGGTTGGCCAGTGCGCGACCGCCGAGTTCTAGGAACTGTGCAGCATCTACTGGCTCCAAACATCGGTAGCTACGATAGCTTTCGACGTGCCCGCCATCTGGAAGGTCAATATCCAGCAAGCCCAAAGCGCGTGTGGCAGTGATGGCTTCGGGGTCAGAAACGCCGGCCATGCGTCGCACCAATAAGGTTTGATCGCCGTCCGCGTCGGTTTCTTCAGGACTTAGAATCCGCGGCACCTCATTCACTGGATCGGCGAGTAGGCGTGCGACAATTTGCTCTACCTGAACTCGACTAAGAGTTCCGGGCAACAAATAGCCACGGCCGACCCGAAGATCGCTTTGTAAGGGGAGTCCACGGGCCGCTAAGGACTGGAGAGCGGCATTTCCAAGGGGATCTTTGCGGCTGGGCTCCAGTTCCAGCTCGATGCGCCAGGCAGTTGAAGTCATGATTGTCTGGGTTTCCCCGGAACTGTCGGTTATTCTAAGGTGTCTCATCGCAGTCGACCACGACTGCTTGGTGGTTTCCATGGCGAAAAAGAAGAAATCTGCTCCTGTCGGTCCTGGCGCTCTTGCATTCGAGCGTCCCATCGATGATGTGCGTTCCCGGCTTGAAGAATTGGAGATTCTGGCCGAGAAAACCACCCATGACCTCAGTGAGGAGTTGGCGTTTTATCGTCAGCGTTTGGAAACTCTGACGAAAGAGATTTACGCGGACTTGAGCCCGTGGAATCGGGTGCAGGTCGCGCGTCATCCCAATCGCCCGCTGACCTCCGATTACATTAAGTACCTATTTAAGGATTGGGTCGAACTGCACGGAGATGGGGWTTACGGGGACGATCGCGCTATGGTGACTGGTTTTGGCACCATCCGCGGGCAAAAGGTTTTACTGGTTGGACACCGCAAGGGGCGCGATACCAAAGATCGGCTCTCCTGTAACTTTGGCTCGGCGCACCCCGAGGGTTATCGCAAGGCCTTGCGCAAGATGAAACTGGCCGAGCACCTTGGCCTACCGATTATTTGCTTGGTGAATACTCCTGGAGCCTATCCTGGAGTCGCCGCAGAAGAACGCGGCCAGGCACGAGCGATTGCGGAGAACATTTATGAAATGTTCTCGCTGAAGGTCCCCATCATTGTGGTGGTGATTGGAGAGGGCGGTTCTGGCGGTGCGCTTGGCATTGGCATTGGCGATCGTGTCGGCATGCTGGAAAACTCCTGGTACTCGGTCATCTCTCCAGAGGGTTGCGCTTCGATTTTATGGCGTAGCGCCGAAGGCAAGGAACAGGCCGCCGAGGCTTTACGGTTGACGGCACCCCATCTGTTGGAAATGGGCATCGTCGACAAAATCTTGCCAGAGCCCGTGGGCGGGGCACACAACCAGTTCGACAAGGCCATTGAAATGGTCGGTGATCAGCTTGAGCAGTGGCTCGAAGAGCTGACCGCCCTGCCGGTAGAGGAACTTTTGCGTCAGCGCGAATTGAAATTCCGCAACATCGCCAAAGTCGAGGCGGCGATCAGCGTGCCCTCAGTGGCTCCTAGCACTCCAGCAATCGAAAGTGAGCCCGCTCCAGAAGTCCTGACCGATGCCTCCCGGAACCCTGAAAAGTCAGCGGATAGGGCAGAAAAGCCTGAAACCACCACGGAACCGGGTGTAAATTGAGGCAGACGCCGGATTTGCCAGCATTCTTCCTAACACCTGACCGAATTCGGCGTAAATTGTCGTAAACCATGGCAGCTCCAGCATTTCGCTTAGTCCCTCCGGCCGCAGAAGAGACCCAAACCGCCCAAGGCGCTTGGGACAACCTGTCCGACGAGGAACTTTTTGCACTCACCTGTGAGGGTGAGCGCGATGCCTTCCAGTTGCTCGTAGAACGCTACGAAGGAAAGGCTATCCATACCGCTCGTTCCATCGTCGGCAGTTATGAGACTGCCCGCGAAGTTGCACAAGACGCTTTCCTGAAGGTCTATGCAGCTCGCGAACGGTTTGACCAGAAGCGCAAATTCAGCACCTGGTTTTACCGCATCCTGCGTAACCAAGCCGTCGACCGTGTTCGCCGTACCGCTCCTGGAACTCCTGGTGGTACCGTCGAACTGGTCGGTGACTGGAACGCCTCTGATTCTGGGCCTGTGGCTACGGCATCAGAAACCGAACGCAAATCACTAGTTCGTCGGGTCCTAGATGCTCTTCCGCATCAGTTCCGCGAAGTCTTGATTCTGCGTGATTTACAATCTCTTTCCTGTGCCGAAATCGGAGAACGAGTCGGTGCTACCCCCGGAACTGTGCGGTGGCGCTTGCACCACGCACGCAAGCTTTTTCGAGACCAGTGGGAACGAACCCTCGGTCGTGAAGAAGGAGGTGAAGTCCTGTGAAATGTCGCGAAGCATCCATTCAGATCTCTCTGCACGTCGGAGATGACCTTCCTGCCTCCGAAGTGCCCACCCTTGAGGCGCACCTCGAAACCTGCACCATGTGCGAGGCTGAGTACGAAAGCTATGCATCCGCCCGCGATGCGCTGTTCCTGTTAAAGGATGAGTACTCTGGCTCCACCAGTCTTTGGGATGAGATTGAAGAGCAACTCGAGGATTCTGCCATTCCAATGCATGCCGCAACCGGTGGTCGTGCTTGGTACCGTCGCCCGATGTTCTCCACGGCTATGGCAGCAGCACTCTTGGTCGGCATCAGTATCCCAGTGTGGATGTCAAACGCAGGCGGCGGCGTCAACCCGGTCGATTTGGCCGAGCACGCAGCTCTGTCGGACGTCAACCTGAACCTCGGAAACCCAGCTGATTCGATTGCAATCACCAATCCTTCGGATTTCGAAAGTCCTGAGTTGGAGGCTGTTTCGGATGAAGAGACCAGTGACTTTTTTGAGCGTTATCTCGGTAAGGTTTTCATCCAAGACCCAGATTCGCCGATTGCCGTTTCTCACAGTGACTCCAATCGCGGGTCTCATTAGAGAACGCGGAGGCGTAAACTAAGGCTATGATTGGGACACTTGCCTTGTCCATGATTCTGTTCGCGCAGGATCCCAAACCACCAGAATCTCAGCTAGAGGCTGAAATTCTGGTGGTTGAAGTTCCTTCCCCCTTAGCAGGGGAATGGAGGGCGAAGCATCAGACTCTGCTTCCAATGGGTGGTTTAGAGCAATTGGAGAAAGAGCTCATCGAGCTATATGCCGTGCTCCGTCCTTCCCTGGTGGAGGTCCATTTTCAGATTAGTCTGGCCGGCGAAAAGGAACACCTTCTAGTCACTTCGGGGGTGGTTCTTGACAACTACGGCTTGGTGGTTGTGCCCATTGTGGTTGGGGAACATCAGCGGGAAGGAGTTCTTAGTGGCATTAGTGTGGTGCGCGTGGACGGCGCCGAGTTCGATGCCGAGTTTCTTGCCCAAGACTCAACCTATGGAATTTCTTTGTTACGCTCCGATGAATTACGCGGCCTCGCGCCAAAGTTCTGGAAGGGAACATGGATGCAAGAAGGGTCTACCGTGATCAGTATGGGCAATGGATTTGGCTTTCAATCTTCGATGAACCTAGGGCTTGTCGCTGGACGTGGAAGAATCATTGAAGACGCCGTTGGATTGCTTCAAATCACTAATCCCATCAATCTTGCCGACAATGGTGGCCTTCTAGCCAACCGTCGAGGTGAGGTGATTGGCGTGCTCATGACTTCCCTTGCCGATTTAGTGCATCGTCGGGAGGGTGAATATCCAGACCAGCAACAGATAGGGCTTGGAGTTTCCGAAGCCAAGCGTGCCGAAGGTGTCTCCTTTGCGATTCCAATCGAGCATGTTTTTCATGCCTTCGCCGAATACTTTCCGGCCAAGGATAAGATTCGCCTGATGGGCGTGATGGTCAGTTCTGAAATCCGCGTTGTTGAGGAAAATGGTCAAGAACCCTCTTACGTCTGGCAGCTTCGATTGACCAGTGTCGAGCCGGGGAGTCCAGCGGATCGCGCGGGCGTGATGCCAAACGATGTGGTGCTCAAATTGAATGGTGTGGTTACATCGAACTTGCAAGATTTAGGGCAAGCTATTCACGATGCGCCAGCCTCCACGGTGGTCACAGTTTTGCGCGGCAGCAAGGTTTACGACCTGCCAATAGATTTCGATAGCTAGAGAAGCTTAGCTCCCCTGAAGCGTGGAATACTCTTCAATAATGCGCATGGCTTGTTGCACCTGTGGGGTGTCGAACTCAAGGTCCGTACGCCCGACAAAAGCATGCATGTCGGCCGACGCTTCCGCCAGGCGGCCAAGTTCGTAACGGCATAGTGCGCGGGAGTGGTAAGCCGCGTCGATGCCAGGGTCGAGCCCCAGAATCACCGTGTATTGCTCCTCTTCTGCACGGACATCTAGTGTGCGTTTCAGGAGTCCTGCAAGTAGGAAACGAATTGCGATTTCACGTTGAATGTCGCCATTCAAGTCCCTGCGGACGCGATCCTCTTGTTGCACGGTTAGCTTGGAATCGGTTGCGAGGACTCGGTTTTTGAACTGCCGAGACTCCGCAAGAATGTCAATTGCGAATTCCAAGTCGACTGCCGCAGCGGCATCGTTTCCAAGCAGTGCATAAGTTTGGCCTCGTTTTTCGAGAGTGGGCAGGTCATCGGGGACCGTATCGAGAACCATGGAGAAGAGTTCCAAGGCTTCCTCGAAATGCACTTCTGATTTTTGAATACGCACCTGGCATGCAGACAATTTTGCATTTTGGGTGGCGTCGTCCTGGTCCGGGAACTGATTCAAGCTTTGCTTTTCGCGTTGTGCAAAGGAGTAAAGCATGGAGCCATAGCGGAAATGGAATTCCCCTAGGGAGTAATCCGCTTTGTAGTTATCTAACTCCTCCTGCGCGGTTTCCAAGTAAGGCAGTGCGTGCGAAACTTGGGTTAACTCGCGTTGCATGAGCAAGGCGCGGCCGGCAATAAGATTGAGCCCGCCGTCGTCCTCATCAATTTGCAAACCAAGCTGGGCTTGTTGGTAGGCTTGCAGGTAACGCCCCGAGTTAAAATAGGTTGCGGCTCGATTGCGAAAATCTTCCAAGCGAGCTTCCTCGTTTTCAACCTCGGCACCACTGCAAGCAGTGAAGCCTAGAAGCAGGAGGAGGGCAAGTTTTAACCGGGGCGTAGGCATGATGCAGGTAGTCGTAACGACGTTCTAGGTTACTCGGTGTCCCAGAGCCAAGGGGCGGTAATTGGAGTCCAGTCCTCGGTGCCTTCTGGAAAGAAGATACCTAGTTCGCGTTCGGCACTTTCCGGGCTGTCGGAGCCGTGAATCAAGTTGTAGGAGCGGGAGTTGCCAAAATCACCGCGAATGGTGCCTGGGTCCGCTTCGTTGCCGAATGTCTTGCCCATAAGGCTGCGCGAAACGGCGACAGCTCCAGGGCCACGCAAAGCGATTGCCATGATGGGGGAGCAGGTCATGAACTCGACCAAACCCTTGTAGAAAGGGCGTTCGACGTGTTCTGCATAGTGCTGAGCAGCAATTTCCTGAGTCATGGTCATGAGCTTGAGCCCAACCATTTGCAGCCCTTTCTCCTCAAAGCGAGTGAGAATGCGGCCAGCGAGTCCCCGATGCAGGGCATCAGGCTTGAGAAGAATGAGTGTAGTTTCCACGATTCAAGGGTGCCCGGTGGTGTCCGGGGGGCAGGAGGATAAGATTTCCTGGCAAAGTTTGCCACTTTCCGCATTGATGAATCCGTCGGCCACTCTAGAATATGCGCCGATTCTCAGCTTGACCCTAAAAAGTCTTAGGAGCAAGCATGTTCTTTCGCCCTCCCCAGAAGAGAATTTTGTCCGAAAACTCCCCCCAGGAGCCTCAAAAACCAGACGGCCGAAACCGCCAAATGCGTGAATATGCGCGCCTCAGTAGCCTGGGGTTCGAGTTTACAGCAGCAGTGGCGCTATTAGGTTGGATTGGTTGGCTGTTGGATGGATGGACAGGCCTCTCCGAGTCGTTTCCAGCATTCCTTTTGTTGGGTGTGTTTCTCGGCCTTGGTCTTGGAATTTATCGCATGCAGCTCAAGCTCAGCGATAAGTCCCATAACGATTCTTCTGAGGATTCCGAATCTTGAAACTGTTTCTCCTCATTCTGGCCTTAGGTCTGCTCAGCTTGTTGCTTTTCCCTACGAAATGGCATTTAGGCTTGGCCGTAGGTTGGATCCCCACCTTGCTCGCTGAAATGCTTTTAGCGCAACGCCGCTTGTCGGTGGTGAAGGACCAGGTTCGTAACCATCAGTTTCTAGCTGTCATGGTTTTCGGTTTTCTCGGACGCTTGACCTTGCTTTTTGTGGGTGCCATTTTAGGTGCTCAAAGCGGTCTCTATTCTGAGGGCATTTTCATGGCTGCTGCTCTGGCTGCGATTTTCGCCGGAGAAGCCATTTCCTTGCCGCAAGTTGCAAAAGCAACCCGGCATCGTCGTTCGACGCTAAGTTCGTCAAGCGACTCCAACCCACCAACTTAAAGTGATTTCGTCCCTCCTCAACACAGACACAAGCACACTGGCTGCCGCAAGCAGCGAGGGTGGTGGCGGGAGTCCTTTCGAACAGCTGTTCTCTCATGTGGTGCCGCAAACGGAGCTGTTTGGGTATCACTTGCCAATGCTGTTTGGTCAGCAGATTTGGAACATCACCATCTTTCAGGTGTTGTCTATCCTGATGATTTTTGTCTGTTTCGGCGGAGTGCGTAAGGCCATCGTCAATAACAGTGGTGGTAAGGTTGCGAAAGTTTTTGCCGGATGGGTGGCCTGGATTCGCGAAGAAGTGGTTTACCCGAACCTGGGAGAGAAGGATGGCCGCAAGCTATTGCCGTTATTCTTGTCGATTTTCTTCTTTATTACCTTCATGAACTTGTTTGGCCTGATTCCATTCGGCCTAACCGCGACCGCCAGTATCTACGTGACTGCTGGCCTCGCCATCATGACTCTTATTGTCATGCTCATCGGCGGCATGATGGTCCAAGGCCCAGTGAAGTTCTGGATTAACTTGGTACCYTCYGGTGTSCCTGSYGCMTTGTGGCCAYTGCTCTTCGTGCTYGAAGTTGCYGGCCTYGTKATTAAACCYTTCGCCTTGACCATGCGTCTGATGGCGAACATGACGGGAGGCCACTTGGTCRTCCTTTCATTCCTCGGCCTGATGTTYTTYTTCGGGCAGAGCAGTCAAGTTGTCGGTTGGGCGATATCCCCGCTCGTCGTCGGCATGTCTGTTTTCATGATGATCATCGAGGGCTTCGTTGCCCTCCTGCAGGCGTACGTCTTTACGCTCTTGTCGGCAATCTTTGTTGGCATGTGTCTGCATCCTGACCACTAAAATTCACTTTCCAAGAAACAAAAGAGATGTTTGACCTTCTCCTACAAGCGAACGAGGTTCTTTCCGAAGAAGCCCTCGCTCAAGCTCTAAAGCTYGCTCAGGCAGCGAACCCTGCTAACGCCTACGGCGCYGTTGGCGCTGGCCTTGCAGTAATYGGTGCCGGCATCGGCATCGGCATGATTGGCGGMAAAGCCGGCGAAGCTATTGCTCGYCAGCCWGAGTCCACCTCCGACATCAAAGGCAACGCCATYGTTTTGGCTGCGCTAGTAGARGGTGCAACCTTCTTCGCGATCGTCGTCGGTCTACTCTTCGCCCTTAAGTAAACCCTTTCGGGAAGTGATACGCCTGCTTGGATTCTCCAAGCAGGCGTAGGATTCCCGGCAACGTGTCATGATTCACACCCTTCTAATCTCCGGCGGGAATGGCCTTGGTAGCCTTCTCGATGTAGGAGCCAGTAGCATTTACTGGACCATTCTGATTTTCCTGATCTCGCTCCCACTCATGTGGAAGTTCGTCTTCGGGCCTATCACCAAGGCTCTAGAGGAACGTGAGAATAATTCGCGTAGTGCAGCTGCAGCAGCGGAGGCCGCTCGGGAAGAAACCGAACGTCTCAAGTCTGCCATTCAGGAAGACCTGGATGCCGCGCGCCGCGAAGCTGCCAAGCAAGTTTCCGACGCTAAAGCGCGAGCCGCCGAGCGCGAAAAGGAACTGATGGCCGCRGCTAAGGAAGARGCMGAGAAAGAGCGTTCACGCGCCAAGGCCGATATCGAGCAATCGCTGAACAACGCACGAGAAGTCTTGCGCAAAGAAGCGGTTCAACTCGGAGTCGAWGTTGCGGAGCAAGTCATCCGTCGCGAATTCTCAGAAGCTGACCAGTCCCGATTGGTCGCCGACTTCCAGAAAGAAGCCAACCTTAACTAAAGCATGGGCCAGGCTCACATTTCTCCTGCTGCCCGCCGCTATGGTCGCGCTCTCTTTGAGGTCGCACTRGAGCAGGGYTCCTTGGATTCGGTTCGCGCAGAYYTAAAGCTGCTCGGYACCGTGTTGTCCGACTCGGAGACTTCYGCMGCCCTGGCTGAYCCACGCATTGATGACCRTCAAAAGCGGAGCCTTTTGGACAAGGCTTTTGGCGATTTTCTTCACGARCACACCCGWCACCTKTTTGGTGTYYTKGAAGCGCGYAAGCGTTTGGTGTTACTCGTTCAAATYCCCACCGCGTTCGCCGTATTGCTAGATGCCCATGAAGGKCGTCARCGCGGCGTGCTCGAATCCGCCTCTGTAATTAGCGATTCCGATCGCCAATCTGTTGAGGCATCGCTTTCCCAGAAAACTGGCCTGAAGGTTTCTTTGGAAACCACCATCAACGAGGATCTCCTCGGTGGTGTACGGGTTACGCTCGCCGGCACTCGTTACGACGGCTCGGTGCGCGGTCATCTGGATCGYTTACGTCAAACCCTCGAGAACGTGGAGCTTTAAGCTYCCYGATCCAAACGGATTTTACTCATGGAACTGCAACCCTCTGAAGTCACCTCGGTCCTGAAAAAGGAAATCGAGAGTTTCCAGGCTGGMTCTTCGACCGAAAAGGTCGGCCAGGTCCTGCAAGTCGGCGATGGTGTCGCCCGYGTCTACGGTCTTGATGACTGCATGATGTCGGAACTGATTGAGTTTTCTGGAGGYGCGATGGGCATGGCCCTSAACCTMGAGGAAGACAACGTCGGTTGTGTGCTGCTCGGCGATGCTGCCTCGGTGAAGGAAGGCGACATCGTGAAGMGCACCGGMSSCRTCRTCKMKGYGCCSRYYGGYRWSSRMCTGCTYGGCCGCGTSGTCGAYGCKCTCGGYAACCCGMTMGAYGGCAARGGYCCGMTCAACACCACCGATGCTGATTTGCGTCCGATCGAACAGGATGCGCCTTCGGTAGTCGAGCGCGAGCCGGTGTCGGAGCCCATGGCTACTGGCCTTAAAGCGGTCGATGCCATGATTCCAGTCGGCCGCGGTCAGCGCGAACTGCTGATTGGTGACCGTCAAACCGGCAAGACTGCGATTGCCATCGACGCCATCATCAACCAGAAATTCACCGGCGGGGGAGACCCTTCCAATGATGAGCAGGTTATTTGTGTTTACGTTGCGATTGGCCAGAAGCAGTCGACCGTGGTCGACGTGTTGCGCAAGCTGGAAAATGCAGGCGCTATGGCTTACACCATTATCGTGAACGCTGCGGCCTCCGAGGAAGCGGCCATGCAGTTCATCGCGCCGTACTCTGGAACTGCCATGGCCGAGCGTTACCGCGATGCTGGCCGACACGTGTTGATCATCTACGATGACTTGACCAAGCAAGCCTACGCTTACCGTCAGGTGATGTTGCTTTTGCGTCGTCCTCCAGGCCGCGAGGCTTACCCAGGTGACGTTTTCAACCTGCACTCACGTCTTTTGGAGCGGTCCGCGAAGGTCGCTCATGACGCACCAGACGTAAACCCTGAGAAGTACTCGAGAGGAGGCGGTTCGATTACCGCGCTGCCGATCATCGAGACTCTCGAGGGAGACGTTTCCGCTTACATTCCGACCAACGTGATATCGATTACCGACGGTCAGATCTTCCTCGAGTCGGACTTGTTCTACTCCGGCGTGCGTCCGGCCGTGAACGTGGGCATCTCGGTGTCGCGCGTGGGTGGTGCCGCYMWRACYMMGGCSATGAAGAAGGTCGCYGGNWRGWTYRMGSRYSAANCTYGCKCAGTACCGYGARMTGGMRGCSTTYGCKCAGTTCGGTTCTGATTTGGACACCGCAACTCAGCAAGCACTTACCCGTGGTGCTCGTTTGGTAGAGCTGCTCAAGCAGAGCCAATACGCACCGCTGGWKMRTGCTNNCCAGANKSGYAANGYMTCTNYWGSCKGYACKTNRSGTCGTCTCGATGATCTCGCCACCGACAAAGTGGGTGATTTCGCGGAGGGCTTCATTGAATACATGAAGGCCAACCATGCAGACACCATGACCGAACTGAACGGTTGGAAAACCAAGTGGAGCGACGATTACGAAACTCTGGTCGGCGATGCTTGTGATACCTTTAAGTCCCAATTCGTTGGTTAAACGGAGCTAAGACTTTGGCTAACATCCGTGACTTGCGCGACCGCATTGCTAGCGTCGGCAGCATCCAAAAGATCACCCGCGCCATGGAAATGGTTGCAACTACAAAGTTGCGTCGTTTCCAAGGTCGTACGGTGGCCGCACAACCCTACAGCAAAGAGCTGGAGGAGTTGGTGCGTGGTTTGTCAGGTGCGGTGGCTTCCAATCCTGAGGCGGCTGGAGCTTCTGCTCCGTTGTTTGCCCCAGGCGCAACGGATAAGCCACTTGGCATTCTCTTTGTCGGTTCCGATAAAGGGCTTTGTGGYGCCTATAACGCAGCGATCCAGCGCAAATTGGCTGAGAATGTGAAGTCGTTGAAYGGCAACTTCACTCTCTACGTYCTCGGTCGTAAGGCCATGGCCGATGCCACCCGCTGCAGCTACCCGGTYGAAGCCTATCTGGAKCATATCGCAGGTGAGAARATCACTTTCGGTGAAGCAGCCTCCATCGCCAACCTTTTGGTGAAMGACTTYAAGTCTGGCAAGTTGTCTGGCGTTGCCGTTTGTGCRACCAAATTCRTCAGCATGGCTCGCTACAAGCCSCRCTTCGAMCCGTTCCTRCCGATTGCGCCTGCGAYAGGTGAAGCTGGTACGGAACCCCTCCTCGAGCCAAGCGGTCCCGACGTGCTTGGCCGACTCATTCCACGATACCTTGAGACCCGCATTTACCATGCACTGCTCGAGGCCATCACTTCTGAATACGCATCGCGTCGCTTCGCCATGAAGAACGCAACAGATGCTGCGGGTGATATGAAAAAAGACATCACCCGTCTCTACAACCGCGCCCGCCAAGCCAAGATCACGCAGGAAATCTCCGAGATCGTGTCAGGCGCTGAGGCCCTCTAGTCAACCGACAACCCACGCTAATCATGAGCGCTAAAGGTTCCATTAAACAGATTCTCGGTCCGGTCGTGGACATCGTCTTCGAAAGCGATTTGCCCGCCATTAACGACGCCATCGAGGTTGCCCGTGAAGGCCAGGATTCCCTGGTCGTCGAAGTCGCTTCGCACATGGGTGATAACACCGTGCGTTGCATTGCTATGGCTTCCACCGACGGTTTGCGCCGCGGCATGGAAGCACGTGGTACCGGTGCACCCATCATGGTCCCAGTCGGCGATGTGACCATGGGTCGCGTTTTCGACTTGCTTGGTCGCCCGCTTGATGAAGTCAAGAAGGGCCCCATCGAGGTCAAAGAGCGTTGGCCAATCCATCGCCCAGCTCCACGTTTCGATGAGCAAGAAGCTGTGTCGACGGTGTTTGAGACTGGTATTAAGGTGGTCGACCTCCTGTGCCCATTCGCTCTTGGAGGCAAGATTGGCCTCATGGGTGGAGCGGGTGTAGGTAAGACGGTTTTGATTCAAGAGCTCATTCGAATCACTGCCGTAGAGAAAGGTGGTTTCTCCGTTTTCTGTGGGGTTGGCGAGCGCACCCGTGAAGGAACCGACCTCTGGATTGAAATGACCGAGGCTGAGTACACCACTCCAGAAGGCAAGCAGGCTGCTGTGATTGATAACGCAGTCCTCGTGTTCGGCCAGATGAACGAGCCACCGGGAGCACGTTTGCGCGTGGCACTTTCCGGCCTCACCATGGCGGAATACTTCCGCGATGTTGAAAACAAAGATGTRTTGCTGTTCATCGATAACATCTTCCGTTTCACTCAGGCCGGTTCGGAAGTGTCCGCACTTCTCGGTCGYATKCCTTCWGCRGTWGGYTAYCAGCCRACSYTGGSKKMMGARATGGGTGYWCTTCAGGARCGCATCACTTCGACCAAGAAYGGTTCGGTGACTTCCATGCAGGCGGTTTACGTCCCTGCTGACGACTTCACCGACCCAGCACCAGTGGCTTCCTTTGCYCACCTCGACTCGACCATCCTTTTGGATCGTGCGATTACCGAGCTWGGCATCTACCCTGCAGTGCACCCGCTGAAGTCCAGCTCGCGCATGCTTGACCCGCAGATTGTGGGTGAAGAGCACTACGCCGTGGCCACCGAGTCGCAACGTCTGCTACAGCGCTACGCTGACCTGAAAGACATCATYGCGATTCTCGGCATGGAGGAGCTCTCYGACGAGGACAAGGTGGTGGTGCACCGCGCTCGTCGTCTGCAGCGCTTCYTGTCGCAGCCATTCTTCGTGGCGGARCAGTTCACCGGSGCTCCCGGACGCTTCGTKCCGCGTGAAGACACGGTACGCTCCTTCCAGGAAATCCTTGCYGGCAAGCACGATGACTTGCCAGAGCAGGCKTTCTAYATGGTTGGCGGCATCGACGAGGCTGTCGARAAAGCMAAAACCCTGTAATCTAGGGCGAACCACCCATGGCGACTACCGMAWCCACTYTRACCCTMCGCATTGTTTCTCCCGAGAGCATCATTCTCGATCAGGAGGTGCAGTCGGTACAGGTTCCCGGCGACGACGGCATGTTTGGTGTGCTTCCACGGCACGCCGCCATGGTGGCGTTGACCGACAGTGGTCCGCTACGGGCTAAAACAAACTCCGGCGAGACTATGGAATTCATCATTCACGATGGTTTCGCCGAAGTCAAAAACAATGTCGTGACCATTTTGTCGCGTTCTGCTGAAAAGCTGGCCGAGATTGATTTGGAGCGAGCGAAGAAAGCTGCAGATCGTGCGCGCGAGCATATGAAGACGCAGAAAGATCATGTCGACCGTGCACGTGCAAGCGCTGCATTGCGTCGAGCATTGATGCGTGAACGCCTCGGCCGCCGTCGTACTTCATGAGCGCTGCCGCTTTTTGGCGGTCCCATGCATGCGGTGAACTGCGTGCAAAAGATGTAGGCACCGAAGTGGTGTTGGCAGGTTGGGTTGCGAATCGTCGCGACCATAGCGTGGTTCGTTTTGTTGACCTGCGTGACCGTTACGGCATCATTCAATTGGTCGCCGACGAAGATGCACCGGAAGCCGGCATGGAAGGCTTATCCGGATTGCATCCGGAAGATGTGTTGCAGGTGCGCGGCATCGTTCGCATGCGTGTCGAAGGGCAACGCAATAGCGATCGTCCGACTGGCGAGGTCGAAGTGCTGGTGCACTCGGTCGAAAAGCTGAGCTCGGCAGATCGTTTGCCGTTTGAGATTGCAGACCATATCGATGTTCCTGAGGAAATGCGCATGCGTTATCGCTACTTAGATATGCGCCGCACGCCATTGCAGGAACGCATGGCTTTACGCACCAAAGCAAACCACGCATTCCGCACCGCATTGATTGGAGAAGGGTTCCTGGAGATTGAAACTCCTATGTTGACCAAATCCACGCCGGAAGGTGCGCGCGATTACCTGGTGCCAAGTCGTAGCCGTCAAGGCTCCTGGTACGCCTTGCCGCAATCGCCGCAAATCTTCAAGCAGCTGTGCATGGTCGGTGGAATGGATAAATATTTCYAGATCGCCCGCTGCATGCGCGATGAAGACCTGCGCGCTGATCGTCAACCAGAATTCACCCAGTTGGACATGGAGATGTCCTTCGTCGACGAAGAAGATGTTTACGCTTTGGTCGAACGTGCCATGGCAGCGGTCTACCAAGAAGTGAAGGACGTAGAGCTTTCCCTTCCACTGGAACGCATGTCGTATGAGGAATCCATCCGACGCTTTGCCTCGGACAAACCTGACTTGCGCAACCCGATTGAAATCGTTGACCTCGCTGAAGTAGGGGGCAAACTTGAGTTCGTCGTATTTGACAATGTGTTGCAGGCCGGTGGTTGGGTGCGTGGCATCCGGGTTCCAGGTGGCGCAGCCTTGTCACGCAAGCAGATCGATTCCATTGAAGGCGCAGCGAAAGATGCTGGCGCAGGTGGTGCTGCTTGGTGCAAGGTCAGTGAAGATGGACCGACTGGACCCCTGTCTCGCTTTTTAAAGTCCGATGCGGGAAATACCTTCCTGGCTGCAGTCGGTGCAGAAGCTGGAGACCTGGTGGTCACCATTGCCGATCAACCACGTCGTGCATTGGTCGCGCTCGATGCCATTCGCCGTCAAGCTGGCGACCTCATGGACCTAGTTCAAGGGCCTGACCGCCTGCTATGGATCACCGAGTTCCCTCTCTTCGAGGTGAATGACGATGGCGTATTCCACCCAGCCCACCACCCGTTTACTTGCCCAGTCTTGGAGGACATTCCAGCACTGGAAGCTGGCGGCAAAGAGGGGATTCGGTCCCGCGCCTACGACTTGGTGCTGAATGGTGTGGAATTGGGTTCTGGCTCGGTTCGAATCCATCAGCGTAAGCTGCAAGAAACCATATTCGAGGCCATTGGTCTTGATCCTGAAGTCGCTCAAGAACGTTTCGCCTTCCTGTTGGAAGCTTTTCGTTACGGCGCTCCACCCCATGCCGGTTTTGCGATCGGCCTGGACCGTCTTTATGCGTTGTTGTTCAACGCAGAGACCATTCGCGATGTCATCGCGTTTCCTAAAACGGCTACTGGAAGTTGTCCGCTTACCGGCGCACCTTCCGCAGTCGATGCAACCCAGCTCCGGGAACTGGGTATTGATCAAGAGATTCCCGCAACCCTCAACGAGGCATAGTCATAGGTTCACGTAGAAGAAAAAGATACGCTCCGCCGGAGAAAGAAAAGTACCGTATTAACCGGCGCATCCGCATCCGCGAAGTATTTCTCATCGACCAAGATGATAATCAGATTGGTCCGACCCCAACCAATAAGGCGCTGCAAATGGCAGAGGCCGCTGGTCTGGACTTGGTGGAGGTTGCTCCGCACTCGCGCCCTCCAGTGGCTAAAATCCTGGATTATGGACGCTTTAAATACGAGCAAAAGAAAAAGTCTAAAGGCAAAGCCAAGACTGCTTCTTCCGTGCTCAAGGAAGTCCGCGTGCGGCCAAAGATCGATGTCCATGACTTGGACATCAAGATTCGTAAAGCGCGCGAGTTCCTAGAAGCCGGACATAAAGTTCAAGTGACTTGTTTGTTCCGTGGTCGAGAAATGGCTTATCAAAGCATTGGCCGTGGGGTCATGCTGAAGGTTGCCAAGGAGCTTGAGGACATTGCTCGAGTCGAACGTGACCCACGCATGGAAGGTCGTCGCATGAACCTTCTGATGGGGCGGAGAACCACTCCATTGGTTCGCCCTTCCGTTGAAGGCGACAAGAAGTTGGCTGCCGCGCAGGCTACAGTCCCTAAAGCAGGGTCGCAGCCGTTGAAGGTCATCAAGGAAGACGATTTCGAGGATTTACCATCCATTCCTGCGAAGGAAGAGGAAGTCCCGAAGGCAGAATCCGCTGAAACGGTCGAGGAAGTTCTCGAGCCGGACACCACTGAAAAGGTCGAGGAATAAGCGAGGGAACTCTGATTTCGGCTGGCGGCGACACCGCAGCCGAAATCTCCCGCCACGGGGTGCTTCATCTTGGCTGTAGCGGCACTACAGCCCTCGATGTGCTCCTTGTGGCAAATGATTTCAAACTCCGGCCTCTCACGCCGGACTCAATCAGAGTTTCCTAAGCGCTTGCTTGACCTGAACTCCCTGGGGCGTACAATATGCGGCCCATTTTTCCCCACTTGGCCCTAAGACACAGGAGTAAAACTGTGCCCAAGCAGAAAACAAAAAAAGCAGTCTCAAAACGATTCAAACTGACCAAGAATGGCAAAGTCATTCGCCGTCATCAGATGACCGGCCACTTCATGTGTGGTAAATCTCCTAAGCGTCGCCGTAATTTGCGTCGCACCGCTGTGGTTCCAGGCGGTATCGCCAAGAACCTAGTGAAGCTCATGGGTAAGAGGTAATCTGAGATGACCAGAACACGCAGTGTTGTCCCTCGCGTACGTCGCCGTAAGCGTCTTATGCGTCGTGCTAAAGGATTTTGGGGTGCAAGGCACCGGCTAATCCGCACGGTTAAGGAGACTCTTCTCCGYTCMGGTAACTTYGCTTACCGTGACCGYAAGGTTAAGAAGCGKATGTTCCGYAAGTTGTGGATTCAGCGYATTAACGCTGGTGCCCGCATGAATGGAACCAACTACAGTCGTCTGATTAATGGCATGAAAAAAGCCGACATTCAGATTGACCGTAAGGCACTTTCCGAACTCGCCTTCCTCGATCCAGCAGCTTTCAAGCTTGTCGTGGATAAGGCGCAACAAGCTCTCGCAGCCTAAGTTCGGACCCGCACATGCGAGACCGTCTCGAAGCATTGCGCCGTGACGGTCTCGCCGCGGTTTCCGAAGCCCAAGACCTCGACACCCTTTACGGGGTGGAATCACGTCTGCTTGGACGTACCGGGGCGCTGACCGCCGAGCTGAAAGGCTTGGGTAAGTTGTCGCCGGAAGACCGGCCAGTCGTGGGTAAGCTCGCTAACGAAATCAAGCAAGCCCTGCAGGGGGCGTTAGAAGAGCGTCGCACTGCAATTGAATCTGCAGAGCTCGCTGCCGACTTGGTTGGTGAAGGATTGGACCCATCCTTGCCAGGTGCGCCAGCACCGAAAGGTGGCGTGCACCCAGTCTTAGCGATTGCTCGTGAGCTGGAAGACGTGTTCTCCTCCATGGGATACGTGGTTTGGGACGGCCCTGAGATTGAGACCGAAGCCAACAACTTCGATGCCCTCAACATTCCGGCGGACCACCCTGCACGCGAGGGTCACGACACGATTTGGATGAAGGTCGAGGAAGGATCACCGCGTCGTTGTTTGCGCACCCATACTTCACCGGTTCAGGTTCGAGCCCTGCGTGAGTTCGGCGCACCACTCAGAGTGATTGCACCCGGTCGTGTTTTCCGGCAGGAAGCACAAGACGCGACTCATGACCACACTTTTCATCAGATGGAAGGGTTGGTGGTGGATAAAGGAGTTGGAGTACCGCATATGCTTCACGCCATGAACACCCTTCTCGAAGGAGTGTTTGGACGGAAGTTAGAAACTCGCTTGCGTCCTGGATTTTTTCCGTTCGTGGAACCCGGATTCGAGCTAGATGCCCGATGCCCTTTTTGTAAAGAAGGTTGCAAGGTGTGTAAAGGCTCGACTTGGATTGAACTCATGCCAGGCGGATTAGTGCATCCCAACGTGTTGACCGCCGTCGGTTTGGACCCGGAAGAATATAGCGGATTCGCATTCGGACTCGGGCTTTCCCGCATTGCCATGTTGCGTTATGGCATTAATGACATTCGCTGGATGATGAGCGGCGATCTTCGTTTCCTCGAGCAGTTTCAGGCATGAAAATYTCCCTTAACTGGATTGGCGATTTCGTTGACCTCACCGATGTCAGCGCGGAACAGGTATCCAACCTGCTTTCCTTGCATACGGCGGAAGTCGAAGGCATCGAAGTGTATGGCGAGGGGATTAAAGATGTAGTGGTCGGGCATGTGGTTTCCTGTGGCCAACACCCMGATGCMGACAAACTCTCRATTACTGAGGTCGATTTYGGCGGTAAAGAGAATGTGCCTGTCGTGTGCGGCGCTSCWAATGTTCGCGAAGGTCTGAAGATTGCCTTTGCGCMGGTCGGGAGTCGCTTRCCAGGTGACTTGAAAATCAAAAAGGCCAAGCTGCGTGGTTTGGAATCGCGCGGAATGATTTGCTCCGAGCGTGAGCTCGAAATGAGTGAGGAGCATGACGGCATTCTGGAATTGCCAGATGACGCACCCATTGGTGCCTCATTAATTGAATATCTTCAGTTGAAGGATTACATCTTAGAACTCGACAACAAGTCTTTAACCCACCGCCCCGACTTGTGGGGGCACTATGGATTTGCSCGTGAGTTGGCKGCYCTTTTAAARCGCAGCTTGAAACCSTTGCCGACARAAGTTGTATGGCCGGAAGTTTCGGGTGATTGGAAAATCCAACGAACGGATACTTCAGGGTGCACCGTATACAGTGCTTTAGAAATTGAACTTGGYAGTGCWCCACGTGCCTCGAACGCAAAGATTTCCCGTCGTTTGTTGGCTGTCGACCAACGCTTGGTGAAYGATGTCGTCGATTTAAGCAACTACGTCATGCTCGAAATCGGGCAGCCCACACACGCGTTCGATGCGGCCACCTTGCATGGGRAAACCATCGAAGTGCGYGCCGCTCATGCTGGTGAGAAAATCGTCACTCTRGATGGTGAAGAACGYAKCTTGRTAGAAGAAGACTTGGTGRTCGCCGATGRAARRCAGGCGATTGCTTTGGCCGGGGTGATGGGTKGCCAGAACACGGARGTCAGTGATMGYACCGAACGCATTGTGTTGGAGGCWGCGGCCTTTCATGCAACTCGCGTGCGGCGTACTGCACACCGTYTAGCTCTTCGCAGCGARGCCAGTTCTCGTTTYGAGAAGACCTTGGATCCGGCTTATGCTGCRCAAGCRACCGCACGYTTTTGCCATTTGTTGCTGCAAGACCGCCCCGRCGCAARGATTCTGCATGCTCCTGCAGTCGCATCGGTGACTGCTCCTGCGCCGATTCRGCTTCYGTTGAATCCGACCAARACATCYGAACTTCTGGGKATTCCATTAAAAGGTGAAGAAATGGTTKCCATGTTGGAAAGCATTGGATTYACCTTCGAGTCCCTRGGTGATAGTTACACGGTAACGGTACCGAGTTGGCGCGCCACAAAGGACGTCACCTTGGCCATTGATTTGGTTGAAGAAGTCGGCCGGATGTTCGGCTATGACCGCATTGTCCCGGCAGCTTTAAATGCTCCGGTTGAAGTTCCGGTGCAACAGCCGCAACGTCTGCTGGCGCGAAAACTCGTCAACCGTTTGGTGCTTGCGCATGGAGCGCACGAAACTCAGTGCTATTCCTTTATGGATTTGGCTTGGGTAACCCGACTGGGACGAAAGCTGACCGATTTTGAACGTCTTGACAATCCAGTCTTGTCCGACGTCAGCCTGATTCGTCGTGACCCAATCCCTTCCTTGCTTGAACAAGCCGCTGGCAACTTGAATGAAGTGAGTCGCGGCATGTTGTGTGAAGTGGCGAAAGGGTATGAGCCACAAACCGGCGCCGGCCCATTGGAACGACGTTGGTTAGGCGTGGTGAGTTGGGGCGAGAAAAATCTGCCAAAGCAAGGCCAGGAAAGTTTGTTTGGTCACATGCGCGGGGTGGGGGAAGACCTTCTTCGCAGCATTGGAGTCCGCGCGGATCAGTGGTCGATTACGCCGCAGAATCCGCATCTCACTGCCCCAGATTGGGCGCATCCTGTACAAACCTTGCATTGGTCGCTCGCTAGTCAGTCCATTGGTTGGACCTGCCGCGTGCACCCACAACTACTGAAGGATTTGGATTATGGCGCCCATGATTGCGCCATTTTGCTGCTCGATTTAGAGGCTCTGAGCGGCGTAACCGAAGACCGGCATACAAGCTTTCAATCGCCCTCCCGCTTTCCAGGCATCAAGGTCGATGTCGCACTGGCTCTGCCTGAGGAGAAATCTTATGCAGAAGTGGAGTTGGCGCTCAAGAAGGCCGGTGGCAAGTTGCTGGATTCCCTGCAACTGTTCGACGTTTACACCGGTGAAGGAATGCCCGACGGCCAGCGCAGTTTGGCCTTCCGTTGTGTGCTCCGAGCAGCGGACCGTACTTTGAGCGATAAGGAAGAGAAAAAGTTCCTGCGTAAGGTGGAACACGCCGCCTCGGAGTTGGGCGGAAACCTTCGTAGCTAAACCGGTCCGTAGCGGGTACTTTTTAGGTAGGCCACTTGGCCTGCCACCCCGCCTCCCATGGAATACCTGAAACGGAACTTCGACATCCTGTACATCGTGGTACAGGTTTGGATCGATGGTCTCATCACCATGGCTGCGTGTATGGCTGGGTACTGGCTTTACGCCACCTTGATTTTGCCACCGGGAGTCCATATGCCGCCGATGGATGATTTCCGACAACTGTTCGTGCTTATTACCGGAATCGTCTTGTCCTGTTTTTGGCTGTTTGGGCTTTATCAGGGACAGAAATCAATTCTAAACGTGGAGGAGTATCGAGGGTTATTTAAAGCTACTCTTATGTCCTTCCTGGTTACTTCCACAGCGGTCTTTCTTTTGCGTGAGGTGGAATTCTCGCGCACTCCGGATCACTGGATTTACAATCTCGCGCGTTACCCTTATGAGTTGCTGCGACTGGAAAACTCCGATAACTATTCTCGGGTTCTTTACCTAACCCTGTTCTTTTTCATCTTCCTATTCTCCATGCTGGGCCGGGCCATCATGTTCCGGGTGTTGTCTGAGTTCTACGCTCGAGGCATCGGGAACACCAACGTGGCGATTTTCGGAACTGGGCCGATGGCTCTGCGCTTGCAGCAAAAGTTACGTCTCTTTCCAACCCTGGGGTATCGTTTCGTTGGTTTTGTGGAAGCTCGTGAAAACCAACGTGAGGGCTTAGTCAATGGATTCCCAGTCCTTGGCCATGAAGATGAGTTAGACCATTTGCGCGATGCTCATGATTTACGCCGAATCCTCATCGCAAAACCAGAGTTCGATGAAGACCGATTGGTCGGATTGTGCAAGAAGTTAGACAACTTCGGAATCCAGTATCAAGTGGTTCCGCGCCTGTATCACTTTTTCTCGCGGCGCTTCACGGTGGAGTCCATTGATTCGCTGCCGTTAATTACCCCCGTGCCGTTGCGTGGACGTCCGGTCTACAACTTCGTCAAGCGCACTGGCGATGTGTTGGTTTCTGCATCCATTCTCATAGGCTCCCTGCCGATCACACTCCTCGTGGTAATCCTCATCAAGAGAGAGTCCCCCGGTCCGGTGTTCTTTACCCAAATACGGCAAGGCGCTAATAACCGTTCCTTCCGCATGGTTAAGTTTCGCACCATGTTCGCCGATATGTGCGGTGACGCAGTCACTCCGCAATCCGCTAGTGATCCTCGCGTGACTCGCATTGGACGGTTCTTGCGCAAATCATCCCTCGACGAAGTTCCTCAACTTTGGAATGTCCTGATTGGTCAAATGTCCATCGTGGGGCCTCGCCCAGAGATGCCGTTCATCGTTGAACGCTACAACGAAACGCAAATGTTGCGTCTCGATGTGAAGCCGGGGATTACCGGTTTGTGGCAAGTGTCGGAAGCGCGCAAGGCTCCGATCCACGAAAACGTGGACTATGATTTGTATTACATTGAGAACCAATCGGTATTCCTCGATGTCACCATTGCATTCCTAACCGTGGCAACCATGCTGCGTCTAACCAGTACTCACTAGTGCCTGAAGTCGAAGAAGCGGAACAAGTCCATCAGCCAGCCGAAAGCTCCGAGCCGTATCGCGGACCGGATCGTCGTGCAAAGCCCACGCCTTTTCTTTCGAAGTTTTCCTTCGTCGGGGGACAGCGTAAAACTGGTGGGCGTCGTCCTGGCGAAAACCGCGAGGTTTTCATCGATCGTTATCCTTTGTGGGCCTGGATTATGCTCACCTTGTTCTTGGTGTTGAATCTTCTCGATGCACATTTCACCTTGATTTACCTACAACGTGGGGGCGAAGAAGCAAACCCTATTGCGGTGCGATTGCTTTATGCCGGCATGGGAACTTTCATTGGGGTAAAAGCCGTTGGCGTTGGATTAGGCGCCATGGTGTTCTGCATTTTGAACAACTTCCGCAACTCGCGGATTGGCGTAGCCATCGCCCTTTGCTTCTATCAACTGTTACTGCTGTACCACATGTCGTTGTATTATGGCTGGGTCGGCAACGTGATTAGTTAGGGAAACTCTGATTCCGTTCGGCGATTTCGGCCGCGGAATCTAATTATGACTTAATCAGAGTTTCCTTAGGCCTAGAGCCCCCGGACTTGTTTTATTTCCAGCTTAGGCCGATGGCCTGCGGAATAGTACCTTCCACGTGCTCACTCACTACCGCTGCTGGGACTCGACGCGCCAGGCGCCCAAAGAGGTCTTCCAGATAAGGTGGTGGAGGCAACGGGCGGTTCGCAAGTTCCGCCGGCTTATCCATTTGCCACATGATGCGCATACCGCCTTCATGTTTTTCGGAAACCAAACGCAATGGGCCACCGGGACCAAAGCGTTGGAGTAGTAGTAATCCGGTGCGCATGGCAGCCCGCAGGTAACGCCCATCGGCGTCGACAGAGAGGCCGGGTGTCACTTCGATCTCCACCAAGATTTCTTGATCCAGGCAAGATTCGGCGAGTTCTTCCGCCAAGTTTTGCAAATCGGTTGGGCCGACGTGCGCCTGCAATTCTGACGATGCCAGGTGGAGGTATTCCAACTGCGCTGCGATTTGAGTCGCGGCTTCTAGCGCTGGAGTCACCAAGGATGCAATTCGGTCATCGTCTTGGCTTTCCAGAAGTTGCAGATAACCTGAAATACTGGTGAGTGGGTCACGCAGACCTTCCACCATTCCACCTAGGAAAGCGTCGGGGAATTGGCCCTTAGAATTGCCGCTCTGTTGAAGGCTTTGCAGGCATTGCGTAAGGCCGGTTGGGGTCCACGGTTTTGGCAATACGGTGGTGCGCGGAAAATCGATGAGGTGTTCAAAACCTGCCAAGCCACGGTCGCCGACTAGAAGTAAAGTCCAAGGACGATGTTCGGCTGGAAGGCCTGCTCCGATGGTGCGTAAATCAGCCAGGGATAAGGAGTCGGTATCGACCAAGACACCGGCTAAATCTGGCGCGCGGCACTGTTCCAGCCAGTTTTCCAAACGGAAAGGCTGAATTAGGATCTGGCTACTTGGGCATAGTCCACCCAACACAGCTTCCAGCCCGGAATCCGATTCCGGAGTAAAAACCAAGATGGTGGAGGGGATGTCGCGTTGCGCCATGATTCTGTCCCCCCGATGCTACCAAGACGGCGCATAGGATTCACCTTTTCTAGGAGCTTCCTTTAGGAAGACGGCACTTTGGATTCGCGTTCCACAGTGTGGCGCAAAATCCAAGGCACCGCTTCGGCAAGGTGCGCACAAAACAAATCAGGCTCTTTGCCGGCTTCGGCTAGCTTCTGACGCATCGCTCGTCCCTTGCCAGTGCCAACGAGGACCGACGGCAAGTTTTTCGCTGCGAAACACTGTAAATCGCGGACATCGTCGCCAACTCCAACGCTGCGCTCCCACTCAATCTCAAAGCCCTCTGCAGCGCGATCTAAGAGGCCTGCAAGAGGTTTGCGGCATCTGCAGCGGCGGCGTTCAGGGGCCACTCCAACCGCTGGATGATGCGGACAGTGGTAATAGGCGTCGATGCGAGCACCCACAGGTTCAAGCAGCTCATCCATGCGTGCTTGGATGGCCATGAGATCACCGACATCTAGAAGCCCGCGAGCAATACCGGATTGGTTGCTCACCACGATTAATTGCAATCCATGCTGGTGCAAGGTTGCCAGAGCCTGAGCCACCCCAGGCAATAGTTCCGTCTGAGCCACGGACGACAAATACGGCACCTCGCGCAGCAGGGTGCCGTCGCGATCCAAAAAGACTGTAGGTCGAGGTGCCATTGGAGTTATGCTAACGCCAACATGAATGACAAACGATACGAAAAAGCACTGGAAGAGCTCCAGTCGAAGGGAGGRAGCGATCCGTGGATGGTTTTYAAGATTATGGGCGAGTTTGTGGAGGGCTTCGACGTTATGCGCGAAGTCGGACCGGGCATTTCCATTTTCGGTTCCGCACGCACCAAGCCGAGCGACCCACACTACAAGATGGGCGTCGAAGTCGCTGCTGCACTGGCGCGGCGCGGATACACCATCATTACAGGTGGAGGACCTGGAGCCATGGAAGCGGCCAACAAAGGTGCGCAAGAAGCTGGCGGTCAGTCGGTTGGGCTGAACATTGATTTACCGATGGAGCAGGAGCCGAATCCTTACCAAGACATTGAGCTGAACTTTAAGTACTTCTTTGCGCGCAAGGTGTGTTTCGCGAAATACGCACTGGGTTATGTGGTTCTTCCCGGCGGCTTTGGAACCATGGACGAGTTCTTTGAAGCGCTCACTTTGATTCAAACCCGCAAGATGAAAAACTTCCCCATTGTGCTCATGGGTAAGGATTACTGGGGCGGATTAGTGCGTTGGATTAAGCGCACCATGGTTGCCGAAGGAACCATTTCCCCAGAAGATCCAGACATGTTTTATCTGACCGATGACCCGCAGGAAGCAGCCATGGTCATCCAGAAAGCACTGGAAGAAGGTTCTGGTATTCGACCTGAATGGAAGCGCCAAATCGCCCGCGCGCAGAAACAGGCTTCTCGGATTCATGCTGCCAAGCGCATTGAAACACGTAGCGAAAAGACTGGACCCAAGAAGAAATCAAAGGCAATCCGCAAGCCTAAGAAGTAAAGGAAACTCTGATTTAGTCTGTCGGCGATCCCGCGGCCGAAATCATCTGCCCCAGCATTGCTTCATCTTGGCTGTAGCGACACTACAGCCTTCGATTCGCGCCTTGCGGCAAACGATTTCAATCCACGGCCTCACACGGCCCGACTTAATCTGAGCTTCCTAAATAAAAACGGCCTGCAAGATTGAAATCTTGCGGGCCGTTTTCGTATAGGCGAAAGATTATTCTTAACCTAAATCTTCTTCCTTCGCACGCGAAAGGAACTCGCCGTTTTCGGTATTAACCTTGATGAACTCGCCAGCCGTGATGTAGCCCGGCACTTTGAGTTCAAGCCCGGTTTCGGTGACCGCGCCCTTCTTCTCCGAAGTCACGGTGTCGCCTTTTGCAGAAGCCTCGGCTTCTTTCACAATCAAAATCACCGCAGCAGGTAGATCGATTGAAATGGCTACGTCTTCAAAAAAGGTCAGGGAAATCGATTGGTTCTCACGCACGAATTTCATCGACTCTTCCACCAGTTCGGCGCCGAGGAAATACTGCTCAAAGTTCTCATCGTCCATGAAAACATAGGACGCGCCTTCCATGTAGGAGAAGGTGGCTTTACGCCGGTCCAGGTGCGCGCGTTCGAGCGTCTCGTCGGAGGTCATCCGCATCGCCTTTTGCTGCCCCGTTTGATGGTGCTTGCACTTGATTTGGTTGAACGAGCCGCCCTTGCCGGGCTTGCGGAATTCGTAGGCGGTCACGACCCAAAGGGAGCCGTCGATGACGAGAACATTGCCCTTACGGACTTGGTTGGCTTTGATGGTAGGCATGTMAGCAGTTTCCGATTGGAAGCTGCGCATTCTAGCAGCCGCWTTMGCTAGCCATARGAYCGACGCATGGTGCTGGATGGAATCTCCATGGCCTGTCGGTATTTGGTCACTGTGCGCCGCGCAACTTTGGTGCCATCGCGCTCGCGGAGGATGCCAACAATCTCCTCATCGGAGAGGGGGTGGGCCTTATCTTCTGCACCCACGATTTCCTTAATCCGTTCCTGGATGGCAACACGCGAACGTGCGCCCCCTTTGGAAGTGGATTGTCCACCCGAGAAGAAGCTTTTCAGGGCCAAAATCCCTTGCGGAGTTTGTGCATACTTGCCACGGATGGCGCGCGACACGGTGCTGATATGCACGCCAATCACATCGGCGACTTCCTGCATTTTCAAAGGTGCCATGCGCTCTGGCCCATAGGCAAGAAAATCGCGTTGGCGGGCGACGAGCTCCTCGGAGATGCGCATTAGAGTTTGGCGGCGTTGGTTCACCGCATCGAGAAACCAGCGCGCCTTCTCGATCTTCTTCAATAGAAATGCGTGTAATCGTTTGTCGCCCTTGGCTTGGTCCAGCGCTTCTTGCGCACTACGGGATAGATGCACTTCAGGCATGCCATCGCGGACTAGGCGCACTTTGAAGCTACCTTGCCCGTCCTCCGTAACTAAGACATCGGGGTGAATCAAGCGGTTGTAATCGGTTTCAAATTCACCCAACGGACGCGAATCAAACAGCGCCAGAATTTCAATCGCATGGCGCACATCTTGCAAACTCAAATCTTCCGCTTTGGCAATCTGAGGGATGCGGTTGGCAAGTAGATCATCGAAGTAATCGACCAGAATCTTGCGCGCGATGTAATGGTCCTCGCCAAAATCCTCTACTAATTCCAAGGCATCTAACTGCAGCAGAAAACACTCGGCCAAATCTTTCGCGCCGATTGCGGGGTGCGACACTTCACGCACTAAATCCAGCGCTTTGCTTAGTTCGCGCAAAGGCTTGTGTGAAACTTCCGCCACTTCCTCAAGCCCGTCTGGCAAAAAACCGCGCGGGTCCAAGAAACGGAAAATCAACTCAGCATTACGCACCACCTCTGCATCCATATCGCGAATGCGTAGTTCGGCCAAAACCGAATCTTCGGTGTGAAGGTCCGGCGCGGCGACATGTTGCACCATGTCGTAATCGCTATCTTCGCGGCTTCGAGTACCCCGAGAAACYGGAGCGGCCTCCAATAGATTGCCAATACTCTCGATATCCACAGGRTCGGGTTCATGCTCGACTTCACCGYTGTCGTCGCCCTCGGCCWCCGCCTGCTCCCGYTTCTCACTGCTTTCCGCGCTCTCGCTAGTTTCCAGGAARGGGTTGTCTTCCAACTCGGCGGCAATGCGGTCCAACAACTCCGGAGCGGTTAGTTGCAGAATCTGCATAGCCTGAATCATCTGCGGCGACTGAGAAAGTCGCTGTTCAAGTTTCAGGTTCTGGGTATATTCCAGGCGCATATGTCTAGTCTACCYCCTAAACCCTRCTGGTTACGAACATGATTARCGCTCCTRACCCGGGCGCCTTCCTTGGTTTGGATGGSKCYGCTTGYGGGCCGGAGGCGAAAGGYGTGGTGATCCCCGTTCCTTACGAAGCAACCACCACCTAYAAARGYGGCACTCTTGMYGGTCCCGCMGCCATYCTGGAAGCYAGTCGTCARGTGGAATTTTACGATGAATGGTTGGAAGATGAAGCGCAACGTTTTGGCGTACGCACTTTGCCGCCGGTGGTGAGTGACCAAGACCCGCGCATRCTTGCCGATGAATTAGAAGAGTTAGTCGGAGAGCATTTAGATGCGCAACGATTTCCCTTAATTCTAGGMGGCGAGCACTCCATCAGCCTCGGCCCGATTCGCGCTGCACTCAAGCGSCATCCAGATTTAGTGGTCCTGCATTTAGATGCGCAYCCCGATCTGCGCGATGARTAYGAWSGYRCKSMWKMKRGMCRSGGYKSYKWWMKGSRCCRWSWSYKWKRYTKSGGRSYYMWRWKYCACTCCTTTGGGATTCGCGCCATCTCACCCGAGGAACGCGATTTCTATGCAACCCAAGACGCTGTCACCTGGATCACCGCGCGTGAACTTTTGCCGTTGGCGCCATTGGAGCGGGTGGAGCGAATCTTCGAAGATTTGCCCGACGCCCCAATTTGGTTGTCCTGGGATATCGATGGTCTGGATCCCTCCTTGGTTCCATGCACCGGGACACCGGAGCCCGGAGGCATGGACTGGTTTACGGTTTCAGAAACTCTTTTACGTTTGGATCAGGCGAAAAAGAAAATCATCGGCGCAGAGTTGGTCGAGCTTTCTCCACAGCGCCATCAGCACGCCAGTGATTTTGCCTGTGCACGCCTTGCTCACCGGATGTTACTGACCGGGCTTCGGTCCTTGGAACGAAACGCGTAGAATCGGATTATGGATATCCTCCTGGTAGAGGACGAGCGCACCTTGGCCGTGCCCTTGGCCGACGCGATGACCAAAGCCGGACATCGGGTGGTGACTCTGTTTGATGGCGCGGCTGCCCTGTCGTGGCTGGATGAACATCGTTGTGATTTAGTGGTGACCGACGTGCGTTTGCCCGGTGCCGATGGCATTGCAGTGCAGCAACGTGCGCGCAAACAAGATCCACCTTGTGAGGTTTTGGTTATGACTGGCTATGCCTCGGTGGACCAAGCGGTTGAAGCTATGCGTTCTGGTGCGGTGAGTTATCTGCAAAAACCTTTTCCCATGGAAGCCTTGTTAACCCAAGTTGAACGGGTTGCCAGTACGCGCGCACTGCAAGCCGAAGTGCGTCGTTTGCGTGAACAGGCGGGGGAAGATGCCTCGCGTTTAACCGGTGGCAGTGTTGCGATTGAAACTATCAATCAACGGATTCAGAAGGTGGCCGCCGAAGATGTCACGGTGTTAATCGTGGGGGAAAGCGGTACTGGCAAGGAACGTGTTGCGCGTGCTTTGCATGCGCTCGGCCGAGGACAGGAAAAGCCTTTCGTGCCGGTATCTTGTTCGGCGATTCCAGCAGGCCTCATGGAGGGAGAGTTGTTCGGTTTTAAGAAGGGCTCCTTTACCGGCGCGGAGGAAGATCGCACTGGGTTGCTTCATGAAGCCGCCGATGGCACTTTGTTTTTGGACGACGTGGACGATGTCCCCTTAGAAGCTCAAGCAAAGTTATTGCGCGTCTTGCAGGAACGCGAGTTTACGCAACTGGGTAGTCAAACTGCGCAGTCTTTCCGCGCCCGGGTCTTGGCAGCAAGTAAGGTTCCTCTCGAAGAGGAGGTTGCGGCGGGACGTTTCCGCGAAGACCTGTTCTTTCGCTTGAATGTGGTTCCATTGCGTTTGCCTCCTTTGCGTGAGCGCAGTGAAGACATCGCGCCTTTGTTGGGGGAGTTGCTCGCCCGATGGGATCCAGAGAATCGACATCGGGTGGGACCCGATGCTTTGCGCAAACTGGTGCGTCACCCGTGGCCTGGGAATGTGCGGGAATTGGAGAATGCTTTGCGTCGCGCATTGGCATTGGCTGGCCGTGCGCGAATTTTGCGCTATGAACATTTCCTCCCTGGTGGCGGAATACTGGACATTCACGGCGATGCCGAAGTGATGGGCTTAAAAGAAGCGGTAGCGAATGCTGAGAAGAAGGTCATCCGTGCGGCTTTAGTGGCTACGCAAGGCCGCAAGATTAAAGCTGCGGAAATGCTCGGCATCTCACGGAAAGTTTTATGGCAGAAAATGAAGGAGCTTGGTTTAGAGGAGGACCGCGGAACCTCGACATGAGTCAAATCCTTGCGCCCTACTGTGCTGGAGAGGCATCGATTCGTTTAGATGCAGAACGGGTTGCGGTGTTCACCGATTTGCATTTGCAGCCACAAAACTATCACGAGATCGTGGCTTTCGCAGCATCGCTGGAACCCCTCATCGGCCGATGCGATGCCGTGGTCATTCTCGGCGACCTTTTTGAAAGTTATATCGGACGGGAAGATTTCGTCCATCCAGCCTTCGATCCGGTACGCATAACCTTTCAGCGCCTGCGCCAATCAGAGTGCGAGATTTACCTCATCCGCGGCAATCGCGACGTCCTCCTCAGCCGCTCCGATGCCCACCATCTTGATTTCACGGTAGCCGACTCCATCATCTGTACTGCTCCCGAGGGCCATCTCCTCCTTACCCACGGCGATGCCTTCTGCCTTGGCGACCACCCATATCAGCGTTTGCGACGGACTCTCCGACGTCGCGGCATGCGTCCAGTCCTCCGCACCCTTCCACGCTGGATTCGCTGGCGCCTGGCACGGGGATTGCGCAGTTACAGCGTTCAAGAGGTTGCCCGCAAACCTCTGGATTCCATGATGCTTACCCTCCCCAAAGTGGCCGATGCCATGCGTGCAGAGGGGGTGCGGCAGGCCTGGATCGGGCATTTGCATGAGTTCGCCGAACATGAGCTAGAAGGCGGTCTAAAACTCCAGGTACTCCCGGCATGGGAGCCTGGCACTGCGCCAAAGTGGATTGGCTAAGGCTAGGAATCACTTTGTTCACGGACTGCTGGACGTCCGCGGTTATTTCGTTATAATTTCTCGGCTTCATGGGCAAAGAACCGCATTTTCCGAGTGGGCTAGTGATTACCGTTGATGGTAACTCTGGTTCGGGGAAAAGCTCTTTGGCCAGGAAGTTGGCGATTGAATTGAATTGGTCGTTTTTGGATTCCGGGGCTTGGTACCGTGCCCTGACTTGGGCTGYACTRCGCGCCGRGGTGGATCCWKMAAACGARRAKTCMGTTSTAGCCACGCTCTCTGAAATCGAGATTCATTGTGATTCCCACGGCAAGGTGTTTGTCGACGGYGAAGCTTGCACCGAYTGCTTGCGCACTCCGTTGATTGATCAMYACGTTTCCGCGRTTGCYGATCAYGTYGCCGTMCGCMAMGCGTTGAATCAACGCATGCGTGAAATGGCCTGCACTTCYAAAGCRGAAGGYTTGGTYGCTGACGGSCGCGATGCCGGCACTATCATTTTCCCTAATGCCGCTTTAAAGGTGTTTGTKAGCGYAGGTTTGAAAAYCCGCGCGCAACGRCGCTTTCAGCAAATGCAGAAAAGTGGAATTGAAATCACKCTTCCCGAAGTCGAAACYGCACTCGCCGCGCGCGATGCTCACGACGCTCTTCGGGGAGACGCAGCTCCGCACCCAACCGTGCAGAGTCGCATTCTCGACAATGACCGTAAATCGCTCGAGGAGGCAGTCGGATGCCTTCTAACCTGGGCCTTGCAACTACAAGATTGATTGCACTCAGGTGGCCATTCGGCCGAGTTGTTCTCCGACACACCCGTAACTTAATACCATGGTCTCCAAAGACCTCATCCGGCGTTTCGACCTCCAAGAYGACGAGCTCGATAGCCAAATTGCCAACATTCTTGGCGACGTTGAATCCACCGCATTCGCGGATCTCATTGACCCTAACGCAGGTTCGGTAGATCGCGATCAGATTGTTCCAGCCCACGTGCTCAAGATTGAYGACGAGAACGGTTTCGTTCTKGTKGACATCGGCGGCAAAGCAGAAGCWCCKATTGCCATCGCYGAGTTCGABGGCGAGCTTCCTGAAGTTGGAACCGAAATCGAGGTKTTCTACCGCGGCGACGATCGCCACACTAGCGTTCCAGTAGTTTCCAAGCGGGAAGCTGACCGTGAGCGCGCATGGGCAAAGATCGTTGGCGTCTACGAGCCAGGCGACATCATCGAAGGTCTCAGCACCAAGATGATCAAAGGTGGCCTTYTGGTCGCTGTCGACGGCGTGGAAGTSTTCATGCCAGCCTCGCAGATCGACATCCGTCGMGTCAGCAACCCTACCGATTTCATCGGTATCAACATTCGCGCGAAAGTCGTCAARATCGACGAAGAGCGCCGCAACATCGTYATCTCCCGTCGCCARCTTCTGGAAGAAGAGCGCATGGAGAAGCGCAGTGCTTTGCTCGARGAAATCGAGGAAGGTCAGGTACGCAAAGGCGAAGTCAAGAACATCGCCGATTTCGGTGCATTCGTGGACCTCGGCGGTATGGACGGATTGCTCCACGTCACCGACATGTCTTACGGTCGYATCAAGCACCCWCGCGAAATGGTTCGYATTGGCGATCARCTGGATGTCTTCATCCTYTCGATCGACCGCGAGCGCAACCGSGTTGCYTTRTCGCTGAAGGCDYTRACCAARGAYCCTTGGGAAGGCCTCGATRCTCGTTTCCCTRTYGGCACCATTCAYACCGGTCGTATTGCGAACATCGTTCCTTACGGCTTGTTTGTGGAGCTTGARTCTGGHGTKGAAGGCCTGGTGCACGTCACYGAGCTTTCTTGGACTCAGAAGAGCCCKAAYCCAGAAGGCGARTTCGAGAAAGGCGAYGARATCAAGATTTTCGTCAAGGCCATCGACTTCGAGAAGAAGGAAATGTCCCTGTCGGTGCGCGAAGTCGAAGGAAACCCTTGGGACCGTATCGCCGAGCACTATGCTCCAGGTACTGTCATCGAGGCAACCGTCAAGAACTTGGCTTCCTACGGTGCATTCGTCGAGATCGAAGAAGGCATCGATGGATTGCTTCACAACTCGGACTTCCACTGGACYCGCAAGGTGCAGCACCCGTCCGAAGTCGCACACAAGGGCGATCGCATTCAGTGCGTAGTKCTTGCTGTCGAYCGGGAGAAGCAACGCATCTCCTTGGGCCAGAAGCAACTCACCAAGAACCCTTGGGAAGATTACATTCCTTCCAACTACCACGTGGGCGACATGCTCTCCGGTRCCGTCAGCAAGCACATYTCTGCGGGCTGCTTCGTGAAACTCGAAGAGGAYCTGGAAGCATTCATGCACTACAGCACCCTTCCACAAGAGTGGCAAGAGTCGCCTGAGAAGAATTGCCTGCCTGGCATGAAGCTCGARGTGCGWGTGATCCGCGTCGATTGTGGCGAAGAGCGCATTGGTCTTAGTTACATTCACTCCGAGTTCGAAGAGAACGCYGAAGTGAAGAAGAACTGGGAAGAAGCTCAGGCTGCKAAAGCTGCGAAGAAGGCCGCTCGTGCYGCTGCAAARGCTGCAGCWGCYGAGGGGAATGCTTCYGAAGAAGCTCCAGCAGAGGAAAAGRTYGAGGAAGAAGCTGATGTCAAGGTTGAGCCTGCAGCAGTGGTTTCCCCAGCACCTGTYGARKCACCTGTYGARKCMSCTGTYGAAWCACCTGYKGARGCACCTGTTGAGGCACCTGTTGAAGCAGCCGCCGATGAGGCACCCGCTGCCGAAGCAAAAACTTCTGAAGAGCCAAAGGAAACCGCCGGCGAGTAGTCGGATAGGCGACTTATGCGCCACATCCTCAAGACCGTCCCTACAATTCATTGTGGGGGCGGTCTGTCCCTTTTATGCCTGCTGATTTTTATTCTGAGTTGTGCSGACACTCCWGTGGAAGAGCCGCTTGACSCGCAAGTCTTGACTCCKCTYRCAGTGGAGGWAAKGAKTSCAGAAGTGGAGGAGCCAACATTTTTTGCCGGGGATCCCTTTGCCGAAGACCCCATCGATGAGGTTTCCCTGGCCGAAGTCTTGGCGCTTCAGGAGCCAGAACCATTGCCAGGCCCCGAGTTGGATGCCGGCCAAGACGAGCAGCCGCCGGTCGATGCTGCCGATTCCATCGTGTTTACTGGAGACCCTTTTGCCGAAGCAGAAGCACGGGTAATTGCTGCAGACACTGGGAACGTCATCACTAAGGAATATCTTTGGGATGGTGAAAGGCCTGAGAGTCAGTTGGTGGAGTTAGAAAACCTGCCAGAAGCCGGGTATGACGATGCCCTCCTCGAAAAAGCCGCCGCACTGGGTTTGGCTCAATTGCGCGCTCGTTACCTGACCGATGTGCTTGAGGGCGATGCCATGGTCATGGTTCCCGAGGGGATTCGAACTTTTGGTGAAACCTTGCCGGTACGCTTTCGCTTGCGCAATCCATTAGGAGATCCGGTGGAGCTGATTCCTTCTGCAAGCGGTTATATCTTGGAATTGGATTGGACCGTGGAACGATGGTTGCCGATCGGCAGTCATGATCGAGTCCAGCGCCACCGATTCTTCCGCGTCGGTCAACAGATCACGCTGCGCCCAGATCAAGAGTTCATCGAGTACACCGAACTCCCTTTGGTGGTGGCTGGGGACCAGGGTTCAGTTTGGATGGTTCAGGTCGACGCCCGTCTTCGGTTTAGTGGGGCGGCCTTTGAAGGTCGTTTATTGCCGGTACATGAAATCGATTTTCAAGCCGCACGGTTTTTGGTTTTGCCTCCAGGTTGGGAGGGTTTGAATGACAATCCTTATTCCAATCTAAAACGAGTTCTCCTCATGTCTTCCGAAGAGGTCGACCGACATGTGCTGGTTTGCGTGGCTCTATTAAAGGGGCAGGAACGCCAGGACGCCGTGCAACTACTGCTCGATGGATTGCGCAAGGCTCCAACCCCTGGCCGCGTACTCACGATTACCCAATCTCTACAGTGGCTGACTGGCGAACATGCAGGAAGTATGCCTGGGGACTGGTTTCGATGGGAAGCCAGACGCAAATCAGGGTCTGGCCGTTAAGCAACCTCTGAATAAGTCTGGCAGTGACTCCGCGGCCAAAATCGCCCGCCCCGGCGTTGCTTCATCTCTGCAGTAGCAACATTTCAGCCTTCGATGCGCGCCTTGGGGCAAACCATTTCCTTTCACGGCCTCCCACGCCATACTTATCAGAGCTTCCTTAAGTCGAACCCACCATGAACCTGATTACTGAAATTCGTCGCTACTCAAGTGACATCATAGGCGAGGAGCAACTCGTCAAAATGCTTGAGAAGTCGGCATCGGAAAAGAAGCCGTTGCGGGTGAAGTTTGGCATAGACCCAACCTTCCCCGATGTGCACCTCGGTCACGCGGTTCCGATTCGCTTGCTGCGTTTGTTTCAGGAACATGGGCATTTGCCGGTTTTGATTTTGGGCGACGGCACCGCGCGCTTAGGTGACCCGACCGGACGCAATGATCAGCGTCCGCCGTTGACGCCGGAGCAAGTGGAGGTGAATGCCAAAACTTATCTGGTGCAGATCGGCAAGTTATTGGATCTCTCGAAAGGGGCGGCGGAGGTACGTCGCAATACCGAGTGGTTTGGCAAGATGGACTTTTTCGATTGCCTACAACTTGCAGCAAAATCCACAGCTGCTCGTTTGCTCGAGCGTGATGACTTCCAAAAACGCATGCAAGCAAACCTGCCAGTACATCTGCACGAAATGATGTACCCGCTCATGCAAGGACTGGACTCGGTAAAGGTCGAAGCCGATGTCGAGTTAGGCGGCAATGACCAACTGTTCAACTTGCACATGGGACGTCAAATGCAAGAACGGGAAGGGCAACGTCCGCAGGTGTGTATTACCACTCCGTTATTGCTTGGTACCGACGGCCGCAAGATGTCGAAAACTTACGGCAACCATGTTGGCCTAAACGCCAGCGCAGACGACATGTTCGGCAAAGTCATGTCCTTGTCCGATGAAGGCATGGCCAGTTGGTTTGCCTTGGCTACGCGTTTGTCGACAGCGGAGATTGAAGCGCAGTTGCAGGGGCACCCGCGGGAGGCTAAGGATTGTCTAGCGCGCTCAGTGGTTGCAGAGCTGCATAGCGAGGAAGCGGCTACGGCAGCATCGGAGGAGTTCGTGCGCCGTTTTCAGAAGAAAGAGAAGCCGTCGGAGATTCCAGAGAAGCAGGTTGCGGCAGGAACCTATGCTTTGCCAGGACTCATGAAGGCGGTGGGGTTGGCCAACTCCACATCGGAGGCGCGGCGCCTGGTTGAAGGCGGTGGAGTACGCATCGATGATGAAGTCATCAAAGATGTGCGCCATGAAATCATGCTCGAAACCGGTGGTTCCAGCGTGCTGATGCAGGCTGGCAAACGTCGTTTTGCGCGGATTAGCGCGGAGTAGAAAGAAAGTTCTGAAAGCTACTTCAGGCAGGGTTCTGGGAAGGGAGCTAATGGGCGATCTAAGGAATCGCCTTTGCCCTCTCCTTGTTCGGCATCACCGGTATATCCAAGAGCATCCAATAGGGCCTGTTCCTCACCGCTGTAGAGAGGGCCAAGTCGATCCTCCAGCGGAGAAAGCTTTAGCTGCATGGCCTCTAACTCCGAGGCGCGGAAGTCGCGACAGAAAGCATTCACCGCTTCGGCATAACGCGGGTCGGTTGGCTTCAACGGACGCTTTTCATTCGGGTCCTGAAGACGATCGAAAACTAAGTAGGCATCGCCAGTATCGCGACGTAGTTTCGGTTTGACAGCAATATGCTCCGGAGTTGTATTGGCTTGGTCATAACCAAACTCACGCACTACCGAATAGCGGCTGTTGCGCCACCCATCGCGCACGTTGATTCCGCCACGACTACTGCGATGTCCACCACTGAAGATGCGTTGCAAGGCAAAACGTGGAGCACCACGACCTTGAATGGTTTCACGTAGGCTTTCACCTTCGGCTTCGCTCATGGCGGGGGCGCCACAGAAGTCGAGCAAGGTGGGGGCGACATCGTAAATGCGGCTAATCGCAGGAATGCGGCGGCCTTCCGGGGTTTGCCCAGGAACCCGCAGAATCATGGGGATGCGGCATTGCTCAGCGAACAACGTAGAACGATGTCCAAGGCTGTTGTGATCAAAAAACTCATCGCCGTGATCCGAAACCACCATCAGAATGGTGTTTTCCCATTGCCCCTGATCCTTCAGAGTTTGAATGATGTCTCCAATATGCCGATCAACCCAATTAATCTCCGCATCGTAAAGCGCAATCACATGATCCAAATCGCGTTCTGAAATGCGCCGCTTGAACGGCTTCTCCAAATCCATGACCCGAGCATCGAAGTACCAGTTGGTGCCATCGAAAGCGTTCTCCTTATTTTTGTCATAGCCGGGGTCGAAGCGAACGTCTAATCCATCCTCCATGCGCCATGGGATGTGATCATAGTGCGCGTCAAAGTAATGCAGGAAAAGAAAGAACGGCTGGTCCTCCTTTTGCTCCGCCAGGAAATCTTTGCCCAACTGATTGATTTGCGGTGAGGTGATATCGAAGTGCGAGCGGCGATCCACCATCCGCCGAATGAAATCCGCATCCATCGGCTTCTTTCCCTGCTGCACCCGACGCAAACGCTCTTGCTCTAACTGCAAAGAAAATTCTTCAACACTTAACATGCCGGATTGATAATCATCGAAGCCACGTCCGAATCCAAATTTTGCATCGAGGTATGGGCCGGAATAGTAGCCTCCCGTATTCCATCCAGCACCCTGCAAAGTTTCAGCAAGGGTGGTGCGCAAGGGATCCAACTGGAAGCGATCGGTCTCCACGCCATGGCGGCGGTCCGATAAACCGGTCATGAGGCTCATATGCGCTGGCAAAGTCCACGAACTTGTGGTCCAGGCATCGTCAAAAACCACCCCTTCAGCAGCCAGTGCCTCAAGATGCGGGCTAATCGATAGATTTGGCGCATATTGGGCACGTCCACCATAAACGCTCAAGTGATCGCGGCGCACAGAATCGATGCTGATCAACACAATGTTCATCGGCTCGCCACGAACCGCAGATTCCGAGTTTCCGGAAGGCGATTCCTCGGCACCGCAACTGCACAAAAGACCTGCAATCAAGCAAGTGCTGGCGGTGCTAAGCAGAAAACGAAGAGTTGTAGAAGTGCCGCTCATCGGTCCAGTTTACCGATTCGAATTAGGAATTGCCTCGTTTAGGCATAATGCTTACCGCCACCTTCAATAGGGGAGTGAGCTCATCTCCAGTGGGAATATCAATGGACAAGTTTTGGCCTTGCTCCGCGGCTTCGCCGACATAGCGTAAACGCAGAACCAAATGCTGTGCATCGATATCAATGCGCTCCATAATCTCAATGCCAGCCGCTTCTAAAGCGTCTAGATTCAGGCTCGCTAGGTTGCCATCGACCGCGCGATGTCTGATCGCGAGCTGCGCTTCAAGCCGATCGGATGTCGGGTCAAAGACCAAACGAGAAGGAGTCAAAGAAAGGTCCGGTCGGGCATATCCGTTCAGCGTAACTTTTACCGGAGGAGCTCCGTTGAGGTCGGTGTGCAAAACAAATTGCTTTGAAAATGGGCCTTCCGGAAGGACCTCCGGGGCTGTGAAAGTCAGTAGGTAAGTTTGTCCGGCTCCAGCGACGGAGATTTCTTGGCTTTGCACAAGCCAACCCTCGTCATCGACGAAATCAATATCTAGGCCGAAAGCAATGGTGTCATGCGCAACCACCATGGCGGTACCACTGGCGCCCTCACGCACCCCGATATCGCCAAGTTCAATGCCCCAAGGTTCCACCGAAAAGGGATTCCAGATATCTGCGCCCCATTGCAGCACCATTCCTGAGTAGTCCTGAAAAACCACTGGGATGGAGCCAACTTTACGTGAAGCTGGAATGCGATAACGCGAGGTATCCAAGGTGAAGTGGATGGCCATTTCCTCGTCGACTGCGAGGGTTAGATTTAGGCGTTTTCCATCCAGGCGACGTCGACCCGATCCGTCCATGCGCCCGGGCAATTCCAATTCTGCAGAAACACACTGGCACGAGAAGGGCCCAATGCGACTGACCAAGAGCGGTTTGCCGGTGGTGTTCTTCAATCGGTAGATGCCGCTAGTGCGCTCTCCGAAAGTGACCGAACCTAAATCCAAAAAAGCTGGCTCCACACTGAGCGGGGCCTCGGCCTGGAAATAAGCACTGGACGATTCCTGTGGGCTGCAGGCCACAGCGCCGAGAAATACGAGCCCGGCAAGGGTTAGGCATGGGAGAAATCGCATGGGGAGATTATCCTACCGCACTCGGCGAGTTACCGAACCCTTCATCATGGCATCTGAATCCACCGTTTCTTCCTCTCCCTACCCGCAAACTGCCGTTTTGGACCCCGCTGTCCACGCATGTCTGGTCGGCGAGTGGGAGCGCCAGGAAGATGGCATTGAGTTGATCGCAAGCGAGAACCAGACATCCATGGCGGTCATGGAAGCCATGGGGTCCACGTTGACCAATAAATACGCGGAGGGCTATCCCGGACGCAGGTATTACGGCGGTTGCGAAGTGGTCGATATCGTCGAGGACCTAGCCAAAGACCGGTTGAAGGAGTTGTTCTCTGCGTACGGCGCGAATGTGCAGTGCAGCAGTGGCTCGCAAGCGAATCAGGCTGCGCTTCTTGCCTTAGTGAATCCTGGCGACAAAGTCTTGGCCATGGATTTGAATCACGGCGGACACCTGACTCATGGTCATCCGAAGAATGCCTCCGGCGTTTACTACAACTTCGAGCACTATGGCGTGGAAGAAGGTGTGGAGCGCATTGATTACGATGTCCTCCGCGAACACGCTTTGCGCATGAAACCCGATTTGCTGTTGGCCGGCGCCAGTGCTTATCCGCGCTTTATTGATTTTGAACGCATGAGTGCGATTGCGAAAGAAGTGGGTGCTAAATTCATGGTGGATATGGCACACATCGCAGGTTTGGTTGCGGCTGGCCTGCACCCGTCACCGGTTCCTCATGCCGATGTATGCACCATGACTACGCATAAAACTTTGCGTGGTCCGCGTGGTGGAGCGATTGTCGCGACGAAGGAGTGGATCAAGCAGATCAACTCGGCCGTGTTCCCTGGTGTACAAGGTGGTCCACTCATGCACGTGGTTGCTGCAAAGGCGATTGCTTTTGGGGAAGCGCTGAAACCCGAATTCAAGACTTACCAGCAGCAGGTTCTAGATAACGCCAGTGCTTTGGCGCGAGGCTTGGTGAAGCAAGGGTACCGCCTAGTTAGCGGCGGAACCGACAACCACCTTATGTTGGTGGATCTACGCGGTCCAGATGGTCCTGGGATCACCGGCGCGGTTGCAGAAGATACCTTGCATCAGGCGGGGATTACGGTGAATATGAATCTGATCCCGTTCGATCCTGAAAAGCCCATGCTCACTTCGGGGATTCGCATCGGCACCCCAGCAGTCACCAGCCGCGGTTTTGGTGTAGCAGAAATGGAATCCGTAGCCATTTGGATTGACCGCGCGCTACGCGCGGTCGATAACGATGCCGTGCTCGCTGAAATCCGCGAAGAAGTCAAAACCTTGTGCCGCAGTTTCCCGATCTACTCGGGGCTGGGCAACTAAGCGTTTAGGCTTTCTACATATTCCAACCACAAGCTCTGATGGGCGCCATGCGGTTGGAATAAGCCTTGCTCGGTAATGATGCCGCTGACTAACTCGGCGGGGGTGACATCGAATGCTGGATTGAATACGCCGACGCCTTTGGGTTGCGGATCAGCATCGTAGAGCTCTTCATCGGAACGTTGCTCAATCGGAATTTGAGCACCATCCAAGCAGGTTGGGTCGATCGTATTTCCTGGAGCTAAAACGTAGAACGGAATGCCATGGCGTTGCGCCAATACCGCAAGTGGATAGGTGCCGAGTTTATTGGCGACATCGCCATTCGCTGCGATGCGGTCGGCTCCAACAAAAACTAAATCGATTTTTCCAGAGGCCAGGAGCGATGCTGCAGCGGAATCAGGCAGTACATCCACCGCAATGCCATGCCTTGCCAATTCCCATGCCGTCAAGCGAGTGCCTTGGCGTAGGGGACGAGTCTCGTCGGCGTAAACTTTGAGGCGAACGCCCCGGGAGTGGGCCAAATGTAAAGGTCCCAAGGCGGTGCCAATCCCGCCAGTGGCTAGGGCGCCAGCATTGCAGTGAGTCAGAACGGAAACGCCATCAAACAATAATCCCTGGGCATGTTCACTCAAAGCCACACAGGATTCTTGGTCCGCGAAATGAAAAGCCTGGGCGATTTGGACCAGTTGTTCGGTCCAGGTGACCGGATCGCCTTGGCCAGATGCCATCAGGCCGTGCCCCATCTGTAACTGCAGGCGCACTCCAACTCCAAGATTGACTGCAGTCGGACGTGCGGTTTCTAACTCGCGCGCATTTTTCTTCAGTTGGGTCAGCCAGATTTCCGCATCGTCGGTAATCGGCAATTCCAAAACCATGGCATAGGCCGCAGCACATCCGAGAGCCGGTGCGCCACGTACCACTAAGCGTTTCATCGCATCGACGACTTCCGCAATGGTGTGCAGGTCCACATACTCCTCAACTTCTGGCAGCAAGGTTTGGTCGAGCAAACGCAAGCCGCCATCCACCCATTCTAAAGTGGTGAAGCCGAGGTCAATGGGCTTCAGGAGTTCAGCTTCTCCTGCAGCGCCGCATCTTTGGCCAACACTTTGTCATGTTGGGTCACACGGAAGGCTTCCATTTTGTCCGCCATGCCTGGATCGGCCAATGCAAGAATGCGTAAGGCTGAAAGCGCTGCGTTCATCGGGCCGCCACCACCAACGGCAACCGCAGTCACCGGAACACCGCCAGGCATTTGCACAGTAGCGAGCAGGGCATCTAATCCACCGAGGGGTGGGTTGTCCATCGGAATGCCAATCACTGGCAAGGTCGTATGCGCCGCAATGACGCCAGCAAGGTGAGCCGCGCCACCAGCGGCACAAAGGATCACCTGAAGACCAGCCTTCTTGGCACCAATCGCAAAGGCAGCGGCTTCGTCCGGCGTGCGGTGCGCGCTCAAAACACGTACGACGGGCTCTTCGCCGAAATCGCGTAAAGTTTTGACGACGGTTTCAAGGCGGGGGTAATCCGAATCGGATCCCATCAAGAGGGCAACGCGAGCATTCATGCTTTTGGAGTTAAGGCGTGTTTAAGAAGTTCTTGGAAGTCGGCATCTTCGCCGAGCGTGTCGATGGCGGATTTTGCGCCATCGCGGGCGGCACTTGGAGGCGTGCCGAGTTCTAGTAAGACGCGTTCTAGGTCGTTTGCAACCGAGGAGGCGTTTGGTGATTTAGCCGCGCCATCAAACAAGGGCGTGGATGGCATCAGGTCACCAAGGTGGTCGCGCAATTCCACAATCAAACGTTCCGCGGTTTTTTTGCCGACGCCTTTCATAGCGGTCAATCGTTTTAGATCGCCATCTAAAATTGCGCGCACCATTTCATCGGGTGGAAGCGAGCTGAGTAAACCTAAAGCGGAGGTGGGGCCGATTCCATTGACCTGTAGTAGGCGGCGAAATAATGCGCGTTCGGCAGGGCTCTGAAAACCAAACAGGACTTGATTGGTTTCGTTCACAGATAGATGCACCAACATCTTGGTGTCATCGCCCAAAGTCAAACTCGCTGCACACGGTTGCGAAACCATGAGGCAATAACCGACGCCCTGTACATCGAGCACGGCCGCGCCGAGGCGGATTTCCTCGACACGGCCGTAAAGATACTCGTACACCGGGGATTACTCGCCGGTGTATTCTTCGCCGCGACCACTGCGTAAACGCAAGCCGAAATCAACCAGCTTGTTTTGCAGTTCGTTCAGCGAGGTGATGCCGAAGTTTGGCATGCCGAGCAGATCTTCCTCAGAGTAGAGAAGGATGTCGCCGACGCGCTGTAGGTTCAAACGCTCTACCAAAGCGCGGTGACAACGCACCGACAGATTCAGGGTAGAGATTTGTAGCTCGAGAGCTTCGCGCATTTCTTCGCTGAGAGGTCCCAACCAAGCCAGTTCGGCTTCGAGGTCCACCGAGCGGGCGGCATCGAACTCTTCTGGAATGATAAAGCTGCCGTCTTCACGACGCATGCCAAGACGCAAACCCTTCTGGGTCAACACGCGCTTTATTTCGTTCAGCGATGTCTCGCCGAAGTTCTTGAACTCGAGCAGCTCTGGCTCCGAATGCGAAACCAAATCGCCGAGCGACTTGATATCCATGTTGCTCAGACAGTTGCGCGCCCGCACCGACAATTCGAAGTCGGAGATTGGAGTGCGCAGAACCTTCATCAGTTGATCTTCCTTTAGCTCGAGGTTCTCATCGTAGAACATGTCGAGGGAATCGTGCGAATCGGTGAAGAACAAGCGCGCTAAGGCGTTGTTTGGATCGCGACGTAAAACCGCACCGAAGCAACCACATGCACGTTCGAAGTCATTGCGATCTTCGTAAAGCACACCGAGGTTGACCAATACCGAAACTGGGATCGGGCGCGTAAGCAAGAAGCTTTCGTACAACCGAATCGCGGCTTCATCGTCACCGAACAAGTCCGCGCGGTAGGCCAAGCGAAAACGTCCGGCGAAGTGTTCTGGGTCAAGCTCGATGACTTCCTCAAGCTTGGCCATAGCCGCTTCGTAGTTGCGTTCTATTTCAAGCACGCGAGCAGCAAAGTAAAGGGTGTCGGCAGCATCTAGTTTTGCCGAACCGTGCGCCTTTTCGAAGCCCTCGGTGTTGTTGGCGCCAAGCAGTGCGTGCAAAGTTGCAGCAGCAAGTGCGGTGTCGCCAGATTTCTCACAACCCGAAAAGGTGTTCACAGCTAGGTCGTACTGACCCATCTCGTAATGACTCATGCCGGTGATGAAAACCGAAAGTTCACTATCGCCTTCTACAGCTTCGAGTGCTTTGGCGTAATCGCCAACCACCCAAGAACCGAGAGCGGCCATGGTGTTGTTGCCACCGGCACGCGCTTCGCGTACAGCAGATTCAAACTTATCGGTTGAATCCGCGTCGGCCATGAAACGCTTATGCGCTTGGACCAAATCGAACGGGGTGCTTGGAGGTGCAGCAAAAAAGGCTGCAGGATCCGCGGCAGGGGCCTGGGGAGCTTCCACTTGGCTCATTCTTAAATCTCGTTTATCCACTGTCCGAAGGGACAATTGGCCGAGTATTGTAGGTTCTCGGCCCGTCTTTCGTCAATCCATGAGGAATGCTGGAAACTGGGCACGCTAACTGGCAGAATCCACCCTGCATGGACTGTTTCGAAGTGGTAGGAGGACGACGTCTGGATGGCTCAGTAGAAGCCTCCGGTTCTAAGAATGCGAGCTTGCCGTTAATGGCCGCAAGCTTGCTTTTGGAGGGGGAGGCATGCTTCACCCCGGTCCCCGATTTGCGCGATATCGACACCATGGAGCTGTTGCTCACTGAATTGGGCATGGAGCTTCACCGTGAAGGCGATGCTTTAAACCTAGCCACGGTCGATGCCACCCAAACCAAAGCTTCCTATGACATCGTACGCCGCATGCGCGCTTCGATTGCGGTTCTTGGACCGTTACTGGCCAAACGTGGTCGTGCCCGGGTGCCTTTGCCCGGCGGATGCGTTTTTGGATTACGCCCCGTCGATTTGCATGTCCGCGGCATGCGCGCGTTAGGCGCCACCGTGGAGCAAGAAAATGGGTGCCTGGTCGCCACCGCTCCATCTTCAGGATTGCACGGGGCATCGATGGATTTGTGCTCGCCCTTTGGATCCACCGTGCTTGGCACCATCAACGTGATGTCCGCTGCAGTCCTTGCTAAGGGGGAGAGTGTGATTCACAGCGCCGCACAAGAACCCGAGGTGGTGGAGGTCGCACGTTTTCTGCGCGCATGTGGAGCCATCATCGAAGGGGAGGGTACTCCGAGCATTCGAATTCAAGGAGTGACATCCTTAACCGCTGCACCGTGGACCTTGCCCGCCGACCGCATTGAAGCAGGGACATTGCTACTTGCTGGTGCCATCACCCGTGGCCGCGTGCGCGTGACCCGATGCCGCCCTGCTGAGTTAGTGAGTTTGGGCGCTGCGCTGGAACGCTCTGGGCTCACTCCAACTTCGGGTGATGATTGGGTGGAAGTCGATGCACGGGATCTCGAGTTGAAAAACATTTCGTTGGAAACCGGACCCTACCCTGGCTTTCCAACCGATCTACAAGCGCAATGGTTAGCTCTCGCAACGCAAATGTCTGGCGATGGTCGTATGCGCGAACGCATCTATCCGGAACGATTTATGCATGTCCCGGAACTGCAGCGTTTGGGTGCGGAACTGCAGCGTTCTGGGGATACCGTGCATATTGGTGGGGGGACCAAGCTCACCGCAGCWMSRRWTKTGGNNSKTSCGMWWTRYKCGCCAGKGNNNNCWKRMKKGKTTCTNSGCYGGWTYMGTSGNGCRWKGGACYWSCACGGTGCGCCGGGTTTATCATTTGGACCGCGGTTATGTAGCGCTTGAAAAGAAGTTGCAGCAGCTCGGTGGCGAGGTCTTGCGCCGACCCGATGTCGAAAAAGCGTAAAGCTCTTCAGCAACTGCAAAACGGGCTTCCTTCACCACCCTGTACGCGCTAGAATGTTCGGTTCCCCGACGCGTCATGCTCGAGAATCTCACACAAGCATTTAACAAGGTTGCTGACCGCCTACGCGGCACCAGCAAACTGACCGCAGCCGACATTGAAGACGGCTTGCGCGAGGTGCGTCGTGCCCTTCTTGAAGCCGACGTGCACTTCAAGGTTGCCAAAGACTTCACAAAGAGGGTTGGCGATGTCTTGCTCGAAGAAGGCAAGCTGAAGGGAATCACTGGACCGCAACAGGTTATTGGCGCCTTCCATAAGGAACTTGTGAACCTCATGGGCTCCGACGAGCCAGCGCTGCCGAAAAACCCTGGTCACCCGATGGTCCTGCTTCTGGCGGGTCTTCAGGGTGCAGGAAAAACCACCACCGCCTCCAAGTTGGGCCTGTGGATGGGCAAACGCCAGAATCGCAAGGTTCTACTCGCAGCTTGTGACCTTCAGCGCCCCGGTGCAGTGGACCAGCTGGTCACTCTGGGCAAGCAGCTCGACATCGACGTCTACTCGGAAAACCCGACCGATAAGGGAGTCAATCCGGTCAGCGTCGCCAAGAATGCGCTGAAAGCTGCCAAGAAAGGCGGCTACGACGCCCTCATCGTCGACTCTGCAGGTCGTCTTCACATTGATGAAGACCTCATGGGCGAGATCCAGGCAGTCAGCAACGCGGTCAAGCCCGATGCGACTTACCTAGTCCTCGACTCCATGACCGGCCAAGATGCGGTCGAGTCGGCCCAAAGCTTCTCGAATTCACTCGAGGTGCACGGCATTATCCTGACCAAAATCGATGGCGACACCCGTGGTGGTGCAGCGCTTTCGGTACGTCAGGTCACCGGCAAACCTATTTCCTTCCTCGGCGTCGGCGAAAAAGCTGGCGATTTAGAGGAATTCGACGCAGAACGCCTTGCAGGCCGCATCCTCGACATGGGCGATGTGGTTGGACTCGTGGAAAAGGCCCAAGAAGCCTTCGACGAGGAGCAGGGAGCCATTGATTACCAGCGGATGATGGAGGGCAAGCTAACCATGCAAGACCTCTTAGATCAGTTCCGTATGGTGAAAAAAATGGGTTCTATGAAGAAGTTGATGGGCATGATGCCCGGAATGGGTAAAATGTCCGGCCTTTTGGAGTCCGTGGACGACAAACAGTTCAATCGCATGGAAGCGATTATCTTGTCCATGACTCCTTCCGAGCGTCTCCATCCGGAGATTCTCGATGGCAAGAGACGCCGCCGCATCGCCCGAGGTTCGGGAGTTGAAGTGTCGGATGTCAATCGCCTCTACAAATCGTTCCAGCAGATGCAAAAGCAGATGAAGGCCATGAAGAAAATGTTGTCCGGTGGGCGCTCTAAAAAGCGCATGCTGAAACAACTTGGAGCTTCAGGCAAACTGCCAAACATGCCTGGATACAATCAGTCTTAAGAAATCCAATCCCAATAGCCTAGATGGCAGTCGTCTTGCGTTTGAAAAGAATGGGTCGCCGTAACCGGCCCTTTTACCGCATTTGTGTGATGGATCGGCAGACTCGCCGTGATGGTCGTGCAATTGAGGAGCTTGGTCATTACGACCCGGTAAACCCTGAGAAAGGTAAACACTTCGTGCTCAATATAGAGCGTGCGAAGCATTGGCTTTCCGTTGGTGCTGAACCTTCTGCTACCGTACTTACTTTCATTAAAGCAAGTGGCATCGACATCGATGCGGTACGCCATGGCAACATGGGAGAAGCAACTGTGGCTACCGACTCCGGTGCAGAAGCGCCAGCCGAAGCCTAAACGGGGTGCCTGAATATGGCGGCTAGCCCCAAGCCCGCCGATCTGGCTGAGTTCCTGCATCGTCTGGATTCGCGGGTGTTTCACATACCTGCGCGTCCTGAAGGGATGTCGGCATTAGAACGCCTGCTTGCTTTAGTGCTGCAGGGTTCTGGCTCATACACGGTCGCGGCAAAATGCATTCGTGCATTCCAAGAGCACTTCGTCAACTGGAATGAAGCGCGGGTCGCACGCCTGTTTGAGGTCCAAGATGCACTCTTGGCCGAAGGCATTGGCGATGCTAAAAATCGCGCTAAATTGACCCACCAGTACCTGCGACGGGTGTTTGGTCTGCAAAACCACTTAGATCTAGATTGGCTTTACGATGCTTCCAGTGAGCGCCGGGAAACCCTTCTAGAAGCTCTGGAAGTGACTCCAGAACACGCACGTTTCGTGCTAGACCTCGATTCTTTAGATGAGGAAGACGAGGACTATGAAGGTCTCCCAGTGAGCCCTGCCATGAAGCGCATGTTWGGTCGCATGGGTTGGGCACCAGCGAACCCGAAGGAGTCTTTGATTCGCGAAATCATGGCGCCTCATGTTGAAGGTGACTTGATGTACCCAAGTTTTCTTTCGCTTTCCTTGTTGTCCTTTCAGCTTCCAGTGAACAAGCCTAAGAATTGTTTGAAGGCTGCAGCAATAGCTGAGTTCTTCAAGATGCGTAAGACTATGTCCGATGACGACGCCTCGGAAATGCTTCGCGGTCTGGGCATCGACTTCCCACTTCTTAATACCGGTTTTGGCGCGAAGAAAAAGGTTGCCAAGAAAGCCACTAAGAAAAAAGTAGTCAAGAAGAAGGTTGCTAAGAAGAAGGCGACGAAGAAAGCTTCTTCTAAGAAGTAATCGTTTTCATGCAGCAGATCCCCGGAGGACCCTTGGTCCTAGGAAGCGGGTCGCCCCGACGCCGGGATTTGCTGCAGCGCCTGCGCTTGGATTTTGAAATTCAAGCTGCTGATAGCGATGGCCCGGTAGTTTCTGATTTACCGAATTTACGCGTCGAAGGCCACGCCAGATTTAAGGCGGAACAGGTCGCAGAGATCAAGCCTAATCGATGGATCCTGGCTGCGGATACTTTGGTTTATGGCAAAGGCCGGTTTCTGCCGAAGCCCCAAGATTCCATGGACGCCCGCGAGATGTTGGAATTTCTTCAATCCATTGGCCAGCATCAGGTGTGGACCGGCGCATGTTTGATTGCGCCTGATGGAGYCCAATGGTCGCGCGCGGACTGTGCTGAGGTCCGATTTGTCCCCATTCCAGMARCAGAAATTGAAAAATATTTGMGCACGGATGAATGGCAGGACAARGCTGGGGMCTACGCAATCCAGGGCTGGGCAGGAAAATACGCTACTTTGGAGCAGGGAGACCTCGAMACAGTGGTAGGTTTGGCAGAAATTACAGTTTTAAGCCTGTTTACTGACGCAGGGCTTCCTAAGCGGGCATTCCGACGCTAGAATATGCGGCCCTTTTCCTGGAGAAGTTTCCAGAAAAGGMGGGTTAAAGATGAAGGAAGGCATTCACCCTGATTACGTCGCCTGTCACGTGAAGTGCGGTTGCGGCAACGAGTTTGAAACCCGTAGCACCAATAARSAGGTGCACGTGGAGATTTGCTCGGCATGTCACCCGTTTTACACCGGCAAGCAGAAGTTCGTGGACACTGCTGGTCGCGTGGATCGCTTCCAGAAGCGTTACGGCAACAAGAGCTGARCCCTGTCTGATTCCGTTCAACAGGAATTGCAGAYATGAGTCTGGTCGAYGTCCTGCGYGGKCGAGTCGATCTKCTCGARKYTCGGCATAAAGAATTAGAGACTGCGGTWTCCGATCCTGAAAAGGTWGGAACACCGCAGTAYCCWGCTTTATTGCGTGAACTCGGGACTTTGCAGAAGACTCTGCAGCCTTGGCGYGAATACACCGCYTTGGCTGACGAAATCGATGAGACGCGTGARTTCGCGAATGGCAAAGATGCCGATATGAAGGAACTCGCTGAAGCGGAMCTTCCAGAGATGGAAGAGCGCTTTGCAGTCGTYGARCARCAAATCCTWGATTTGGTTTTGGAAGAYGAYCCAGATGCCGACAARCCGGCCTTAATCGAGATCCGGGCTGGAGCAGGTGGCGATGAAGCTGCTTTGTTCGCACGTGACATCGCTGGGATTTACCAGAAATTCGCTGCCATAAAAGGCTGGCAAGTGGAACTGATGGATGTGTCTGAATCTGAGATGGGCGGTTTCAAAGAGATCATCTTCAAGTTCACCGGCGATGGTGCCTTCCGTCTCATGCGCTATGAATCCGGTGGCCATCGTGTGCAGCGGGTTCCGGCAACCGAAACCCAGGGCCGTATCCATACTTCTGCAGCCACCGTCGCAGTGATGCCAGAAGTTGAGGCACTAGATTTTGAACTAGACGAAGAAGAGCTCGAAATCACCGCCATGCGTTCTTCGGGACCTGGCGGTCAGCACGTGAACAAAACCAGTTCTGCAATTCGCGTGATTCACCTTCCCACTGGTCTTCAGGTGAAGTGCCAGGAAGATAAATCTCAATTGCGTAATAAGGCCAAGGCCTTGGACTTGCTCCGTGCCAAGCTTTATGAGATTGAGCGGGTCAAGCGTGCAGAAGAACGGTCTGAAATGCGCCGTACGCAAGTGGGTTCAGGTGACCGCAGCATGCGCATCCGCACCTACAACTATCCGCAAAACCGCGTTACCGACCACCGATTGGGGGAAAGTTTCTCTTTGGAGAAAATCACCGAAGGCCTGCTTGCCCCTATCTTCGATCGCTTGATTGCTACAGACCGCGAAGAGAAACTAGCGAATCTGTGAACCTGCTTGGCCAGGCATCCGTTTGTCCCGTACCGAAAGATGAAGAACAAGGAAAAGGAAGTTAAGTCCCTGGGAGCCACGTTTGAGGTTCTAGAGGAAGCCCCAAAGACTGCCGCTGCAGCCCCGCGCCCAGGTGGTCCACCTGCGCCGCTGCGTCAGGTCGTCGCTACCGGCAGCATTGGATTGATGGTCGCCTTGGCCGGTATGGCCATGCCATACGGCGCGGCTGAATATGCATTTCTGCCTGCGTTGGCTTCTGCAGTCATTGTCTGGCAACTTCTAACTGCGGGAATGGCGCGTACTCAGGCTACCAGCAAAGGATTGAAGCCATTTGGTGCTGTGTTGGCCCTGGCTACTGGTGGGGTTGCGCTTGGTCTAGGAGATGGCGGCGTAACTGGCGCCATCCTGTGTCTGTTGGGTGGTGCGCTTTCTCTGGCTGCACCGGGCATGGGCAAGAAGGCCGATTCAAAGTTGCCTCCAGCGCCTGCCGACGTGCCTGTCGACGCGCAATTTTCTAAATCCCTCCTCGCTTACTTGCTGAYTCTCTTCGGCCTGACTTTGGCCTGGACCAATGACCCCACGGCGACTGGAGTCAACACAATCCTAGGTGGTTTAACCTTCCTGTTTTGCTTGTTGGGCCTCTGGGCTTCCTGGGTAGGCATGTGGAAAATGTGGGCCATGCCGGCCTTCACCACCGGCTCTTTAGGCTTGGTTCTATTCTTGGCTCCCTTGGAGGCCATTTTCGTAGGCCTTTTGGGTGTCTGCCGAGTCTTCACCGGGCCTTCCATGGAAAGCCTTGGCGTGATGGGTGCCTGGCCTGGCGCTGATGAGCCTGGTTTCATGTACGCCTTCGGTCCTCTTATGGTCATGGCGGGTGGTGTTTTTGCCACCATGGAACTAGTCCAGGGTGCAAMGAAGGGCATGAAAGCCAACCAGATAAAGAAGGATGCAGAAATTGCATCGCGTAAGGCAGCTCGTGCCGTACGTCGTGGTGATGAGCCAGCGAAAGCCGATGCTAAAGATGCAAAGGTCGCTGAGAAGTCAGGCGACAAGAAAGCGAAAAAGTGAAATCKTTTTCCTTCGAAGGGTCGCGTCGGCAGGATCTGCTRGACGCGGCCCTTCGTCAATTACAGGCGAAARTWGTGGATGACCCAATWTGGGAAAGCCAAAAYTTATTGGCACGTTGCCTCGGGCTGCAACGACYTGAAATCTTGTCCGATAAAAGGGCGCAAGTGAGCGAGGCCGAGCAARTCAAGTTTGCCTCCTGGTTGGAACGGTACCTGGARGGGGAGCCGTTGGCCTACTTAGAAGGRACRGTCGGGTTTTATGGYCGTGAGTATCGGGTGGACCATCGCGTCTTAGTGCCTCGCGCCGACAGTGARTGCCTAGTGGAAGCTGGCTTGGATTGGATGGCATCGCGCAARCCGGNGWGKRMTGNNYGAYGWCGGHACCGGCTCCGGATGTTTACTCATGACTCTRCTTTTAGAGAATCSWGGGTGGCARGGCATCGGCATTGATTGCAGTGCGGARGCTTTACAARTTGCGGAAATCAACCGAAGGAATTTGGGGTTAACCRAGCGYTGCRGTTTGGTTCAAGGATCCTGGCTRCATCCCATGCGMGAGGAGCAAATTGAYTTGGTGKTGAGCAATCCGCCTTACATYGWYARCGSMGANAGAAYTWRKMKRSGRRRTRAWRKRSTTWRWMMYSMAYCTYSYKMWKYYYKSKYYRKRMARWSWWMCGNNATGGAGYYYTATRAGATTCTCCTAACGCAAGCCTCCACCTGCCTAAAGCCCGACGGGGCTTTGTTGTTTGAGGTTGGTGCCGGTCGTGCCGCGGAAGTGCTTGCCCTAAGTGGCGGCGAGGATTTTCAACACCTCGAAACGCGGACGGATCTGGGGGGAGTGGAACGGGGGGTTCTGCTCGGGAAGCAGACGCCTTAGGCGACGGCTTCTAGGTAATCGCGAATCGCGCGATCGGACCCTGGGTATAGGTCTTGGAAGAACAAGGCCACTTCGTAATGGCCAAGCGCTGGAGAAATGCGCTCACATCGGACCACGACACCTTCACCTTCGGCGTGGGCATTGCTGCCGTCTGGAAGGGGGAAGTCGAAGGAGAAGCGCACGTGGGTCATCATGCGCAGGGGGGTCTCAGAGAAAAAGCATGCTCCGGATTGGGAGAGGTCACGGACCCGCAACGGTGTGTCGCCGTCGAGGGTGATAGGAAGGTCTTGAATGCTCGTTCTGGGGTGGCGTCGTCGCTCTTGATTTTGCGCCATTTGTGGTTCGCCGGTTTCAGGGTTGTTTCGGGGCATGTCCTACAATAACCTGTTCTAAGGGAAAGGGCCAATCCCCGGCCGAATCCCGCATAGAAACAGCGAAAGCGCAGCATCATGGCATCCTTTAACCGCGTCATCCTCATGGGCCACCTCGCCCGCGACCCCGAAGTCCGTCAAGCACAGAACGGAACCTATATCGCAAAAGTCGGCTTAGCCGTTAACGAACGCATGCCCGATGGGGCCGGTGGCTGGAAGGAAGACGTCAGCTTCATCGACATTGTGATCTTCGGTAAACGCGCGGAAGCCTTTGGTCGTTTCTTGCGCAAGGGCAAACCAGTTTTGGTGGAAGGCAAATTGCGTCAAGGCWAGTGGCTTGACAAAGAAACTCAGCAGAAGCGTTCTAAGTTGGAAGTAATCGTCGACAACTGGGAGTTCGTTGGCGGCGGACGCGAAGAAGGCGGCGGTGGCGGTGGTGGCGGTGGTGGCTATCAGCAGCAGCAGCAGCAGCAGCAACCACAACAGGCTGGCGGCGGCGGCGCCCCTGAATTCCCTGGACCTTCCGATTTCGGTGGCGCACCTGCGGGTGGCGGCTTGCCGGACGATGTCCCGTTTTAGGGTGTTGCAGAAATGAGTCACCTGCGCATTCTGTTGTTCGCAGGACTTGCTGAAACTTGCGGCTCTACTTTCTTGGAAGTAGAGCTGCCTRCGGTTTGCACAGTGGCTGATTTGAAACGACTAGCCATGGCTRAGCAGCCGCTTCTGCAAGACGCAACTTATCGYGTGGCRGTGAATTCSGTTTATGCAGAGGARCAAGATGCARTTTCGCAGGGTTCCGAAGTAGCCTTCCTRCCACCAGTTTCAGGCGGTTAGCTCATGATGSAATCCTTCCGCATGCGTTTRGTCCAGGGCYCCGTTACCGGACATTGGGCGCAAGAATCCATTGCTGGTCCAGATGCCGGTTGCACCCTGGTGTTCTTCGGAACSGTGCGCCAAAGTGGTCGATTAGGCGAAGTCGTTCATTTGGATTACGAGGCTTATCCCGAAATGGTGSAGAAGGAATTCACCAWGATTGCAGCGGARGYACTGGAATCTYTCGAYCTTCTGCGCATCGCGATYGARCATTCGRTRGGRCGGGTYGCGGTYGGAGARTGTTCGGTGGCGGTGGCCATCGCGGCGGAGCATCGGAMMGACGTRTTTATGGCAGCYGACCGAATCATGGCGGAGTTAAAAACGCGTGTCCCATTGTGGAAGAARGAAGTTTGTGTCGATGGCAGCGAATGGCGCGGCCAAGGAAGTTAAATCGGAMCATGTTAGAAATTCACGAAATCCCAGTCACKCCCTTCATGCAAAACTGCACGCTTTTGGTRTGCACTGAAACTAACGATGCRGCCGTCTGCGATTGCGGCGATGCTGGACCCGTGCTGCAAAAGATTGARCAGCTTGGCGTSAACGTCACTAAAGTGATTGCTACGCATGGGCATTTGGAYCACATCKGAGGCACCGCRGATCTCATGGATGCCTTACAAATTCCATTTTGGTTTCCTCGCGGCGATGACTTCCTTCGCGAAGGTTTGGTGGAACAAGCGCACATGTACGGATTCCCGCCAGTGAGGGTTCCCGAGGTCAACGCCGATATCACCCCGGGCATGGATTTGAAGATTGGCAACTGCAAACTCGACGTCCTCCCATGCCCAGGTCATACGCCCGGTCATGTTGTTTTTTATGATCCCGTCGACCATCAGATGATTGCCGGGGACGTGCTTTTTCAGGGCAGCGTCGGTCGGACCGATTTCCCATTCAGCAACCCGGACGATTTGGTGCACAGCATTCAAACCCAGATCTACACCTTGGAGCCATCAACCGTGGTGCATTGTGGTCATGGACCAACCACGACCATCGGCGAAGAAGCGCGCAGCAACCCCTTCGTGCGCGCGAAATAGAGCCCGCTTCGCTAACCTATGAGCATCATGGAGCGAGAAAGCCTCGAAGTCGATGTTGTYGTGATTGGCGCGGGCCCWGCCGGCCTCGCATTTGCCATTCAATTGGCCCGTCAGGCCGAATCCAGCGGCAAGGAACTGGGYATTTTGGTCTTGGATAAGGCCGAAGAAATCGGCCACCACCAACTCAGCGGCGCGGTCATGGACCCACGCGCAATCCTGGAACTTTTCCCWCTCGCCGCAGARGAAGGATTTCCGATCCAATCCCAYGTYAAGGACGATGCCCTGATATGGCTTTCTGAAGGDGGTAAGAAAACCTTTCGTGGCGCACTHTGCCCTCCGCAATTCAAAAACCATGGCAATTGGATTACCTCCGGTARYSYRYTWKKSRMMTGGYTRGMKSMRMARGCGGWRGMWYTMGGGGTAGAGGTTTACCCAGGTTTCGCCGCTGCCGAAATTTTGCGCGATGACAATCAAGCTGTCATCGGTGTGCGTACCGTCGACCAAGGCCGCGATAAAGAGGGCAAGGAGAAGTCCAACTTTCAACCAGGCATGGACATCTTGGCAAGGCTTACCGTTTTGTCGGAAGGYACACGCGGTTCTTTAGCCAAACAACTGATTGCCGAAGACGGCTTGGACAAAGATTCCAATCCTGAGATTTGGGGAGTCGGCATTAAGGAAATATGGGAGGTTGAGCACGATATGGAAGGCACTGTCTTKCATACTGGTGGATGGCCGCTTGAGAAATCCCATTATGGCGGAGGCTGGATTTACGGCCTTCCCGATAACAAATTGTCGATTGGTTTCGTGATGGGCATGGACCATGGCAACGCCGCTTTTGATTATCACGCAAAAATGCAGGAGTGGAAAACCCACCCGATGATGCGCGATTTATTGAAAGGTGGCAAACTGGTTCGCTACGGCGCCAAGTCSGTCCCTGAAGGCGGTCTCTATTCGATGCCGAAATGTCACGGYGATGGCTTCCTCATGATTGGCGACAGTGCTGGTCATATGAACGCAGCCCGYTTGAAGGGMATCCACTTGGCCATCAAGTCTGGCATGATTGGWGCGGAAGCCGCGCTGGGCGCCTTGTCGAATAGCCCACAAGGTCCAGCGCAAGATTCCGATCTCGCTGCCATCGAYRCTTTGTTCAAAGCCAGTTGGGCTTATGAAGAATTRTGGAAGGTGCGCAATATYCGCCAGGGTTTCCAGAAGGGTTTCTGGGCTGGTTCCRTCGGCGTTGGACTTGCYACTTTGACCGGCGGCAAGCTTCCCGGTGGYAAGAAGCCGATGACGGCAGATCATGACCTTTATCAAAAGGGTGGTGTTACYCAGCCSAAGCCGACCTTTGACAATGAGCTCATTTTTGACAAGCTCACCGATGTTTACCACTCCGGTACCGTTCACGAGGAAGATCAACCGAATCACCTCGTCGTTCTYGATACCAATATTTGTGTTGACCGATGCACCGTGGAGTATGGCAATCCTTGTCAACACTTCTGCCCTGCTGCGGTTTACGAATGGCAAGATGACGGTTTAAAAATCAATGCATCGAATTGTGTGCATTGCAAGACCTGCGATATCGCAGACCCTTACCAAAACATTAACTGGGAAGTGCCGGAAGGYGGCGGCCCGGTCTACACCGGCATGTGAGCCGGAATCCCTCCTTCGATTTCTCGAATACCATGCGTACCCTACTTTCTGACCGCGCGGCAGCTAGCCGAAGCGAACTTCATGCCATCCTCGTKCCAAAAGGCGCGAAGATKGATCTTCCAGTAGGTGCTCCAGATGCGCGCACTTGGAAGTCYGATTTTTCTGACAGCGCAGGCAGTTCTYTATTGCTGCGCRGTGAAGGTGGCAAGCGTTGGTTGCTTGTGCGTTTGCCTCGCGCCAAGGACGTTTGCAAYGAAGATGTYCGTAACGCCGGWGGTGTTGCGCGTCTTGCTGCGGAGAAGGCCGAGAAATCGACTCTGTCGGTCGAKCTTTCGATGCTCTCGAACGAGGCTGGATTCGCWATGGCGGCGGCAGAAGGCGCTGGYATGGCTTCCTATGATTCCGGCATCTGCAAGTCCGAYCGCAAGAAGAGCGGCCTGAAGAAGATTCAAATYGTTGGCGCDGGYKCRTCMAAAGCSRCCAARTCRGCSGTRAAGCAYGGMATGCACGGYGCGATGGCAAACTTGTTTGCACGTGACTTGCAGAACCTKCCGGCAAACATTCTCAACCCGAAAGAYTTYGCYAARCGYGCGCGCAARGTTTGTGCTTCTTCACCTAAGTTGARCTGCAAGGTCCTCGGTGAGAAGAAGATGGAAGAACTYGGCATGGGYTCYTTGCTGGGKGTYTCYATTGGTTCGGCCAATGAAGCCCAAATGGTGCACATGGTGTATAAGCCTGGYCGTAAAGCAAARGGCAAGATTGCATTGGTTGGCAAAGGATTGACCTTTGATACCGGTGGTATTTCTCTAAAGCCGTCGGGCAAGATGGAGGACATGAAGTTCGACATGTCGGGCGCCGCTGCAGTGCTTGGTGTGTTCCACGCTTTGGCGAAAGGTGCGGAATGCCCTTACGAAGTGCACGGTATTCTCGGGTGTGTTGAAAACATGCCGGGCAGCAAGGCTCAGCGCCCTGGCGATATCGTCACGGCCATGAACAAGATGACCATCGAGGTTCACAACACCGATGCAGAAGGTCGTTTGGTTCTCGCCGACTGTCTCACCTACACCGCACGCAAGATTAAGCCAGATGTCATCTATGACATGGCAACTTTGACCGGTGCAGCCATTCATGCTCTAGGCCACTTACACAGTGCCGTGCTTGGAACCGACCAGAAGGCCATCAACCGCGTGATGGAACTGGGTGCCGAAGTGGGCGAGCCGATTTGGCAGCTGCCACTCAACGATGACTACCGCGATCTCACTCGCGGCAAGTACGCCGACTTGCAGAACCTCTACAACCCAGGAGAGGGTGCCGGAACGATCGCAGGTGCAAGCTTCCTGTCCTTCTTTGTAGACGAAGTGCCTTGGGTTCACCTCGACATTGCTGCTACGGCRTGGAATGGCCCGAGTACTTCTTACATGAGTTACGGCGGACGGGGTGTGATTGCACGCACCATGTTGGCGGTACTGCGCGACTAAGACTTTCGCGCCAACGACCATGGAGGCGACCTCATCGGGGTCGCCTCCTTTTTTGTATGCTGCCAACATGTTGCTCAGCGCTCTGATGACCTTAACCACTTTGGCTACCCAGCAAACTCCAGCCGCATGGGTTGCTGAAGAAATGCCACGCCTAGTGGAGCTATACCAAGACTTGCATGCCAACCCTGAACTTTCTTTTGAGGAAGTTGAAACCGCAGGACGCATGGTGGCGCAACTGAACATCGCAGGCATCGCGGATGTGACCGCGCATGTGGGCGGCACTGGAGTGGTCGGAGTCTTAAGGAATGGCGATGGCCCGGTGGTTTTAGTTCGTGCAGACACCGATGCTCTTCCTCTCGAGGAAAAAACCGGCTTGGCATTCGCTAGCACCAAACGAGTGAAGAATGAAGCTGGTCAAGATGTTTCGGTTATGCACGCCTGCGGCCATGACATGCACATGACCGTATGGAGTGGCACTGCAGCTTATTTGGCGGCGCATATGGACCAATGGTCTGGAACTGTGGTGTTTATCGCACAGCCTGCGGAAGAGCGCGGTGCAGGCGCCCGAGCCATGCTKGARGATGGGTTGTTCGAGCGYTTCCCCAAACCAGANYTTYTGCYTAGCYTTRCAYGTGAAGGGKGAACTTCCYGCAGGAAYWATTGGCAGTTGTTCTGGRTATGCAYTGGGRAATGTAGATAGCGTAGACATTTTAGTGCGTGGAAAAGGTGGGCATGGATCCACCCCGCATAAAACGCATGATCCGATTGTGTTGGCATCACGYATTGTGATGGGRYTGCAAACGATTGTGAGTCGTGAAATACCACCGGTGGAAGATGGTGTGGTCACGGTCGGCTCCTTYCATGGAGGAGCTAAGCACAACATCATTCCAGATGAAGTRCATCTGAAAATCACCGTGCGGTCYTACAAACCGGAGATCCGAAAAAWATTGCTGGATGGCATCCGTCGTACCGCACTTGGCGAAGCGRTAGCWGCTGGATTCCCAGAGGACCTTATGCCCATCGTCGAAATCAGTGARCTCGAATTCACGCCGTCCACCTACAACACTCCTGAACTAGTCGATCGCATCGACGCACGCTTCCGCAGCGTTTTAGGCCAGCACTCCGTGGTGCCGGTCGAGCCCGTCATGGGAGGGGAAGATTTCGGACGCTACGGTCCAGCCGCCGATTGCCCTAGCTATATTTTCTGGTTAGGCGTTTCTCCGCAAGCTCTCTGGGATGCCTCGCAACTACCGAATGGCGTTCCATGTCCAGCAACGCACAACAGTCATTTTGCACCCGATGCCAAACTGTCCATCCAAACCGGTGTCACTGCGATGAGTGAAGCGGTGATGGAACTTTTGCCGGTGAAGCTTTAGCGGTCGTTCATCGCCACCCAATCACGGCGGCTGTAACCGGTGTAAATCTGCCGCGGCCGCACGATGCGAGTCTTCGGGTCCGACATCATTTCATCCCAGTGTGCGAGCCATCCAACCATGCGTGCAACGGCGAAGAACACCGTGAACGAGCTTGGTTTGAATCCCATGGCGGCGTAGATTAAGCCAGAGTAGAAGTCCACGTTAGGGAACAACTTGCGCTCCGTAAAGTACGGATCTTCCATGGCGATTTTTTCCAGGGCCTGCGCGATTTCCAACTTCGGGTTTGGTTCCGAAGCTTCAAAAACGCTCGCAGCCATTTCACCAATCACTTTCGCGCGAGGATCATAGTTCTTGTAAACGCGGTGCCCGAAACCCATCAGGCGACGTTCACCGTTTTTGCAAGATTCAATAAATGCAGGAACATCTTCGACGCTATCGATCTGGTCCAGCATTTCGAGAACCGCTTGGTTGGCACCACCGTGAAGCGGACCATGCAGCGCCGCAGCACCTGCTGCCACCGCCGAATAAGGGTTCACTTGGCTACTTCCGACTGCACGAACAGCATTTGCCGAACAGTTCTGCTCGTGTTCTGCATGCAAAATCAGGAGTGCATCCATCGCGCGTTCCAGAGCGGGAGCCAAGTTGGCCTCACGACCATCCTTGCTCAACAACATGTGCAAGAAGTTTCCGGTGTAGGACAACTCAGGTTTTACCTCAATCGGACCTAAACCTTCGCGGCGCCGGTGACCGAGTGCTGCAAGCACTGGGGTCAGGGCAATTAGGCGAATGATTTGCTGATGCCGCACCTCTTGGTCGAGGACATCGTCTGCTTCCGGGAACTCACCACCCAAAGYKCYCWGSRYRSKYTCNRWSRTGGNRCAKGKSRTRCAYRKYCRYMKKCARGMCRSKRRCSARCTTCTCGATATTCTCCGGGATCACCGTAGCCGCGCGAACTTCCGCGCGGAACAAATCTAGTTCTGCTGTATTCGGCAGCTCCCCATTCAAAACTAACCAAGCAATCTCGAGGTAACTACCCTTGCTGGCCATGTCCTCAATGCTGTAGCCACGATAATCCAAAATCCCCTTGTCACCATCGATAAAGCAGATGGAGCTGCGGCCGATGACCGTGTTGGTGAGGCCTGGGTCGTTAGACAGCATGCCAAAATCATCTTCGTTGACCTTGATTGCCCGCAAATCAATCGCGGGAATGGTGTCGTCGGTGATGGGCAGCACGTAGGTCTTGCCAGTACGGCTGTCGGTGGCGGTGAGGGTGTCCTGGGTCGAATCCATGGTGGAATCGGCGTCCTGTGCGGCTTTTTGAGTGTTTTCCATGTCGCGATGTGTTCGCGGGGGAGCCGGACATTCTCCCAGAAACCGGCCTTCTCCACAAGGTCTGGGCGGGTCTCAGCCCTCAATTCTGCACCTATAAACCGTAAAATTGGGAGTTGGTAGGGGGGACGGGAGTCGAACCCGCACTGGGAGGATTTTAAGTCCTCTGCCTCTGCCATTGGGCTACCCCCCCAAACTCARCCGGMAGACATTATCCTATCCSYCGTGTCTTTCCTACCCCGATTGATGATTGCTGTTGGTGCCWTCYTSSTGGCCATYKCCRTYGGSYTGTCTGCMTGGCATGCYCATGGRCTGGTCGAGAGCCTVAATRSTCATGATTACACCTCMTTTGGSCGYGGYATBGAWCAGCAAARRBTRGCTGGCYTRGGVCTSMTBGYSTGYGGARTSCTSTTYCAYCTKAAAYCSTCYCGRCTKGTCGCRMTKGCVGCYCACGGMATWTTYTTCGCYGCMATYYTKTTYTGYGGCGACGTCTACCTAGGCGCHCTTTCSGRMMAYARTTTCGGAGTWGCCCCRATGGGAGGCAGYCTTTCCATCTTGAGCTGGMTBCTYYTAGGRGYCTCWCAGYTGCTYCCWGGAGCRAAACGCTCSACCGGGGATCTTCTTTAGGGATGGAGGCGGCACCCAGATTTGAACTGGGGAATAATTGATTTGCAATCAATCGCCTTGGGCCACTTGGCTATGCCGCCACCGCGCGGAAGTGTATGCTCCACAGTGAGGCCTGTCTAGCTTGAATCCACCGCTTTTCGCAACCCTGTTTCTGTTCCTCGGTCCCATTGCGGTCCTGCTTGGGGGACGTGCAGTCTTTCTCCTGCTCTGTGCCCTCGGGGTTGTAGGTTCTCTTRTGGGGGTGGCAGGGCTATTTCAGGCTGTCTTAYTGTTTCTGCCGGTGTCCTATTTTCTCWCYCTTCTTGGCGCTCCCAGCGGAAATCAAAGCCGAGGCGTCTTGCTCTGGAGTGGCCTTTGTTGTGTGCCGTTATGGGCTCCTCAAGCCTCCTGGTTGTGGAGGTTATGGCCAGGGCATGCACTTTCTGGCCCAACCTGGAATCCAATTGCAGGCGGTTGGTTTTACCAATCCTGGGGTTCTAGTGCCCTTTTGCCCACTCCTAGCTACCTGAGCATCCTCCTGAGTCATCTGGGGCTCTGCCTGCTTCTCCGATGTTGTCTCCACCTAGCGGGTACAATCAAGCCCAGGGTGACCGCCCTCGACCAACGCGATGAAACGTAAGCTCTTCTGCACCATCCCACAAAAGCTCATCAAGCARCCCCTTTTGTTCACTCTGGTGAACCGATTTAATGTGGTCCCGAACATCCGCGGTGCGAGCGTGACAGAAACCATTGCAATCCTCTCCCTCGAGTTGGAGGGAGACGATGCCAACGTGGAAAAGGCCGTGCAGTATTTAATCGACGAGGGCATTCAGGTTGAGCACCTGGATGAAGGCGAAGAACGCCCCGTCGGTTAACCGGCTGTCAGGCCAAATCAGAGTTTCYTTAGTCGAACAAGTCATCATCGGGGCCAACAATGCCACCGGKGTCTGCTTCTTCTACYGCGCCGCCTGCCGACTTCACATTGGAGAATGCGTTCCAGGATGTAAGGCTGCTGGCATAGGTATCCACCCATAGGTTGTGCCATGCCGCGACAACCTTCTTGTTGAAGGCAACCTTGGTATCCCATGCGTCGCTACCGACCTCATCAAACTCGACCGCTCTCCAGCTGAGGTCTTTGGTGCCAATGCGAATGATTAAGTTGTTGAGGGCCGATGCCTGGTACAAACCATCAGCAGTGCTGAAGTCAGTTTTCATCATCGCATTGACGATGGCCGGATAAGCCGCACGCGGGTAATCCTCAACCAAACGGTTTCCAGCACGGTTACTGGAGGCGCCAGAATCCTCTAGGTAGAGCGCAAGGTCTTCGACCGCTTCTTTCCAAACATCGTTCGAGGTGTCAGCAGCTTTTTCTAGCGGCGTGATTTGGTCGAGAAGAATCCGGGAAGGGTCAGTGACACCACGCGTGTTGATCTTTTCGCCGGCAGCCGGAAGGATGAACTCTTCACTAGCTTTAGCGACCGGTTTAGGCTTTTCGGCCTCTGTGGAAGCCTCTGGGGTTTCGGATGCCATTTCACCTTCTGCGCCCTGATTGCTGGAACCAGTGGTCTCGGCGGTGTTGGAATCAGCGACCGCAGGAGTCGTGGTGGAAGGCGTGTTGCTGCTTGCAGCGGCATTGGTTGGAGTGCCAGTGGTTTCAGCAGGTACATTGACGACTTCGTCACCGGTAGCGCCGGTTTCCGAATCGCCACCCAAAAGGCTCCAAGCGCCAAAGCTAGCGCCGCCAAGGACTAAAACGCCGACAATGATCATGGGAGCTTTGGACTTTTCTTCATACTCTTCTTCTGGTTCGCGCCGTCGGGCACTCGCGCGGGAAGTTCCACCGCCGGCAGGACGTTTCCTTGCGCCAGCAACAGCCACTTTAGGTTTACCGCCAGCCAGAGCGACTTGCCTCGGTCCGCCAGCAGCCACGGCCACTTTTTTAGCAGCAGGCTTAGCCGCCGGGGATGAGTTTCCTTCTCGCTTTGCTTTTGCTTTTGCAATGATGTCAGCAGCCGATGGTTTGCTTTCCTTAGCTGCCGGACTACCTACAGAACGTTTCGCCTTAGCCTTAGCAATGATGTCGGCGGCCGATGGCTTCGCTGGCTCAGGCTTCTTGACTAGTGGCGCTGGAGTCGCTGCCGCAGCCGCAGGTTTCGCTGCAGCCGGCTTCGGCACTACCGGCTTCGGCACGACCGGCTTGGCCGCTACCGGCTTCGGCACGGTCGGTTTGGCCACTACCGGCTTCGGCGCCGGAGCCACTGCTTTCGGTGCAGCGGGCTTTGCTACTGGTTTCACTGGAACCACCGGCTTGGCAAGCCTGACAACCGGGTTCAGCGGCTTAATTGGCTTGGTGATTTTGGCGACTGGTTTCAGTGGCACGATGGGCTTAGCCACCTTTGGAGCCTCCGGTTTTTTCGCGGCAACCACACCTCGGTCCACCGGCTTGGCCGAATTTGGACGACCATTGCCCTTAGGCTTTAGGTCGCCAAGCGGAGCAGCCAGTGGCTTTTCTTTGGCGGGTGTTTCCTTGGCCGGTGCAGTTGGTGCAACTTCCTGCGGCGCGGGGGCTGGGGGAGCCGCCGCAGCGGGTGCCTCTGGAAGTGGAGGAATCACTACTGTTCCACCACACTCGGTGCATTTCACCTTGAGTGCAGTGACTGAATCTGGAATGCCGCCAAAGCGTTGGCCACATTGCTCACAATTACCGATGCGTTCGGACATTTTGGGCTCTGTCGTGGGATGGGACGAAGGTCGGCAGGGAAGTAGCCGACGCCATGGCCTAGAATAGTCTCCCGCAGCCGCCGTGGTGACATCTTCCTTCCAACTCGTTACTGATTTCTCCCCGAAAGGAGATCAGCCCCAAGCCATCGAGGCCCTGGGTGATGCCTTCCAAAAGCCTCATGCCCGACGTATTTTGCTCGGCGTGACCGGTTCCGGCAAGACTTTCACCGCCGCCCACCTGATTCAGAAGCTGCAGGTGCCCACATTAATTCTGGCACCGAATAAAACCTTGGCCAGCCAACTTTACGCCGAGTTTTTGGAGCTCTTCCCCAATAACTCGGTGGAATATTTCGTTTCTTATTACGATTACTTCCAGCCAGAAGCCTACATCCCATCCTCGGACACCTATATCGAGAAAGATGCGCGGATTAACGAGCGCATCGATCTGCTGCGAAATGCTGCCACCGCTTCCTTACTTTCACGCCGCGATGTCATCGTGGTGGCCTCGGTTTCCTGTATTTATGGATTAGGCGACCCTGAGACTTACCAAGGCTTGGCGTTGAAGTTGGTGGAGGGAGCCACCGTCAAGCGTGAAGAATTGGTGCGGGGATTGGTGCGCACCCAGCACGCCCGCGCGGAAGTTGAAATCAAACCTGGAAGTTTCCGGCTGCGTGGACCGGCGGTAGAAATTTGGCCCATCCATGAACAAGAACGGATTTTACGCGTCGAACTTGACGGAGACCGCATCGACGCCTTGCTTTTTGTCGACCCCTTGACTGGAGAAATCCTCGAGGAGCCGTCTTCCGTTTTGGTCTATCCGGTCGGCCACTACGTGCAACCAGAGGACAAAATCCCCGAGGGCATCGTGACCATCCGCCGCGAAATGGATTCTCATCTGCGTGCCTTGCGTAAAGCAGGCAAAGAGATGGAAGCCGAACGCTTAGAGCGCCGCACGCTTTCTGATTTGGAGGACTTGGAGGAATTGGGCCACTGTGGTGGTATTGAAAACTATTCGCGCCACTTTGAAGGACGTGCAGCGGGGCAACCTCCGTTCACCTTGATTCACTAYTTYCCTAAGGATTTYTTATGCATCTTGGATGAGAGTCACGTGTCCTTGCCGCAGGTTTACGCCATGTCTAAAGGGGATTCCGCGCGTAAACAGAACTTAGTGGATTATGGTTTCCGCTTACCTTCTGCGATTGACAATCGTCCTCTGCAGGAGATGGAGTTTGAATCCTTGCTCGGTCGAGTGTTATATCTTTCTGCAACGCCCGGCGACCGTGAGCGTCGATTAGCTCCAGAGGCTCCCATTGAACAGATTGTTCGCCCTACCGGTTTATTGGATCCTATTTGTGAAGTGCGGCCAGCCGTCGGTCAGGTGGAAGATGCTTTGGCCTCGATTATCCCAACGGTTGAAAAAGGTGACCGAGTTTTGGTAACTACGCTTACCAAAAGAAGTGCTGAAGATTTAACCGAATTCCTGCAAGAGAATCATGTGCGTGCACGCTATTTGCACGCCGATATCGAAACCTTGGAACGTTCCGAACTTCTGCGCGACCTTCGCTTGGGCGTTTACGATGTTTTGGTGGGCATTAACCTTTTGCGCGAAGGATTAGATTTGCCGGAAGTCTCCTTAGTTTTGGTCTTAGACGCCGACCGCGAAGGATTCCTGCGCTCCACCACATCGCTCATTCAAACTTGCGGACGTGCCGCGCGCCATGTGGATGGCAAGGTGGTGTTTTATGCCGACAAAATGACCAAATCGTTGACTGCAACTCTTGAAGAGTCCGACCGACGTCGTGAAATCCAACGAGCCTATAACAAAGAACATGGCATCATCCCTCAAACTATTAGGAAGAAGATTCAGGGATCTCTGGCTACCTTATTGCGTGGAGAATCGCCAACCGAAGCCGCTGCAGAGGGATGGTCTGCAAACGCAATTGAAACTCGATTGGCGGAGTTGCAGCGCGAAATGTTGCGCGCCGCCTCAGCTTTGGATTTTGAAACGGCCATTCACTTGCGCGACGAAGTTCGACGTTTAGAAATGGCTCGATTGGAGATCGGCAAGTGAACTACGTTGCCGACCCAGGCTTTGACCGCGATTTGAAGACCGCGCCGTCGCGCCCTGGGATTTATCTTTTTCGCGATGCAAAGCAAAAGGTTTTGTATGTGGGCAAAGCCGTCGATTTGCGTAAACGGGTTCAGGTTTATCGTCGCGAAGGAGCCGATGGACGCGATCGCTTAAAAATATTGTTGCGCGATGCGGTTTCCGCCGAGTTCCGGGTCACTGATACCGAGCAGGAAGCCATTCTGCTAGAGGCGCGCTTGGTGAAGTTGCATTTACCTCCGCTCAATGTTTTGCTGAAGGATGACAAGTCTTTCCTTTATGTCTCGCTGGGCACCGAACATGCGTTTCCGCGCTTAGGCTTGGCGCGGAAACGAGGCAAGCACGGCCAGTTCTTTGGACCGTATCCCAACGCCGGTTCTGCGCGACGTGCAAAACGCCTTTTACAAGGTGCGTTTGGCTTGCGGGATTGTTCGGACCACACTTTGGCTAACCGGTCCCGGGCCTGCCTCAAACACGGAATGGGCCTTTGTTCGGCGCCATGTGTGAAACGAATCAGCACCCAAGAATATGCACGTTCGGTAGATGGGGCGCGTGAAGTCTTGCGTGGCAAAGTGCAAGAGCGACTGCTACTGGAGCGTAAACATATGGGCGCTGCCAGCGTGCGCCAAGATTATGAAATCGCCTTGCGTTCTCGTGATCGCATGCGCGCATTAGAAGCCTTAGCTGAACCGCAGAAAGTCCGACTCGAATCTGGTCGCGATTTCGATGTCCTCGGTTTAGACGAACGTGGATTTTTTGCGCTTCTGCAATACCGCGATGGCGAGTGGTTGCACACCCGAAGAGGTTCCCTGCCACTTCCTGAAACTCCTGCCGCCGCCATCTCCCAATTGCTGGTCGCACTGTATCCCGATGGCACCGAACTGGTTCCAGAAATCTTGGTTGGCGCCTTGCCTGAAGAAGCCCATGCCCTGGAGATTTGGTTAGGCGGGCGGCTCGGACAAAAGGTTCATATCCGTGCTCCGCAACGTGGTGCCAAACGCTCCTTGGTACGCATGGCGGAAAGCAATGCGCGTGCGCAAAGCGGGGCCGTGGCCAGTGCTCCTTGGCCGGTGGTCGAACAACGCATTTCGGACATCTTGCATGGACAACGGCCATCGATTGTGGACTGTATTGACATCAGTCATCTGCAGGGAAAGGAACGCGTGGCATCCAAAGTTCGGTTTGTGGAAGGACGCCCGGCGCGTTCAGCCTATCGCCGCTATTTAGTCGGGGGCGGAGTTGGTAATGATGATTTCGAGGCCATGCGTGAGGTGGTAGCACGGGTTTTGGCGCGTGCAGACGAAGAAGGACTGCCTGACTTATTAGTCCTCGATGGGGGCCGAGGCCAATTGTCGGCCGGGCTCGAAAGCCTTTCTCTCAGTAAACATGACTTGCCCATCATCGCCTTAGCCAAGGCGCGCAAAGGGCGTGGTCCGGTGGCAGCAGAAGAGCGCTTATTCCTACCCAATCACGACACTCCTTGCATCTTGGAACCCGCAAGCCCAGAGCGTTTGTTTTTCGAACGATTACGCGATGAAGCGCACCGCTTCGCGATTGGATATCACCGTCGTAAACGTGAAAATCTAAGATTAGTTTTAGAAGAAGTTCCAGGTGTTGGACCGGCAAAGCGGAAAACCCTACTCGATGCCTACAAGGGCAATCTCCAACACATCCGCGATGCTAACCCCGAAGACCTTGCCGCCTTGCCTGGCATGAATTTGAGCTTGGTGGAAATCATTCAAACGCATTTAAAGCGTTTGCTGCCTTAATCCTCATCCGCGCGGATGGTGCAGCTTGTGATAAGCCTGTAACTGTTCCACTTCCAAATGTGTATAGCGTTCGGTAGTACGCAAATCAGCATGCCCCAAAAACTCTTGCACGCTACGTAAATCGCCGCCACCAATTAACAAATGAGTCGCGCAAGAATGGCGCAAAATATGCGGATGCATTTGCGCGGATAAACCGCAGGTCACCGCATGGTCACGCACAATGCGAAATGCGCGATGGCGGTCGAGGCCTTTTCCGGTTTTCGAGAGCAACACCAAGCGTTCCTCTCCTGCACGAGTTTTCCTACCATCCTCCAGCCATGCATGCAGGCGCTCGCGAGCAACACCACCGTAGGGCACCAGGCGTTCCTTATTACCTTTTCCGCGTACTTGCAAAAGACCAGGGGTGCCATCGTCCTGACCGCGAGTGAGGTGGAGATCTCCAAGGCGCAGACCGATGGCTTCTGAAACACGCAATCCACCGCCATACAACAAAGCCAATAGTGCGCGATCGCGTTGGCCGATCCAGGTGTCCGATGCGGGCGTATCCAACAAGGCACGTGATTCCTCGGGAGTCAGGATTTCAGGAAGCCGCTGCCAGAGATGGATCTTTCCGGGGACCCGGGTGGGGTCGCGGCCTTCTAATCCGTCCTCAGCACGCAGCCAGCGGAAAAATCCGCGCAAACTTGAAAGCAGCCGCACCTGGCTCGCAGGGGCCAAGCCGTCGGCGCGTGAAGCAGCCATCAACTCAGCCAGGTGTTGGGACTCTAACTGCTTCCAGTCATTAATCTTACGCGCATGAAAGAACTCTACCGCGCGACGCAAATCGCGTCGATAGGCGGCCATTGTGTGGACTGCCAAACCGGCCTCCGCAGCCAAACTACCCAAGTACTCGGCAATGCGGTCATGCATTGGCGACTGGGGGAATTGACCTTTGGAATCCGTAGACACTAGAATCTGCCACTCCCGCAGAGGGAGGACCCCCTCAAGATACCGCGATGGCTAAGCTCACCAAGACTCAACAGAACAAATATCGTCCCATCCTGCTCAATATTTTGAGCCAACTCGGTGTCAAATTAGGGCGGTTGGAGGATGCGGTTCTTTTGGGAGATTCCGATTCTGGTTCCGACGATGGTGAAGATGCCAACGCCGAGGGCTATGCGCGAGACTTTCAGCTTGGTTTAATCGAGAACGAAGAGGAGATCTTGAAGTCCACCAACCAAGCTTTGTTGCGCATTGAAGACAGTATTTATGGCGCATGTCTTGCGTGTAAAGATCTGATCCCACCACGCCGTCTGGAAGTGGTGCCCTATGCGCCTTACTGCATCGGTTGCCAGTCCMTTTCTGAGAAAGGTGAACTCGAACTTGACTGAGCCACCGGTCAGTGAATCCAGCAAGGGGCTGCTACGCCCTGCCTTTTGGGTTTTCGTTCTTGGATTACTAGCGATTGATTTAGCTAGTAAGTCGTGGGCCTTTTCTGAAATTGGAATTCATGGACATCGCCCGATTATGGGTGAGTGGCTATCCTTCTTTTGCATTACCAATTCAGGTGGCATTTGGGGTGCAGGCAACAATGGTGGATTCACTGGAATCCTAACCATTGTGCGTTTGATTGCGGTTGGGGTTTTGATTCTGTTCGTGAAGCGTCAGGCCGACAACAACTGCCTGGGACTGTTCACCCTCGCCTTGTTGATAGCCGGAGCCGTAGGCAATCTGTACGACAACTTGTCCGCATGGATGCCGTGGGATTTGGAAGAGCCGGGCAAGGTGCGCGATTTCATCATGGTGGATTTCAACGTCCCCGGATGGTGGCCTGATTGGCTGGGTTGGCCTTTTCATCCTTTCCCGATTTTTAATTTTGCTGATGCCTGTATTTCGGTGGGGTTTGTTCTCCTAATCACCGGCTTGGCCAAACTTAGGCTGGGCGCAGAATCGGAAGATTCGGCCGCAGCGTCGAAGTAAACTAGCGCCATGTTGCGCACCTTGGTCGGCGGTCTTGAGTTAGAGACTCCCTTGCTCACTGGTTCTGGCACCTTTGGCCACGACCCTGCGGCCCTCGCGTTTTTGAATCCAGGCGATCTTGGCGCCCTCGTTTTGAAAACGGTAACGCCAGATCCTCGGCATGGCAATCCGCCACAACGTATTGCTGAATTCCAGGGTGGTGTGCTGAATGCCATCGGCCTTGAAAACAAAGGATTGGCTTATTGGCGCGAACATGTTGCGCCTCAGTTGGAGCAGGTCCCTCTGCCGGTGGTTGCCAATGCTGGCGGGCACTCGGCGGAAGATTTCGTAGCTATGGTGGAAGCATTCGATCTTATGAAAGGCGTGGCTGCCATCGAGCTCAACCTGTCGTGCCCCAATGTGAAGGGGGGCATTCAATTTTCCACTGACACGGCTGCTCTCGAAGAGGTGGTCCGCGCATGTCGCCAGGCCACCAGGAAGCCGCTTTGGGTCAAGTTGTCGCCCAATGTTTCCAGTATTCGCCCCTTTGCCGAGTCTGCCGAGGCCGCCGGTGCCGACGCCCTGACCGTCTGCAACACCTTGATTGGCTTGCTCGTGGATTGGCGTAAGCGGAAACCAGTGTTAGCGAACGGCACCGGCGGCATGTCCGGCCCTGCAGTGAAACCCATGGCCATGCGCTTGGTATATGAGGCGAGCCAGGCGGTGGGAATCCCAGTGGTGGCCAGTGGTGGCGCTTCTTGTGCCGAAGATGTGCTTGAATTCATCGTTGCGGGGGCTTCTGCGGTTCAAATAGGCACGGCTTGTTTTCGTCGTCCAGGTGTGATTTCTGAGATTGCCACTGAACTCCGGCAAATCTTGGAGCAAGAACACCTGAGTCTTGACGAATTGCGCGGCAGCCTGATTTGGCCGCGCTAATTCCACCTGGAAGGATTCCAGTCGACACCGTTGGTGCCGAAAAGGGCTTCTTCAGCTCTTTCAGATTGCCCGTTTTCTCGGCCTGCCCTTTCTCGTATCCTGTGTGGCCGCTCACGCGCTGACATCCCGTCGGCGGTGTGACGGATTAGCATCATGGTCGACGTTGACGCGATAACGGATTCCCTCAAGGGTATGGGTGAAGGCTTTGGCCGCGCCCTAAACAAAGTATTTGGCTCCCAGAATGCTCGGGTAGTCAAACGCATGGCTCCATTGGTCGCTGAGGTTGCCTCGCATGAAGCGTGGGCCGAGGCGCTTAGTGAGGAGGACATCAAGGCTCAGACCGAGACTTGGAAACAGGAAGTGGCCGATGGCAAGGCGTTGAATGACTTATTGCCTCAAGCTTTTGCTGTGGTCCGGGTCGCTGCAGAACGCTCCCTTGGTTTGCGTCACTACGATGTGCAAATCATTGGCGGTGCGGTTTTACATGCTGGCTCGATTGCTGAAATGGCCACCGGAGAAGGCAAAACCTTGGTCGCAACTTTGGCGGCTTACTTGAATGCCTTGGCCGGAAAGGTTTTTGTGGTCACGGTGAACGATTACCTCGCCAAGCGTGATGCTGAATGGATGGCTCCGGTATATACATACCTAGGCCTTGAGTGCGGTTCGATTCAATCGTCGATGGGTCCGTTAGAGCGCCATCCGATTTACGCGGGCGACATCATTTATGCGACCAACAATGAGTTGGGCTTCGATTACCTTCGCGACAACATGAAGTCGCGGGTGGAAGATCAAGTACAACATAGTTTGGACTATGCCATCATCGACGAAGTGGATTCCATCTTGATCGATGAAGCTCGTACACCGCTTATTATCAGTGGACCTGCAACCGGAAATTCTGAGAAATACCGCGTCGGCATGGCAGCGGCGCGTAAGTTGAATGCTGAGGAACATTTCGAAGTTAAGGAGAAGGAGAAGTCAGCCCTGTTGACTGAGGAAGGCATCATTGAAGGGCAGAAAATTCTGAACATCGACGATTTCTATAGTGGCGCCGTCAATATGGAATGGCCGCACATTCTCGAGCAGTGTTTGCGTGCCTTGCACCTGTATAAGCACGAAGTGGATTACGTGGTGAAAGACGGTGCCATCATCATCGTTGACGAGTTCACTGGCCGCATGATGGAAGGGCGTCGCTGGGGCGATGGCCTGCACCAGGCGGTAGAGGCTAAGGAAGGCATTCGTCCGAAAGCCGAGAACCAAACGCTCGCCACGATTACCTTCCAGAACTACTTCCGTATTTACGGCAAGTTGTCCGGCATGACCGGAACTGCACTCACCGAGGCTGGTGAATTCGCCAAGATTTACGACCTCGATGTCGTGCAAATCCCAACCAACAAGCCCATCGCGCGCCTCGATGACGCCGATGTGGTGTATCTGGAAACTCCCGATAAATGGAAAGCCATCGCCGATGTGATTGAAGAATCACGGGACAGTGGTCAACCGGTTTTGGTCGGCACCACCAGCATTGAAAACTCGGAGTTACTCTCTGGAATTCTCAACCGCCGCGGTGTGCGGCACAATGTGTTGAATGCAAAACAGCACGAGAATGAAGCGCACATCATTGCGCAGGCGGGACGTAAAGGTGCCGTCACCGTGGCAACCAACATGGCTGGTCGTGGAACCGACATTGTGCTTGGCGGTAACGTCGAGGCCATGATGCCAGGTGAAATGGCGCAGCGTAAAACCGACACCGAGGATGAAGCTGCTGTGGCGACGCTATTGGATGAGCTCAAGCAAGCTCAAGTCGGTGAGAAGGAAGAAGTTCTGTCCGCAGGTGGTTTGTACGTGATTGGTACCGAACGCCACGAATCCCGACGCATCKATAATCAGCTTCGTGGGCGTTCTGGACGTCAAGGTGATCCGGGCCGTTCACGCTTTTACCTGTCTTTGGACGATCCGCTCATGCGTCGTTTTTACAAGGACTGGGTTAAAAACTTCCTCGCTAAAGCCGGAATGGGCGGTGGCGAGCCGGTGGAAWCCAAGATGGTTTCGAATGCGATTAAGAAAGCGCAGAAGAAGGTCGAGGAYTATCACTTTGAGATTCGCAAGAACCTGCTTGAGTATGACGAGGTCATGAACGAGCAGCGCAAAATGATTTACGGTCAGCGKCAATTGGCTTTAAAGGCTGARGGACTGCACGACCGCGTGATYGCCATGGCGGAGCAGGTCATCGATCAGGCCACCGAAACYTTTGGTGGTGACGGCCKCGATGTTGATCCAGATTGGGAAGCCTATCGTTTGTGGGCGGAACGAAAATGGGGCTACGCAGGTACGGATTCTGATTTAAAGAAGGCCGGCCTCAATGAGGTCTCTGGCATCTTRTTTGAGGATTTCCAACGCAATTACGTGGAGCGCACGCAAGCTGCCGGCGAAGAAGCCATGGCTGGCTTGGAGCGTTTCTTGTTGCTGAACTGCATCGRTAAGAAGTGGAARGAGCAYCTTTACACTATGGATGCCCTGCGTTCTGGAATCGGGTTRCGTGGTTATGCACAAGTYGACCCGAAGAAYGAATACAAGCGAGAAGGYTTAGARCGTTTTGAAGAATTGCTTTAYGCCATTGCTGAYGARGTTACCAACCATATTTTGCGCTTCGAATTGGCGAACAAGGATGAAGAACGTTTGGGCAGCGCATATGAAGGGCAAAACGCATCGCATCCCCAATTCGGTGGATCGGTTTCGCGTGCTCGCCCGGCCGCGCCCCGACGTCAAGTGGCTGTGGGATACACGCCTCCTAATCAGCGCGGTAAATCTCAAGGATTGGGCAATGCCACCGCCGAGATGGATCAGGCTAGTAGTGCTGGGCAAGACACCGGCCAGCAGACTCCTGATAAACATAAGCCAAAGGTCGCGCGTAATGCTCCTTGCCCATGTGGTTCGGGCAAGAAGTACAAGCAGTGCCACGGCAAACAGTAAAAATTTAGGAGGGCAACCACGCGCATGAACCGACGTTGGGCCGCCCTCCTTTTGTATGACATCCTTTTGGTCGTCGTTGGGTTGTTGCTCATCCCGTTTGCGCTATTTCGTGCATTAAGATCTCCAGATTTCCGCAAGAGCCTTCCGGGACGTTTAGGCTTCGCTCCGGCACTTCCTGCAAAAGAACATCGCATTCTTCTGCATGGAGTCTCAGTAGGGGAGGTGAAAGCTCTGAAGCCCTTGGTCACGGAATTGCGTAAACAATATCCGCAACGTAGTTTGGTGATTTCTTCGAGTACGCCTACTGGGCTTGCAACGGCTCGCCAGCTTTTCCCCGACTTGCCTGTGGTTGCTTACCCCCTGGATCTCCCTGGGACCTGTCGACGTTTCTTGCGCCGCGTCCAACCACAACTGGTTATCCTCGCCGAACTAGAAATCTGGCCTAACTTCCTTAACGCCTGTTTCCGAAGTAAAATCAAAGTGGCCATCGTTAACGGTCGCATTACCGATCGTTCCTTGGCTGGGTATMGCCGAGTGCAAAAATGGCTGCCCCAGTTCGAGCGTATTWCGCTCTATGGGGTGCAAAACCAAAGGTATGCCGACCGTTTTTCAGGATTAGATGTTCCCAAGGAGCGAGTGGTCGTCACCGGGAATCTGAAATACGACAACCTGCCTACGCTAGATGAAGATTCGCAGTTTTCCGGCTCCTGCTGGGACCGTTGGCAGAGTGGGCCACCGATGGTGGTGTGGGCAAGCACCCACGAGCCTGAAGAAGTTGACCTGCTGAAGCAATGGCTGCAGCATCCAGCAACCAAGGAAGTGGTGCTGATTCTGGTTCCGCGCCACCCACGACGTTGCGCAAAGCTAATCCAGGAGTTGGCACGTCTTACTGAGGGGCGGCCTTTGTGCTTATTGAGCGACTTAAAGGCGACGAATGAACTGCAAGCCGGTTCTATTCTAATGGTCGACGCCTTCGGTCAACTTGAAATGATTTACCGTGTAGCCCAAATGGCCTTTGTTGGCGGGAGCCTGATTGAGCACGGTGGGCAAAACGTTTTGGAACCAGCGGTGTTTGAGGTGCCTGTGGTGGTTGGCCCGCATATGGAAAACTTCCTTGAAGAGGTCGCTTGTTTGCAACAAGGCGGTGGGCTCAAATCGGCAATAGGGTGYGCAGAAGTGGTAGAATGTCTGCTTTCCTGGTTGCAAGACCCAGAGTCAGCGCGAGAAACTGGCCGCAAAGGGGCTAAGGCACTTGAATCCCAACGCGGGGCAGCGCAAAGTACCGTACTTGCCTTGCGCCAAGCAGACCTTCTCTAAGGCCTTCGCAACTAGTGAAATCCCACGGAACCGGCCGTTTAACCGGCCCCCTTGCATGGAACGAAAACTCTTCACCTCGGAATCGGTGTCCAAAGGACATCCGGATAAAGTCTGCGACCAGATTAGCGACACCATTCTCGACGCTTGCATGAAGCAAGACCCTATGTCGCGCGTGGCTTGTGAAACTATGGTCACCACTGGAACGGTAGTGGTCGGCGGAGAAATCACCACTGAAACTTATGTCGATGTGCAAGAAGAGGTGCGTGCTACCTTGCGTGAGATTGGCTACACCCAAGCCGGCATTGGTTTTGATGCAGACTCTTGTGGTGTCCACGTTTTGATCCACTCTCAGTCTCCAGACATTAGTCAAGGTGTTACTGCAGAAGGTGGCGGCGCAGAAGGCCAGACTGGCGCGGGCGACCAAGGCATGATGTTCGGTTTTGCCTGTCAAGAAACCGAAGTCTTAATGCCTGCTCCGATTCATTGGGCGCATCGGTTGGTCGAGCGTCAGGCGGAAGTCTTGGCGTCGGGCGAACTGCCTTGGCTGCGTCCAGACGCAAAAGCACAAGTCACCTTCGCTTATGAAGGCGACACTCCCGTCGGCATAGATGCCGTGGTGCTTTCCACGCAAACCGAAGACATCTCCATTGACATCATTCGTGAGGCTGTGGAAGAAGTCATTGTACGCCCAATCTTGCCGGACAAATGGTTGACCCATGAAACAAAGTTTCACATCAATCCAACCGGTAAGTTTGTCGTGGGTGGTCCGCACGGAGATGCTGGTCTCACCGGGCGAAAAATCATCGTCGACACTTACGGTGGTTATGCACGCCACGGTGGTGGGGCTTTCTCCGGAAAGGACTGCACCAAGGTCGACCGCTCCGCCGCCTATGCTGCGCGCTGGGTTGCGAAAAATGTCGTCGCCGCCGGAATGGCCGAGCGATGCGAAGTGCAATTGGCTTACGCGATTGGCGTAGCCGAACCGGTTTCCGTCCGCGTCGACACCTTTGGGACCTCGACCGGACTTTCCGATACTGCCATTGAGCAACATCTGCGCCACCTTGAGGCGTGGAAAGGCTGCAATGCATTTACCCCTGATTGGATCATTGGTCGTTTGAATCTGCGTCACCCAACTGGGTACACCGATCCGAATGGCTGGACCTATCTTCAAACCGCATCCCACGGTCACTTCGGGCGCGACATTTTCCCTTGGGAAAAACTAGATCTCGTGACCGAACTCCAAGCCTTGGCTAACCTCAAGGCGAGCTGCTAAAAATACCCATGAGCACCACCGCAGAAGAACTTACCTACAAAGTCGCCGACCTCTCCTTAGCGGACGAGGGGCGTCTCCTCATTGATTGGGCCGAGTCCCGCATGCCTGTTTTGATGCAGCTTCGGGAGAAGTTCGCCAAAACTCAGCCGCTGAAAGGCCAGCGTATCACCGGTTGCTTGCACGTCACCAAGGAAACCGCGGTCCTGATTCGCACCTTGGTTGCCGCTGGTGCAGAGGTTGCATGGTCAGGTTGTAATCCGCTTTCCACGCACGATTCCGTTGCTGCGGCACTCGCAGAGGAAGGCATTCGGATGTTCGCCTGGTACGGCCAAAGCACCGAGGATTTCTACTGGTCCATCGACCGCACCCTGGACTTCAAGCCGACCTTGACCCTGGACGATGGCGCGGATCTCATCTTCCGCGTGCACTTTGAGCACCCACACTTGTTCGATGGCATCATCGGCGGTTCGGAAGAGACCACCACTGGCGTGCACCGCCTGCGTGCCATGGCTGCAGACGGGAAGCTCATGTACCCTGTCATTGCAGTGAACGATGCGGAGACCAAGTGGGACTTCGACAACGTTTACGGCACCGGCCAGTCCTCTTTGGACGGCATCCTGCGCGCCACTTCGGTGCTGCTTGCTGGCAAGAACTTCGTCACTGCTGGTTACGGCCACTGTGGTAAAGGTTGCGCCATGCGCGCCAAAGGCATGGGTGCAAACGTAATCACTACAGAGGTCAAGGCGACCGCCGCTCTGAAGGCAACTTTGGAAGGTGTGCGGGTGATGACCATGGATGAAGCAGCCAAAGTCGGCGATGTCTTCATTACCACCACTGGCATGAAAGATGTCATCGTGAAGCGCCACTTCGAATCGATGAAAGATGGTGCCATCGTATGTAACACCGGTCACTACGATTGCGAGTTGAATCTCGCAGACCTCAACTCGATTACCAAATCGAAGCGCGAAATGCGCGCCAACTGCGTCGAGTACACCTTGCATAACGGCAACCGCATTTATGTTTTGGCCGAAGGTCGTTTGGTGAACTTGGCTGCTGCGGAAGGCCATCCATCCGAAGTGATGGACATGAGCTTCGCCAACCAGTTCCAGGCCATGATGATGCTCGCCGATCGCGGCAAGGATCTTGGCAATGGTGTGCATGAATTACCTGAAGAACTCGACCAAGAGATTGCAAAAATCAAAATGGATTCGATGGGACTCGGCCTCGATGTGCTAACTCCAGAGCAGATTGCTTACGCAACCGATTACTCCCAAGGAACCTAGTTCAACATGAAAAGTCTTAACCTTTCCGGGCTGCGTCGCGGCTTCACTCTGATGGAGATGATGATTGTAATTATGATCATCGGCATCCTCAGCACTTTCCTCGTGCAGTCGGCGCCGTCTTGGATTGATAAGGCAAACATGACTGGGTCGGAGCAGAACATGAAACGTATTTATGCGACCTTGCTCGACTATCAGTTGAACAAGGGCTCCTTCCCAAGGGATCAAGGGCAGAAGTTTTTCCTCAAGCCATGGAAGGATGGCATGGTGGAGAAGGTGAAGCAGCAAGCTTCGATGTACTTCAGCCCTTCGGAACCATTTGGCGACATCTTGTATGACAATGAGATGGAGGAGGGAGACATGACCATTGTCGAATGGCTGAACGACTGGGATGCCATCGGGCCGGGGTACACCAGTTATGCCGGCTTTACCACCGGTGGTGACCGAGCCATGCGTGGGCAGATGAGGAAAAACCCTGGTAGCACTGCGATTGTTTCTGACTCCCACATGATTCACCGCACTGCCTTAATTTACATGACCGCTGATGGTGCCATTCACCGTTACCAGCGTTCTGATATTGAAGATGAAACTGGTATCAGCTTCGAAGATGGGGACGATTTGTTCGTTGGCCCCGGCTGTGAAGTTGAGTTGCTGCAAACTGTGTCCAATGATTAAGACTGAAGCCCCAACAGTTACCGTCCAACGCACCCGCAGCTTCAAGCTGCGGGTGTTCGGCTGTCAGATGAATGTCTATGACGGCGAACTGATGAGTGCCTCCTTGGAAGGGCGCGGTTGGAAACCCACCGAAAACACAGAGGAAGCTTCGGTGTTTCTATTTCATACTTGTTCGGTTCGTGAACAAGCGGAAGAACGGGTGCATGGTTTGCTTGGCGAATTGCGTCGCGTGAAGAAGGCGGACCCGAGTGTGGTCATCGGGGTCATCGGATGCATGGCCGACCGAGAAGGGCGCGAATTGTTCGAGCGTGAGCCGCATGTCGACATTGTCTGTGGATCGCGGCATTTCCCCAAAATCGCAGACTTGATCGATCAAGTCATCGGTGGTGAAAAACGGGTTTGTCTTTTGGGCGAAGCCGACAGCCACGTGGACCAGCCAGAGCGGGATTTCACCGGACGTATTGAAGACTACCAAGCGCACGTCGCAGTCATGCGCGGCTGCGATATGAACTGCACCTACTGCATCGTTCCAAGTGTGCGTGGACGGGTGGAAAGCCGACCTCCGGAATCTATTGTGCAAGAGATTCGTCGCTTATCAGAAATGGGAGTGACGGAAGTGCATTTGCTCGGCCAAACCATCGATTCTTACGGTCGGGATTTGCCGCGTGGCGATCGACCTGACTTAGCTGGATTGCTCGACGCATTGGAAGACATCGATGCCTTGAAACGGATTCGCATGGTGACTTTGCACCCGAGTTATGTAGACAAACATTTGGCCGAGGCCATGGCGCGGTCGACCAAGTTCATGCGTTTCTTACCGATTCCAATTCAATCTGGAAGCGATCCGGTTCTGCGCAACATGAAACGTGGGTACACGGTGGATCTTTATCGCAAACGCGTTGCGATTTTGAAAGAAGCCATGCCTGATCTAGAGCTCATCAGCGACTGGATTGTCGGTTTCCCCGGCGAATCGGATGACGACTTCAGCGCCAGTGAGGAAGCCATGTTGGAGTTCAATTACTTGCAGAGCTATGTMTTCCAATACTCKCCRCGYCCAGGAACCACGGCCTTTGACMWTGAAGACGATGTGCCCAAGAAATTGAAGGCACGGCGCAATCATCGTCTRCTGGAGATTCARCGTGAGATTGCGCATCAGCGCACGCCSACTCAAGTGGGCACCAGTTCGCGTTTAATGCTGGAACGTCYKTCGGATAAGAGTCCTGGRAATTGGMTCGGGCGTACTCGCAATGGTCATTATGCGCTCCTTCCAGAGGAGCCMGGGTGTCGCSCAGGCCTGGAAATACCKGTGGACTTGGTTTCRTACAACGGTAAATGCTTGGTTGCCGTCCGYCATGCGAGTTTCCAAATGCCTGAGCCACTCCAGGTCAAAGAGRARASTAAAARCCCTGCTYCSSTKCAGGTTGCAGAAACTGTCCCAGGATTTGAAGTGTGRATAAACGTGATTCTGCCCTCATGCAACGYGCTTTCCTGGAGGCGGCGAGGGCAGACTGGTTATTCACTGCGCCGAATCCTCGRGTCGGCGCAYTWGCYATTAAAGATGGCCATGTGATTGGCTATGGYTACTACCAAGCTTTCGGTGGTGCYCATGCCGAAGAACGCGCGCTYCACGATGCCGGAGCCTGGGATGCCGAAAATCAATGCATGAAGGCTGGCATSGTYGATGAGATKGTGGTGACTTTGGAACCGTGYTCCTCGCACGCTAAAGAAAARAARCGCCCGCGYTGTTCCRATTTYCTCCTYCAAGCWGGAGTCGAACGCCTRGTGGTTGGTTCTATGGATCCAAATCCTTTGCATCAAGGGRCGGCTTAYCCTGCAYTRARGGAAGCCGGCGTTGAAATYSTCGAAATGGGTTTGGAGGACCAGTTCACCGCCATGAACGATGCCTTCCTCGGCAGTCTGCRTACACCGGACTTACCTTGGATATTATTGAAATGGGCGTCTTCCATAGATGGRCGCACCGCTACTCCRAGCGGCACCAGCCAGTGGATTACAGGACCAGAGGCGCGCGCCGAGGTGCATCAATTACGCAACCTCAGTCAGGGGGTTCTTGCCGGCAAAGGAACYGTGCAGCTGGATCAGCCACGTTTGACCGCACGCGATGCTCAGGGKGMRCCYAATCTTGCCTGCGCTCGGYTAATGGTGGGCTGCATGSAGGGGYTGCAAGCGAATCATCCGGTTTTGCAAGAYGCAGCGCCWAGGTATTGGATTGAAAAATCGACKWGTACCAAGCCCTCGTGGTGGAGTCAGGAAGATCACTTAGTTGAGACCACCACCACTGCAGATGGCCGTTTAGACCTTTCCACCGCCTTGCGTAAATGCAAAACAGAATATGGTTTGTCTAGAATCCTGGTCGAGGGTGGGTCGCACTTACACGCTTCGCTTCTTGAGRCTGGATTGGCMCACGCCATTGTGCGCTATGAAGCTCCCTTGCTYATGTTTGGTGGCCTCGCTGCYTGCGAAGGCATGGGCGTTGCACAACCGCAAGARGGCATCCATYTGATCGCTGAAGAACGTCGTGACTTAGGTGCTGACTTRCGTCGAGCATTYTTGTTAAAGTCTTGCCAATGARWAAAGGTTTCTTGATGTTGCTCCTACTTAGCATGATGTCATGCAGTAGCGCACCAACTTTTATTCCATCCGATGCCACTCCCGACCTTTCTCAAATCCGGGCTCTCGTAGCCAGCGGGCAAGACCATTTTGCCCTTAAGGAGTTGGAAGATTTCCGCTGGTCTCAGACCGGCAGTGTCGAGGCGGAACGTTTGCGTCAGGATTTGCGATTGCGCCAGGGCGGCCTAGTCGATGTCCTCGGGGAACTCTCTATTTGGCACCAGCAGTGGCAACAGAACCCCGACCTGAAATATCTTTCCGCTCGCATTGTGGAAGACCCGATGGTGCGACGTGAACAGTTCCACGATTTATTGCGTTCGCATCCGACTCATGCCTGGATTCGATTCGGGGCCATTGCGACAGCCCAACAAATGGGAGATTGGCGTCAGGCCCAACGTTGGTTGGCGATTCCATTGCCATCTTCCTTGCCGTTGGCGTACCAGAACATTTTGCATGCGCGGCAACTTGCTCAACAGGAGGAGTTGGAGGCAGCTCTGCTTCTTTTAGAGGCCGACGTATTCCCTTCGGGCTTGCAGGTATCCTTGCACGAGTATTTAACTCTTGCGGTTCAGGCCAAAGACAGCGCGCGCCAGGCACGAGCACTTTCCGAGATTGCCTTGCGCCAAGCATTAGGCCAAAACCTAGGGACTGCAGAGGTCATCGATTTAGCCTTTGCTCGATTGCAAGGCGAATGGCCGTGGTTGCGCAATGAGAAATTCAGCCTAATCCTTCAGCAGTTGGATGGTTGGCTGGAACAAGTCGGAGCACCTTTGGGTTGGGCAAGTCAGCCGGAGTATTCCGTGCTTGGAATTGCCAAACTGCTGCGCCCAGAATCTACTTCTGGAAAAGTATCCCAGCAATGGGCAGAGGCTGGAAGAGTCTTGCTTGCAGGCAGCGCATGGGGGCGTGGCCATGAGTTCCATTTACTCCAAGAGACCACGACGCTGACGCTGGAATGGCCAGGCCATGCCCAAGCCGTGGAACTTATCTTTGCGCAAAAAGTTACTTCCACCTCTGGCCAGACCGCTCAGGGTGGAAGTATCTTTCGTGGATTTTACGTTTTGCAAGACAGTGTTCGGTTGGGGACCTTGCGATTGCAGCATCGGCTCGACCGCTTTCAACCCTCTGAGCAATTGGCTCCGGCGAAAGGCCGCCTAGAGTCCTTGGGGCTTGCACAACGGTTGCGCAGGAAAATGCTCGCCGAGACCGATTTCCAGATAGAAGAACTCGAACTGCTTCACCTGTGCTTGCATGAAAGTGGCCATTTCGCCGAAGTTTTAAGCTGGTTAGATTTCGGACTCCCGGTTGCCGAATTACTTCCTGTCATGCTCGCTTCGCGGCAACGTTATGGCAATCCAATCCTGTGGTTGGAATATCGTGCACAACTTCGCGCCTTGTCTTCGGGACGCATACCCACCTGGATGTTCGCAGAGATTCTGGAGCGTGGACAAAATCCAAGCGACCCCTACTTTCTGCCTTACCGTCACATCTTGATCGATTTGGTGGATCTTGCAGAGGAGCAAGGGTGGCCGCATATTTCTCAATGGCACACCCAGACTCCGCAAGACCTCACCCAGCTTGCCATCGATCTTTGTGGAAAGAATAATCTGCAACCGATGTCCTTAGAAGGGGCAGAAAACATCGTCCAAATGCTAATTCAAGCTGATTTGCTTCAGAAGGCGCCACCCAACCGGGCAGTCTCGGATTAGATCCACGATGGCCAAGTCCACGCGCACCGGYTGATGCAAGCCTTGGCGCTGTAAYAGCCATTCAGCCGCACGGAATAACCGCAAGCGTTGTYGGGGTCGCAGACAATCTTCATCGCCGATCCAACTACCGAGCTTGCGCGCCTTCACTTCCACCACCACAAGATCTTGTTGTGGCGTGTACAAAACTAAATCAACCTCGGCGTAGGGMGTGCGCAAATTTTGTGCGAGCTGTTCCCAACCGAGGTCGATGAGTGCWGTCGAGACAAAGGCCTCGGCTTTCTGTCCTGCAATTTGACGGGGTGTTGGCATTCACTATGGAAGGCCAAACAACCTACGCCTTATTTTTTCTTCGCGTTTTTGGCTGCGATYTCAGCTTCCGCTAAGGCAGACGCGTTTCGACTCACTGCGACACGATCAAATTTCAAGCGCARGGAATCGGCAACTTTCAAAGTRATSGTGGTTTCATCCATGGAAGCAATSGTTCCATGAAGTCCGCCGGCAGTGACCACYTCGTCGCCCTTTTTGAGTTCGCTCTGGAATGAYTTCCGCTTYTTCTGSCGCTTATTTTCCGGGCGGATCACTACGAACCACATGAAGGCGAACAARGCCAACAACATRATCCAARAACTGCTGCCAGCACCGSCTTCTTCTTCGAGGCCRGCATCACCGGGCATGCCATCTTGCAAGGTGGTAGAKGTGAGGTCGGCGCCRTYGCCGGTARCCGGGCCGGTTGGGGCATCGCTAAAAGTGACCGCAGCGCGGTCGCCTTCTTGAGTAAGAATGAAAAGGGAGTGTTCCATTTAAGTTGGGGGCCAAAGCCCTAAGGACCGGGTATTCTACACCCGCAAGCCATGTCGAAACCCCGTGTCCTCGTAGCCCTTTCCGGAGGGGTAGATTCCAGTGTTGCCGCTCTGTTGCTGCAGCAGCAGGGGTACGACGTGATTGGCGTATTCCTGCGTAATGGTGTGGATAAGCCAGCCGGCATGAAAACTGCTAAGCAGGGATGTTGCTCGGTGGAAGATTCCCGCGACGCYGCCCTGGTTGCCGAYAAACTMGGYATCCCATWTCACGCGGTGGACATGGAAGTCGARTTCGCAGGCATYATGGATTACTTTGTSGAYTCCTACCTRAAGGGGCACACGCCGAATCCYTGCATTCGATGTAAYCGCGACATTAAATTTGGYGCGCTGTGGAAAATGGCCGATGCCCTCGGTGCCGATTTYYTGGCAACYGGTCATTAYGCGCAGGTGGARATCGGAGAATCGGGTCCGCAATTGCATCGCGGTTTAGATAACAACAAGGATCAGTCCTACGTTCTTTTTCCGCTGCCTGAGRAYCGTTTRGCACGMACCTTGTTGCCGGTAGGTGCTCTGCAAAAATCKACCACCCGTGCACTKGCCGAAGAAGCTGGTTTACCGGTGTTCGGCAAACCGGACAGCGTTGAAATCTGCTTTGTGCCWAGYGGCGATTACCGTGACCTTTTACGCAGTCGYGGYGGGCTTGGCATTCCAGGGCAAATCATMGATCAAAGCGGTAAAGTMTTGGCGCARCACGATGGACATGCTGGATTCACCCGCGGGCAACGTCGCGGTTTGGGATTTGCTTCCACGCAACCTATGTATGTCCTGGACATCAATCCCGAAAATGGCGATGTCCTCGTTGGCCCGCGTCCAGAAACTGGATGCACCGGTGCCATCGTCGATTCTTTCCATACCTTCGGCTGCGATTTCTCGGAAGGCGATGCCTGGGACAATATCACGGTTCAATTTCGCAGTACGCCGGGCGGTMTCCCTGCCGACGTGAARCGGCTCGCCGATGACMAGATTCAAGTGAGTTTCCATGGTCARGCTGCTAGTGTGAACCCTGGGCAGGGGCTCGCGGTCTACCAAGGCGATCGACTTCTTGGYGGTGGCTGGGTTTCCGAGACCCAACTCACTTCCAGTCTCACCGTTTGAAGCTTCCTCACCTGCTTGTTGTTGTCGCGCTCATCCTTTGGGTTGGGTCGGTTTGGCCAGGGCAGTTTCGTAGTGGTAAGACTTGGATTCTGYTGGATCGCAGCCCAAGTATGGGTGCCGAACCAGATTTAGAGTCTTGGTTAGYGCAGATTGATTTGTCCTTGGMGGATTGGCAAACCGCGGTGCGAAAACARCGGGTGATTTCTTTCCCCAATGCCGATGGCACCCTATCGCCAGAYCTKTCYAMKGCTTTGCACTTTATGCGCGGGGRACTKGCRCCGCCCGATCGTCTCATCATCCGCACCGACGGTCGCGCACTCAGTCCTTTGCCCGACGCCAATGCGTGGGCCGACATCGAAGTGCAGGTGGTCACGTCGCACAAGCAACCACGCTTTCACCAAGTCCTCGCACCTAGCACCTGGCCCGAACATGGGGATCTTTGGGTGCGTATCCGYATGTTRGATGCCAACCTTTTAGAGGGCAACCTCGAAGTGCRCGATGTCAGCCAACAAATCACATCGCTTGAAATCCTCAATCAGGGCGACGCCTGGTTTGCATTACGCCTTCACTGYGCATCGGWGCCCACCGATGCCATGGAACTGCAGTTGCGCTGGAYCGATCCAAACGGCCGCGCATCTACATCCATGCGATTGCTYCCTCCYGGYTCTMATGCRATTGYAAGTCTTCCCCTAAACACCCCACCCGATGTCATCCACCGCCGCCTGCTGAACGGCGAGGTTTTRGTTTTAGCTTCACCTGATTATTTGGCATGGCGCAACTTGCCGGCCGATCTTCAAATATTCTCACCACAAAGCAACSAGGAAGAGCAAGCTTTGTTTGTCTTGCTGGATGTTTCCGGAAGCATGGAAGGAGCCGGTTTGGCGGAAGCAAGAGTAGCCATCGAGCAACTGCAGAGCTCCTGGACTTCCGGACCCTTGTGGGTCGTGCCTTTCGGTCAAGATCTCATGGATGGCATCCGTTTAGATGAGCCCGCAGGGCAACAACCATTCGATGACTTACGGGCCTTTGGTCCGACCAATCTAAGCAAGGCTCTTAACCACCTGATGGAGCAATTGGCGCCGGACCAGCCTCTGCTTATTCTTTCGGATGGAGCTACCGGTGAACCAGACCTGCCATGGGATCGGATTTTAGAGGACAGGGCCCCGGGAAAGTTGTTTTGTTTGCCAACCGGCCCCGATGCCGATTGGGAATTCCTTTCTGGATTAGGGGAAGTGCTCACCGAGGGAAATCTAGTCAGCCGACTAGACCAGGCTCTGAGCCAACTGCAAAGTTCTGAAAACCTACCTGTCCGTCCCACTGCCCGTGCTAGTTTCCCGCTGCCATCCTTTTGGAAACCAAGCCAAGAGCATCCTCGATGGCAAGTGGTTCCTGGAGCCGAAGCCTTGCTCTCGGATCGTTCAGAGAATGTCTACTTAGCCGTACGCCGCATCGGCCCCGGGCTTTTGGTCGGACTCGCCGACCTTTATCAACCCGAGCACCAGGCGCTATGCACGCCTTTAGCAGCGCACTTTCAATCCCCGGGCCATAGTGGCTGGATTGGAGACCATTTTGTGGTGCAAAACAGCCCCAATCCGCCGCGTATTCTGCAAGATGGCCTGGCCCTTGAAATCCGTATGCTTGACCCGCAATCTCCAGTTTTATGGCAAGCCATGGGGGCTTCTCCACTTAAGTCGGTTCAAGTTCAATTCGAAAATGGGGGAGGCTGGAGCGCATCGCCCGTGACCACTCCGGAGTTTGGCAATCCGACTAAACTTTGGCAAGACTGGCAGGAAAAGCAGCGAAACGTGCTTACCGGGCTAGTGTTTCGCCCTAGACTTCTTTGGGCGGGCCTTCTCTTGCTGACAGCAGCATTCATCCTGCATAAACTTTCAACACGATGACCGATCTCTTCTTCTGCAACATCTGCGACCAATCTGTTCCACTTTCTCGACTGGAGGGTGGTGAGGCAGTACGCCATGGTGGCCGCGTCATTTGCCCGACCTGCTGTGATGCGATTTCTCTCGCGCTTAAAAAGGATGACAAAGAGAAAAGTGGGGGAAGCATGTTCTTCCCGTTATTCATTGCCTTGATTGCCTGTGGTGCTTGCATCTTCCTCTACCTGGAACTCGACAAGGTGAAGGACGACACTACGGTGAGCGTCAACGACGCCGTCATGATGCTTCATCGAAGTATGGGGGATATTCAAGTTTCTCAAGAGTCTTCCTTTAAGGAAGTTTCCACTCAAATAGGTGGTTTAGAACAAACCATGCAAGATGGACTGACCGCCAGTATTGGAATGACTGGAGCTGTCGATACTCGAGTTAGTGAACTGGTCAACCAGGTCAATCAACTTGAAGGACTCGCCGATGGCCAAGCCACTCTGCAGCAAAGCATGCGTAGTCTGCAAGCTCAGGTACAAGTTTCTGAAGAAGGTCTTCGCGATGCACGCACTGGCCAAGAGTTTCTGCGTGACAGCATTGCGGAGCTGGAACGCAAGGTGGTCGTGGCCACAGCCGCACCAGTGCAAGCCAGTGGTTTTTCTTCCGATGTGAAAGCCTTGCTCGGGCAACTCAAGGATGACGATCCTTTGAAGCGGGTCTCCGCCATTGAAAAGATCAGTAAGTTTGACGATCCTGCGCTCATTCCTTACGTCGAGGCTTTGCTCGATGACAACTATGAGATGAACCGGTTTTACGCTGCCAACACCCTTGGCAACTGGAATGCAATGCCATCGGTTCCAACCCTCATCCAGACCTTGGCCGATGATTTCGCCTTCGTGCGTAAAGAGGCCAATGCTGCTTTGGTGAAGATTACCAAGGAAGATATGGGTTATGATTCGAAGGGAAGTGAGAAAGACCGTCAAAAGGCCACCCAACGGTGGTCCGATTGGTGGACTAAGAATTCCAAATAGTCGGCTTTTCCCTCAACATCGGCCCGGTAAAGGGGCGGCGCAGCGTTAGAATTCCGCCCCGTTAAGCAGTTGCTTTCCCCTAGGAACTGCCTTACCAAGGATAAACCATGAAAGTCACCGTTGTCGGAGCCGGATTTGTCGGCATGACCTGTGCCCAGCGACTTGCCGAACAGGAAGTAGCCGAGGACATCGTTCTCATTGACGTTCTAGAAGGACGTCCCCAGGGCATCGCTCTGGACATCAATCAAGCTGCCGCGGTCGAGGGTTACCAAGCTCTCGTGACTGGCACCAATGACCCCAAAGACACCTACGGTTCTGATCTTTTCATTATGACCGCTGGCCTGCCGCGCAAGCCGGGCATGGATCGTTCCGACCTTTTGGAGACCAACGGGAAAATCGTGAATGCGGTTGCGTCTTACATTAAACAAGGCTCGCCAAAGGCATGTGTCATCGTGGTATCCAATCCGCTCGACACCATGGTCTTTCTCATGTCGGCATCGCTCGGCTTTGAAAAGAGCAGGGTCGTCGGCATGGCCGGTATTCTCGATTCCGCACGCATGGCTTTCTTCATCTCGGAGAAGAACGGCGGCGGCATTAAAGATACGCGGTGCATGGTCCTCGGTGGCCACGGCGACTCCATGGTCCCGGTGCCTCAGTTCTCTACGGTAGATGGGGTTTCCATCACCGCAATGTTGCCGGAGAGCGAGATCGATGAAATCAACACGCGCACCCAGCATGGTGGTGCTGAAATCGTGAACCTGCTTAAAACGGGTTCGGCTTTCTACGCACCTTCGGCAGCGGCGGTTGCCATGGCCAAATCCATCCTGCGCGATGAGCATCGTCTGTTGCCTTGTGCTGCACACCTAGATGGCCAATACGGCCTCTCTGACATCTATCTTGGCGTGCCTTGTGTGCTGGGCAAAAACGGTGTAGAGCGGATTGTGGAACTCGATTTGGACGAGGCTGGGCAAGCCAAGTTGAATGCCTCTGCCGAGGCGATTCGTGCTGACCTTGAAACGTTGGTCGAAAAAGGCCTTTTGGCAAAGTAGTTCGTGTCGATTACCCCTCGACGTACCAAGATTCTCGCGACTCTCGGACCTGCTTGCTGCGAACCAGCTCGGATTCGCGAAATGGTGCGTGCGGGGGTGAACGGATTTCGAATCAACATGAGTCACGGCGATGCGGAAACCCGCGCTAAATGGGTGCGTCGGGTGAAGAGAATCCGTAAAGAATTAGATAAACCGATTTCCATTTTGGTGGATCTTCGTGGTCCGCGCATTCGCCTCGGACACCTTGCGCAACCCCGCGATTTCAAGCGAGGTGACAAGGTTGTAGTAACCCCTAGTAAGAAGGAGAAAAAGGACGGCAGTCTGCCTATTGACTACCGCAATCTCAAGCGGGATTTGAGTGTCGGCGACCGCATCTTGATTCGCGATGGAAGAGTGGAACTCAAAGTGGTCTCCCTTGATGGGAAGGATATTCAATGCAAAGTGCAGCGCGGTGGACGCGTGATGGCGAATTCAGGTGTGAACTTGCCAGACAGCCAGGTCTCTGCACCAGCTCTCTCTGCCAAAGATCGGGTCGATATWGCTTTTGCCGTCGAACATAAGGTGGATTGGCTGGCGCTCAGTTTCGTRCGCCGMGCTGAGGACGTCCTYGCTGTCCATAAAGAAYTGAAAAAGCATAAGTTCAAAATCCCRGTGATGTCCAAAATYGAGCATCCACAAGCKATTGAWGAATTAGAAGGGATTTTCGATGTCAGCGATGGSGTYATGGTGGCRCGYGGTGACCTAGCYGTGGAAATGGGGCATGCGATTGTCCCGACCCTGCAAAAACGYATYGTGCGCATGGCCATTGAACGGGCCTGCCCAGTGGTGGTGGCCACGCAAATGCTAGAGAGCATGATTGAGGCTGACCAGCCCACCCGCGCCGAGGTGTCTGATGTCGCCAACGCAGTGCTCGATGGAGCGGATTGTGTCATGCTCAGCGGCGAGACTGCGGTAGGGGCCTACCCGGTGGAAACTTGCMGGATYATGCAGCTGATTGCKCAGAAAACCGAATCCGGGCAATTCCATGACACGTGGAGGCTGCGGCCGTCYATCCGRCCTACSGGYGGGTTGAAAAWGASCAGTATCGAAATGGCTACGGTGAATGCTGCGGTCTATGCCTCGCACCAAGCGAAAGCCGCCTTGATTCTGGCCTTTACTGAGTCTGGCCGTTCCGCTAGACTAGTCAGCTCGTTTCGCGCCAAGTCGCCCATTGTGGCGTTATCGGCGAATGAACGTTCCTTCCATCGGATGTCCCTTTACTGGGGTGTGGCTCCCGGCAGACTGTCCAAAGTCCGTCGYCTCCGCGAGATGAACCGCCATGCTGCGGTTTACCTCAAAGAAAACCACGCATTACGTCCGGATCAATACCTTGTTGCTCTGACTGGAACCTTTTCGGTTTCTGGAGTGACAAACACTGTCCGAATCATCCGATTCGACCAACTCGGTTAAAGCCGAACCCTGCCCAATAAGCCAATGAAAGGCCGCAAAACAAACATCCGTAAGTCGAACATCAAGCGTCGCAAGTACGGCTTCCGTTCCCGCTCTAAGACCGCTGGCGGTCGCGCAATTATTCGCCGTAAGCGTCGTCGTCACGGCAAATTCGTCAAGCCTTAAGGCTTTGAACGCATCGGTAGTTCTTGAAGAACTACCTTAGCTACTTACTAGCGCACGAAACTTAGGGTTTTGTGCGCTAAGCTTTWGGAAGAGGGCTTCGAGCTGTTTAGGGCTTAGCTCGGCGATCAACTCAATGCCGCCAGGGCGTTGCATTAAGCGTTCACGAAGTTTGGCCTTCATTTGCCCGAGGCGCTGCAATTCCGTCCTATTGCGAACTTCAGCATCTTGGCCGGAATCCGGGTCGGTATCAAGATCTTCGCGCAAGACCTCTTCCATGGCCTCGAGGTATTCTTCAGTAAGCTGCGCCAAGCGTTCATTTCCTTCACCCTGAAGCATGGCCAGGCGATTATGGGGAAAGCCCATTCGCTCTGGGTTGCCGAGGAAGAAGCGGACCGCAATGCGCCCGTGCCCCTTAGGAGTGAATGAAGACTTGACCAGAATGGAACGGCCCATTCGACCTTTACCATTTTTGCCGCTTTTGCCAGCGCGGCCGTGCTGATCACCCTTCCAACTAGAGTTGTACTGGTCGTTCTCAATCCAACGAGCGGCGGTCTTTTGTTTGCGCGACAAACCACGCTCCTGTTGGAAGGCATGGAGTTGTTGCTCTGGTTGGCTGGAAACGGAATCTTGTGGCTTGATTCCAAGAGCTATGGCCTCTTGTGGGGAATCTTCGAAAGGCTTACTCGCCTCACTCACGGTTTCCATTGGGAAGGGCTGCCAGGCACCAGGCTCCAAGATGTTCTCCTGCTTCGCAAGTGAAAGTTCCTCTACGAAGTATTCATCGTCACGCAGTGGAACCATTTGGTCGAAGACGTCCTCCACCGCAAGGGGGTCGGCAGAAAGCAAATCCACGTGGTTTGAAAATCCTTTTGGGAGGATTGCAGAATCTTCATAATCCAGGCTAGATCGGGTGGAACCAACCAAGTTGGAGGTCGGGCGTGCGCTTGAATCAAGAATCCAATTGCCGGCCATGGAGAACGTCAACATGACGATACCGATCCAAATCAAGACGTAGTTAGGACGTTGAGGAGTGAGGCTCATCTATTTGTTTGAAGTAGTGGTGGGGCATAAGGTTCCAAAATCCTCGGAAGGTTCTATGCGACCYTCTACCGCCTTTGTAACCTACCACGTTTCCCGGAAGCGKGGTAGCCCATGAAAGTCCACGAATACCAAGGAAAAGAGGTTCTCGARCGTTATGGCGTGCGCACCCAGCGCGGCATTGTAGTCGAGACCCCTCAACAGGCCGGAGAGGCCTTCGCSCAGTTAGGCGGAGATCTCGCGGTTGTTAAAGCACAGATTCACGCAGGCGGCCGCGGCAAAGGCGGTGGCGTGAAGCTGGTGAAAAATCGTCAAGAAGCAGAAGARGTGGCCGATGCCATGCTCGGCATGATGCTGAARACCCACCAGACCGCACCGGAAGGTCAGTTGGTGCGCAAGCTYTTCGTTTGTGAAGGYCTAGATCTTGCTTCCGAGATGTACGTTGGTATTGCACTTGACCGKCACCTTGGCGTSCCAGTGCTTATGGCCTGCGCCGACGGCGGAGTTGAGATTGAAACCATCGCCGAGACCGATCCCGATGCCCTYCTGCGTCTTCCGATCGACCCTTTGCGCGGACTCGAGCCGCATCAAGCCCGCCGCGCTGCATTCTTCCTCGGATTRGATCCAGGGCAGGTCAAGAAGGCGGTTCCATTYCTYATGGGCCTATCTCAGGCTTACCTGGAGCTGGATTGCGAAATCGCAGAGATCAACCCATTGGTCATCACCGATAAAGGCGAAGTCGTTGCCTTAGATGCGAAAATGAGTTTCGACGCCAACGCAATGTACCGGCACCAAGATCTCGCTGAGATGCGTGATGAAAACGAGGAAGACCTGAAGGAAGTCGAAGCATCGCGTTTTGGTCTCAACTACATCTCCTTGGACGGTTCCATCGGATGCATGGTGAACGGAGCTGGTCTGGCCATGGCCACCATGGATACCATCAACTTGCACGGCTGCACTCCAGCCAACTTCCTCGACGTTGGCGGCGGCGCTACCGAAGAGGCGATTACCGAAGCCTTCCGCATTATCCTTTCGGATCATAAGGTGAAGGGTATTTTGGTCAACATCTTTGGCGGCATCATGAAGTGCGACATCATTGCGCGCGGGGTGATTGGCGCGGCCAAAACGGTAGACATCCGTGTTCCATTGGTGGTGCGCCTTGAAGGCACCAATGTCGATGAGGGTCGAAAACTACTCGCTGAGAGTGGACTCGATATCACCTCTGCAGCCTCGCTTGACGATGGTGCAAAACTGATCTGTCAGGCCGTGAAAGCCGGAGCTTAAGGAGAAACATCATGGCAATCTTCATCGATAAAGACACTAAGGTAATTTGTCAGGGCTTCACTGGCCGCACCGGAACCTTCCATAGTGAACAGGCCATCGAGTATGGCACCAAAATGGTAGGGGGCGTGACGCCTGGTAAAGGTGGTCAAACCCATCTGAATCTGCCGATTTTCGACACCGTCCATGAGGCTGTGAAAGAAACTGGCGCCGAGGCCTCGGTCATTTACGTCCCAGCTCCTTTCGCTGCTGACTCCATCTTGGAAGCAGCAGACGCGGGTATCAAACTTGTGGTTTGCATCACCGAAGGCATTCCAGTTTTAGACATGGCCAAAGTGCAAGCAGCCCTCAAGGGAACCGGCACTCGCCTAGTTGGGCCAAACTGCCCCGGCGTGATTACCCCGAGTGCGAATGGCGGCTGCAAAATCGGCATTATGCCGGCTTACATCCATAATCCTGGAACCGTTGGCATCGTCAGCCGYTCSGGCACYTTGACCTAYGARGCWGTGKGGCAARYYACYRSYGWWGGTYTMGGSCAAWSYACTTGTRTCGGTATTGGCGGYGAYCCRATTMMCGGMACCAAYTTCATCGANYGYYYTKAGTTNSTTYYWRGMMGATSMYGARACCRAMWSCATMRTMATGATYGGYGARATCGGYGGWACYGCCGARGAAGAANNNGCYGMYKWSTTSMKSMAWWSYAAMRTWAMMAARCCRGTRGTTGGYTTTATTGCTGGCCGTACTGCCCCTCCAGGCAAGCGTATGGGGCATGCTGGCGCCATCATTTCTGGTGGCATGGGTACTGCAGATTCGAAGATYGACGCCCTCAATGCCGCCGGYGTTCGRGTTGCGCCGACTCCCTCRGATCTCGGCCGTACTCTGGCTGCTCTGCGTATAGAGAAAGGTCTCAGCTAAGGAAACTCTGATTTAGTCTGACGGCGACTCCGCGGCCGAAATCGTCCGCCCCAGCGTTGCTTCATCTTGGCTGTAGCGACACTACAGCCTTCGATTCGCGCCTTGGGGCAATCGATTTCGATCCACGGCCTCTCGCGCCGGACTAAATCAGAGCTTCCCTAAGCTGCGAGGCCTCAAAAAAGTTAAACCGGCTAGGGATTTCCTGGGCCGGTTTTCGCATGTCTTCGAGTTGTCAATTTCAAGCCCTTGACGCCGCCAGGAATGGATAGAATGGTCGTGAAGGCAAGCTCGCATGAATCTTTCCGTCCGCCACTACTTACTTCTTCCTGTCCTAGCTCTAACCCTGCCAAGCTGCGTGCTCGGCGGTACCGAGATTATGGTCATTGGCCTCGTGGTTCTCCTGCTGTTCGGTGGCGCCAAATTGCCATCGCTCATGCGCGGCATGGGGTCTGGGGTTCACGAATTCAAGAAAGGCCTGAAAGCGGGTGAGTCGGAAGACGATTCCGATAAGGACGACGACCAGGACGACAAGTCCAAGGAGTAAGTCTTTGGCCACGGCCCATCACCTCCCTGAGTCATGGACCGGCTTGCTTCTGGCAGGTGGTGCTTCCACGCGTATGGGGGAGAGCAAGTCCAATCTCCTGAGACCGGACACACAAGGGCTTACTTTTCTAGAACACAGTCAAGCCTTATTGCAGTCCTGTTGTCATGAGACCATGGTTTTAGGTCAAGCTCTCTATGCCCCCGGTTCTGCGCATATTGCCGACACGGTTCCCTTTGCCGGTCCACTGAAAGCTCTTGCCGATGCCCTGCCAAAGGTTCATACGAAGTGGGTTTTACTCATTCCAGTCGACATGCCGGATTTGACTTCAGATTTACTCCACAAGTTCCAGGCGTCTGCTGAAAAGAACGGGAATGGTTGTTTTACCGCTCCTAAAGGCCAGCCCAACGGCTTCCCATTGGCCATTCCAAATCATGCTTTCCAGGCCATTAGAGAACTCCAGGTGAAGGGTGAGACAAGTTTGTTTCGCGGTATAAAAACTCTCGGTTTTGCGTCCTGGACGCCCTCCGGTTCCCAGCTTGGTTTGTTCATGAACATCAACTCACCAGAACAATTGCGCGCCTGGCGCAGTGGTGCAGAATCCCCAAGTCAAAAAGCCCAGTAATGGCCCAACCATCAACTTCAGAGCAGTCGATGGCCAATCTTCTGCAAAGCGTCGAGGCGGATTTAGAACGCGTCGATGGGTGGATTGTGCAACAGTTGTCTAGCGGACCCTCGGTACTGAAACCGCTGTTGGATTATGTGGCTCAGTTTCGCGGCAAACGATTACGCGCGGCTCAAGTCTTGTTGGTAGGCAAGGCTTCTGGAAACCTGACCGAGGAACATATTCAGGTCGCAGGAATCATTGAGATGATTCACTGTGCGACCCTAGTTCACGACGATCTCCTCGATGAAGCCAAGCAACGTCGTAAATTGGATTGTCTTCATGTGGAATGGGGCGCACATACTGCGGTTCTACTGGGTGACTGGATTTATAGTCAAGCCTTCGCTGCGAGTACACGCATGCGCGATCAGGCCTGTTCGCAAATCCTGTCGGAAGCGACCGGACGGGTTTGTGCAGGAGAGATGCATCAAAATCTCACCCGTGGTTTATTCACCTTAAGTGAAGAAGATTACTTCGCTCAAATCGATGGAAAAACCGCCGCGTTATTTGAGGCCGGCGGACGCCTTGCTGCTCACTATGCTGGATCCAATCCCACCCTGTGCGATGCCGCCGCTCGTTATGGACTCTTGGCCGGCCGTGCCTTCCAGGTAGTCGATGACATGTTAGACCTCGCGGGTAAAGAATCAGAGGTCGGTAAGTCTCTAGGCACAGATTGGCAGCGAGGCAAAATGACCTTGCCAATGATTCGTCTTCGCGACGCGCTACCGCTTGAAGATCGCGCCAAGCTTCAAGAGTTATTCTTGAAAGGGACCGATCGCTCGGTCTTGCAGGTTGAGCCCTTTGCCTCAGCTATGGCTGGCGCCATGAGCCAATGTCGTCGCGAGGTAGACGACATGWTGGCTGAATCGACGGCGCAACTTGGGCAACTCCCTGAGCAAGAAATAGCCCATGATCTGGCAAGGTTGACTCACTTTTTGGGTGCACGCAAGTTCTAAGCTAGTCGTAGAGATTGGCTGCTTCCACGGTGTTCTGCAGCAACATACCAATGGTCATCGGGCCGACACCTCCAGGCACAGGTGTAATCCAAGCAGCATTTTGGCAAGCACCGAAAAACTCGACATCGCCAACTAATTTGCCTTCTTGGTTTCGGTTGATGCCGACATCTAAAACCACCGCTCCCGGTTTGATCCAATCTCCTTGGACTAGCTCGGCAACTCCAACGGCAGCAACCACCACATCGGCGCGGCGCACTTCGGTAGCCAAGTCTTTGGTCCGAGAATGACAGATGGTGACGGTCATGTTGCGCGCTAAAAGTAAAAGAGCCACTGGTTTCCCAACAATATTGCTGCGTCCGACCACGACTGCATGCATGCCGGACAAATCTAAGTTGGTCAAATCCAACAGGCGCATGACACCTTTGGGAGTGCATGGGACCGGTGCCGGTCGCCCTTGCAATAACGCGCCTTGGTTCAAGGGGTGGAAACCATCGGCATCTTTTTTTGCATCGATGGCAGCTAAGACTTCGTTTTCATCGTAATCGAATTCCTTAGGCAGAGGCAATTGCACCAGAATCCCATGCACTCGGTCATCGGCATTCAACTTGGTAATCAAATCTAACAACTGCTCTTGCCCGGTTTCAGCCGCCAGTTCGTGGTGGAAACTGGCTACGCCCACCTTCTCGCAAGCCCTCCGTTTATTGCGTACGTAAATGTGCGAGGCTGGATCTTCACCAACAAGGACTGTGGCCAACCCCGGTTGAGATTTGCCTGACTCGATCCTCGCGGATACGGTAGCTTTCAACTCATCGAGGACTTGAATGGATAGCGCCTTGCCATCTAGGAGTTGTGCAGAAGAGGAAGAGGTTGTCATGGGAAGGCGAGGCTTCAGAGTCTAGAATGAGAGTGTAAACCATGATTGCCCTGACACCAATTGTCCGTCGCCTGTTAATCCTTTGGGCCGCCATTTGGGTGGTGGATTTCCTGCTTACCTTATGGACGGCGGGTCTTTCTGGTTGGTTCCGCCTGGACCCGGTAGGGGTGTTAAATGGTGAGTGGCTACGCATCCCCGGCTTGGTGGGCTATACCTTTCTCCATGCTCCCAAAAACCTCATCCATTTGTTATTGAATGGATGGATGTTCGCACTGTTTGCTCCAGAAATCGAACGCCTGTTTCCTGGACGACGTTTTCTGTTCTTCTTGCTTCGCGCTGCTTTAGCTGGTGCTGGAGCCACCTTATTGTTGGCCTGGATGATGCCACAGCAATTCGGCGTCCCTGTTTTAGGCGCTTCCGGATTGGTCTCCTCTGTTCTAGCCGCTTCCGCCGCGATGTACCCTGACCGTATCCTGAGTCTGATCATTGTGAAGGTGCGGCTGTTGCACTTCTTCCTAGCCTTGGTGGTTATCGATTTGCTCTGGTTGATTGCCAATATGGCCGGTCAAGGAGATGGCACCGCAAACCCAGTGCACCTGGCAGGTGCTCTAGCTGGTTGGATTTCGGTGGGTGGATTTCAAAGGTTTACAGGCCCGTGGACCAAGTTGCAGGATAAAAATCGCGAGCATAACCAGCGCAAAACTCAGGCGAAAGCTGCACTGGATGAGGAGCGTATGGACCAGATTCTGGCCAAAATCAGTCGTGAGGGCCTTCCTAGTCTAAGTAACGAAGAAAAACGTTTTCTTCAACGGCAGTCTGAGAAGAAGAGCCGSTAAACACCCTCTCTCGCCCTGATAGAATCCGGCATGGTGATTTCCGCCCTGTTGCTGCTAGTCCCTCTATGCGCCGCTRCTCCTCAAGATCCAAYCAAGGCAAGGGAATTTACCGAGGCTTTGTTGGAAGCGAATGAGGTCGGCGACATGAAGGGCATGTCTAARGCYTTACGTAAGTATCGCGAAGATGCTGTGCTCAGTTTTATGGGCAAAGCTGGCCGTCGTGCYTTTGGTGCAGATAGTCCMGAGTTGGATTTGTGGCTAGARCTTTTYATCCAGACTTGGAGTGAYACTTATCACACCGATTTCGGGCGCAACTATGACCGTTACGTACAACGGCTTTCAAGCAGTATGATCGAWATTCGTCATRCACTKATGGCTAAGGAYTACCCTCTGGTGAATCGYCTGCACCTGGCGGCGATGCGCAAGGAAGATGTTTCGTGGACAGTTTTRCGCGGCGATGCCATCCAGCTCGCGGAGTCCATGGAGGGTACCGGTGATTTGTATTACACCGCTTTGGCTTACAACATTGTAGGAAACCTTCATCACCCCAATTACCATGAAGAAGGATCCGACCCTGAAATTGCTTTAGCTGCATACATTAAGGTCGTTGAATCTAGAGAACGCTTGGGGTTAACCAACGATACCGTTTATGCTTCAGCCGAAACTGCGGCAGCGGAATTGCGCAACATTTTGGGAGTCGAGGATCCTAACGCAAAGAAAGGGGAGTTCGTTAAGGCTAGGGAAATCAATCGTGAGGTTATCCCGGTCATGGAGGAAGTGGAGGTTTCGACTTCTCCTATGGAGGTGGCGAAGAATAAGAAACCCGATGCGATTACCCACGCATCGGATTTGGCAGATGTTGACCATTGGAGTTGGATGCGTAATGCTTTTCCAAAGCCCGGTGAACTGCTAACCTTCCCTGGCATTGATCCTCCTGTGCGTTTGATTCGAGTGGGCAAGTTGAAGTTTACCTTGGAAGCTGGTGCCGGTGAAACCAAGCCGTTTCGGATTAGCCCCAAGCCTGAACAATTCGTAGTTACCAGAATGCACGCAGATGGGATTGAACGGCCGTTCACCATGGAAATCTGTGGTGGTACTGCCGACGATAATTATCAAGGCATCATCATGAACTTGGAGCCGACCGATGAAGGTGGCGCCATGTTTTACCGCTCCATCTTGATTCAAAAGAGCAAGACCAACTTCGGTGAGTTCACTCTTTACGACACGAATTCCGATGGCCAGTTTGGCTATCCGGAAATGAAACTGATCTGGGCGGAGGGGTTGATGACCGATATTTTCATTTACCGGCCCGATGCCATGACCCTCGGGAAATCGAAAGCTTCGTGGCCGTTCTCTCGCTATATGCCTGACTCCAAAGGGCGATGGTTTGAGATTAAGCTTCCCAGCATTGACGCGCCAGGAACCGTAGAGGTGACTCAGGTGAATCCGAATCTTGGGCGCATTCAGTACAGCGTCACCGGGGTGAAGAAGCTGCGGCCTGCAAGCATCCTTTTGGTGAGTAAATCTTCTCATACAGAGGGATTGGTGGTTGATCTCGCCGCAATGAAGGGCAAGGAACACCTTATTCCAATTGGGCGTTATCAATTCCTACAGGCTCGGTTTGTTGGGAAAGATGGGGCCGAAGTCTTAGTGCAGCCAAATAAAACACTCCCACATTTCATCGACATTGTCGAAGACGTGGAGCAAATCGCTAGTCTAGAACTAGGCGGACCATTCACCCTGGAAGCTTCCGTGATTGTGGATCGCCGTGAAATCACTATTGAAGGTTTGACTTTGCATCTCAAGGGGGCCAACGGAGAAACTTGGTTCCGCGTGATCGGCGAACCGCTTTATGAAGTAATCGCTTCGGTGAAGAGGTCTGTCGAAAAAGAATTAGAACTTCGCCAACCCACTCGTGACGAAGCATCCAGTCAATGGCAACACCTTTTCTATCCAATGGACGCAGTCTTTGAACTGCGTAAGGAAGAAGCGAAACCGCAGATCACTCTAAGCTTGAAGAAGCATCCGTGGTTCGGGAAAATAAGTAACACGATTGGGAACTAAAGTCCCAAGTCTTCACACAGACCTCCGAATCCGACACCAAAACTGTGCTTGATGCCAAATGGGTAAGGGAGCATGCGGACCTCGTTCGCGATGCTGCAACACGAAAGCGCATGGACCCTTCTGTGGTCGATGCCTTCCTTGAGAATGACCGTGACTACCGCGCATTATTGCAACAGGTGGAAGGATTGCGCGCAGACTTAAAAACGTCGTCTTCTTCTTTAGGGAAAATGAAGCCTGAAGAGCGCGAGGTTGCCTTGGTCGAGCAACGCGCAAAAAAGGCGGAACTCAAAACGCTTGAAAAAGTGGAGCAAGAATTGCGCGCTGTGGTTCGTGGATTCGCCCTGCGCTTGCCCATGCCGCCCGCAACAGATGTTCAAGACGGTCTTGACGACCGCGGAAATGTTGAGATTTCGGTGTCGGGACCTATTCCACAGAAAGATTTTGAAATCCAAACCCATGATGACCTGGGAGAAAAGTTGGGCATCATTGATATTAAGCGTGGAGTCAAAATCGCAGGCTCCAGGAACTATCTTCTTTTAGGAGATGCGGCACGCTTAGAGCGAGCGGTTTTGAATCTTGCTTTGGACCACATGATGAAGCGGGATTTTGAAATGGTTTCCGTGCCAAGTTTGGTTAACAGGGCTTGTATGGAGGGGACTGGTTATTTCCCGGGTGGAGAGGAACAGGCCTATTTGGCCGAGCGCGATGACTTAGCTTTGATTGGTACATCGGAAGTCCCGCTTACCTCAATCCATTCTGGGGAGACTTTAGACTTTGACCGACTGCCGCTACGTCGTGTTGCACTTTCTCCCTGTTTTCGCCGCGAAGCAGGCACCTATGGCAAGGACACAAAAGGACTTTATCGGGTGCACCAGTTCTGGAAAGTAGAGCAAGTCGTGTTGGGCCCATCTGATGAGGTTTGGTCCTTAGAAGAGCACAAGCGTATGCTGAGGCATGCAACGGACCTCATGGACTTGTTGGAACTGCCATACCGGGTGGTAAACGTCTGCACTGGCGATCTTGGACAAGGCCAAGTGCAGAAATTCGACATTGAAACTTGGATGCCGAGTCGAAATAGCTACGGTGAAACTCATTCCGCATCTCGTTTTCACGATTTCCAAACACGTCGTTTAAATCTGAGATATCGTCCAGAGGGAAAAGGGAAACCGCAGTTCTGTCATTCCTTAAACAATACGGTGATTGCTTCTCCTCGAGTACTAATTGCCCTGATGGAGAATCACCAACAAGCGGATGGTTCTATTCGAATCCCGGAAGCGCTGCAGCCTTACTTAGGCGGTGAAAGCGTGCTGCGCGGCAACGCATAGATTCGCGCCTTGAGGCAACCGATTTTCAATCCAAGGCCTCTCACGCCGGACTAAATCAGCGCTTCCCTCTGCGTTATCCGCCGAAACCAATTGAGGAGGCGCCGTCAGCCCCACTTCCGGTAGTTCCATTTAGAGCATTCGGAGCGCCATCCGTACCGGCTCCATCCTGGCCGGGTACTTGTTGCGCATTCGGGTCTGTGGCGCCTGGTAGTCCAGGATGAATGCGGTTGCGGAAACGCCACCGAGTTTCTTCGGGAATGTGGATGACGTCGGTGTATTCGAGACGTGCTAGATTCGCACCCAAAATGTTCAAGCTCTCTAAGGATCTGCGCGGTTGGATTTCGATTTCGAGATAAATCTCTATCGCATAAGGCAAGCCTTCCCGTTCATAACTATCCCAAGAATCTAGCCATACAATCTGGCTCTCAGGCTCTTCCGCGTAACGAATATCGAGGCTAATGATTCGATCATAAACCAGGGTGAAGGTTCCGTCGCGGAAAGGATCTTGATCCACCAACGAATCTTCCCGCCGATAGAGCTCAAGGAAGTCGGGACGTAACGGATTTTGCCGTAAACGGTAACCCACTTCGTTGAAGGGGGCAAAGACAGTTTCGTTACGGGTAGGTAAATCGACCGGCACGGTACCCTGTTTTCGCACAATCAAATCAATACGGTCTGCTTCAGCACCCATTTGAGTTTGGTTCACGCCTTTGAACACTTTATATTCGGCGGCATCGTAAATGGCTAAGGCTTCCAGGTCACGGCGAATCGTTTGCAGTATGCGCGGTCCGGTATTCTCGGTTTCCATCACGTTGTGGATAGCATCGACTGCAGACCGGGTTTGGTCGACGGTTTCCATAACTGTCGCCATGACCATGCCCATGATGGCCAAGGAAATCATGACCTCTAGAAGGGTGAATCCCCGGTTCATTGAATCGACTCCCCGATGAGGTTCGGCCACAGGGTTTGATAAAGGGCGAAATCCTGGTAAACCGCCCAGGTGTCAATCAAGCTTTCTAAGGTAAAGGACTCTTCTTCGCCGGGTTCACGSACAGATGGAAAGTAAACCGTAATGAACACCCGAGTAAATTCTGGCTGCAAGGCATCTTCATCGCGATCCTCGTCTTCGGTTTGGCGAAAGCGGCGCCAGATACCCTCGGAGTCGGATTTCTCTCCCTCACCTGACGAGTATTCACTGCCATCTCCAATGCCGATGATGTAATGGAATTTGCCAAAACCATCTTCGGAAAAGTCACCCTCGTAACCATCATARAGTTCYGGAACCATGCCAGCTTGWATGCGRTGCTGYAAAGTCAGTCCCATACGCGATGCCACCGATAGTGCACGAGCATGAGTMGCTTTTGCCATGGAGCCGGCTTTTATTTGCATGACGGTCGTAAAAATAATCGCGAGCAAAGTCACGGCAGCCATGATCTCAATCAGGGTGAATCCGGCTGATTGCGTTTTTGCCTTTGTGCGGGACCTAAAAATCATTTTCCATTAGGAATTGAGGTTCTAGGTGGCCTTGGTAAACACTAGCAWTTCCAGTTAAAGATAAAACGCGTAGTGTCAGCTCGAAGTCTGGGTTTTCACTGTTGCCGATRTAAATGTGGACATCTCTGGAGGCGCCTTGTGAATCAAAGACTAGRGGATAAATGCCKTCYGAAACGATTTCACCGCGCGGGTCAAGTAGACCGAGCAACTCCACTCCATCCTTAAACGTATGCCAAGTAAGCATGGGGCGATCTTCTTGGTTAGGAATCAAAACACCTTCATCATCGAAGGGGACTTTGATGGCATACCGTTGTTCCTGAAAATCGAAGACCACTTCATAAGGTTGAGCCTTAGCAATGGCCTGGATCCGAGCGAAATCAAGAGTTGCAAGCACCTCTCGCGCTGCAGATTCGGAGCGAGTGGAAGGAAGCACTCCATCCAAGCGGGTCATGGCGATACTCGCGACAAGGGCGATGAGAATAACCACCGCCGTAATTTCAATCAGGGAAAACCCTGCCTGCCGCCCGCCTCTTACCTTCATTCTAATGTTCAAAGGCCAAGAGTTTTCGAGCTGATGTCCTGATCTAACCCATCGCCACCTTCTTTACCATCTGCCCCGAAACAGATGATGAACGAAAGGCCTTCCGAATCCAGTTCCATGACATAGGAGTTCTCCCACGGGTCCAACGGGATTGCCTTTAAGATTGGCTGTCCAGTAATCTCATCATTCTCGGTTAACGAAGCCAAAGAATCTGGATACTTGTAGTTATTCAGCTTGTACAAATCCATAGCCTCATGGAATTGACGTATCTGCCTCTCCACAACGGCTGCATGGTCGATGATGGGCTTATCCTCGACAGCGGCAACTTTTACCACGTTTTCCTCATTTCCCATGACTGCCTCAGCTTCCTCACATGAGCAGCTGAGGCTAGTAAGGATTAAGACCATGGGAAGGCTTCGAATCATGAGTTTTCCCTACAGCCCGATGGTCTCAGAACTGATGTCAGCATTTTCGTTTTCTCCACCTGGAGCGCCATCAGCACCGTAGCAAATGATGATGGGATTCCCATCTGCATCTAGTTCAAACACATACTCATTCTGCCATGGATCTAGAGGGATGGTCGTTAGGGTCGGTAAACCGCTCACTGGGTCTGGCTCCGTCAAAGCTTCCAGAGAATCGGGATACTTGTAATTGTTGATTTTATACAGGTCCATGGAATCGTGGAACATACGAATTTGCGTACTCGCAATCGACGCCTGGTTCTTGACCAATGCATTCCAAATGTTAGGTCCAACCACACTTACCAGAAGGCCGATGATCAAAACCACAACCATGATTTCGATGAGAGTGAAGCCAGCGCGCTTCTTTTGCTTGTTTGCAGTTTTCATGTCTAGAAGTTTGAGGTCATTTGCAGGACCGGCCACAGAATGGCCATGATGATGAAACCGACCATGACCGCGAGGACCAAAATCAGAATYGGCTCAATGAGGGAAGTCAGCTTTTGCGTAGCGATTTCCACTTCATCTTGGTAGGTATCTCCGATTTGYTGCATCATGGAATCGAGATCTCCCGATTGTTCACCWACAGCAATCATGTACCCRAGTAGGGGAGGGAACACACCWGAKGCCTTAATYGGCCCAGCAATGTCCGCGCCCTCGATGATTTTCTTGCGTACGTCGTCGATGGTGYTTTCCATGAGACGGTTGCCGAGTACGGTTCGRTTAACCTCCAAACAGCGTACCACAGGGACTCCCGAAGAGAGCAAAGTGGCGAARGTTTGCGCGAAACGGGCAATAGCCTGCTTTTTAAGCAAATCGCCAAACACCGGAATTTGCAGCATTAAGGTATCGACCTTTAATCTTCCTTTGTCAGAAGAATAGATGAGGTTGAATCCGAGCGCGGCGAAAATGAACACGRTGACCAGAACCCACCAATAGCCRAYCAGGAAATCAGAAGTGCCTTGCAAAATCTGAGTTGGCAAAGGRAGTTCACTTCCCTGRCTYTCCARCATCAARGTAATTTTGGGAACCACGAATCCAATCAGCAGSGCRATTACGCCAAGYCCAACCATAAGCATRACCACGGGGTACATCATGGCGGCCTGAACYTTGTTGCGYACCCGACTTTGCTCCTGCATGAARTTGGACATYTTCAGCAAGACCGAATCCAAATGCCCTGAAGCTTCCCCAGCCCGCACCATGGATACATTGAGAGTATCAAAGTAGTCCGGGTGGGCGGCAAGCGCGTCTGCGGTAGGAGTTCCTTGCGAAATCCGCTCACGGATATCTCGGTAAAGAATATTCAGACGCTTATTCTCGGTTTGCTCGATGATGGCCCGCAGAGCTTCRGTAATWGGAATGCCGGCCTTGGTCAAGGTGGCCAGTTGGCGGGTAAAGGTAGCTACGTCATCGGTGCGCCCCTTGCTGCGAACACCWCCTKCTTTACGACCACGCGCCGCTTCRAAACTCTTTYTGARCTTAGCRAGCTGCTTGTTYTCTTTYCGCGCAAYTTTGMCTGCCGGAAGCAKYGCTGCACGTTTCTTTTTCCCAGCACGGATCTCRGTGAGTCCGGTGACMAGCATCTCTTGYCGCTTRCATTTTGCGCGCGCATCCCGCGGCGAATCTGCATCGATGACACCAGAGGCCTTCTTGCCTTTGYTGTTAAATCCTTTCCACTCGTAAACCGGCATTTTCGGYTCTAATTRGGGTTAGACRATGTCCAACTGAGTAACACGCATGATTTCTTGCGGAGAAGTTTCMCCTGCRATGACTTTTTGGGCWCCATCTTGACGCARGGTGCGCATGCCGCTTTTGACAGCCTCTCGCTTTAACACCGCCGCTGAAACGTCATTCATRACCAATTCACGCATGCCTTCGGTCATCGGAAGCAACTCGTAAATTGCAGTTCGACCTTGATAACCCGARTGGAAACAATCTTCACAYCCTGGAGAGCGGGCGAATTTGCCATCCTTCAACATGTCGCGTTCAATGCCAACAGMWYGNNGNKTTGCKMTKYMWTRCTCATCAGGCTCCGCCCATTCAAGACAGGTCTGGCACAWGGTGCGGACCAGGCGCTGAGCAACCACCAACACTAGGGACGATGAAACCAGGTAGGACTCGAGTCCAAGGTCAATGAGTCGTGTGACAGTGCTTGGCGCGTCGTTGGTGTGTACAGTTGAAAACACCAAGTGTCCGGTGATGGCAGCACGAATGGCAATCTCGGCAGTTTCTAAGTCACGAATTTCACCAACCATCATGACATCGGGATCTTGACGCAAGAAGGAGCGCAAACCAGCTGCGAAGGWCAATCCCTTCTTCGTGTTCACCTGCACCTGTGAAATGCCATCTAGCTGATACTCGACCGGATCTTCAATGGTGAGGATGTTCTTCTCGCCGGTACTAATCTCAGTCAAGCTGCCATACAAAGTGGTCGTTTTTCCGGAGCCAGTAGGCCCGGTGACCAGAATGATGCCGTGCGGGAAATGGAGGTAATGCTTAAGTGTTTTAAGGTTCTCCTCATCCAGCCCAATGTGTTCCAAATCGTAGGAACGAGTGGTCTTATCCAACAAACGTAAAACACAGCGTTCCCCTTCAGCGGTTGGGACGACCGAGATCCGCACGTCAACCTCGCCATCGCCAATGCGAATCGAGGCACGCCCGTCTTGCGGTAAACGTCTTTCCGCAATGTCCATTTTGCCCATCACCTTAATACGTGAARYKAWSRCATCTTGGGCCTTTTTAGGAATCCCCTCCATGTCGTAGAGGATGCCGTCAATTCGAAAACGGACCTGCATACGGTCGGTGTATGGCTGAAAGTGGACATCGGAGGCGCGGAGTTTTAACGCTTGAAACAATACCGAATTCACCAACTTAATGATGGGGGCCTTGTTGGCGACATCGAGGAGGTCTTCACTCTCATCGATTTCTGCTGCGAGACCGGCAATATCGGCGTTTTCGAGGTCACCCAGGGCATCGTCCACGCCGTCGGCCCGGTGACGGAAGGCGCGGTTCACCAACTCGGTGATGTGGGATTTTGTGGCTAATGCAAAACGCACACTACAAGGGACCATTGATGTGAGGTCATCTTGTGGATGGATATCCAATGGGTGAGCACACGCCACCACCAATTCTGAGCCATTGATGGACACGCCAACCATGTTGTGGGCACGTGCAAAGGAAAGCGGCACGTGATCGACGAAGGTTTCGGGCACCTTAATTCCCTGGAACTCGTCGAGGAACTCCATTTCCAAGTCTTCCGCAAAAGCTCGCAACACAGAAGCTTCATCTAAGCCACGGGTAAGCAAGACACGGTCCAAAGACTGACCACTCGATGCAGCCTGGTCGCGCAATTTGCGTAACTCAATCGCGTCCTGCCCGGTTTCTTTAACAAGAAGTTCGAGCAGGTCGGGAGGTGAGGTCAAAGGTTCACTGCTCACTGGTTGTCCTTAATCGGCAAAAAGCGGTTGGAACTTACGGAAGATCCGTCATTCATGACTCCACCGGAACCTTGGTAGCGTGGCGCGGCAAAACCGGAGAGGTTCAAGGTGCCGACATCGGGACTCCCATCCAGGTCATTGTCTGAGTTCAGGATGACATCCACAGGACTTTCGAACTGGTAGTTCGGATCAATCATCCGCACACGATCAAGTCCGATGGTCGCTGCTGCACGGGACTTGCCATCGCGGGATATGTCATCCAGTTCATTGAAGTCTTCCAGAATCGTTGGGGTACAGAAGAAGAACAGGGTCGTCTTCACGTTGCTCTTGGTGTTGCGTCCAAACAGGGCACCAATCACCGGGATGTCCGAAAGATATGGAATACCACTTTCACTGGTCGTTTCATCATCACGAATGATGCCGCCCAGCCACATGGTGGCCCCGTCAGGCAGGTTCACGTTGGTTTGGATGGTGCGAGTCGCCGTGGCCGGGGGGAGAGCTCCCGTGGCTTCGCCGCGGAAGGAGGAAACGGTTAACTTGATTTGTAGCCGTAAGTATTTCTGAGCTGAAATCGAAGGTGTGATGTTCAGGGTAATGCCGGCAGTCGCGTACTCCACGTTACTGGCGACAGTTCCTTGTACCGCATTCGAAGTTTGGTATGGAATTGAATCTTCCGAAGTCACCACTCCACCCTTGTTATTCGCCACCAAAATCGAGGGCACTGACAAGATATTAGTGTCGGTATTTGCCTGAGCAGCTTGAATGATGAAAGGGATTCCAAGATCCGCCCCATCGAAGATGCCGAAGGTTAACCCGGCAGCGGTTGGAGAGGGCAAACGTGCATCGCCAATGGTGTCGCCTGCAGTGATGCCTACCGAAGTAAACACGAAGCCTTTCTGAGAATCTCCAGTCGGAGTCTCCACGTTGGCGTATTCAATGCCGATGTCTTTCGAGAAGTCATTGCTGACTTCAATCAAGGCCGTTTCGATTAGCACCTGTGGTTGACGACGGTCCAAGCGATCCAAGAGCGTGCGCAGTTCCTCCCACTTCGAACGCGTGGCCGTGACCAACAAGGAGTTAGTTTCCTCGTGAATCTCCACAATGATTTTCTGCTCGGTCACTCGAGCACGAGAGTTGTTGCCACCTGATGCATTCCGGCTAGCGCGTTCGGCCTCATCTTCCGAGCGTTGCAGGAACTGAGAGATGGATTCATCAAGATCAGCAGCGCTTAGGTACTGGAGTACATAAACATGAAAGTTCGACTGCGGCTCTAAAACTTTGGTATCCAGTTGCGCCACCAAATCTAAAATCCGTTCCATGATTTCAGGGTCGGCAGTGACCAACAAAGAGTTGTCTTGGGGGAAGGCAACAATATTGGTTTCTATCGGTGTTCTCGAGTTGGTACCAGAACGACGATTCGTGGTCGGAGAGCGTGTTTCCGGCCCTTGAAGGTTTTCCACTAACTCCGCCAAAATGTCGGCAAGCTCCTCGGCACTAGTCTCGCGCAAGGGAATCTTGCGGAATTCTGGTTGCACTAGGTCTGGTTTTTTGTCCAGGATTTTAATCATGCGCACTGCTGCGGCGACAAAAGGACCATAGCCCTGAATGAACAAAGCTTGTTCCTGAGTCAGCGGCATAAAGGAAGAATTGTCTCCCACGTTTCCGCCAATGGCTGACCGGAGGTTGGTGCCAAGGTCCTGCGCCTCCGCATACTTCAGTGGCACAACGGTGTAGAGAAAAGTACCAGGCTTATCTGCATAGTCCATGACCTTATCGGCACTGATAAACAACGCATTCGATTTAATCAAGGTGTTGTTTGAGGCCAGCTGTTCCGTAATCACAATGACGGCAAGATCCCCGGACCCCTGCTGCACGCAGACAAAGCCGTGMATCTTCATCATGATTTGGAAGAAAGAATAAAAGTCTTCTTTCTTGATGCGTTTCTCTCCATAAAGCAGAAGTCGTTTGTTGTCTAACTTCTGCCGCACATTGGCGGAGTTGGATTCATCCAGGGTGAAGTTGAGTCCAGTGTTGATCTGACAGATTTTGATGAACTGACGCAGGGTCAATCCACCGTCGTCGAGTTCACTGAGATCGAGCGTGAAGTACTCGCCGTCGGATTGAAGGACACTCTCCGGGACCTGAAGATCTTCTTCGGGTTCCTGGAAGGATGGAGAAAACAGGAGTGGCGCTAGGCCAAGACTGATGATGAGGAGCATGCGCTCTAGGAATGAGGTGGGGGCGCGGTGGGCGCCAGGTAGAGCAGAGTCTAGTCGTTGTGGTAGCTCGGCTCAAAGCATTACGGACACCGATTTCGGACGTTGACCAACTTCCTTCCCTTCCCCGAAAATCTGCGGAGAGGATGCTGTGCACCGGTTGGGCATGAGATATGCTGTTCACGCCCTAAGCCATGGATTTTCCTACCCATTTCCGCAGCGGTTCCGTCCTACTCGCACCCTTGGTGACCGATAAGTGGAACCTATTGGAAAACATGGTAGATTCCCTTAGCTCCACCTGGAATCTCTCTAACGAGGCTCAAAACCTATGTTTGGAGAGTGTTTTAGAAAGAGAACGGTGCGTTTCTACAGGGATGGAGGCCGGAATCGCGGTGCCTCATGCTGCTGTAGAAGGGCTCGACAAGATGGTAGTCAGTATGGCCATTTTGCCTGGCGGGTTGGATTTTGAATCCCTTGATGGGCAGCCTGCTCAGATAGTGGTGATGATTTTAGTGCCCAAACACGAAAAATTAATCCACCTTCAAACCCTCACCGAGGTKGCTCGGCGACTTGGAGATGCCTCTTTTCGCACYGATTTACTCGCAGCWGCCTCTCCGGAGGCCGTAATTCAGCTCTGGTCCTGAGACCATTGCGCCCARCTYTGAAYCCTGAGCTTTGCMGCCTCAATCAAATGATCGCGCATGACTTGGTAGTGGTGGAGTTCACCACCAAAGGGATCTGGAACCGGYTCGCCGGTCAKATCGAATAATTCAGCCTGTATTTCCAGCGGTAGGCCAGCTAAATGATTCGGYCCCATKCCTAGGATTAAATCCCAAGGCTGRGAAAGGGCATCGTCTAAATGCTGGGAACGATGGCCACTCAAATCCAKGCCCATTTCTTGYCCAACGGTGWAGGARTGTTCRCTAATCGCWCCTCCGGTCATCGCAAAGGTCCCGGCAGAGGCAAAAATCCAACCYAGCTTYTCCAAGTCTTGCACAGGGATCTGCCAAGCTTGCGCYACCATTTCRCGCAAAATGGACTCMGCTACAGGCGAGCGGCAAATRTTTCCGCTGCAAAGGATCAAAACTCGTTTYCCGGGCAACGGGAGGTCGGCTTCTGTTTCCTTCCGCACCCATTCCGGTTGTGGGCGGAAGGCAACCACGGACGRTGCTGCGGCTTTMGGYGAAGAATCTAATCCCTGAGCATGGGCCACGCCGCGCTGTTGAAGCCAATCCATTAATGCCTCTCCAAACAAAGGTGCTTGGCCGGAAGTGTTCACGCTGGTCATCAACAATGGAAATCCAAGGATGTCCGTCAAKGCCTGATAATCCGGYTGCAYGGGCAAACGAATGCCTACCWGATCCCATTCCCARCCCAAGCTTTTAGGGAGYTTCACCCATTTTCGGGGGAGTAAAACCGAGACYCCTTGTGGCAGTTGATTTTCCATCCACAAGGCTAGGCCCGGTGGTAGTTCCGGCAGAAATTCTTGGACCGCCTTTAAATGCGCCAGGTGCAGGGAAAAGGGGCGGCTTTTTTGACTGTCCTTAAGYTTTACSAGAYGTTGGGCYGCATCGGGTAAATCCGCTCGCACWGCCAGGCCTGGAACCGTGTCGGTTGGGATTGCAATYACCTCGCCAGCGTCAAGGCGATTCGCGGCATCGGCCTGGCCGGAGTGAGTAGAAAGGTCGAAGGAGTTTGCAGACACAGARWGGGAATGATGTCAGGAGTGAGCTCAGCGCAGGTATCCTAAACGTGCGGCACCAGCCGTAGAAAGCTTCCATGCCTTCGGACCACCCTTTGCGCGCGCAYGATTTGGATCCGCAGACGCTTGCCCGTCTTGCTGGAGGCCTGGCGCATGAGTTGAAGAACCCATTGAGCACTATCAGTCTTCATTTGGCGTTGTTGGAAGAAGATTGGGARCCCGAAGRTGGCATCAAACCGCGTCGCACCGTAAAGACCGTGCGCATTTTGCAGGCCGAAGTTTCGCGATTGAATGGRATTCTAGAGGATTTCCTGCGCTTCGCCCGYACCGATGTCCTGAAGGCAGAAGAATGTTCCCTCAATGCGCAAATTGAGCAAGTCGTGCRATTTTCCTCGCCTGAAGCCGARCGCCTKGGCATTCAATTCCAGTCCCACTTGGATCTKAGTCTGCCTCTTGTCYTGCTGGATGGAGGTCGTTTCCGGCARGCACTCCTRAAYCTAGTGATCAACGCGCGCCAAGCCATGGAAGAAAGRGGMTAYGGCACCATCACWTTGATYACTCGCCGTCACGGTAATCATGCMGTGGTTGAGATYGTRGATGATGGTCCTGGAATGGAATCCGRAACSTTGCGTCAATGTTTGAAGGTTTAYTACTCCACAAAGAAAGGGGGATCCGGTTTAGGTTTGGCGACGGTACGCAGAATCGTAGAAGCCCATGGGGGAACTCTCGCGATTGAGAGYTCCCCWGGCAAYGGCACACGAGTCAGCATGTCTTTCCCCATWGAGGAGTCGAAAAAARATGGCTAGCCCAAGACTTCTCGTTGTGGATGATGACCGTAATCACGCCGAGGCTATGCAAATGGCTTTAGAACGGGACGGCTACGTTGTAGAAATCGCCGACCATTTTCAAGCCGCCATGGATCGTTTTCCGATTCGWAATTACRATGTCATCCTCACGGACCTCATGTTGGGCGATGGMAGCGGTCTRGATTTRTTGCGCGAAATYCGCGAACGTCGTCCGGAAGTTTCGGTGTTTTTGATCACGGGTTATGGCTCGGTTGAAACTGCAGTGCAAGCCATGCAAGAGGGTGCTGCGGATTACCTCACYAAGCCGGTTAATCTCGCAGAGTTGCGYACTCGYGTRCAGCGAGARCTTGAAAAGCAACGCCTTGCAGAAGACAAYCAAGAGCTCCGMAAGGCKCTTAATCGTCGATTTGGACTCGAKGGCATGATTGGCAAYGCACCTTCCATGACCCGAGTGTTTGATGTCGTGCGCCAAGTCGGYCCCACMGATGCGACCGTKCTCGTGCTCGGCGATTCCGGTACCGGYAARGAACTTATTGCTAGTGCTCTTCACCGTTTRTCAGGCCGCAGTAGTCGKCGKTTTGTTGCRGTCAATTGTGCTGCCTTGACCGAAAGCTTAATTGAAAGCGAATTATTYGGGCATACCAAAGGGTCSTTTACCGGAGCGCATGAATCCAAAGAAGGAAAGTTTGAATACGCCGACGGTGGMACCATATTCCTAGATGAGATAGGCGACATGCCACTTTCTACCCAAGCCAAATTGTTGCGTGTGTTGGAGAGTCGAGRAGTGGTTCCGGTTGGTTCGAATGTGGCGCGCGCCATTGACGTGCGCATCRTTGCRGCGACCAACCGTGATTTRCGTGAGTGCATTGAACAGGGTGTATTCCGCGAAGATCTTTACTACCGCCTTGCGGTGGTGGAGATTGAAATGCCGCCTCTACGAGATCGTCTCGAGGATTTACCTCTTTTAGTCGATCATTTCTTGCACGATTTCTCTAAGCGGCATGGAAAAAATATCCCGTCGATTTCTGAAGAACTGCTGTTGGTCTTACGTGCCCATACCTGGCCAGGCAATGTGCGTGAATTGCGTAATGCCGTTGAAACCATGGTGGTTTTGGATACCGACAACAGTCTTGGTGTCGAAGACTTGCCCATGATGTTGCGTAAGTTAAAGCCTGTAGAAATCCCCGTTACTCAACCGGTGGAGCAAGAGCAAGCCAGCGTAGATTCTCCAGGCAAATCCTCGTCCGGTTCTACACCTACCGCGGATTCCACCTATCCTCCCATAGGAAAAACCTTGGAGGACGTTGAACGCGACATGATTCTTGGCACTCTTGAAGCTGTGAATGGAAATCGTCAAAAGGCGGCCAAGCAGCTTGGTATTGGAGAACGAACCCTTTATCGAAAGTTGAATAACTACCAAAAGAACTCATGAATTCTCCAGTCTTAATTCTTGCTATAGGCGCAATGGGTCTGGGGTATTGGGGGCAGTTTCCAACTCATAGAAATCAGTCACCCGCACAGGTTTTGATTTCAGACNAAGATGTGAATGCTCGGGAAACGGGTTCCACCGTCGATGACCAGGGATTTCCTTGGGTTCACTACCTTGAGGTGCCGGTCCAGCCTTACGGGAAACCAGYTTCGCTGAAACTTTTCGTGGTGCTTGCAAACGGTGAACGCCGCGAGGCAGAAGTGGCTCWTGGCAGCATGCTCRGCCCGGCCACCATGTCTTCGACCAARGGTGGAGGAGTTTTTCTAGTCTGGGAGACTAAGCATGMACCTTCTGGCAAGCGAATCCTTTCCGGTCGGTCAGCTAAGTTAACGATKATGGATTCTGGTAAATACCAAATCCAACTTGGCGWGRTTGAAAWGATTCCYACGGAGGGCAGGCCKGGTTTGGTCCCTCAAAGTACMACYCTTGYCGATGGAAGCATTGCCTTAGTTTGGCAARCCYTRGTTGGGCAACACTACCGTATTTTTTGYAGTTATCGCTCTCCACAAGGTCAMTGGGGTGAAGYCCGTNGCNTGTSTCCMNNGAKGAAAAGGCCGATGCCTGGCTACCTCGCATAGTCGCTTCTCAAAGCGGCCAAATATTTGTTGTATTCGACCGTTTCGAACCCGGATCCACCGATGGATACGATGTTTGTCTTGCTATAGCCGACAACCTAGGGGGTCCTTTTGAGGTTTCTTCCATCGCTAGCGGCCCAACCTTCCAAGGATTTCCCGATCTTGCTATAGACACTCAAAATCGCCTTTGGATTACTTATGAAGAAGCTATTGGTTTTGGTCAGGGATTCATTTTGCGTAAAAACCGGAAAACCCGATTGATTATGCGCAATGCCGAAGGTGCATACTTTCATTCCCTAATTCCAGAACTTCCAGATGCCGAGGGGCGAGGAGATTTTCCTCGTATCCATATCCAAGAGGATTGTCTGACCCTTACTTATCGAATACCTCGATCCGCCAAGGACTACAAAGGAAAAAGTCCGTTGCGGAGATATGGAAGTTGGGAAACCCTAGCGCTTACATTTTCTAAGAGTGGCGCGGGTCAATTGAATCGGCTCGCAGGAACCGATGGTGGCAACTGTAATGATTCTTCATTCCTTGAAGAAACCGATGGCAGTTCGCTAATCTATTCCACAGATGGTCGCTTCGATCACTTCCCCGATGTTGAGGGATTCACCGCGCCGATCGAACGAAAATGGATTCTGTCAAAACTTGACTTGCCCAAATCGGAAGGTTTTCCAGAACTCATCCCTGGCGAATTGCCTGCCATGGAGCAAGCCTGGGACAAAGCATTCACTCAAGGGATTCCATATGAGGATCGTGATCCTGAGGCTCTCTTTGGAGATCTGCATCGGCATACGGAACTTTCTCGTTGCGCCGGTCGCAAGGATGGGGTTTTCTTGGACGCCTTGCGCTATGCAAGAGGGCCTGGAGGATTAGATTTCCTTGCCATCACCGACCACCTTGGGCATATGACCCCATGGAGTTTATGGCAGCAATTGCGCGACATTGAGCGTTGGAATGCACCTGGGAGTTTGGCTCTTCTTCCAGCTTTTGAAAGAATCCAGAAAGGATTGGGACATCAGAATTTTGTTTTCGAGAACATTGACGCCGCTGCAGAGTTTGGTTTTTCAAAACCGACTTCGGTTTTTCCGCTCGGTGAAATCATTGCCATTCCCCACATGACGGCAGATGCCAGGCATCCTTTTGACTGGCGACTATTTGATCCTGAAATACACCGACTGGTGGAGATTCATCAGGGTAAACGTGGCAGTTATGAAGGCGGCGTGAGCTCGGAAGGGTCGGACAAAAGGAGTCTTGGTCGAGGTGGTGAAATGGCCATTTGGCCACTGGCCTCCTTGGCGGCCGACCAAGAAGTCGGCTGGGTGAACCACTTGCCTATGTCAATTGAAAGCCATGTCGAACCTCCAGGTTTGATCTCATCGTCGGATCATGCTTCCAGTCTTAGTAGTTTTGCCGGAATAAGCCTCGGCCCATTTTCTACCCGGGAGATTACTACTAAGACTATTTTCGACCACCTTTACCTGCGCAAAACATTTGGCACAACCAATCACTCTCATCGCGCGCAACTTTCCTTCGGCAAAGAAGAAAATGGTCGACTAGAACTCAAGTTGCATACAGATTCCCAGTCCCTAGGGTCAGTCACAGTTTTTGGAAATGGAGAAGAAATCCGCTGGGAACGAAAAAGCACTCCCATGCAAGCACCCGGGCATATTTTGGTGCGCCCCTTTTTCCCCAGTGGCCGGCCTTGGAAATTTGTTTTGCGAGGTGAAAATCTAAGCCTTTCTGCTCCTAAAATCAAACAACCGCATCCGCTAAATAAGGGTTCCTTTGCCTCGTACGAAGAAGGCGGCGGCATTGAATTGAACGAGGATTCGTTTGCAACCGGATTGTCTGGTTTAGTTTTCGCTACACAGAGTGACGGAGCCGAACCCCCATCCATTTCCTTTTCCTACGCACAAAACGGAGTCTCCTCTACGGCGGTGGATATCAGCCTAAGCTTGGAGATGCTTCAAGAAACGTCTGCTCGGCGAATCTGGTTTTCGCGGCAAGGATCAGAGCCCTTTGTTCAAGTTCTTTGGCTAGGAAATCAGATTCCAATCTCGGCGTGGAAGGTCAGCGGAAAAAGTGCTTCCTATTTGCCCTTGCCCCTAGGCGAACAGCCTTCCGGCGTGGTCTATTATGCTCGGGTTACATGGCTCGATGGTCATGTTGCATGGACCCGCATGATTCGCAGATAAGAAAACTCTGATGTAGTCTGGCGGCGACTCCGCAGCCGAAATCGTCTGCCTCCCACGCCAGACTAAAGCAGAGCTTCCATAACACCCTCTCGGCTGCCAATATGGCAGAATTGCTCTGGCACAGCAATTGCCACTTAGCCGGCCTGGGGATAGCCCCGGGTAACGAAATGGCAAAAATCATTGGAATWGACTTGGGAACGACGAACTCCGTCGTGTCCGTTTTAGAAGGTGGGGAGACCAAGGTCATCCCGAACAAGGAGGGCGGTCGAACGACCCCATCCGTTGTGGCGTTTTTGGACAATGGTCAACGTTTGGTTGGCGGTCCGGCAAAGCGTCAGGCGGTGACAAACCCAACCCGCACCATATTCTCCATCAAACGCTTTATGGGGCGACGTCATGAAGAAGTCAGTGGCGAGGAAAAAATGGTCCCTTACGAAGTCATCGGCAAGCCGAATGAAATCGTCAAGGTCAAGGTTGGAGACAAGGAGTACTCCGCACCGGAGATCAGCTCCTACATTCTTGGATATCTTAAAGAATGCGCAGAGGATTACCTCGGCGGCAAAGTTGAAAAGGCTGTAATCACAGTTCCTGCTTACTTCAACGATGCGCAACGTCAGGCCACTAAAGATGCCGGCCGTATTGCGGGTCTTGAAGTAGAGCGCATCATTAATGAGCCCACTGCCGCAGCGATTGCTTTCGGCATGGACAAAAAGAAAACCGGCAAGATTGCTGTTTTTGACCTTGGTGGAGGCACGTTTGACGTATCCATCCTAGACATTGGCGATGGTGTTTTTGAGGTACTTTCCACTTCTGGTGATACCCAACTCGGTGGAGATGACTTTGACCAAATCCTGATTAACTGGGTTGCAGATGAGTTTAAATCTGAAAACGGCATCGACCTTCGTGAAGACAAAATGGCGCTGCAACGCTTGAAGGAGGGTTGTGAGAAAGCCAAGTGTGAGCTCAGTTCCGGCACCGAAACGCAGATTAACCTGCCTTTCATTACTGCCGACGCCACGGGGCCAAAACACCTCATGATGAACCTGACCCGCGCCAAGTTTGAGAGCTTATGCGCTGATCTGTTCGAGCGTTGCAAGACTCCTTGTCAACAGGCCCTTTCCGATGCCGGTCTCAAACCTTCCGAAATCAACGATGTGTTGTTAGTCGGTGGTTCCACTCGCATCCCGATGGTGCAGGAAGTCGTGAAGGAAGTCTTCGCGCAAGAGCCCAACCGCAGCATGAACCCCGATGAGGTGGTTGCTATGGGCGCCTCCATTCAAGGTGGTGTGCTTTCTGGCGATGTAGAAGACCTTGTATTGCTCGACGTAAGCCCACTCAGCCTTGGCATTGAAACCATGGGTGGGGTGATGACGACTTTGATTGAGCGCAACACCACGATTCCTACCACCAAGAAGGAAGTGTTCTCAACGGCTGCTGACAATCAGCCAAAGGTTGAAGTTCACGTCATGCAGGGCGAACGCCCGATGGCTGTCGACAACCGCACTCTCGACCGCTTTACTCTCGATGGAATTCCACCCGCCCCACGCGGTGTGCCACAGATTGAAGTTGAATTCGACATTGATAGTAACGGCATCTTGCACGTTCACGCTGTGGACAAAGCTACCGGGAAAGAGCATAAAGTTAGGATTGAACAGTCTTCGGGGCTGTCTGAAGAAGACATCCAACGCATGCAAGATGATGCTGACAAGTTCAAGGAGCAAGACGAGGTCACCAAAGCACTCGTTGAGAAGCGCAATCTCGCGGATCAGTCTGTTTGGCAAGCACAAAAGCTAATCAAGGAGCAAGGTGAAAAGCTCGACACTTCCGAAAAGGAAGATGTTGAAGCCAAAATCGAAGCTCTGGAAGAGGCTCTCAAAGGGGAAGATATGGCTCTTGTCGACACCAAAGTTGAGGAGCTCAATACCGCCATGCAAGCTGTGGCGCAAAAGCTCTACGCTGACGGTGGTGAAGGCTCTGGTGCCGGCGCCCAAGCTAGCGAAGAAACTTCCCAAGATGAAGCAGATGCCGAAGATGTGGTCGATGCAGATTTCGAAGTGAAGAGCTGAGCTGTTGTAAACCGACTCATGTCGCCTGGAGCCAGTCTCCAGGCGGCATTTCTTTTGAGCACCTCAGCTGCGCGCGTTTCCGCACAAATAGTGCTCTCTGGGAATCTAGAAGGGGGACACGTAACCTATGGGCTCGGCATTGTTTTTGCACACCTGCGCCAACATGATTCTCACCAAGAAACTGACCAAGAAGTACGGCAATCACGTCGCGCTTGTGGATTTGGATTTGGAAGTCCAGCCTGGTGAAATCCTTGGATTCCTCGGGCCAAATGGAGCAGGAAAAAGCACCACGTTGCGTATTTTGAGTGGATACCTGCCCCCGAGTTCTGGGGAGTGCAGCATCGATGGTAAAGATCTCGCATTAGATTCCTTGGGTGCACGTCGGAGTACCGGATATCTGCCGGAGAATTTCGTTGCACCATCAGAGATGCGGGTCCAGGAATACCTAATGTTCCGGGCCCGATTAAAGGGTTTGAAGCGCCCTGAAGCGAAGACTTCTATCGAGAAAATTGTGGAGCGATTGGAATTAGGACCACGTATGCGGCAAACCTTTGCCGCACTGTCGAAAGGGTTTCGTCAACGTGTAGGACTCGCCGATGTTCTACTAGCTAATCCACCAGCAGTTCTTCTGGATGAACCCTTTACCGGTTTAGATCCCATCCAACGCCAGGAATTTCGCAAAATCCTTGTGGAACTGTCAGTGGAAGGCAAGGCTATTTTATTCAGCAGTCACGTTCTTCCAGAAGTGGAAGAAATCGCGACCCGAGTACAGATCTTGAATCATGGACATTCGCGTGCGGTTGGAACCCTCGATGAGCTAAACCATCATCTGCAACGGGAAGCTTCGGTTGTTTTAATTCTGCAGCCAGGTTTCTCTGGTGCCGAAGAAAAATTAGAAGCAGGAACCCAAGAATTTTTATACCAACTACAAGTGCATTCCAGCACCCATTTCGAATTGCATTTGCGTCAACTCGATTTGCGCCCTAAACTTTTTAGGTGGTTAGGTGAACAGGAATTTCCAGTYCTTGAATTCCGTGAAAACCGKCCGGAYCTTGATCAACTCTTCCGGTCCCTGGTAGCGACAGATTCCCAGTGAATGCCTTTCTCGCACTTTGGCGCAAAGAAGTCTTTGCACTTCTTGTTTCACCTTTTGTTTTTGTCCTGCTTGGAGTTTGGTTTCTCTTAAATGGATTGTTATTCAGTGTGACCATTGAAACGCAAGCGGTGCAGAGTGACTTGAGCCTTTTACCACCCTACCTTCTCGGTAGTGGAATGCTTGTTTGGTTGCTTTTGCCGGCATTTCCGGCTCTTCTCTGCATCCGTCTTTTTGCCGAAGAACACCGTGTTGGAACTTTGGAACCGCTACTCACTGCGCCGATTCGGGATAGCGCAGTAGTCCTCGCCAAGTATTTTGCAGCCTGCCTTTTCTTTTTAGTTTTTTGGGCTGGAGTTCTTCTTTTGTTTTTGGTTCTTTCCTGGAACGGCGCCACGATGGATTGGGCGCGGATTTGGGGAGGACTTCTGGGTGCGATTTTGGTGAGCTTTCTTTTCCTTGCTACGGGACTTTGGGCCAGCTCATGGGGCAGCAACATGGTTTTGGCCGCAGGCGGGGGAGCCGCTTTGAATTACATGTTTCTTTTTGTCCCAGCATTGTTTGAACACAAGGAAGGCTTCATGGGCGATTTGGCAAGGCTTAGCCATTTGCCGAACTTTCTCGATCGCGGCTTTTCGGCCGGCCTAATCGACAGTTACGCATTGGTTTATTTACTCGGCATGTCCGGATTATTCATTTTCTTAACCTGGATTCGTTTAGTTTCCAGAAGGTGGGTCCCATGAGTCGAAGACTTCGCCTTGGTTTATTGACCGTATTTGCTGGGCTTTGCGCCGTCGCATTTACCGTTTTTCTCCTCTACACCTTTTCTCGTCCCGGATTGCGAGTGAGGTGGGACCTCACAACGACGGTGGACCAGGGGGTCAGTGATCGCACCACGGATGCCCTACAAAACCTTCCGCCAGGAAGCACCCTTTCGGCCTTCCTGTTTCCGGAAGACCCTGACAATCAGAAGTTTGGCTCCACGGTTTATCCACAGGCCTTTGCGCTCTTACGAAGCCTGGCTGAAGATGCCGCAGTTAGAAGTGGAGGTCGGCTTAGCACTCTCATCCTTGATGAAGCCAGTCCCATTGTGGCGATTGAACGAGAAATTTCCCGTCTGGAACGCCAGCCCGGGGAAACTTTGATTCTCGAAGTCGAAGGAAACCGCCGCGTGCTTTCCTTTGAAGACCTATTCCAAATCTTGCGTGCAACTTCTCAAGGAGCACCGGCTCGGCTATTAAAGGAACGGGTTGAATCAGCGCTTGGCGATGCCTGCATTGCGCTTACCGCAGGCTCGATACCAAGAGTCGCAGTTGTGGTTGGTTATGGCCAAGGTTCCATGGAGGAAGCGGGAGAGCTGTTTGAGTTACGCATACAACTTCAAAGAGAAAACTGGGATGTCTTCGCGATTCAAGGTCCAGCCGAAGCAGCAGACGCCGATCTTATTGTGATTCCTGGACAACGCCGCCCGTTCCTCCCGACCGATGCCGTCGCCATGGCAGACTGGATCCTTGCCGACAAACCTCTTCTGTTAGCACTCGGCCCCAACTCTCCCTCCGATGTCGTGGAGTACTGGAATGATCTATTCACCGACCACGGGACCGGGTTTGACGAAGGCTTAATTTGTGAACCCATACGTATTCAAGGTGGTTATGTCACCGGCCGCAGCGATTGCGCCTTCCTTGAAATCCAGCCAGAGCAACTTAGTCCACAACATTCAATTACAGTGCCGCTCATTGAGGCTTCTCGCTTCTTGCTTTTTCGTGGAGTTCGCCCAGTTAAGTTTGAAAGCGGCACCAACGATTACACCCAAGAACGATTGATTCGCAGCGGAGCTCTCGCTTGGATTGAAGATCCACGTAAGAATTTGTTCGAAAGGGATCCCGGTGAAAAACGCGGCGTCGTYYCCMTTGMGGWTGCWSYKGMNCGCWGSYCSCYMGGMWGGSWTRGWCYYCRTKGNANGGTTGYCCYGSKTGRKWYSSCCGWGWGYAWWNGTTCYNGANTAYGGYWWAMWRCSGTGAACTTTTGGCTGGAGCCTTGCTCTGGCTCTCGGCTGAAGAGGATAAGGAACGTGGCCTTGTAGGATTGGGTGAGTTACCCTTTCGCCCTCAACGCGAGGTTATGGCGCGGATCAAAGACATTGGTATTTTCTGGATTCCAGGACTGACCTTCTTGTTTGGCTTTGTGATTTACTTGAAAAGGAAACGATGACACCAACCCGCTTACTACTCGCATGCTTGCTGATGCTCGCTGCTGTTTTTGGCTTGTGGAAACTCTCCCAATCCGAGCAAGCAGAGATCCATGTCATCGAGATTCCAATGGCTTCAGAAGCAAACCTTTTTGAGGGGGACCCTCAGGAAATGATTGGACTGTCCATCGAGCAACCTCGGTACGGAATCACCATTTCCATGAAATTGAAGGACCGTCTTTGGGAGTTGACCGATCCTATCCCCGACGCGGTGGAGCCCTTCGTATTGTCCTCTGCATTCCAAGCGCTATTTACCACCGATTGGCTTCCTGCACCCAAAGAGTGGGCAGGGCAATCCGATGAAGACCTAGGTTTAACTCCAGCAGCGGCCTTGGTGGAAGTTTTATTTAAGGATGGGAGTTCAGAACAACTGGTGATTGGTGCTGAAGAACTGACCGGGAACTGGAGAGTTGCGAAGCATAATGATCAGTTGATTCGTTTTCCTATTCCAAGCTTCCGCAAATTGGTACGTCCAATCGACCAATGGAGGGATCATAGGCTGCATCCSCACGGTGGCGGSATWAATAAGGTGGTTTGGGAACCCTTAAGTGGGAATCGCCTGGTCCTTGAGAAAAAWAGTGGGCRTTGGTATTTGAAGGAACCRRTWGAGGCGCCTCTAGATGTTAGATACGAGCCTTTCTTAAAAACGCTTATGGGTGGAAGGGTAGAAGGMATTGGTGACCCTATTTTGGACAAYYTGCCGATGGACRAAAAACGTGGCGATTTAATTTTCTATGCGGGAAAAGAAAAGACCCATCTKCAGGTTTTTGAGGGGATGGTTCAATCCGACCGTCGAAGGTAYCCTCTTTCTCTGGAAAGAAACACCTATCAGTTTTTGGATCTTTCYCTTGAGGACCTAATTAGTGACCGTMTTCTRGATTTGGATCCTGAGCGCATMGCTTCGGTGARAATWGAATATGGTACKCARAGTAAATCTTATCAACGCAAACCGGGTGGCTGGGGAAACMACAACCAGGACACTGTCAGCGAAGAAGAATCATCTTTTGTGGCCGCAYTGTTGRACCAYGGCCARCGCTTGGAACGCGGYGAAACCAKAGCTTTGCCGCAAGCCCCTCCATCTGGACGGATYCTTTATTCGATTTCYCGAATYCCTAAAGMCCAGGGTTCGCAAATTATTCGYTGGTGGATCGAGCCCARTGGTCGGGTGATCGTCGCTTCGGAACCAGGRACGGAAGCGTATGYCAGTAGCATTAACTTCGAACTTGGTGTRGCGAGCCTTTTYGCAGAAAACGACTGAATCGNRSCYCAGCCTMGGGCGNAAGKTTKGAWTGCGTTTATATCCAGCTCACTGCGCCCKGAGACCARTTGGCRCGMCCTTCAATGAGAGCTTGCAAMGCTTCTGGATAGGCTTGGCATTCTTTTTCGAAGACTGCATGAGCRATATTYTCYGGGGAAAGTCCCGGTTCAATGGRGACGGARGCTTGRAGAACCACGGGGCCAACGTCGTATTGGCTAGTAGCAAAATGCACCGTGCRACCCGTGATCGATATTTTTGCCGCGGATACGGCTTCATGCACATGMCGACCGTAAAAGCCCTTTCCACCAAAAGCTGGCAACAAGGCGGGWTGAATATTGAGCACCCGCCCTTCTAGTTCCTCTGGAATTGGTAACARYTGAAGCCACCCGGCTAACACTACGAAATCGGGGCGCGCTTCCAAGATRGCRCCCAAAATACGATGTTCKCGTTGGYTTCTCTCTGGATAACTYTTTTGACTGATCACTAAAACGGATAGCCCTAATYCTTCYGCYTTRSTGRCAGCRCCAAGCTCAGCGCTTGAAACAATCACCAGYTCAATCCTTGCGTCTAATTTCCCTTCCAGAANATGCTTCTGAAGGTTGTCCAATGTGCGGCCTCCTCCTGAGGCCAACACCACCAACCTGGCRGGCATCAAGGTYTAAAGCCCCAGGTGGCCGWGCCATCGGAACTCCAGCAAATCAGCAAGGAGAAATGACTATTCAAYCCCTGTGCGTGAAGTAAGGCAGAATAGGCGTCTTCATCGGCAAGGCTGGAGGCGAATTCTGCAAGGCCTTGCAAGGCGAAGGATTCCTCCAGAAGTGGTCCTTCCACATCCAACTCTGATTTACCGAGTAGCAAAGCCCATGCACGACATTGCAAGGCAAAGCTTCTGGATTGACTGGGACTAGGAGTTTGGGTCCAAGTATTCAACTCCCTAGCGAGGGCGTGAGAAGACACTACCGTCAGAAAACTGTGCCGCGCAAGTGCAGGTTGGTCGTTTCCCAAGAGAGCTTCAAGAAGTTGGTCCAACACTCCGGGCGTTTCGTAGAGGCTCCATGGATCCAATCGGTCGACCCGTTCTCCACGCACCTGTTCAATAATCATGAGCCCCATGGGTCCAGCAGCGGTAGCAAATGCCCTTTTGCCCTCCTTAGGTTCAATCATCGGCAGGAGTACATCGCCCTCTAATTTGGCGAAGAGTGATTCTTGAAAAACCGCGGCCTGTTGGAGAAGCGCAATCCTTGACTGAAGGGCGCTTTGCAATTCAACATGAGAACATGCGTCGACCAATTTTTGCATCTCCGTTGCAGCGTCGCGAAAACGCCAAGACTCTAACGCAGGGAGGACAGCCCCTTGCATGCCAGTCAACATGGCCAACCTAGCTGAGCGGTAGTCCCTTTCACGGACGCTAGCCTCGGCCTCGCTTGCAAGAGAATCCAAAACGTTCAGGCGCTGCGTCCACTCTGCAGGAGGATTCGAGGCGCTCCGGATCGAATCCGAAAAGGCTATGCGGTGTTTTTTTGCAGCCACCCAATCTTCAGCAGTTAAGGCCAAGGAATGATTACCTTCCCATCCCAGAAACGCTGAACTAGTGGAATTCTCTAAACGTGTCCACAAGGGCGCTAACCACTCCAATGGAACGGTTGCCTGTGACAGACTTTCCTGCGCGAGGCCAAACTCCTTGGCTTGCATAAATGCAACCAAGCCTGATTCCAAAGTTCTAAGAATTAATTTTTCAGCCGCAAGTGGGTCGATTTCTTCCCTACCCCCTGCGGTTGACTCCGCCAATGTTTCGAGTCGGGCAACTTCTTCATGCGCGCGTGCGGTGTAATCAGAATCTGGATAGTCCACTAAAAAGGACCGCAGGCCTTCCRCGCGAAGCGGGCCTTCACCAACAGCCATGGCCGTGGTGTAGGCCAACTGCAGAGCCAAAGCATCGGCGCGTTCCCGTTCTTCCTGCGCTTCTCCGGAGTCTGTTTCTACATAAACAGTTTCACCTTGTGCCGCTGGAGTGTCTTTAAAGGCGAAGAACAGTGAGACTCCGACCGCTATGACTGCAATAACAGCAAGTCCCATGATGAGRCCGCGCGAACGTTTGCCATCGAGCAGATTATGAATGTCTTCAAGAATYGCCTGAGCATCTTGTGGACGATCCTCCGGATCTTTGGCCATGAGCCAATCCAATAAGTCCTGGACACCTCCTGGGGCRTCGACTCCARCATTTTTYAGTCGCGGGACTTCTTCATCGCGGTGAGCTAACAGAATCTCTCGAACGGAATCACCTTGATAGGGYGTTTCRTAAGYCAGCAAACGATACAAGGTGCAGCCCAAACTATAAAAGTCAGAACGATGDTCTACSGYRCCGGAAACGCAYTCTGGCGCCATAAAGTGCGGCGTTCCACCTGCGCTTTCTTGTTCCACCATGCCGCGAGTCGTAGCCATGCCAAGGTCSGCCAACTTGCAGCGGCCGTCTAKGGTGAGCATGAGGTTTTCTGGTTTTACATCGCGGTGAACYAGATGATGTTCGCGTGCRAAAAGCAAGGCATCGGTGGCGTCGAGGATGAACTCGAGAGCCTCACGCCATGGCAGAGCYCCCGMTTCTTTCATGCGCTCTTCTAAATCACCAGCAGGCACCAACTCCATGGAGAAAAAGTGCAAACCTCGATCTTGRCCGACATCGTAAACCTGYACCAGGTTTGGRTGCGAGAGACGACCGGCAGCAACGGCTTCGCGTTTGAACGATGCCACTGCAAGCGGAGATTTTTTCGCTGCTTTTGGATCTAAAACTTTCAGCGCGACTTCACGTTCCAAGTTGATTTGGATGGCGCGGTAAACCACACCCATGGAGCCATTGCCAAGACGTCCAATGACCTTATGTCCACCTAAAACAGTGCCGACCAAAGGATCCTCGATGGCAATCTTGCCATCGGCCTTAAGCTCCCATTCGAAATCGGGAGAAGTCGCTTCCAGTGTTGCGCCAAAATCCAAAGTGGTCAGTTGCACAAATCCGCCACCATCTTTGAAGTGGCATGCGCCGCGGGTTTCCATTTGCAGAACYCCGGGCTTCCACTCAGAGATYACAAAACCGTCGCGTTCGCCAGGGTCSGARCCCAACTGGTCTAGGCTTCCTGAAGGCGAAACCACCAAGAAGAGAGGGGCACCGCGCAGGGTAAAAGCCCCACCAGTTTCCTGGTCGGGTAAATTCCATTGGAGACGAATGGTCACGTGATTAAACGACGGGAGGGAAGATCGCGCGCCCGACGCGCACCAGATTAGCCCCTTCTTCGATCGCAATCTCGTAGTCCTGGCTCATACCCATAGATAGTTGTGCATCGGAGGGGAGTTGCGCTTGGTTTTGAAGGCGTTTGAAGTGTTCAAACAGGAGGCTGAAATCAGACCGCAGCTTAGTTTCGGAAGCGCCGGCCAAGGCAAGGGTCATGAGACCAGAACATCGTAAATGGGGGCTGGCGATAACTTCCGCAACCASRKRWKCTWSATKWKKCRMAGTGCAGCCATAGCGGCCATCCTCTGGGTTGAGGTTGATTTGCAGGAGAACTGGGTATGGGGGGGCATCGACCTCGGCCCGGGCGGCCTCACAGCGCAACAGGGTCTTGGATTCACCCAAGGCCTGATAACACACAGCCGCGGCCAGGCCCTTGCGCACCTTTCGACCCTGCAATGGTCCCAAAAGATGCCATTCCGCCGCCGGCAGCAGCAAACGATGTTCCTCCAAGGCCTGTACCCGGTTGTGGCCGAAGATTCGTTGCCCCGCCTCCCAAGCTTCCTCCAGAGTTTGTTGGTGGGCAGTTTTGGCTACAGCCACCAAATCTACAGCGGCAGGGTTATGTCCTCCGCGAAGCGCAGCATCGGCCATGCGGCTGCGGATTTCAGCTAATCGTTCGGAGGTGGAGGACATGCAAGGGTTCCTTGTAGGAGGAGTTGGGTCGCCACACTAGAATCCTGGGCTACCTTCATCAAGGAGACCCCATGATTCTAGGCATCCCAAAAGAAATCAAAGTTCTGGAAGCGCGCGTTTCGTTGACGCCTGCCGGAGCCCAAGCGCTAGTCGAGGCTGGCCACCAAGTTCTCGTAGAAAGCATGGCCGGTGACGGTTCTGGCTTCCCCGACGCGGAATATGAAGCCGCTGGAGCCACCGTCATGGACGATGTAGACGCATTGTGGGCCAAAGCTGAGATGATTGTCAAAGTGAAGGAGCCGCAAGCCGTTGAAATCGCACGGGCGCGGCCTGGTCAGACCATTTTCACTTACTTCCACTTCGCGGCCGATCGGGAACTCACCGAGGGGCTGCTTGCATCCGGCGCACATTGTTTCGCTTACGAGACCTTGGAAGTCGGACGCACCCTGCCTTTATTGACTCCGATGTCGGAAGTCGCAGGCCGCATGGCGGTTCAGGAAGGAGCCAAAGCACTACAGGCTCCACAAGGAGGTCGCGGTGTTCTGCTTGGCGGATTACCTGGGGTTGCGCCAGCGAACGTCATGATTCTTGGCGGGGGCATCGTCGGAACCCACGCAGCTTGGATGGCATCTGGGCTGGGCGCTCAGGTCACCATTTTGGATTTGGATCTCGAACGCATGCGCTACTTGGAAGAGGTCATGCCGGCGAATGTCACCACTGTATTCTCCACTCGCCAAGCCATCCGCGAACGATTACCGCACGTCGACCTTTTAATTGGTGCCGTGCTCATTCCGGGTGCTCGCGCTCCTAAGTTGGTCTTGAGAGAAGATCTCGCCCTCATGGCGGATCGCTCGGTCATCGTCGATGTCGCCGTCGACCAAGGCGGGTGCATTGAGACCTGTAAGCCGACCACCCACGAAAATCCGACTTACGTGATCGATGGCGTGGTTCACTATTGTGTGGCCAACATGCCCGGCGCGGTTCCACGCACAAGCACCTTTGGCCTCACCAATGCCACTTTGCCGTATGTGCTAAAGCTTGCTAGTCTCGGCCCCAAGGCGGCGGTTCTGGGAAATCCTCAACTCGCTACTGCGGCAAACACCTTGGCCGGTCGCTTGACCAACAAACCGGTTGCGCAAGCCTTCGACATGACTTGGGAAACTCCCGAGTCGGTCGCGGCCACCCTTTAAGAACGAGTTTGGGTCCTCTACTCCTAGTCCTCATTCTTGCGGTCCTTCAAGGACTCACGGAATACCTGCCAGTCTCCTCTTCGGGGCATCTGGTTCTGGGCAAGGAGTTTCTTCCCGGCGGCGACCAACTTTCGGCTGATGCCAGTTTGGAAGTTTTACTACATGTCGGCACTTTGCTGGCAGTGCTTCTGTTTTACCGCAAACGCTTCGGGCGTTTGGTAGCAGGTTTCTTTGGGAAAGGGGACGATGTCATCAACCAAAGACGTTTGGCCGGGCAACTAGTCTTAGCCACTATGCCTGCGATGGTTGTCGGATTCAGTATTCGCAATCACCTCGATGGTTTGTTTGGATCGCCTTACCCTGCAGCGGGCGCTTTATTGATGACCGGCTGCATTCTTTGGTACTCGAAGCGCCTGCCCTCTGAAGGGAAGTCCCTAAACCAATTGTCTTGGAAAGGTGCGCTGATTATTGGACTCTCACAGGCCTTTGCGATTCTTCCTGGCATTTCACGTAGTGGTGCCACCATCGTGGTGGGTTTACGTCTTGGCCTCTCTGCGGAATCCGCAGCAGCGTTTAGCTTCCTACTTTCGATCCCAGCCATCATCGGAGCTTCGGTATTGAAGCTGCCAGAGTTGGACACCTCGCAGGGATTAGACATGGCCACCTTGTCACTCGCGGTAGGGGCCAGTTTCTTAGTGGGATGGGGTGCGCTTGGGCTTTTGGTTTGGATCACCAAACGTGGCAAGCTACACGTCTTCGCACCTTATTGTTGGGCGGTGGGCCTGGCCGTTTTAGCAACCAGCCTGTTTTAGAGCGACTATTGACTCCGGTAGCGATTTGCCCAAGAGGACAAATGAGGCCCCGGACATGCAGTGGCCTTCAAGTTTTTATGACCCCACACTTGCCTTGCAGTAATTCCATATTTTTCGCGAACCTCGCTCACTAATCGTTCTAAGGATTCCATCTGCTTGGTGGTCGGTGCTTGCACTCTGGCATAGTCGGCACCTCGATCTGGTTGGGAAACGAAGTTACCCAGCAGACAAATACCGATGTTGCCAATATTGTTGTCTCCATAAGCATGCGCTCCTTGGGCATAAAGTGGACGGCCCTGAAAAACACGTCCGTCGCGCCCAATGAGGTAATGGTAACCAATATCGGCCATGCTTTCGCCATTCATATGTTGCTGTTGCACATCGCGGACTTCAGCAATATTGGCGGACAAGGAAGTTGCTGAAAAAGGTTCCGCAGTGTGATGGACGGTGACCCGAAAGGGAGTGGTCATCCGGTCCCAATTCGAATGCATGCTGGTCGCACCCCATTGTTGACGGCTGACATCGTAGGTAATTCCGTCGCTGCTAAATGCGCTGGTGGCCAGGCTTGGAACTCCAAGATTTGCTGCGTCTAGGTACACGCCCATGCGTTCACTCACCGCATTGGACGGGCCATGAAACTGCGCACCATTGGCTGCAGCGATGAGATATTCGGTTTCCTCTGCCGCAGGACCGTCAAGGTCAGACAATGCGCGTTCCAAATGACTCACACCTGCCGCGGTGTTTCCTTGCAGGAAGTAACTCAGGCCAATGCCACGTTCAGCCCGGGCCAGTTCCGATGCAGAAATATGCCCTCCCTTCGCTTCATAGAAGGCCACCCGCGCTGGGGCAGCCGCACCCGCTTCCAGTTGCAACTCGCCCATCAACAAACGAGCCTCTATGCGRTCGCTCAATGACAAACGAGGAAGTTGGTCTTGCCACCACCCGATGCGTTGCTTGACCGACAWRTCGCCTGGTGGTGATTGCACSGGMGGATCCAGGCCGAGTKGTACCTGACGTGGTGGGGCAGGCGTGGCGCAGGAWGCTAGGAGCAAAAGCCCACAGCCTAGGGGAGCAAGGAGTCGACGCGGCATGGTCAAAGACTAACCGCAAGGAGGCCTCAATTTCTACTCCGGCGACACTACGATAAGGCCATGGTTGCGGGATTTTGGGTGCTTGAAGGSATGGATGGCTCAGGGAAGTCAACCCAGGCTGAGTTGCTTGTTACCGAGCTGGAAAAAGCCGGCCGCCGACCGCTGCATTTGCGCGAACCAGGAAGTACTGGACTCGGYGAGGGKYTGCGCAAGATGTTGCTCGACCGCGATCGAGAGAGCTGGGATCCACGCTCCGAGGCGCTTCTGTTTTTCGCCGCTCGGAATGAACTTTTACGCTCCCAGGTAGCGCCTGCTCTGGCCGACCATCGCGACGTCGTCTGTGAAMGGTTTACGCCATCCACCGTCGCCTATCAGGGACAAGGAGGCCTAKCTGACTGGGTTTTGGAATTGGACMGCCTGGTGGTCTCTCCGCAWCTGCAACCTCWTGGAGTSCTGATTCTRGACTTGGAACCTGCGGTTAGCTTTGCCCGTGTTGGTGGGGACAAAGGGCACGATGGCTTTGAGAGCCGTGGACTTGGTTTTCAAAAAATGGTTCGTGAGGGATATCTCGCCTATGCTGCCGCCAATCCCGAACGTACGGCCTTAATCGCTGCGGAAGGATTGTCCATCGAAAAGATTGCTGAGCAAATATGGCAAGCCGTCGAGGATCGCCGTCGATGAAAACTCGTTTCGCAAAAGAACGCTCTGCAGGAGCCCTTGCCGATGCCTATCTCCTCGTCGGAGCCTCACGCACCCGATTGCGCGAAGAAGCATTGGCGTGCGCCGCTTCCTTATTGGAATCACGCGGTCCAGTGCATGAGCATGCCGACTTCGCATTGTTCGATCCTGTTGAGTTTGGATCACCAGGACTCAAAGTAGAACATATTGCCTTTCGCAAAGAAGGTGTGCCATGTGTTGAAACAGCCTTGCGCTATCGTCCCAAAATTGGCAAACAWCGTGCCATCGTCCTGCTCGATGCCGACCGCATGACCCCCGATGCGCAAGGAGCCTTATTGAAAACCACCGAAGAACCGCCAGAGGGGACCGTGCTCNTTTTTACCGCGACCGAGCTTTATGATCTCAGTCCAGCTCTTCGTTCACGCTGCCGGATTTGGCGAGTGCCTCGGGCCCCTCAAGAAGAATTGAATCGACTGGCGGCTTCTGCCGGAATTGGCATAGAAGATTGGAATATTCTTTTTCGCGCATGCGGGTCCGGCGAAGCAATCTTGGATTTGCCCGGACCGCAACGCAAACTGCTCCTTGAGAGTTATCCACAGGTCTCTGCCTGGCTTAACGGGAACCAGGGGCCAGAGACTTGGTGCCAAACTCCTGTCGCTAGTAAATTGGCTGAGAAACGCCAACTGGGTTTGCTTCTTTTAGCTGCTACAAGGGCTTGGCTTGTAACCGCTCAATTGACCCCCAATTCTGCTTATTTAGCCTTCCAAGGGCAATGGTGTCGCCGACTCGATCAGGCCTTGGCCAGGCTCTCTGGCCAGGTCACTCCGGACTTAGTTTTTCAGGATTTAGTCCGATTTTCTTGATGCCCTAAAACCCGTAGTTGCTGCGGGATTTCCATTTACGATTTCCTATTTTTTCCACCCGCGAAAAATCCTCGTAAAGATGCTGGCAAACATMTGAATTGCGGTCCGATACCTAGCTCGGGGATAAACCATGGACGACCGCAAACTCCAACCACTCATTCGGGAAATTCGCATTCAGAATGAGCGCCAATACGCMGAAGCWGCGTATTTTTTCGTCCTTGAGGCBCTAGATTTCACCATCTTCCTCGARGGGCGRGGCCAAAAGCCYTGCGATGGYCGYCATATTTCGCCSCARGAGCTCCTGTCYGGGCTRCGTAGRTACGCTCAGGAAGARTTTGGGCCCYTGGCTCCCTATGCATTTCGCTCCTGGGGGGTTCAAAGCACCGGAGATTTCGGTAATCTTGTCTTCCAGATGTGTGAAGCCGGATTGCTGAATAAGACGGAGCGTGACAAGCCCCAAGATTTCGCCAACGGCTTCGATTTCGAAGTAGCCTTCCAAGAAGGCAAATCCGTTAGCGGAACATGAATCTCCATACTGCTGTACGCCTCACGGTTGTCCTCGGGGTGTTCTGGTTGGTCTGGCTTTTAAAGTCGATCACCGCACCCTTGCTTGGCGCCTATTTGCTCATGCTGGTGTTTTACCCTCTGCATCGCAGGTGGCGKATCCGTTTGGGTTCTTCGGTCTCCGCTCTGGCCTGTGTGGGGTTGTTTGCMCTGGTGCCGCCCTTGCTTATGCTCCCGGCCTTTTTTGATTTCCAAGGYYTNCTKNAGYAARGTTCCRGTCGATGACTTGGGAGGGCTGAGCCTGCAAATCCAGAACCAACTSTTGGCGCTTCGCGAAGGCATGCCAGATTGGGCGCAGGAAAAGCTAGATCCCGAACAGCTCAACCCTGAAAATGTGGTTGCCATTGCATCCGAACAACTAAGTCGGGCGRGCCAAGGTCTCGTGAACTTCTTTGGCGGCATGTTTGGCATYGTAAGYGGCATWTTGCTGTTGCCKATTTTCCTCTACTTCTTGTTGGAAGGAGGACCWTGGTTGACSCGGATTCGTGCTGAATTACCAAACCARTGGCGTGCAAGTTTTGATCGTATTTTGCCTAAGATYGAAAAGATTCTTAGCTTATATTTRGTGTCAAGAACCAAGGTCGCCACGGTAAAGGGTTTRCTGACCTGGGGTATCCTCATGATGATTGGCTTCCCCGGCGCTTATTCCTTGGGATTGGCACTTGGAGCTTTATCCCTGCTGCCAGTACTCGGTCCTTTGATWGGTTTCTTCTTGTTGGCCCTAGTTGGTTTCGCCGATGGAGGCATTACCGGCGGAGGCTTCGTTGGCTTAATCACCGCAACCGTGATTTACACCGCACTGGAGGTCTTGGAGGGCTACGTTCTCATTCCKCGCATGGTGGGCCGTGGATTAGGCTTGTCCGACTTCGTGGTCATTTTGACCGTTCTATGCGGTGGTGCGCTCATGGGTATTTTCGGCTTTGTGATTGCCGTCCCGCTGGTTGCAGTAGGGCGCGTGCTCTAYGGAGAATTCCTGCGCCCGGTGATGCAAAAAGACGCAACCGATGAGCCGCCTGCCGAACAGATTTCTGCCACATCCGGATAATGCAAGCCTGTGAAAGCGGCGCCTATCGCGGATACCAATTTGAGGAATTCGCGACGACGGCAGGTTTGGCGCACGTGTTTGCGGGACGCAGYGAATCGGGTTTAGGCAATCTYGCYTACAGYGGKGGRCGYGATCGACCYGCCGCYSAAGCCRCSCGTCGCGCWTGGTCKGAAAKGMTKRRCGTTGCKGTGGAAGATTGGGTGGTAGGCGGACAAGTGCATACCTCGAATGTCGTAGTGGTGGATGAACGTCATCGTGGACGAGGTGCTCTAGAACCCGAGAACGTCATCCCAGAATGCGATGGTCTTGTGACCACCACAAAAGGATTGCCGCTTTACGTCGCTGTCGCCGATTGCAGTGCAGTTTTACTTCATGCACCCGGCATTCTTGGGGTCATCCACGGCGGATGGCGCGGCTTAGCCGGTAACATCCTTGGAGTGGCTCTGCGGCGCATGATTTCTAAGGGTGCTGCTCTTTCCACCATCCGCGCCGGCATCGCACCCTGCATGGCTGGAGCGTCTTATGAGGTTGGTCCTGAAGTTGGCGACGCTTGCCCCGATGTCGCACGTTACCGTGGAGCTGGCGACCGATGGCAGATGGATATTGCCCTTTGGGCGCAGGAATCCCTGATCCAGAATGGAGTTGAGCCCGCGTCGATTTTCCTTTCGGGTATCGACACGGGCTCAGATGAAACTTGCTTTAGCCATCGACGTCAGGGCCCTGGAGCCGGACGCAATGGCTTGATTGCGGTTTTAGTTTAGCGCTTAAGAAACTCTGCTCTAGCGCTTCGCCACAAAATCTGCGTATTCAGGAATGGTGTCGTAGGTCAAGCTGGTGCTTTCGAGGACGGCCCGAATCGCTTCACGCAGTTGGGGATCCTCAACATAGTCGCCGGCAAATCCGTTACCAGGGAACACTTTGCCGCGCGCATCGGAAACCACTCCGCGTAACTGACGACGTACCCAACGACGCACTTCTTGTTCCTCTAACTCGGTGTCTAGACTTTGAAAGAAATCATCCCAACCTGGATAAAGCGCGGTGTCGTGGTTGTCATTAATCGCAAGCTTGACCGCCAATTCTTTGTTGTCCTCAAACAGTCGATCTGCATAAGGGCGAAAAGGATTGTCTTCCAAGATACGGTTTAACTCCCGCGCTACTACGAAGGAAATCTCAGGGAACTCAATGTTGCGGTCTGGTTCGACACCACCCAGTTCCACAATGCGACCATCGTGATCGCGTTGGGTGTGAATGGTCGAACCATCTGGAAGGTAGTAGTAAGCAATGGTCAACTTGATGCGGCTGCCATAGTCGTACTTGCCATTGCCGTTGCGATCTTCAAACTCTTCCCATTCATCGTGAATACGATTACGTGAGCGACTAGATTCCTGAAAGCGTTCATCCTGCTGGGTCGAAAGCGGGAATACGTTTTGCACCGATCCTTTACCATAAGTACGCGCCCCAACCGTGACTGCACGCCCATGAATGGAAAGTGCGCCAGAAACAATCTCCGATGCCGATGCCGAGTACTCGTTGATCAAGATCGAAAGCGGGATGTCATCTGGCACCAAAGCCCTAGAACGCGTGCGGTAGATTTCATCGGCACCCATGCGCGAGCGGGTGGTAACCACCACTTTATCGGCGGGGAGGAAGACATCGCAGATGGCTACCGCTTCGCGCAGGTATCCGCCTCCATTGTTGCGCAGGTCAAGCACCACACCATTTAAGGTTCCAGAATCTTGCGCTTGGGTGATTTCTTCGACGATGCGATTCGCCACATCTTCGGAAAAATCGAGCAACTCCAAGTAAAGGATGCCACCCGGTAACATCTCAGGCTGCAAAGTCGGCAGCTTGATGGTGTCGCGCATGATGACGTACTCCTTCGGCTCAGACCAACCCACGCGGTAAACCTCAAGCTTGACTTCGGTTCCAGGTTTGCCTTTCAAGCGTTTGATGATGTCATCGTTGGGTTGATCGGCAGTGGACCATCCATCGACCGCAAGAATGCTATCACCGGTTAATAATCCTGCGGCGTAGGCCGGACCCGAGTAGATTGGGCGTTGAATGGTGAACACGCCATCGATGGTGTTCACGTAAGCACCAATACCACCGTAAGCSTSRGTSATGNCGRACMYKRRNNCGCSGKMKKMSYCWYMGCKWRWSRACRNGRWGYGCGNGATCSMMNNGWCGSMNCAKSCCGCCGGCTGCAGCATCGAGCAATTCCTCATCGGTGTACTTCTCACCTTCCATATGCTGATTACGAATGCGCAACAACACTTCTTCCAGCACAGCTAACTGATCATTCTCGACCACAATCTTGGTGGTGTTAGGCCTCTCCGATGCATTGAGTTTCTGCAAGGCCTCAATCTTGCTGCGAAAACGCAACTGCTGCTGGACTTGGTCGAGCAAGGTTTGCGCAAGGATGGCATCGTTACCAATGCCTTCGGCAAGGGCCTCTAAAACTTCAATCTCTTCGGTGCCTAGAGTGCTTCCAGTGCGCCCTAAAGCCAGCACTGCCTTGTTCCGAAGCTCCAAGTTTTCACTCCATAAAACACTCCGTAAAGTCCGTAGAGCAGCGCGTCGTTGAGCGCCACCGCCGGTGCGGAACAAGGTGAATTCAGCATCGGTCCAAACGCTAGGGGAGTCTTCTGCAATTTGATTCGACAGCCAGACAGCCAAAGCCGATTGCACTTCCTCGATTCCGTGGAATGCTGGAAGACGTAAGGTTTGCAAAACCGCAGCACTCAAGCTTTGGTTTTCGAAATCCAAGAGTTCCACCAGGCGCTCCATGGCCATAGGCTCATCGGCCCAGGCTTGAAGTCGACCTACGAGAAGCAACTGGTGCCCCTCGGCCTTCCTCATTTGCTCGCCTAAGAGAGCGAGGTCGGAATCCGATAAATCAGATGCAGAGGCATCGGCCAACTGCAAAACTGCCGCAGGATTTTGGTCCTGGGCTTGATCAAGCAGCGAGTCGAGGGATGGAGCCGGCTCTTGTGGAGCCGCGAGCAGTAGAAGGGCGAGAAATTTCATGCGTTGGAGCAGTCACTCCTAGGTTAGCGTATAGGAAGCTTCGAATCCCACACTACGCACAATCTCGATTTTCATGAGCAACACTCCTCCGCTTTCCCATCTCGAGGAAGATGGGGGCTCCCGCATGGTGAATGTGGGCGCAAAGGCCATCACCCTGCGCACTGCTGAGGCAGAGGCCATCGTTCGGTACCCAGTAGAAGCCTTTCACCAGGTTCTGGCGGGAGAGATACCCAAGGGGGGCATTGTTGAGCCGGCTCGGATTGCCGGGATTATGGCTGCCAAGAAGACTGCCGAGTTGATTCCGATGTGCCATGGATTGTCGCTAGATTGGGTTCAGGTGCTCATAGAGCCTCTCTCAGACGGCCAACCGGGCCTTCGCGTGCGCTGTACTGCGTCGTTGGAAGGGCGCACCGGGGTCGAAATGGAGGCCATGATGGGGGCATCGATTGCTGCCCTCACCCTTTACGACATGACCAAAGCCCTAGATAAGGGGATTCAGATCGAGAAAGTACGTTTGCTTGAGAAAACTGGGGGTAAATCGGGCCCGTGGAAGGCACAATAGGGTCCCCAGGACTGGTGAACCCCCCGGTCTAATCCCGAAAGGAAAAGCAGTGGATCTGAAGATTGTCCAAGACCTGCTCGCTCTGATGCAAGAAGGGGAGCTCACTGAGCTTCACGTTGTAGATGGCGAAACAGAAATCCGTCTCTCGCGCCAACCCGAAGGTGGGCAGGCGCCCGTGGTCTATGCCCAAGCTCCAGTAGCTGCGGCACCAGCACCGGCCGCCGCCGCTCCAGTAGCTGCTGTTGCACCCGTAGCTGAAGAGCCACCCGGAGAGATGTTCCGTTCACCCATGGTGGGCACTTACTACAGCAAGCCGGACCCTGATTCTCCAGCCTATGTCGCGATTGGCGATTCGGTTGGCAGCGAATCGGTTTTGTGCATTCTCGAAGCCATGAAGGTGTTTAACGAGATCAAAGCTGAGTTCACCGGAACCATTTTGGAAATCCTGGTGAAGGAAGGTGAGGCCGTGGAATACGACCAACCCTTGTTCCGCATTCAAACCTCTTAACACGGCATCATGTTCCAGCGAATCCTGGTGGCTAACCGCGGGGAGATTGCGTTGCGTGTGATCCGCGCCGCGCACGACCTTGGCATTGAAGTGGTTGCGGTTTATAGCGAGGCCGATCGCGGTGCTCCTTATCTGCAATTCGCAGACGAGGCGGTATGCATTGGTCCAGCTGCAAGTGCACAGTCCTACTTAAATATTCCAGCCATCATTGCGGCTGCGGAAATCACTAATGTGGAAGCCATCCACCCGGGATATGGTTTCCTGGCCGAGAATGCCCACTTTGCGGAAGTTTGCCGCGCATGTGATTTGACCTTTATTGGACCGTCGCCCGAAGTCATTGACTCTTGCGGAGACAAATCCAAAGCTAAAACGACTGCTAGAAATGCTGGAGTTCCGGTGGTGCCTGGCTCAGACGGAGCGGTGGCCGATGCCGACGAAGGCGCGCGCGTGGCTGAGGAAGTGGGTTATCCGGTCATGATCAAAGCCGCCGCCGGTGGTGGTGGTCGTGGCATGCGCAAAGCCGACTCTCCTGAAGTTTTCCATGCTTGCTTCCACCAGGCTCAACAAGAAGCCATGGGCGCTTTCAATGATGACAAGGTGTACATTGAAAAGTTCGTGGTCAATCCACGCCATGTGGAAGTGCAGATTCTTGCCGGTGCCGATGGCAAGGTCGTCGCATTGGGAGAACGTGATTGTTCCATTCAACGCCGTCACCAAAAGTTGATCGAAGAATCGCCTTGCCCGGTGACTACGCCGGAAATCTCCAAGCGCATGGGCGAAGCCGCGATTGCGTTCGCTAAAGCTGCGGGTTACGTCAATGCAGGAACCGTGGAGTTCTTGCTCGATGAAAAAGGCGACTTCTACTTCATTGAGTTGAATGCGCGGATTCAAGTGGAGCATTGCGTCACCGAAGCCGTTACTGGCATTGACTTGGTGCAATGGCAGATCCGGATTGCAGCGGGGGAGAACCTCGACTTCACTCAGGACGATGTAAAGATCACCGGCCATGCGATTGAGTTCCGTATCAATGCGGAAAACCCGGAACGCAATTTCGCGCCATGTCCTGGTCGTATTGACGAACTCTTTTTACCTGGCGGTCCAGGTGTGCGTGTAGATTCCCATATCGCCGCTGGATACACCATTCCTCGCCATTACGACTCCATGGTTGCAAAACTCATTGTCCATGGCCGCGACCGCGCAGATGCACTACGCATTGCGAAACGCGCACTTCGCGAGACTCGGGTTAACGGACCTGGGCTTGCAACCACCATCCCATTGCACCTTCGAATCCTGGAACAACCTGACTTCATTGCAGGGAACACCGACACTGGCTTCTTAGAGAAATTCTTAGACTCCTAAAATGCCTAAAGCACTCGTAACTGGAGGCGCCGGCTTCCTCGGCTCTCATCTCTGCGACAAACTTCTCGCGCGCGGTTTTGAGGTGGTCGCCATGGACAACCTAATCACCGGCAACCCGAACAACTTGGCGCACCTCGCCGACAACGATGCCTTCACCTTTGTCGATCACGACATCACGGAAGAGATTCCTTGGAAGGGGCCGCTGGATCGTTTGTTCAACATGGCATCGCCGGCATCGCCGATTGATTACTTGCAGATCCCGTTAGAGACTTTGGCGGTTGGAAGTACCGGCACGCGGAACTGTTTGGAGTTAGCCAAGAACACTGGTGCGCGGTTCTTGATGGCCTCCACTTCCGAGTGTTATGGCGATCCTCTAGTCCACCCACAAGTGGAGGATTACTGGGGCAATGTAAACCCGATTGGCCCACGTTCTTGTTACGACGAAGCGAAACGCTTCAGTGAAGCCATCACCATGGCCTATTTTCGCGCGCATGGAGTGAAAACACGCATCGTGCGGATTTTCAATACTTATGGTCCACGTATGCGCTTGAATGATGGCCGCGTGGTGCCATCGCTTATGGGCTCTGCACTGCGCGGAGAAGCCTTGTCCATTTTCGGCGACGGCTCGCAAACCCGCAGCTTTTGTTACGTCGATGATTTACTGGAAGGCATTCAACGTCTCATGGAGAGCGATGAGCACCTTCCAACCAACATCGGTAATCCGGTGGAAATGAGCATTTTGGAATTCGCTGAAATCGTGAACCAAGTGGTGGGTTCGACCTTCCCGATTGAGTTTGGCCCCCTTCCGGAGAATGATCCGAAGGTGCGCCGCCCCGATATCACTAAGGCCAAGGCTTTACTAGATTGGGAACCAAGCATTGGCCTAAAAGAAGGTCTAGAGATGTCCTTGCAATATTTTAAAGACTGCGTTGCAGCAGAAGGAGAAGTTTAAATGTGTGGCATTGTTGCAGCAGTCGCCCAGCATGGTGACGTTCGCGCTTCGGTCCTCAAAGGACTGAAGACTTTGGAGTATCGCGGCTATGACTCCGCCGGTATGGCTGTCTTCGCGGAAGGTAGCTTGGAAGTGCGGCGAAAAATGGGCAAGATTGCCAACTTGGAAGCCGAGTTAGATCGCAACGAACTTCCTGCCTCCAATATTGCCATCGCACATACGCGTTGGGCTACACACGGAGTTCCAGCCGATCGCAATGCGCACCCGCATATCGATGATCAACAAAAGATTGTCGTGGTGCACAACGGCATCATTGAGAACTACCTCGATCTGCGTGCTCTGCTTGCGGAGAAGGGACATGAGTTTCATAGTGATACCGACACTGAAGTTCTTGCCAACCTGATTGCTTACTACCGCACTCAGGATTTGGATTTGCATCAGGCGGTACGCAAGGCACTTTCCAAAGTGGAAGGCGCTTATGGCTTGGTGGTCATGTCTGCGGATGACCCAGGCATTCTCATTGTCGCGCGCTTGGATTCGCCGTTAGTCGTCGGCGTGGCAGAAGGGGAAAGTTATGCAGCTAGCGATATGCCAGCCTTGCTTCACCTCACGCGCAAGTTCCTAATTCTTGAGAATCGAGAAACGGCGGTGCTGACCGACCGTTCGCAAACCATTTTTGACGTCGATGGCAACCCTGTCGAGCGTGATTACCTGCATTGCGATTGGACTCCTGAGCAAGCTGAAAAAGGTGGCTTTCCGCATTTCATGCTCAAGGAAATCTATGAGCAGCCCGACGTTCTTGCGCGCACTGCCTTTGACCGCTTTCATGACACCGAAGGCGATGTCGAGTTTGAATCCGAGTTCTCTTTGACCAATGAAGAACTTGGTCAGTTTGAACGGCTTCGTTTCATGGCCATGGGCACTTCCCTGCATGCTGCTCAACTAGGGCAAAAAATGCTGGGCCAACTTGCCAAGATTCCAGGGGAAACTCTGAATGCTAGTGAGTTCCTTTACAGCCCTGAATTAGAGGAGGGCCATACACTCACCGTAGTGGTTTCCCAGTCAGGAGAAACCGCCGACACCTTACGCGCCATGCGCGAAGTGCAAAAGCGTGGAGGACGTGTGCTCGGCATTTGCAATGTGCAAGGGAGCACCCTCGCTCGCGAAGCCGATGACCTCATCTTGACTCACTGCGGGCCAGAAGTAGGCGTCGCCTCTACCAAGGCCTTTTTTGGCCAGGTGACGGCACTTTACCTGTTAGCGATTCGATTTGGTCGCGCACGCAAAGTACTCGATGCCGATGCTGGACGTGGCTATTTGCAAGATCTGCGTGAACTTCGCCATCACCTCGATGCTTCCTTCCGCCCGGAAGCTTTGGAATCAGTCAAGATTGCGGCTAAATACCTTGCAGGCATTCGTTCTTGCCTGTTCCTCGGTCGCAGCATGCAGCACCCGGTTGCTTTGGAAGGCGCCCTAAAGCTGAAGGAGATTTCCTACATTCACGCCGAAGGTTATCCTGCAGGCGAAATGAAGCACGGCCCGATTGCCTTGATTGATGAAGATTTCCCCATCATTGCGATCGCCACTCCAGGCATCACCTACGAAAAGATGTTGTCGACCTTGCAAGAGGTGCGTGCAAGATCCGGAAAAATCATTGCCGTTGCAGCGATTGGCGATCAAAGAGTTGCCGATTCCGCCGACTACGTTTTGCCGGTTCCAGCGGTTCCAGAATTACTGGCTCCCTTAGTCACTATTGTTCCGCTCCAGTTACTTTCTTATGAAGTTGCTCTAGCGTTGGGCAAAGATATCGATCAGCCACGCAACTTAGCCAAATCCGTAACCGTCGAATGAGTCCTCCACTCATCGCCAAGAAGGCTTTTCAAAAAGTATTCGTCACGGGGGCAGCCGGATTCATCGGCAGCACCTTAGTGGACCGACTCTTGGCGCAGGGTGTGGAAGTTGTGGGCATCGACAACTTTGACCCTTACTACAGCCCGCAACAAAAACGTAAGAATTTAGAAAGCGCTTTCCAGCAACCGAAATTCCAATTGGTGGAAGGAGACATTCTGGATCAAAACGTGGTCGCGAAAATTTTTGCCGATCACAAGTTCGATATTGTTGTGCACCTTGCTGCGAAAGCCGGCGTCCGCCCCTCGATTGAAAACCCTGCGATTTATTTTCAGGTCAATGTTGAAGGAACCTTGAACCTGCTAAACCAATTGCGCAAGACTCCGCAAACCCGCTTGGTCATGGCATCGTCCTCAAGTGTTTATGGCAACAATCAAAACGCGCCTTTCGCGGAGACCGATGAAACCAGTAAGCCGGTTTCACCTTATGCCGCGAGCAAAAAGGCAGGGGAAGTCCTAGCGCATTCCTTTTTCGAGCTTTATGGCATACCCATGAGCTTGCTGCGTTTCTTTACCGTCTATGGTCCAAGGCAACGCCCGGAAATGGCCATTGCTAAGTTCTTCCACCTCATTCAGGAAGGACAAAGAGTACCGATGTTCGGCGATGGCACCACTGCAAGGGATTACACTTTTGTAGGAGATATTGTCGATGGCATCCAACTCAGCATGTTATGCAGCGAAGGATTTGAGATTTACAATCTTGGCAATTCCTCGCCTGTGAGTCTGAAACACATGATTCACGCGATTGGATCCACCTTGAAGTGCACCCCGGAAATCCAACAACTGCCGGAACAACCGGGCGATGTCACCCTCACCTGCGCGGACATCCGCAAGGCTGAAAAGTGTTTGGGTTACCATCCCTCGACCACGCTTGAGCAGGGGCTTGCGATTTATCGGCAGTGGTTGAATGAACATGCCGAAGCCCATGCGAGCATGGAGCAACTTTCGTGAGAGAACTTGACCTCATTGCAGGAGGCAGCGGATTTATTGGGTCTCACATTGTCCAGGGTCTGCTTGAATCCGGACGCAAAGTGCGCATTCTGGATAATCTTGCCACTGGATATTTACATAACCTAGAAGGGTTAGATTGCGAAATCATCCAAGCCGATGCTGCTGATTACGATGCCGCCAGCACCGCATGTGAAGGAGTCGCGCGGATTTTCCACCTAGCAGCGCGACCGAGTGTTCCTTGGAGTTTTGAGCATCCTGAACAGGCACGCCACGCCAATTTCGGAACCACGGAAGCCCTTATCGCAGCTGCAGAAAAGCAAGGTGTGAGCCGCATTGTTTTCTCAAGTAGTTCTGCGATTTACGGGGATTCACCGGAGCTCCCTAAAACCGAAGATATGCAACCGGCTCCTAAATCGCCTTATGCCGAACATAAGTTGATGGGAGAACATGCGCTTGCACAAGCGGCCGAACGCTCCGGTCTAGAATCGGTCTCCTTGCGCTACTTCAACGTTTTCGGTCCACGCCAGGACCCAAGCTCACCTTATAGCGGCGTAATCTCCCTTTTCGCTCAGTGGCTAAAAGAGGGGACTCCACCGACCTTCTTCGGAGATGGACAACAAACCCGCGACTTCATTTTTGTGAAAGATGTGGTGAAGGCCAATCTTGCCGCAGCCCAAGCCACCCTGTCGCAACCAGCGCAAATCATCAACATTGCATGCGGTCAACGCATCAACNTGCTGGAGCTGTGGGACACCATGTGCAAAGTGGCCGGTAAGACGGGTGGGGATCCCGTATTTCTTGACGAGCGCATTGGCGATGTCCGCCATTCTTTAGCCGACCTGCATCGCGCCCATGAGGAGTTGAATTTCCAACCGGACTTCAATCTAGAGCAAGGCTTAGCCCTGACTCTAGAATCGCTTTAGCCTTTCCGAAGACGATCCACGATATCTGGGTCGTCGAAACTCAAGCGACCTTTCATCGATTTATTCTCATTGGTCATCCACCAAATATTTTGCCCGTGAAAATCGAAATCTGGGCCGCGGATGAGGTTGAGAAATTGCTTTTGGCTTGAAACTGGAATCCAACCATCTCCCTCATTTTGATTCAGAAGGTGAACCGCAATAATGCTATCGCCACTTTCTAAGCCTAAWCGGGCGGCCCCAGTATCTTCGAASACTCCWGTGAGTTTCAATACCGGATACTTCGTAGGGTAGCCATAAGAATCATTAATAATGATKATGCTCGGATTCGGRTCACATAAGAATCCAAGCACTCCAAARGCATCGCGTTGGCCGCCGGATTGCAGTTTCAGRTTKGCYACCCGACGTCGGTCATCGCGCTCATAATCGATGGCAACGGTTTCGCCCGGGACYAAAAGCACCAGTTCATCTCCRAACTCTCGCGGATTCAAAACCGAAACACTGTTCACCGCAATCACTCGGTCACCCAGYAAAAACCCAGCCTGTGCGGCAGGCCCGCGTGGRTGAATCGCGTTCACAGTTAGGTCGTTGCCGCGCGGTGCCAAACTCATGCCCAACCACACATTGGGTTGYAGCAACCGGTTCTTYAGAATCTCTTCSACTCGKCCMACCGGAACCGCATACCCGATGCCATCGGCATAATCYAAAGTRGCGCTGTTAATYCCAATSAGCTCGCCCAAGACATTGAGCAAGGGWCCGCCRGAATTCCCAGGGTTAATCGCAGCATCGGTCTGCAACATGCCACGAAACTGCTGCTGCCTTCGTGCCGCACGGGAGGTGATAGCTACATCGCGTTGCACGCCAGACAAAATCCCGGAGGTCAGCGAGTGGGTGTGGCCATAGGCCGTTCCAATGGCAATCACCTTTTCCCCAATAAGAAGTTTGTCCGGATCCGCCATGGTGATCGCAGTGTACGGCCCCTTTTCATAGATCTTCAGGAGTGCTAAATCCCATTCGGTATCTATGCTGTAAATCCTTGCCACCACTTCCTTGTCTTGGTCGCCATCTAGAAAAGTTAGAGTGATTAGGAGGTCGTCCGCAGTCAACCGGCCCTCTGGCTGCACCACGTGGGCGTTGGTTATCACGAAACCGCGCGCGTCTACGACCACACCAGCGCCTTGACTAATCGGAGCACCAAGCTGACCTAAAAAATCCGTTGGGCTAGTCAGGGATCCGGAAATCAACTTTTCATAGACGTCAACGCTCACAACACTTGCGCCAACTTGCTGATAAACCCGCGCCTCGGTTGTCCAACGCTCTCCATAGACCTCAGCCAGTCCAGCATCTTCCACTAGTTGTTGGGACAGGGACATGCCGAGTGGGAGTAGGAGTGCCAAAAGCATCAGACCCCAATGTACGCACTTTGAGGGTCCACGTTAACCAGGAAATCCTGGGTAGTTCCAAGATGTTGAGTTACGATGACGCATTCCCATGCTTTGCATCGCCCTCCTCGTATCCTTTGCTCTTTCAGCGCAAACTCCAACCAACATTGAGGTCACCGACACGGTGCTCCAAGATGGCATTACCCGATTTGGCGTTAACCTTGGCCACACCGAGAACTATGAGGCCTCGATTCTGAATGCCAACATCATTCCGAACCCTGGTTTTGAAGCAGGACATTTCGCCATGGTTTCGCAGGCCGATTTAGGATCCACCGGTGACCACTGGATTCAGGACCATTGGCAGACCATGTGGAATAACGACACCTTTGGTATTGGCCATCCGGTAGGGTTCTGGAATGGCGCCGAATTTGAAATCGTTTCAGGACCCTCGAAGGGACGCATCGGAACCGTTCTTGATTACACCCACGACAACGGAGTGGGCAATTTCTTCCTAAACTCCAGCGGCTCGGATCCCGTTCAGGGCGATGTCATGTTCTTACGCATGCCGATTGCAGACATGCCCGAAGATGGCGACCTTGCGGTCATTGAAACGACCGATGCTCGGCCCGGCAGTCCGGGAGTGCAAAGCCTGCGTTTATCAGTGGACCCAACCCAACTTTGGCGAGGATCACGTATTTGGTATTTAGATACTCTTTGGAATAACCTGGCGACCAACTCTGGCAAGCTGCAATTGGTAGATGGAGATTGGCACTTCTCGGTATGGGCCAAGGGCACTCAGCCAGGTGACAGCCTGCGCTTGAAACTGTATCGCTCCCAAGAAGCCACCTACATCGATGAGACCTTCCCGCTCACCACCTCATGGCAACTCATTGAGCAGACCTACTCCTTGCCGGAAGGTAGCGATGACCCGCGCGCGTACACCGATCAAGAATCACACCCTATCTTGACCTTCAGCCTGCACCTTGGAGGCGCTGGGCAAGAAGTCTTAATCGACGATTTGATCATGGAACGCGTGCATACCAATGATTTTGGTTTTGTCGATGAGGTCGTGCAAGGCTTATTGGAACTAAACCCGGGAACCTTGCGTAATTGGTCGGGATTCTTCGGCACGAATCTTGCTCATGCGGTGGCTGATCCGTTTGCTGCTGGCTTTGTCAACTTTCGCCCGAACAACCGCATCCCACAACTTTGGGATTATCGCTTGCACGAATTTTTAGGTCTTTGCGATCTAGTCGATGCCAATCCTTGGTACATCGTTCCAGTCACTTGGACTGAAGAAGATTTATTGGGTCTCATGGAATACCTCGGAGGTCCTGCGGATGGGGTTCACCCTTATGCCGATTTACGTGCAGCCCGCGGCCAAATTCTGCCGTGGACGACAGTCTTTGACACCATCCATTTGGAATTCGGCAATGAAGGTTGGGCGCGTGGGATTAACACCGACCCATTCTTTGGCGCTTCTCTTGGTGATGGCTACAACTTGGGGGCCATCGGCAATGACCGTTTCAACTTGCTGAAAGCTGCTCCTGAATACGATGCGTTGAAATTCGATTTGGTGATTGGCGGACAACATGGTTGGGCGGGGCGGCAGAGCCATATTGAAGGTTCTTCTAGCGCACACGACACCATTGGCCTCGGTCCTTATTTCATGCGGATCTTGGATGACTTCGCCACTGATGAAGCTATTTACCAGCGGCTGTTCGCAACACCGATTGCTGAGGCGGCTCCCGGTGGTGGCATGCGCACTAGCCTGGACAACATTGCCACCTTTGGGCAAGGGACCAAGGTTCATGTTTATGAAATCAATTTTCATATGAACAAAGTTTTTGCGGCCAACCCGGCCCCAGCCGACTTGCGCAACGATGTCATCACCGGCCAAGGCGGAGCACTTGCTTTGCCGTTAACCATGCTGACTTACATGCGCGAACTCGGAATAAAAACTCAACTCGCTTTCACGTACGCGGGTTTCACTCAGCAAGCGGACGATGGCGAGTATTTACGCATGTGGGGCCTAGTGCGCGACATTCTGAAGACCGGGCGCAAACGTCCGACCTTCATGGGATTGACTTTGGCTAATCACGTCATGTTTGAAGACATGGTAGAAACTATTCAAAGCGGCAGCGACCCTGTCGTGAGCGTGACTCCAGGAAATGGCCTTACTGCTAACGTAGATTTACATCTGGTGCAGTCTTTTTCCTTTCAGCAGGGTGCTAACCACTCGTTGATTCTGTTCAACCTTGACCTGACTAATCCGCAAGATGTCATCATTGACACCAGTGGTCCAGTAGTCGGGCGTGCTTTCGCTGCTGGACTTGTTCCTGCAGACATCCATGCCGATAACGAAGATGAGGAACAGGTCACGCGTCAACTGCGCGTACTCCCTGGTTTCCATGATGGGATGCCCATCACTCTGCCTCCGGCATCGATGATCGTGCTGCGGTGGCGCCAATAAGTCTGGCTGCCTTCGGATGGTGGGCATTACAGGGCTTGAACCTGTGACCCCCTGAATGTCATTCAGGTGCTCTAGCCAACTGAGCTAAACGCCCAACCGAAGGGCGGAAAGTTTAACTGTCTTTGCGCTTAAGGGAAAGGTCTTTCTCGCGCCAATCTTGGTAAATTTTCAAATCCCGACCCGATGCAATCAGGCGGAGTTTTAAGTAATCCATGGCGAGCGGAAACCACTCCTGCCCAGCCATGCCCTTGAAGTTCCAACGACGTTGTCCCTTGGAACCCAAAAACTCTGGAGGATCCAATCGCAGCTGCGCGGCAAGAATGCGGTTGGCAAAAGTCACTGCGAATCGAGGGAGCCGAGCACGCTGTTGAAATTCTCCAGTAAGCGCGGACGCCACCTGCGAGAATTCGCTCACCCTTAAGGTCCTTCGTGCTGGATCGAATTCTTGCTCCACCCATGGGCCAAACAGGACCGCTAAGGAAAAAGCATAGTCAGTCTCAAAACCTTCCGCAGCCATTTGATCCAAGGCCTCAAAGCGTTTTCCAAGCTCCTGAGCATGCGCAGGATCTTGTTTGAGCCAGACCTGCAATTCCGGGATTAAGAATTTCTCTAAGCCTAAAGCCTGGACATCGTCCCAAACCCCGGCTGCTTGACGCGTGGCCAGCAAGCGAAAGACTTCCTCAGCCAAACGCGCGGGTGCTGATTCCGACAAGCGCTCCGCATGATTTTTGGCCGCACGAATCTCGGCATCGCCCGGACTAAGATCGAGTCGACGCATGAATTTAATCAACCGCAAAATGCGCACCGGATCCTCCGGGAAACGCACCTCTGGATCGCCAATCGTATGCAGCACACCAGCCTCGATATCGCGCATTCCATCCACCCAATCGACGATTTCTTCGGCCACTGGATCCAAGAACAATCCATTGACCGTAAAGTCACGACGGTTGGCATCTTCCCAAGATGGGCCGTAGTCATTGTCGCGCGTGATGGTTTCCACTTCCTCGGTTTCCGTCTCCTCTGGAGCTGCGCGAAAAGTGGCGACTTCATAAAAGTCGCGGCCCATGTGCACATGCACAATTTTAAAACGTCGACCAATGATGCGTGAGCGGCGGAACAATCGCCGTACCTGATGGGGACGCGCTGCAGTTGCGATATCAAAGTCCTTTGGTCGGGAACCTAACAATAAGTCCCGTACACAACCTCCTACTAAATAGCTTTCAAAGCCTGCTTCTTGCAATTGGCGCACAATCGACACGGCCCGACGGTCTAAGTACCGCCGAGGAAACGGCAGCTTATAACGCTCGGCTTTCGGTGGCGAAGCCATTAACTGTTGCGTCGACGAAGTTGCAAAGTAAAGCGATCGCCGCGGTCCGCGCTAAGGTTATAGCGGTCGACCTTACGCAAATGCCAATTTTCTTCTAACTCGTCATTCTGTTCCCAATCGCGTTCCCAACTTGGGCCGGCCATGAGGAAAATATCGATACGCGGAACGCTTGGGCGGTAAAGCCTACGCAAAAACTTAGGTAGGGGTTCCACGGCGCGTGCTACCAAAAGATTCGCGCGCGGATCCACGCTACGAATGCTTTCTTCTCCTTGCGTCGCATGGACATCCACATGCATAAACTCCATCGAGGCCGCGGCCTCTTTTAAGAATCCAGCCTTCTTGTTATTGCGCTCGCAAAGGTGGAAGTGACGCTCAGGAAAAATGCCTGCCCAAACTAAACCAGGGAGTCCACCGCCACAGCCCCAATCAAACAGAGTGGTGGCTTCTTTAGGTAGAAATCTAGCCGCCAACACACAATCCAAAATATGTGCCTCAATGAGCGTCGTCCAATCCTTCGCCCCGGTCAAGTTCGTCACCGTATTGGCGGACATGAGCAGGCGTCCATATTCCAGGATGGCATGCAGCGACGCGTCGACCGGATCGACTATGGGCTTTAGGGCAGCACGTAGCAAATCGGTCGCTTCTTCAGGTGGGGCACTGATGCCCACTTCCTGTGGATCGGGAATTCCAGGAAAAGCCATGACGACGAGATGGCAGGGTAGGAAGGACTCGAACCCTCAACATTCGCATTTGGAATGCGACGCTCTAACCAATTGGAGCTACTACCCTGTCTATCTTGTTGTAAGAACCGACCTATTATAGGTGGTGCCGAGAGGGGGATTCGAACCCCCACGTCCGTAAAGGACACAGGCACCTGAAGCCTGCGCGTCTGCCAATTCCGCCACCTCGGCAAGCTGGTTTCTACGGCGCGCATAAGATATCGCCCCCAGCGAAGGAAGCAAGTACCAAGATGTCCGGAAAAAAGAAACCAGCCGAGTATGAGGCCGTCGTCAACCGCAAAGCAAAGCGGGAATACGAAATCATTGAGACCCTTGAAGCGGGGATTTCACTGCTTGGTACCGAGGTCAAATCCTTGCGTGCCGGTCGRGTCAGYYTGGCCGAGTCCTACGTSAAGCCGAAGTCCGATGSWTTRTGGCTGGWGRGTGCTCACTTTGGCGAATACTCCAATGGGAATGTGCACAATCACCAACCCCTGCGTTCGCGTCGATTATTGGTRCATAAAGCTGAAKCCACCAAACTGTTGCAGCGGGTTCGTGAAAAGGGYCTCACCCTCATTCCGTTGCGGATTTATTTCTCTGGCAARAAYGCCAAGGTGGAAATTGCTCTTGGGCGTGGWCGCAATRTTCACGACAAGCGSCAAGTGGTYAAGGATCGMGAAGCCCAACGCGACGTRCGCCGYGCGACTAAGGGCGGCTAAYAWCCTCCTGGCKRSTTGTTGTGTGCTAGAATGAMCMCGCAACACGAGTGGGGGCGATCGGTTTCGACTGGAAGTTTCCTGGCTTGAGTGGCGTGCCGAGGTTGCGGAGATGGCCTCGTAAAACCTTCCGCAAAGGCTTAACTGCCAAMAATAACTTCAAACTCGCTGCTTAGTCAGTGACATTCGACTTGCCTTCGCCCGCTGGGCTTGTCGGATGATTGATCGCGGGCTAGTRACCTAATCCTGGCTCGGGAAAAGGAAGCGAAATTCAAGGAGCTGGTCGCCTAAGCCACCTGTCCGTTGGCAGCTATGGGGAYGAGATTCAATAATGGACTACGCACGTAGAAGCTYCTGTTTGGCCTTCTCAGGACGCGGGTTCGATTCCCGCCGCCTCCACCATTTGCATCCTYCGTTTAGTGGAACGGRGGMSSGCAATCCCCTAGGATTCAKGCTGAGGAAGTTCTCATGCTGCYCCGAATCCTAGCCYTAACYCTTGTCCTTGGACTCGGCACTTCGTGTGCCATCCCRACCATGGACGCCGTGCGCGATCTCGCTGCCATCCACACCAACACGGATTGGCWACCAGTGAGTCCTGCASAAATGACYACATCGCCMGCCAATTATTTTGGTGARGTSACRGCWGCSGCMGAYGAASAGGGCTCTTATGTCATAGCCAATCACCGAAAGCTAGAGATGGCCATTTTGGAAAGGATTGCTGGGGTCGATGTTTCCGATTCCGCACGTTCTCTTGAAGTCGCTTCTTGGTTACTGATTGAACTCGCGCRCGATGACTACCCAGAAGCTCGCGTCCAAGCCGCGAAAATCCTGTCTAATCTTGCAGGCAACTGGATTCTGCATGAAGACGCACGATTAGTAGAGAGCTCTGCCGATGCCGATTTACGCGTGGCGATTCAAGCCTTAGATCACGCCTCTACTTCCCAGGAGTTCCAGCAAGCACTTTCGCAACTGCGCGTGGCGAACATTCCCGACACCATGGTTGGCATTCGAATCCTGACGGCACTTGGACGCACCTCCGAACAGTTTGCCTTCACCTCTGGTCAAGGGGAGGAAATGGTGTTTTCCGTTGCCTTGAAAATTATCGTGCAAGGATTGGAGCAGGGTAGCCACGATACACATTCAGATGTCGCAGATATCTGCGAACACTGGCACACACTGCTGATGTCGCGGGCCATGACGGTCCCTGGTTCCTGATCAAACGCGTTGAAGAACATCATTCTGACCCTGCTAAAGCTCGGCCTTGCGGGCCTGCTGATTTGGTTTGTTGTAAACCAAATCGAAACTCAGGACCGTCTGCAAATCCCGATCAATTCGGAAACCGCCACGCACGAGATTTTATACGGCGACTACCAAGGAGATTGGCGCGCCGAGGAATGGGTATTTCTAGCTGACGACGGCACCGAATATTCCGGCAATCGCTTTGATCATTACATCCTCCAACCAGGTTTCTTCASTGCTATGCGCAGCTTGGACATCCGCTGGTATCTGTTGGGTGTCGCGCTTTGGGGTGTATTACTTCTGTTCGCCGCCCTACGTTGGCGCATGCTGTTGAAGGCTGCTGGAGTTCCGGTCTCCTATGCGCAATCTTTTCGCCTGACCATCATTGGSTACTTCTTYAACAATGTCATGTTGGGATCAACCGGCGGAGATTTGGTGCGTGCGGTCATGGTGACCCGCAGCGTCGAAAAGAACCGCATGCGGGCTGCGATTTCGGTCATCGTGGATCGYCTGATTGGCTTRTTCGCCCTCATGSTCATCGCTGGAACTGTTTTAAGTATGTTCTGGGCAGCGCATCGGATTTCTGAAGTCCACGGATTACGCACCGTCACCGGGGTYGTTTATGGCTTGCTWCTCAGCGCYMTTTTGGGGTCGGCGGTTTACTTGTCACGCCGCGCYCGCAAACGCCTCGGCGTGGATTGGATCTTGAGCAAATTACCCGCGCAAGGATTGATCCAAAAACTTGACGATGCCATCACCATTTATCGTGATCACAAGGGCGCCGTTCTTGGAGCCTTATTGATTTCGATTCCGCTGCAGGTCTGTGGCATCCTATCTTTTTGGGCCATMGGAGTTGCGCTYGGCTCCAGYYTGACCCTYATGGAAGATTTCGTCATCTTCCCGGTGGTTCAAACCATTTCYGCACTGCCAYTGGCWCCKGCRGGKTGGGGMGTCGGAGAAACGCTKTTYGGAACCTTCTTCCGCAGTTTCGGTTCWTCCTTTACTCTGGGAGTCGCCGTTTCSGTCYTRTTCCGCCTGACGTCGCAGGTTGGATACGGGCTCATTGGTGGTCTCATTTGGGCCACTTCCAAAGAACGACGTCAGGGCATTKCAATGCAGGATAARAAATCATGAGTCTCGCCGTTTTTGGATCCGTTGGTCTTGATGACATCATGACKCCTGAAGCTTCGGTAGAAGGWGTTGTTKGAGGTTCCGCGGTTTACTTTTCGCTCGCCGCATCCCTGTTTACCGAGGTTCGCCTAGCGGCCAATGTTGGCGGTGATTTCCCAGCCAATGCATGGGACACTTTGCGCGCACGAGGCACCGACTTTGCCGGACTACAAATGTTTGAGGACAAACCAACATTCCGCTGGAGCGGCCGCTACGAAGGCACCATGAATGAAGCGGAAACGTTACGCACGGACTTGAATGTGCTGATCGAACAGCCTTTGGTGCCGGAGTCGTATAAGGATTCGAAATATTTGTTCCTCGCCAACATGGCGCCGGTGACTCAACTAGAAATTTTGCAGTCCTTTCCTAATGCGACTGCTTTCGCCGACACCATGAATCTTTGGATTGAAAACGAACGCGAAACTTTAGATCGTCTTCTCGAATTGGTTTACGGGTTGGTCTTGAACGAAGGCGAAGCGCGCATGTTGACCGGCGAGCACAACCTGTTGCGTGCAGGTGCGGCTTTACAAAAGATGGGGCCGGAAGTCATCATCATTAAGAAGGGGGAGCATGGTGCTTTCCTGTTCACTCCTGATGGCCGTTTTGGCTTACCCGCCTACCCAGTGGAAAACGTGGTCGACCCAACTGGCGCAGGCGATAGTTTCGCTNGCGGGCTGATGGGATCCCTGGCRGAGGCCAATGATTTTGGCATGGATTCACTGCGCCGCGCCATGGCTTATGGGACGGTTTGCGCTTCCGTCACGGTAGAAGCATTTTCCACCGCTGGGCTGGAATCTGCCAGTCGTACGTTGATACAGGACAGGTACAACGAATTACGCGATTTTCTTCGTTTCCAATAGGGGAAACTTTGTGCCGCGAGGAGAGGATTTTCGTCTACCGGGCAAAGTTCCCAGGATGGGGGGCTTGAAATACCTAACAGACCCCTTACACTTCGAAGAACCAAGGAGCAAACCCGATGAGCACAAAGAAAAACAAACCCACCATGAACAAGGTCGCTAAATCCACCAGCGCCAAACAAAAGGCCATTCAAGAGGCCTTAGCCAGCGTCACCAGGGATTACGGCGAAGAAGCCGTCATGGACCTTTCCAAGACCAATATGGGCCCGATTCGCGGAATCAAGACCGGCGCAATTGGCCTCGATGCAGCCCTCGGAGGCAAAGGTTTGCCACGTGGCCGGGTCATTGAACTTTATGGACCAGAATCCAGCGGCAAGTCCACCTTGGCCATGTCCGTGATTGCCGAAGCCCAGAAGGAAGGTGGCTTCTGTCTCTTCATCGATGCGGAGCATGCCTTTGACCCGGAATACGCTAAAAAGCTCGGTTTGAGGCTAGATGGTGAGCATTTCCTGCTCTCGCAGCCATCCACGGGGGAAGAAGGCCTCGATATCTGCGAACAGTTTGTCAAATCCAATGCCGTCGATGTGGTGGTGATTGACTCGGTTGCTGCCTTGGTGCCCAAAGTCGAAATGGCGGGTGAAATTGGCGATGTCTTCGTTGGCGTGCAAGCACGGATGATGTCCCAGGCGCTACGTCGCTTGACCACCGTCATCGGCAAGTCCGATGCCGTAGTCATCTTCATCAACCAGTTGCGCGAGAAGATTGGAGTCATGTTCGGCAACCCCGAAACCACCCCTGGTGGACGTGCATTGAAGTTCTACAGCTCCATCCGCATGGATGTACGCCGGATTGGCGCGATCAAGAATGGTGATGAAATCATCGGCAATCGCACCAARTGYACGGTGGTGAAGAACAAGGTCGCACCTCCGTTCCGTCGCGCCGAGTTCGACATTCTCTACGATCAGGGYATTTCCACKGAGGGAGACATCATCGATCTTGGCCTCCAACACGGCTTAGTCACCAAAGCTGGAGCCTGGTTTAGCTACCAACACCCRACCAAGGGTGAGATTCGCCTCGGCCAAGGCCGWGAGTCTGTGCGTACCTTGCTGCGTGAAAATCCAGAAATGTGCACGGAAATGGATGGCTTCCTCCGCGAGATGATGAATCCGGTTAAAATCGAACCGCCAAAAGAGGAGAAGTCCCCTAAGGCAGAAACTGCTTCCAAGGTCGCTGAAGCGGGTGCATCACCAAARAAAAAGGTGAGCGCTCGTAAAAAGGCCTGATTTCAACCCCAAGCCCTTCATCGGGCAACATAAGGCATGAGTCAACCTAAGAAGGTTGCCGAGATCCGTGAGGCGTTCCTTGGTTTCTTTGAAGCCAAGGGACATCTTCGTTTACCCTCGGACTCCCTAATCCCATCCAATGATCCGACCCTGTTGTTCACAGGAGCGGGCATGAACCAATTCAAGGATGAGTTCCTTGGCAAGGGAAGGGATTTCAAACGCGTCACCACATCGCAAAAATGCTTGCGGGTACCCGACTTGGAGAATGTAGGCGTCACTCCCCGGCACCACACCTTCTTTGAAATGCTGGGTAATTTTTCCTTCGGGGATTACTTCAAGCACGAAACCATTCCTTGGGAGTGGACCTTCTTCACTGAAGTACTCGGCTGGGATGCAAGTCGTTTCGCAGTCACTATCTTTGAAGACGACTCCGAAGCCTTTGATATCTGGCACGACATCGTGGGACTGCCTGCGGAAAAGATTTACCGCTTAGGCGAAAAGGAAAACTTTTGGCCAGCATCGGCGCCAAGCAAAGGGCCCAATGGAGTTTGTGGTCCGTGTTCGGAAATCTATTGGGATATGGAACCAGGCGTGGCCTATCCCAAAAACGAGGGGCTAGAGGAATTGCCAGATCGTTTTGTAGAAGTGGGCAACTGTGTGTTTACCCAGTTCAATCGCCGCGATGGTGGTGTCCTCGAGCCTTTGCCGCAAAAGAACATCGATGTCGGCTTGGGTTTGGAGCGCTTAGCTGCAGTCGCCCAAAGCGCGACCAACAACTATGAAACCGATTTGTTCGAACCGATTCTCGCAGGCATTCAAGAAGCCAGCGCGAAGAAGTATGAAACCGATTCCTTGGATGGCATTCGCATGCGTCGGATTGCGGACCATGCTCGTGCGGTTTTCTTCTGCATCGCAGACGGTGCCATGCCGGGGCGCGAAGGACGCAGTTATGTTGTGCGCAAAATATTGCGCCGTGCGGTGCGTGATGGCCTAGAACTTGGCATCGGCGGTTCCTTCCTTGCCGACTTGTTACCGGCGGTTCAGGAATCCATGGGTGAGGCCTACCCAGAGCTTTTCGCTCAGCAAGACACCATCCGCGCTTTGGTGGAAGGCGAAGAAAGTCGTTTCCGTGAGGTTTATGCCCATGGTATCGACCGCCTGGAAGCCGATATGGAAACTCAAAAAGCTGCCGGAATCAACATCTTCCCGGGAGAATTGGCATTTGAGTTGCATGACACCTATGGATTCCCACTGGATACCAGCAGTGTGATCCTTAAAGAGAATGGCTTTGATTTAGATCAAGCCGCCTTTGACGCAGCGATGGAAGCGCAGAAACAACGCGCGCGCTCCGGCAGTGAGATTTCCGGAGAAGTCTTCACTCAATCTTTGTCCAGTCGATTGCAAGCCGAGTCCATGGAGCCCACAAACTTCTGTGGCTATGACCAAGCAGAAGTAGAAGCACAACTGCTAGGCATCTTGGTCGATGGCGCCCTCGTAGATGAAATCGATAAGGGACAGGAGGCCGTTTTAGTTTTTGACCAAAGCCCACTGTATGCAGAAGGTGGCGGGCAAGTGGGCGACCGAGGTTTGTACTTGCTCAATTCCGTGAAGGCCTTTGCGATTCAGCAAACGACCTCAGAAGGCGGTTATTCCCTGCATCACGGCAAAGCCTTGCTTGCACTGAAAAAGGCAAGCGCTGGCATTCTAAGTTTGGACGTCACCCGTCGCCAAGAAGCAGAACGTCATCACACCGCCACGCACCTACTTCACGCTGCCATGAAGGAAGTGGTGGGTGCACATGTAAACCAAGCCGGCTCCAAGGTTTCTCCAGAGGGCTTACGTTTCGATTACACGCACCCTGCAGCTCTCGGTTCCGAAACTATGCGCCGCATCGAACAATTAGTGAATCATGAGGTGTTGAAGGCCACTCCCGTAGAGCAACGGATTAGTTCTTTAGCGCAAGCAAAAGAAGATGGCGTCACCGCTTTGTTCGGCGAAAAATATGGCAATGAAGTGCGCGTCGTTTCGGTCCCTGGCTTCTCCATGGAATTATGCGGAGGATGCCACGTTAAAAACACCGGCAACATTGGCCCCTTCCGCATCCTAGGTGACCGTGCTTTAGCCGCTGGCGTACGACGCATTGAGGCTGTTGCTGGACCTGCTGNCTGRKCSTNGATCGATGGCGATCGGGACCAACTTTCCCAAATGTCGGCCGACCTCAAGGCGCCAGTGGCTCAATTGCCGGCCCGAGTCTTGGCTTTGAAGGAAGAATTGAAAGAATCCAAGCAACGCAAGATTGTCGCTGGGCCGTCCGCGGAGACTCTCGTTCCCGAACTTCAAGAGGCTAGCGGACTCGTTGCGTGGAAGCATTTGCCGGACCTCGRTGCGGATTCCCTGCGAGCCCTTAGTGACTTACTAAAGGGCGCTGACCTGCCTGAAGTCGTCCTGCTTACCGGAGGGGACGCCAAAACGGTGCCTTTCTTGTTTAATTGTCGAAAAGGTTCTGCCCACCGAGCCGGAGATTTAGCCAAGGCTTTTGGCCAATTAATCCGCGGCGGAGGGGGAGGAAGGCCAGATTTTGCCCAAGGCAAAGGCTCCGATGGCAGCAACCTAGAGGCTGCTGTCGACCAACTTCAAAAGTCCTTGTCCGCAAGTGCTTGACCTTCCAATGAGTTCTGAGAAAATGGCCGGTCCTAGTGGGGCCAAAGGCCCTGCATAAATCGTCATGGCTGTTCCAAAGAGAAAAAACTCCAAGTCTCGCGCCCGTAAAGGTCGCGCGGCAGTGAAAGCTCCATATGTTGCAATCCGCGCTTGCGCACGCTGCAACTCCATGGGCAAACCACATACCGTTTGCGATAACTGTGGGCACTACGGTGGCCGCGAGATTATCGTGAAAGACGAGTTCTAAACTGCATGAGGATTGCGGTTGATACGCTCGGTGGTGATCATGCACCACACGAGATTCTGAAGGGTGTCGCCATCGCATTGCGCGAGGGCGGTTTCACTCCGGATGAACTTGTGTTGGTCGGCCCTGAAGCAGTCATCMCCAAAACTTTAAGCGAAGAAGGCATTACTGATATTCCGACCATCGTGCACACGGAAGATGTGATCGAGGGGCATGAGAAACCGGTAGTGGGCTTGCGCAGCAAACCAAACGCTTCGATTTCGCTTTGCGTTAAATCTGTACGAGCTGGAGATGCCGATGGCCTGATTGCTTTTGGCAACACAGGCGCAACGGTTGCGGCAGCCACCATGGGGCTCGGCATGCTTCCCGGCATTCGCCGTCCTGGCATTGCTGTCACCATTCTTGGTCGCGGCGGGCGTTTTGTTTTACTTGACGCTGGCGCGAATCCAACTCCAAAACCGGAGCATCTTTTTCAGTACAGCCTTATGGGCGCTGCGTACTCGAAGGATTTGCTTGGCCGCGAAAATCCGCGCATTGGGTTGCTCAACATTGGTGGAGAAGCTGGCAAAGGCAGTGAAGTCATTCGCGCCGCTTACGAAAGCATTGAAGCTTCCGACCTAAACTTCGTCGGCAATGTCGAAGGCAATGAACTGTTCGACGATAAGGCCGATGTCTTCGTCGCCGATGGATTCGTTGGCAATATGGTGTTGAAGGTTGTGGAAGGCTTTGCTGAATACCTGGTGCATTCTGCGACTGCATCTAATCGAGACACCGGTGTGCGCGACGTCTTGCGCGACATGCTCGGTGCTTCTGACTTTTCTGAGGTCGGTGGTGCCACGCTTTTAGGGGTGAATGGAGTGGTTCTTATTGGCCACGGACGTTCTCACGCTAGCGCAGTGCTTCCAGCTTTGCACGCTGTGAAAGCAGACATTGAAGCAGGCGTGAACCATCACATTGTTGAAAGCCTCGCTTCCCATGGCGGGGAAGTCCCGAGCACCTCATGAGCTCTAAAGAAGTCCAGGTTGGCATCGCTGGAATGGGTTATTCCGTCCCGGACCAAGTGATTGACAACCACTACTTCACTCGCTTTGTCGAAACTTCCGACGAGTGGATTGTGCAGCGAACCGGCATCAAGGAACGGCGCTGGTTGGAGCCCGGTGAAAAACCTAGTGATCTATTCACGGCTGCCGCGAAAATGGCTTTGGAGAAATCGCAAGTGGCTGCGGAAGACGTCGACCTGATTATCGTTTGTACGGTTTCTGGTGACCACCAAGGAACACCGGCGAGCGCGTGCATCGTGCAAGATAACCTCGGCGCTAAAAAAGCCGCGGCCTTTGATCTACAAGCCGCATGTGCTGGATTTCTTTATGGGCTTCAAGTCGGAAGTCAGTTCCTTAAAAGCGGCACTTATCAAAACGTATTGGTCATCGGCGGGGAATGCCTGTCGCGCATGTCTGACATATACGATCGCAACTCAGTCATCATTTTTGGCGATGGCGCCGGAGCTGCTTTGCTCCAACCACACGATGTGTGCAAGCAAGGCCTGATTGAAGACATCACCATTGGCGCTGATGGTTCTGGTGCACAGTTCATCACGCGTCCGCGTGGAGGTGGCCTCGAACGTTTAACTCCGGAGATTCTTTCCGAGGGCACGCATCTGATTCGCATGCAGGGCCGCGAGGTTTATCGCTTCGCCGTTTCTCGCATGACCTCGCTTATGAAGTGGGCCATGGAAGGACAAGATCCGGAAGAACTTTCTTTGGTGGTTCCGCACCAAGTGAATCGCCGCATCCTCGAAACTGCGACGGAAAAGCTCGGTTTCCCCGAAGAAAAGGTGTTCATTAACATCGACCGCTACGGCAACACTTCGGCCGGCTCGGTGCCTATCGCCATGTGCGAGGCCATCGAGGCTGATTTGTTTGAGAAAGACAAACTGGTGGTGATTGCCGCCTTTGGTTCCGGTTTGACCTGGGGTGCTGCGCGCATCCGCTGGTAAGCCCAAATCCCCAATACCCACGAAATCATGGAATTCGGCCTTCTTTTTCCCGGTCAAGGTGCCCAAGATGTTGGCATGGGTAAGGATTTTGCAAGTGCAAGTCCCGCCGCCCGTGCGCTTTTCGACGAGGCCGATGCCATTCTTGGATTACCGCTGTCCAAACTATGCTTTGAAGGGCCTCTCGAAGACCTCACTGCAACCGATATTGCGCAGCCCGCCATTTACACGGTTTCCTTAGCCGCACTGGCTGCCTTCGAGGAACAGTCGGGCGCCAAAATTCAACCGCAAATGGCTGCCGGCCTTTCGCTAGGGGAATACACCGCGATGGCCGCTGCAGGCGCGTTCTCCTTTGCTGACGGCCTCCGCCTAGTACGCCTTCGCGGGTCTGCCATGCAAACCGCCTCCGACGCGATGCCCTCGGGTATGGCTTCAGTCATGGGGCTCGACCGCGAAACCCTTGAAGCCGTTTGCACCACAGTTGCCGCTTCCACCGGAAAGATCTGCCAAGTCGCCAATCTGAACTCGCCTGGACAAATCGTTGTCAGTGGCGAAAACGCTGCCCTCGACGCCCTCGATGTTGCTGCCAAAGAAGCGGGCGCGCGTCGGGTGATTCGCTTAACCGTTGCCGGTGCTTTTCACTCCGAGGTCATGCGCCCAGCCGCCACGCAACTTGAAGCGGCATTGGAAGACACCAACTTCCAAACACCCGTATGCCCGGTGTGGCAAAACGCTACCGCGAAGCCATCCACCGAACCTGTCGAGTTGAAGAAAAACCTCATCGCGCAACTTTGCGCACCCGTGCTGTGGCANAGRYYSCKYSWYYGSGMNGGCANCGAAAGCGGAGGGACTATCCTTCCTTGAGCCAGCGCCTGGTCGCGTACTTGGAGCTATGGCCCGAAAGATTGCTCCCGACAGTCAAGTTTTGAGTCTAAAAGACCAAGCCTCACTCGAAGCCCTTCTACAAAACAACTCCTAATGCACGACCTCAAACACAAACGCATCCTGGTGACTGGCGCTTCACGCGGCATCGGCCAAGCCATTGCTGTAGATCTCGCAAAACACGGAGCCAAGGTCGCGGTTTTGGCAACTAGCCTCGGCAACCTCGAGGAAACATGTGCTGCCATTGCCGCAGCAGGTGCCGAATCCTTGCCGCTGGCTGGAGACATCGCCCAGGCCTCGACAGCGCAAGATGCTGTCAAAGCAGTCGTCGATGCATGGGGTGGCATAGATGGATTGGTCGCCAATGCGGGCATCACTAGGGACAACCTATTGTTGCGCATGACCGAGGAGCAGTTTGACCAGGTCATCGACGTCAACCTCAAGGGCAGTTTCCACTTCCTGAAGGCGGTMACSAARCCGATGATGAAGCAGCGYGCCGGCAGYATTGTGTTCATTGGCTCSGTGGTKGCMGCMATCGGTAAYSCTGGGCAGGCSAATTACTGCGCCGCSAAGGCCGGATTGCAYGGMATGGCYCGYTCYGCTGCGATTGARCTCGGYGGGCGYGGSATTACYGTRAAYGTGGTKTCSCCAGGYTTTATCGACACMGATATGACTTCTGACCTCCCWGAGGCCGCTCAGGACGCTATGAAGMAGAAAATCGCTCTTGGSCGSCCTGGAAGYGGCCAAGACATTGCGGGCGCGGTYCGCTTTCTCCAAAGTTCCGACGGAGGCTATATCACCGGTCAGGTGATGTTAGTCGACGGAGGCCTTTCCCTMGGCTAAGCGTASMGKTACAATTASCACBGGTCGGCACAACGTCGGCCTTTCCCTGCTGCCTCYGCAGCCAAACCAGAAGAACCCTCCGATCAGAATCGTGACTGACATCGAAGAAAAAATCTACGAGATTGTCTGCGAACACATGGGTGCATCGCGTGACAAGCTTGCCCCTGAAACCAGCTTCATCAACGACCTTGGCGCAGACAGCCTTGACACTGTCGAGCTGGTCATGGAATTTGAAAGTGCATTTGACATCACMATCCCYGATGAAGATGCAGAAAAAATCCAGACCGTAGGAAACGCMATTTCCTACATTTCCGGAAAAGTKWCCGGCTAAGGGTTTTCGGCTTMSGCCAAAACCGGTTTCGAGACTCGCGTAATTATGTCTAATCAGGCACGYACCGTCGTCATCACCGGAATGGGTGCGCTAACTCCTTTGGGAATTGGCGCRCCTTTAWCTTTCGACAGAATGCTCGAAGGWSATACCGGTTTCAGCATGATYGAACGYTGGGATACCAGCGCATTTGGAACGCACTTTGCTGCAGAGATACGGGGAAGTATTTACATACCCGAAGATCACTTCACTAAGTTGCAGATGCGCCGCATGGACCCTTTCAGCCAGGTTGGCGTAGTCGCCGCCAAAGAAGCATGGGCCGATTCCGGSCTYGATGTCGACAAGATTGATTCCACCCGTGCAGGTGCCATTTTGGGTACCGGTATAGGAGGCATTCAAAGCATTCTTGACCAGACTAARRTTCTGSAAGAGAGTGGTCCRCGTCGGGTTACGCCTTTCTTCATTTCCARCACCATGGCGAATGYGCTAGCCGCAAACATCGCGATTGAGTTTGGATTGCAAGGCGCTTGTTTCYTRACYTCCTCYGCATGTGCATCSAGTGGKCACGCMATYGGAATGGCTCTSCAAGAGATTCGTTCYGGKCGRGCGGACATCATGGTCACCGGCGGCGCWGAAACCACCACCAACGCCATTTGCCTKGCTGGGTTTAACTCRGTGAAAGCCTTGTCGAAGCGTAACCATGACATCCAACGYGCTTCRCGKCCSTTTGACCGTGACCGTGACGGTTTCGTCATGGGGGAAGGYGCWGGCATTCTCGTWTTAGAAACCCTRGAGCATGCGCAGGCGCGYGGYGCCAGGATTTACTGTGARTTGGCWGGWTTCGGYCAATCCGATGAYGCCGGCCACATTACCGCYCCCGACAAAACCGGRAACCGTCCCGCCGCAGCATYKWSNWTKNGCRWNTGAAWGATGGCGGAATCGACCCATCCGAGGTGGATTACATCAATGCACACGGCACATCGACCATGTTAAATGATATGGTAGAGACGAAAGCGATTAAGATCGCTTTGGGCGAAGTGAATGCGCGTAAGACCGCGATTTCTTCAACCAAATCCATGATTGGTCACCTCGTTGGCGCAGCTGCTGGCGTCGAGGCCATCGTTACCGCGCTTTCCCTWCATCGGGGAATCGCCCCTCAGACTCAAAACTACGAAACCCCGGACCTCGAGAACGGACTCGACTTGGATTACATTCCAAACGAGCCGCGCAAAAAGGCGTTTCGTGCCGCTTTGTCCAACTCCTTAGGATTCGGCGGGCACAACGTCAGCATCGCATTCCGGCGTTTCGAACAAGCCTGATTCKTCAGGTGGAGAACCTACGTGCAAAAGAAATTCGCAGAAGCCCTCAAAGCCTATCGTAAAGAGGTTTACAAGGTCGAGCATGATGCCGACCARCTCAAGGCCCTCACCMAAGATGCCCTCAACCTYACYGAGGATTCGCTGGACAACGCCTACCACTACCACTTCCATAAATTGCCCGATGCATCGCGCGCGGAAGTCATCAACATGATYAACAACTACACCCTCGAGGCMCTTCTGCCKCCKATYGTGGAGAAGATCAACAAGCGYCAGTTGATGGTGGAACGGAAATTGGATYTACTCGTAAGCCTTCTTGAAGAGGCACTCGAAAAGATCAACTCGGAAGACCACTAGTCGTTTTCCACCCGATGCTTTCCAGGGAAGAGCTACGCGCGGCCCTGCAGGACCGAGGACTATCCCAAGTCTGGCTTCCCGCGGAACAGATCGGACTCGAGGCGGTTAACCGTCTTGAATTGGACTTGTTGCAAATCGATTGGGAACTCTTCGACCGCCAGCGCAAGGCCTTGCGGCGGTCGAAGGAGGAATCCACCCTGCCGGAGATTGCCCCTCCAACCTTGATCGGCCCGTCCACGGATGATGGGACCCAAGAGCAACAAGCCGCTCGCAAGATTGGCGAAGCCGCTTTACGAGATGGGGGAGTGGCCATTCTTACCGTTGCAGGCGGGCAGGCCTCGAGGCTTGGCTTTGAAGGCCCGAAAGGAGCCTTCCCACTCGGCAACATCAGTGGAGCCAGCTTGTTCCAGATGATGGCTGGGCAGATTCGCCGCATACGCGAAGTTTACGCCTGTGATTTGCCGTGGATTATCCAAACAGGTCCTGGTAATCATCAGGAAACCCAGGCCTTCTTTGAGAAACGCAATTACTTTGGACTTGGTTCCAACACGGTGCGTTTTGTTTGCCAAGGAACCCTTCCAGCTCTAACTCCCAAAGGTCATTTGGTGTTGTCGGCAGCAGACAAACTATTCTGCAATCCAGATGGGCACGGCGGTGTTTATCGAGCCATGAAAATGTCGGGGACAATCGCAGACTTACGTAAGCAGGGCATCCACACTTTGTTCTACTGCCAAGTCGACAACCCTTTAGTTTGGATCGGTGATCCGGTTTTTCTCGGACATCATTTGCAGCAAGAGGCACGCATGTCAGTGAAGGTTGTGGAAAAAATTGATCCAACAGAAAAGGTTGGCTTGGTTGTTGCCGATGGCGACCGCAACAYTTGCGTYGAATATTCAGATTTAGCGCAAGARATTCAGGCGCAACRCGCTGTAGATRGCGGGCTTAAATACCGCGCGGGGAACATCGCKATTCATGCATTCGCGCTCGACTTCATGGAAGAAATGGCAGARGCGAATYTGCCTTTGCATTTAGCGCGGAAGGAAATTCAGTGCCTTTCCAGCGATGGTGTGACTACAACYCTACGCGATTGCGTRAAATTTGARTCCTTCGTTTTCGACGCCTTACCGCTGGCGAGAAAATCCGTGGTACARCTTGCCGACCGCAAGGAAGAATTTGCTCCAGTTAAAAACCGTGTWGGCGTAGATTCGATTCAAACTTCTCGCGACGCTCTTGCTGCACGAACCAAAGMTTGGATTGCCYTTGCCAAAATCAAAACTGCATCCAAAACTGAGCYTCAAATCTTWGAGTTGGARWGTGGATTATGCCTAAACCCTGCCGATCTCGCCGCYCAATCTGAGAGYGTGCAGTGGTTCTGTAACAATCAGATTCTCGGCCTAAAACGCTAGGTTGGCAGTTGACCTAYGGGCCTGGCCCTGAGACCATACGCGCCTTCATTGCCGAAGTGGCGGAATTGGCAGACGCGATGGATTCAAAATCCATTTCTCGCAAGGGAGTGGGGGTTCAAGTCCCCCCTTCGGCACCACCTAAAACAGACTTGCAAAGACTCCCCATAAATGGGTATGTTTCCAGGGTGAGCAATACTGGACCGATGTCTCAGCCCAACCATCCACTATTAAACGATCTCGTTGACCGGTGTTTCAGCATCACTTTACACCGATTACGGGGCGTCCGTGGATTGATTAGTGGCTGGATTGAAATTGGCATTCCGCCRGGAGAAGAGCATCGTTTGCGTGAACGCATGGATGAGGACCTCATTCTTCTTGCTCGATTGGATTGGTTGCGGTCCATCTTGCACCATTCTCCACCCCTTCAGCGTTGCTATGGTGGAGAAGCGCCACAAGTCTTGTTGGCGGCCGCGCTTGGCATTGGCACTCCAGAAGAGGCCGGTGAGCGTCTCCCGGACATTAAGGATCCGGAGGCCGCCGTGGCCTTAGCTTTATGGTTGCAAGGCACCACCGTCGCCTTTGACTCAGCCTCGATTCGCATGGAGTGGTTTGGAAATCAGATGGAAATCCGCCTTGCGGTAACCCAGGACCAGGACTGGAAGAAGTGGAAGAATACCTTTGGCCACCTAGTGGTCGAAATGGAACCCCATCGTCTACGTTTCCGCTCCAGCTGCTTTGCCCGTTGGAAGGAAACGGCGGGAACTGCCTAAGGAWRCTCTGATTTAGKMTGGCKGCGACTCCGYTGCCGAATCMATCCTCGACCGATGGCACCSTTTCCMGTAAAATGAGGGGTTGAMGGACCATGTCGGTACAGCACGAACAAGAAGACTTCCTYGCCCTGTTTCACGAATTAGAAGCGCGGTGCAAAGCAGAAACATCTCTCAACCAAGAATGGGAAGATGCRCGTGCCCATTTCATGGGRCAAAACARAAATGAYCCTCATGCCGAACATCGSTTTCGCGAATGGTTTTTGTTGGAACGTGTATCACAAAAAMTYGGYACGCCACCGGCCGTCGCATGGGCGCCCGAGGCACCGGAGGTAGATTCCATTTGGCATAGAGTCCTGGATTCCTTCTACGGAATYTTCCAAGGCATCGGCACCGATGAGCAAGGCTATCCYTTGCTTGAAGATTTGTGGAGTGGACGTCAGATTCGGTTAGGCGGGCATCGCATGAACATGGACGATTCCGGGGTTATGGTTGGACGCGTTGCTCTAGGAGGGGAAGAACATCACGTGCCATTTACCGGCACATCCTTCATGATCGCCCCAGGTTTAGCCGATGCTTTGGCRAGRGATCTATCCAGTATTCGMGCGAAACAACCGCGCTCCCGGTTATCGCAAGAACAATGCGAAGCTCTACTTCAGCCATATCGTGAGGAGCAACAACAAGCCTCCGATACGGAAGACTTCCACAAGCAACTCCACGAATTATTGGAAGGTCAAAAGAAGTGGGACATCGATCAGGTTTTTAAACTCATCGAAACGCAAGGCACTCAAGAGGCCTTGAACCAAATTGCATTTGATTCCGATATCGATTTGGAAGCATTACGCCATTGCATTCATGGTTTGTCCAGCGAACCACCAACCGGCGACGAGGCATCGTCCACCGCGAWGKMARRYNGAAGAWYMYYKKRMYSSYKMRGRGRKWKYGGMRSMMWYRSMRGSKYTYSAMKCYKSWSMWCRARWYKGARRRWMMYKMSYMSMWKMTYKMYYTCKGCYKGRMGMRMRACTCGGTCTGGATTCTGGAAGCAGCGATCCGTACCAAGAAATACTCGACGATGACGTGAGCTCCGAGCCTGTCGGAAGCGAAGAACTTCCTGGCAGYGCCATGTGGATGGCAACTTATTTGTGGGAAATGGAACAAATGGGGGAACACCCTGTTCGTGAAACCCTGGAGGAGATCACTCAATTCTTGGAATTCCTGCGCAAAATCTTTGGCCGTAACTTTGAAGCCGAAGAAGTCCAACAGCACCAACTCTTGGCTTACTTTTGTCAGGCAAAGACTCCCGAAGAGCTGCAAATCCAACTGGATCAACTTGCACCTTTCCTGAATTGGTTAATCGAAGAACAAGGTGCAATGCTTCGTCTCGATGAGCCCGCCAAAGAGTTAATCCAAAAGGTTGTTCAGGTGAATCAGCATTGGACCGCTTCCGATTCCGCCAGCGCAAGCTTGGCCTTGGTGCAAAGAAACCGCCCATTGCAAGTAAAAGCAGACGATGGTGACGATGCCGATGTCCTCGGCTGGCCCGAAGATTTGGACTTCCGACCGGGTGTGGCCGATGCATTACGTGGCCAATGGCGCCATGGGAAGTTCCATATTTCCGCCTGGTTTCCGCAGGCTTTAATGCCCACGACTGCACCAGCTGCAGCCGAATAGGGGCGTACAAAAGATCCATGAAGACCTGAACAGGCTCAGCTTTTGCCCCTGTCGTAACGTCCGATAATATATATTATGTTGCCTTATTGGTCTGGCGGGGCAGTGATGTCGCCTAGGAATCAGGCTTTTAGGTGCCTGTGTGGAAAGTCTTGTGGATAACCCTGTTGATAACCTTGGGAAAACCCGCCCCGGTGCTCGTCATCAAACGTTTTCGGTGCGCCCCACAAAAATCACTTTCGCCGCACCACTTAGGGTGTACTCCACCAAGCTCACCGACCCCGTCGGTATTTCAATCTCATCCCAGGCTGGCAAATCCAACTGCATGGCATCGGCCAAAATGGCTCGTGTAGGAAACATATGCGACACCAACGCCACGGTGGCATCGTCCTTGTGTTGCTCCAATATTTGATTTCTACAAGCCAGCACGCGGTCCCTCAAATCGCCCAAAGATTCACCCTCATGGGCACGCCAATTCCAGGGATCCAGGCGATGCGATTCTCGGTCCTTCGGATATGCGGCGTCGACTTCCGCTGGCGTTTTTCCAACCCAGCGGCCACGGGCAATTTCTCGGAAGCCATCCAGGGTGGTCATTTCCAGTTTTTTCCGCCCTTTCAGCACCTGAAAAGCTCCATATTGGGCACGACTCAATGGGCTGGCATAAACCGCCTCCAAAGGTATCGTTTGAAGCTGAAACGCCGCTTTTTCAGCCTCTATACGTCCTTCAGGGCTCAAATCGACCTCGGTTCCTCCATAAAAGGAACCATGACGAGCCGGTTGAACGGCCCCATGACGGACTAAAAAGAGACGCATTGCTCTTTAATATAAGCGCGAAGTTTAGAAAAGCAACCCGAAGTGTTCCCGGAAAGGAACCATATGGCTTTTTCAAGCCGGTTTCAGGTTGGTACAATCTTTGCATTAGTAGCAATGCCTCTGAACCCGAGGAAACATAACATGAAACGCTGGTACCTGATTTTCGCTCTCGCGGCTGGATTCCTATTCAGCTCCGCGGACCTTTCCGCTCACGGCGGCACCTATAAGGGCCCCGGGGATACCGTTCCTCCTGGAGGCGGCGGTGCTTCTCCTCCTGCTGCTCCGAGCTCACCAAGCTCCCCTAGCAGTCCGAGCTCACCAAGCTCCCCTAGTTCGCCCGCCACGCCGGCGACTCCAGCTACTCCTGGTAGCCCAGCCACTCCTGGCGCTGGCCCGACCACCGGTGGTGGCGGTTCTGCAGGTCCAGACCTAAGCACTTGGGTGTTCTGGTGGGAATTCAACAAGGACCGCTTTCTCAACCTGAAGGCAAAGGTTCACGGTGCTGCAACCGTAACCGATGGCGCTGGCCCCCTCGCGGGTCTTGGCGCTGGCGCACAGGTTGCGAACACCTTGGCCCCAACCACTCCGCAGATTCAAAACATCATCGTTCCGGCGTTGTTTGATCTTATGGAAAAGGAAGACGATCGTGACATCGCAACTGCGACCATGATTTCCTTGGCCAAGATTGGTTTCCGTGCGGAAGATGCACGCAAGGTTTTCGAGAAGCACCTGGACTCCCCAGTACAGGAAATTTCTGAAACCGCTGCCCTTTCTTACGGCATCATGAAAGATGAAGGCGCACTTCCGGCGCTTGAACTTCTTCTGCGCGATTCCAAGGAAGGTCAAGACATGACCGGCGGTAAGGAAGTGAATCTTCGCACCCGCACCTTCTCTGCCTACGGCCTAGCTCTCATCGCGCGTGAATCTACCAGCGAAGAATTGAAGCAAAGYGTTGCCGATACTCTYTACGATGTRCTTGTCACCGATGACTCKGCCATCAAAGAYATTCGYGTMGCYTGTGTYATYGGMMTYGGYGTTCTGGATCTTCCGGAACCCACTGAAAYSGTACGCAAGCTAAGCGCACTTTTGGACGAGCAAAACATGGACCARCTGGTTCTAGCTCACATTCCAAACGCCATGGCCAAGCTGCTGCGCAACCTGCCAGCCGGCGATGCCACCCGCGACGCAACCATTGACCAGCTAATCAAGATTCTGAARAACAAGCCTAAGCGCAARAAGATGGTTCGCCAGTCGGCCATCCAAGCTGTCGGCATGCTCGCGGTTGCTGGTGACCCACGCAACCAAGACATCTTTGACATTCTTGTGCATCAGCARAAGAARGGWARGGATCAGCAAATCAAGCACTACACTGCCATCTCCATGGCTTACCTCGGCGTTGCCGAYAARGGTAAGACCCGTGACGATGTCACCAAGTACTTGGTCGATCACATGAAGAAGTCGAGCACYCCTTACGAGCCTTGGTGTGGCTTGGCGCTTGGYGTCATGGCCTTCATGCTCAACGAGAACGGCGAAGCAATTAGCCCACTAGTTATGGAAGCRACCTTGRCTAAGTTCAAGAARACTCGCTCYCCAGARCCAAARGGTGCTTACGCRATCGCKCTAGGYTTGATGAAGAACGAAGCTGCAAAGACGGACCTTCGSGTTGCTCTWGAAGACTTCCGTGAATCTCAGTTCCGTGGCTACACTGCCATCTCYYTGGGGCTCCTCAACGCWCGCGAATACATGGGTTACATCGGCGAAGTCGTCGACGAAGCCAAGCGCGATCCAGACCTGCTCAAGCAAGCCAGCATCGGCCTTGGCCTAATGAAGGATCGCAATGCTGTGACTAAGCTTTTGGCATACCTCGCTCCAGAGGATGGCAAGAAGCCTCGTCTTGCAGTGCTTTCTTCAGTTGCAACTGCCCTGGGTTTCATCGGTGATAAGAGTTCGGTTCAACCTCTCGTCGACACGATTGGCAATGATCGTCTCACTTCACTCGGTCGCGCCTTTGCATCGGTTTCTTTAGGAATGGTTGCTGACCAGGGCATCATGCCTTGGAACTCGATCTTCGGTGAAGACCTCAACTACCGCGCATCGGTTTCGACTTTGATCGACCAGCAAACCGGCACCGGCATCCTTGACATCCTGTAAGGATTAGCCGCCCACAAAAGGGCGACAACTCCAGGGGAGACGCAAACGCGTCTCCCCTGTTTTTTTATGTTCCGATATCGAAACCAAATTGGTTTTTTAACTAATTACTTCACTGGCACAAACATTGCAATAGGTTTTCCACTCATTAACTTATGAGTTCAAATCATGAAATGTTGGTACTTAATTTTCACTCTTGTGGCTGGATTCTCTTTCAGTTCCGCAGACCTTGCTGCACACGGCGGCACTTACATTGGCCCCGAAGATGTCGTGCCACCGGGTGGAAGGCCTCCGGCCGGAACGACTCCTCCTGCGCCTACGACCSCATCTMCCCCGGGAACGCCACCATCAACCCCACCCTCGGGGAGCCCCCCAAGTCCAGCCACTCCACCAACTCCAATGGCGCCTACCGGTCCGAACGCAACTACGGGAAACCAAGCCATCGGCCAAGATTTATCCACTTGGGTTTTCTGGTGGGAGTTCAATAAGGACCGCTTCCTCAATCTCAAGGTCAAGGTGAGAGGAGCTTTACCAATCACCGATGGCGCCGGCCCTTTGGCGGGCCTAGGGAATGGTGCAAAAATAGCAAACACTATGGCTCCCTCTCGTTTGCAAATCCATAACCTCGTGGTTCCTGCATTGATCGAACTGATTGGGAAGGAAAGAAATCCTGACATAGCTACGGCCAGCATGATTGCCTTGGCCAAAATCGGGGTTCGCCCTGAGGACTGTCGTGGTATTTTCGAAACCCACCTGGATGCATCCGTTCAGGAGGTGCGTGAGACGGCAGTTATCTCTTATGGGATTATGCAAGATGAAGGCGCAATCCCCATTCTAGAAAGCCTTTTACTGGAGAYTAAGGCGGGCAAGGAATTGGCGGGCAGCACGGAAGTTGGTAGGCGTACGCGCGCTTTTGCTGCATTCAGCCTTTCCCTTATCGGCAGGCAGTCCAAGCGAAATGAGATTAAGGAAAAGGTCGCCGACCTCCTGTACGCGACCCTCATAACGGATTCTTCCGCCAGTAAAGACATTCGGGTTGCATGCGTTATTGGATTGGGAATTTTGGACATAGAAGACCCGACTGAGGTCGTTCAGAATTTGAGCGTTCTACTCGACCAAGACAAAATGGACCAGCTAGTCTTGGCGCACATCCCCAATGCCATGGCGAAGTTATTGCGCAATCTACCACCCGGGAATACCACTCGCGATGCTGTCATCGATCAACTCATGGGGTACCTTAAAAATCGCAAGACCAACCGACTTTTGCAACAATCATCAGTGCAGGCTTTAGGCATGCTTGCGGTTACTGGCGATTCTAGGAATCCAGAGATTTTTGACATCCTCCAGCACATTCAAAAAAAGGGTCGCAGCCGACAGCTTAAAAACTTCACCGCTATCTCCATGGCATACCTGGGAGCGGCCGATCTCGCAATGCGCAATCAAGTGACTGACTTCTTAGTCACCAAGATGAAGAAATCCAGCACCCTCTATGAACCATGGTGCGGACTATCACTTGGAGTCATGGCATTCCTCTTGAAGGAAAAGGGGAAATCCCTTCACCCACTTGCTATGGAAGCGACGCTGGAAAAATTTCTAAGTCAAAAATCGCCCGAAGCTAAAGGCGCCTATGCCATTGCCCTTGGGCTCATGGATTACAAATTGGCGAAATCACCAATTCGGGCAAGCCTGGATGAATATCGCGTATCTCAATTCCGAGGCTATGCTGCTATTTCTCTCGGATTACTTCACGCGAGAGAACATCTTCCACTACTCAAACAAATCGTTGCGGAATCAAAACGCGATCCAGAAATGCTTATGCAAGCGAGCATTGGATTAGGGCTTATGCAAGACCGAAGTGCCGTCTCAAATCTTCTGGTTTACCTGGTTCCTGAAAATGGACGCAAACCGAAATTGTCGGTACTTTCCGCGGTTGCAACCGCTTTGGGTTTTATCGGAGATAAAAGTTCAGTGACCCCACTGGTGAACACCATGAAAAACTCACGTATCAACCAACTTGGACGCGCTTTCGCCGCGGTGTCCTTAGGCATGGTTGCAGACAAAGATTTGATGCCGTGGAATTCAGTCTTTGGAAGTGACTTGAACTATCGCGCGGCTGTCATCACTTTGACGGATAGGCAAACGGGCACTGGAATTTTAGATATACGCTAAGGGTCATTGCTGACCATTTCTTGGGGGTTGGCGCACCTGCGTCTCCCCCATTTCATGGAAACTTAGGGAAGCTCTGATCTCGTCCGGCGCGAGAGGCCGTGGATCGAAATCGTTGGCCCCAAGGCGCGAATCGAAGGCTGAAGTGTCGGAACAGCCCAAGATGAAGCAACGTTGGGGCAGGCGATTTCGGCTGCGGAGTCGCCGTCAGACTAAATCAGAGCTTCCTTAGTTACCGTCATCGAATTGGAACTCTGACAGAAGTTCTTCGAATTCGATGACAACCATCTGCCCATTTTCATTCTTAGCCACAATCTGTCCAGCATCGTCTTCAACCCGCTTGATGCGACACGGGCCGCGGCGGGGAGAAATGATGGCATCGCCAGGGTTTAACCAGGGAAGATCTTCCTTGCCAATCTCCAGGCCGTGGTCAATTAAATCGTCTGGATGGAGCTCGCCAGCAACGGAGAAGAGGTCTTCCGAATCTTGCTGCCAGTGCCTTCCACGAGCCCCCTCGACACGTTGCCCCGGCATGACCACCTCGACGACGGGCTCTGGTTCAGGCTCTGGTTCAGGCTCTGGTTCAGGCTCTGGTTCAGGCTCTGGTTCAGGCTCTGGTTCGGGCGCTGGTTCGGGCGCTGGTTCGGGCGCTGGTTCGGGCGCTGGTTCGGGCGCTGGTTCGGGCGCTGGTTCGGGCGCTGGTTCGGRCGCTGGTTCRGRCGCGCTGGACTGGACTTCCTGGAGTYTGCTCTTGCCRGACAGCAWRCGCGCCAAGTCTTCGCCGTACTCGCGYAGRGATTCATTCACGGACAAATCAACCTGAAGCTCTAAACCACCTCTTCCTGGCTTTCCKATTTCGCGCAAATAGGCACTCTGTGGGGACGYTAAATCATCCCACCAAATCCCGGCAAGGAACGCCCAACCCAGTTGACGGGAATGTTCCCATTGCAAAGCTGCAATGGCCCCTCCCTTCTCCAGCAACTGATCGCGCAAGGAGGYCAGAGTGCCCGCCGGCAACTCTCTGAYCCATTCGCCCCCACCGGGGCGGTAAAGGAACAGCTGGTCTGGCGTGGCTTTTCGTCGCAGAAAAGCACTCATGGGAGAAGCCGCATAGCACCAGCAGCAATCAACAAAACAAGCAGACCGGCACCCAATGGAAACCAACGACTCGAACCAGCGCGTTCATGAACATAATCGCGCCGCGACTCGGCATCGCCAAGATAAGTGCGCACGGATTCAACGAATTTCGTCTCAGACTCGGCGCGGTTCGGAAATTGCTGCAGCCAGTCATCCGCGCGATCACGACCTGCTCGAAAATTAGCTGGGTTCCAGCAATCCGCTTGCATTGCAAATCGAAGCGCGTCGGGGTGTCGCTCGGTGAGGTTTGAAACTTCCTCACGCAATTCTCCCTCTGCGCCTGCCTGTAAATAAACGAAGGCGCGCTCTAAGCTTAGAGATTCTTCAGCACGACGGGTCGATGATAATCCAATCCAAGTGCTGTGCTTTTGCAACAAGCTCTTGGCGTCAGTGGGGAGCGGACTTTGTTGCGCCGAGGCCATCGCGCTAAAGGCAAAAGCCATGCACAGGCCGACAAGGATAGACCTCACTAGGGAGCCTCCTGCCACCACTCCAGAGTTTGCTGGATTTGCAAAGGATTAAGGTCATCGGTGAAAGGCACAACTCCTTCTTTAGCAACYCCACCCTCTCTGGTTTGACCAGGAAGACAGGCAGCCCCGACTTCAATTGGGATYTCTGAAGGCAACAAACCAATCAGCTCCTCGATATCWGGAAACGAAAACTCTTTGCGCGCAAACACCACCCAGTTGCGACTGCGTGGAACTCGGTGCAAACGAATGTTATCGCCAAAGCTAAGTTCCAACCCCTTGCGAATGCGRTCGACAAAACCAACTTCTGCGTCAATGCTTGCGGTGGTGCCAAGATTTAGMACCAACACTCCACCCGGCCGCAAATGCCCATAGACCTCAGCAAARAACTCCTTYGTTGCAAGGTGCAATGGGATTTCAAACTGGCGYGCGTARGCATCCAACAAAATAATGTCCAARTCATTTTYTGCAACACGCAACAAACTGCGGGCATCGGCRCCAGCRACAACTTGTACCTGCTTCGCGGTCTCAGGATCAAGCGGCATCCAGGTACGACCAAGTTCCACCACYGCTGGATCGAGCTCCACCCCYACCGCCTCAAGYCTCAGGGGRGTGGCTCCAAAGATGAGTGGCTCCATGGCGCTYCCCGCCCCAAAACCAAGAATCCATGTCYTCAGTGGGGTGACATCATCGGTCGGCGCTTGRAAACGWGCGTRGATRGGAGCCAGCGCGAATAAATCGTAATAGCCTCCTGGCCAAATTTGATGAGGGCGCCATTTGGACTGAAAGGAATCTAAWCCTTCGTTCATTTGCAGCCATCGCTCACCGTCCTCGAATTCAATCACGCGYAAATGCTGGTAGGAACTGTTCGCTACCGCTTTCACTTCAGCGCCAGATGGAAGGTTCGCGGCCGCCGCTGGATCTGGAATCAGCAAGAGCGCCAGCGGAAGTACCGCAACAACACTCAATGCTTTCCGATTCCATAACAGGGCTCCTGCAAGCAGCAAAGCCACGCAAGTCATAACTAGAGTGAGACGAACTCCTAAAACAGGAATCGCATAGAACGTAGAAAAGAAAACGCCAAGCAAGGATCCCAAAGTTCCCGCAGCAGAAATGTCKCCGGCCGCGCGTCCAGGTCCGCACTCGSCGGATCGGATTTGAATCAACATAGGACTCAACATGGAAAGCATGAGTACAGGTGGCACGAAAAACAACATGGCKGCGGTAAACGCGCCGCGTTGAAACACRCCCGCAGCTTCATCCAAAGTTAAACCCTCYGGRAGAAGAGTTAGGGCAAARGGTTCCARCAAAAAGATGCCAGAACTCAACAACACCCCACCAATAAAAAGGCATATCGCKGCGGCGCGCATGGGCGCCTTACTGCGCATGGCAAGCCGTCCGCCRAGYAAGCCGCCSAGRGCGATGGCANCCAAGNACCAMKCCAATYTGYTGGCTCCACACYAATGCRGAAGTRCCAAACCAYGGCGCCAACARGTGMACMCCAAGAATCTCKACGGCAAGRACAGCAAATCCTGCCAACCCCGCTGCTAGCAACGTCATGGCTGAACCTCCTTAACCGTCGGTTGGTTCTTTCGACTCAGAAGGCAAATCTAGCTGCCGAAGCTGAGCTGGATAAACCGTACCGTCCAAACTTCCTACGTAGTTCTGCAGCAAAGTGCCTAAAGAACGCGAAGCTTGAAAAGAATAGGACTGGCCRTTGCGCAAAATATTGATGGGCTTRTCTAAATCCACCAAGATGTCATTCAGCATTAAGCGTATTTGGTAAACGTGGGCGCCATCGATGGTGATGGTATTGGTGCTGCGKTCMACCGAGATTTTCAACTTGGACACTTCRCCTTCCGGYACRTCTTCTCCRGAATCGTATTTCAGTGCCTGGACCCAATAGTAAACTCCTTGCCAAGGTTCCACTAACTCCACCTCGAAGTCGGTCGGGTATTTATCCGCAGGATCTARSCCCAACACCCAGTTGGCTGCWRCTTCCACCGAATCCTGCTTTTCTACCGGAAGCAAGTCGTGGTTRCGARYGCCTTTGACCTCGCCCATTTCGCCATTCACCAAAGCCACRCCMGAAAAGTAATGCGGTAAAACAGCTGCATAGGCAGCAGCGAAGGAGRCCCCTTGGTCGCCCTTGCCAATCATGAACAGACGATGCCGGTCTAGACGATAAGWAACYGTTCCGCGACCAATCGGACCAATGATGAGRTTGCGYCCTTCCGCYTCCATCAAGACCGTTTTATCCAACCCAGTGATGATCGGTGCAAGAATGATGAAAGCTTCCTTTACTTCCTCCGACAAGCCTTCGATRGTGGCTTGCGGATCGGAATCCAAAAGCAAGATGCCCGGGTAGTTCACTTTGTCAGGCTTGTATTTGGCCGGAAGCCAAACCAGATAAGTTCCGTAGGCTCCTAATTCCTGCTCGATGATTCTTCCCTTTTTAATATTTTTTCCCGACTTCTTAAAACTACGCCCGGTTTGCAAAATGATTTCCCAATCGCGCACCATGGACAATGCAGAGCGCCCCTTCAATTTCTTATCCATCTTCACGACAAGACCATCGAGCTTCAGCAACATATCGGAAGCCTTACCAGGATCGCCTTCAATCTTGGCATCTACCCATTCGCCGAAAGGCTTGCCGAGTTTCTTAAGGTCACCGGATTTCATTTCCGGTTCGCTCTGCGCGGGAAGCTGCAGAGAAAATGCCAAAGCGGCGAGAAGGGAGAGGAATCGCTTCATGTGGTTACTAGCTTAAAGGCGCGAGATTCGAGTAGCGAGCACGGCTTGAGCCAGTTCGCGAGAAGTGGAAACGGCAGAAACCTGCTGCGGAGGCTGCATCGAAAGCCAATCAAGATTTCCACGATAACGAGAGTCGCCGGAATAGGCCTCAAGCCCGGTTTCCAATGCTTGCAGAGTTTCCGCCAAACGACCTTCACCCCAAAGAGATAAAGCTCGTTCTAAATCCGAATGGACCCCCTCTGCTACCGTTTTTGCAGGCAACGGTAACGCTTGACGTCGACAGTAAACAATGAAATTGGCCTGGGCGAGATCGGTGCCTTCTGCGGCCATACAGGCCCAGCCTTGGCGGACGATGCCCGGAGGCCCATGCTCAACTCTTGTCAGCGACTGAAACAAAGTTTTCAGCCATGGCAACTGATCTGGGTKNNCRGCWNASTKMRKWGCTTCTGCACCCGGTCCAAGTGGCGCTCAGAATAAGGCTCCTGAGGCGCGATGATGTTCGAGGCAAAAGTGCCCCACAGCCATAAAATTAGTCCAACCAAGCCACGCCCTCGACGTCGGCACTGATTTCACCCATGGCGAAGGCGGTTTGGCCTTGCGCACTCAGAGCGGTGAGGAATTCCTCTTCAGAACCTGGGTCGACGACCAGAATCATGCCGACGCCCATGTTGAAGGCCTTCCAGCTCTCGTCCCGTTCCACGTTGCCGGCCGCACAAAGTTGCTGAAAAACGTTTTGCTCCGGTACAGCATTGCGCGAAACCTTGGCGCCGAGTCCATTCAGCACCCGCGGCAAGTTCCCCGGAACTCCACCACCGGTGATATGCGCCATGGCATGTAAGCCTTTGTTCTTCAAGAACGGCCGCAAGGTCTCCAGATAACAAAGGTGTGGGTCCAAAAGCACATCGGCCGCGCTGCGGGTATCGCCCGGGAAGGTGTCGGTGTAGGTGATGCCCATGCGCTCTTCGACAATGCGACGGGCAAGCGAGTATCCGTTGGTATGTAAACCGACCGATGGCAAGCCAATCAATTTGTCACCAGGATTGACAGCACTGCCGTCAATCAGGTCATCGCGCTCCACCACACCCACCACAGTGCCGACGAGGTCGAACTCGCCTTCTGGATAAACGCCCGGCATTTCAGCGGTCTCGCCGCCAAGCAAAGCCACGCCATGATCGGCGCATGCATTCGCAACCCCAGTAATCGCCGAAGCCACCATTTCCGGATCCAGTTTTCCGACCCCTACATAATCAAGGAAGAACAACGGCTCCGCGCCCTGCACCAGGATGTCGTTGATGCAATGCTGCACCAAACAACGTCCGACGGTGTCAAAGCGTTGGATCGCCGATGCGATTCGAATTTTGGTACCTACACCATCATTCGAAGCCACCAGGACCGGCTTTTCCGCAAGACCGTCGGCACGGAATAACCCGCCAAAACTGCCTACATCGGCAAGCACGCGCTCACCGTGACTGCGGTGAATCGCATCCTTGGAAGCATCAAGAGCAGCTTCCGCCGCGGCGATATCAACGCCAGCGTCACGGTAGCTGAGGGAATTCGAGGAGGTCGGCTCGCTCATCGCCACCGATTCTACCCGCTCGCGCGTATCATTCCTGCAACGATGTCATCCCCCCGCCGTCTCGTCATTCTGGGAGCCACTGGTACTGTTGGAATACAGGCCCTGAATATCCTGGAAGAGTCCTGCTCGCCCCTGCAGGTGGTGGCTATGTCGTGTCACCGGCAGGCGGAAAAATTGCAAGATTTGGGGCCTTCAAGCGCCCTTCGYTTCCAAACCGGAATCCCAGAAGAACACGCAGCTCTTCTCGYSTTTCTTGAGCAAGGCGATTACGACGTCTGCCTTCACGCCATGGTTGGTGCGGCCGGCCTCCCCTTCAGTGAGGCGGTTTTGAAATCTGGMCGCAGCTTGGCCTTRGCAAACAAGGAATCCTTGGTGATGGCCGGTGATTTGCTCATGCCCTTGGCGCGAAAAACGGGCGCCGAAATCATTCCAGTAGATTCCGAGCATTGCGCCATATTTCAATGCTTAGTTGGCGCSAAGCATGACGATGTCCGYAACCTTTGGCTGACCGCATCGGGYGGCGCTCTGCGAGATYTTCCAATCGATGAKCTTGCCAWGGTCACTCCMGMGCAAGCCTTAGAYCAYCCCAACTGGGAYATGGGRCCGCGCATTACGGTGGACTCCGCAACCATGATGAACAAGGCCTTCGAAATCATTGAAGCGCGTTTCTTGTTCRACATTGCTGCTCCAGAAATCAAAGTGCTAGTGCRTCGGCAATCCGTGGTGCACTCCATGGTGGAGTTTTTAGATGGCTCCATGCTCGCCCAACTYGGYCCGCCCGACATGAGCTTGCCGATTCACTACGCGATTCATTATCCSGARCGSYTCACYTCKCCRCTGCAAGGMTTCGACSCMAAGYTKTTCGCAAACCTWAGCTTCGARGARCCCGACSTAGCCCGCTATCCCKCGCTWGAACTTGGCTGGATGGCTGCAGAAWTGGGCGGCAATGCGGGAGCGGTTCTGAATGCCGCCGATGAAGTGGCCGTCGCCGCCTTCCTCGCTGGTGAAATCGCCTACCTGAGAATTGCCGAACTGTGCCGCGTCGCCCTTGAAACCATGGGTGGCGACCCGATTCCAAACCTTAGCGCGGTCTATGCTGCTGATCAGCGCGCCCGCAATTTCGTTGCCGACCTTTTGACTACGACTACAAGCCGATGATGGCCACCCTTTTCACTGTCCTTGGCATYGGCCTTTTGCTGTTGCTTCACGAAGCTGGACACTTTTTTGCTGCACGCGCGGTTGGCATTAAGGTRCATGTATTTTCGCTTGGGTTTGGCCCACGCATGTTCGGATGGCATCACAACGGATGTGATTTTCGTTTGGCCTGGATTCCTCTTGGAGGCTATGTCCGCGTGGCCGGKGAAGAYCCAAACMTKGCCCCCGTACCAGGWGATTTGTTTTACGCTAGTGCGCCACAACGTCTGCTGTTTTACTCCGGCGGCATCATCATTAATTTCTTGTTTGCGTTTTTGCTGATTCCGGTTTTGTTCATGATGGGAGTCCCTTTTGAAGCACCGGTGATTGGCAGCGTGACTCCTGGCGAATCCGCGTGGGAAGCTGGCCTTCAAGCCGGAGACCGAGTTCTCGAAGTCGATGGACGTACCGTTTATGGATTTCGCCACGTGAATTCTTCGGTCGCTCTTGCGCCAGGCGAACGACCCATCGAAATGGTGGTGCAAGGACTCGACGGCGAAAACCGTCACCTGCAGCTAACTCCAACTTATGACGCCGAAAATGGCTTTCAGGGAATTGGCGCGAACCCGTTATTGGAATTGCACTTCAAGCCAGGGACCGATTTTGCCAAGGCTGCTGGCGGGGCAACGATCCAGAGCGTCAACGGAGTGCCAAGTCATAGTGGCGCCTTGTTTGAGGCAGCCCTGGATGATGCCCGACTGAAGGCCGCGGATTTGCAGGTCACCTATCTCGATGCTGATGGAAATACGCAGACAGCCGTCGTCGTAGCCACTCCCCTAATCCCTGAAAACGCGCCAAATCAAATCGGCATTGCACCGCTTCAGCGTAAGGTCGAGATCGCTAGCGGCCCCTTTGATCAAGTCTTTTTGGAAGGCTCGGAATTACTGGTTGTGAACCAACGTGCGGTGCGCGGGCGTGGCGATGTCCTCCTAGCCATCCATCATGCTGGCGGATTGGAGTCCTTCACCTATCTCCCTGCCGGTTCCGATACCTCACCCATCGAAACCGTTTTGGAGCGRCCTCTGCTGCTGACTGCTGCGGAAACCATTGCGAATCTACATCTCACGGCCACCTCGGAAGTTCGCTATGGCGTTCGCTCAGGCAGTGCCGCCGCACTTGCGGGTTTGGCCGATGGCTGTCGCATCCTACGGGTCAATGATGAACCGGTACCTAGCTTCGAGGAACTGCGCAGCTTGATCCTTGACCGGGATTCGCATGCAGGAATTTCCACCACGCTCATCCTCGATGTCATCGCACCAGACTCGGACATTTCGCGCAAGGTCGAAATCACCTTAGCTCCGATTCCAGGGGTTGCTTACGACTTGGAAAGGCGCATTGCTATGGAGAAGGTGCAGACACGTAGTCCCTTGCGTGCCTTCGCGCTCGGATTCCAAGAAGCAAAAAGCATGGTCGGCGAGGTCTTCACCACCTTACAGCGGATGGTTTCTGGCTCCATCGACAAAAAAAACTTAGGCGGCATCATTAGCATTGGCACCGCAACGCATAGCTTTGCAAGTCAGGGAATGATCCCCTTGTTCTTTTTCCTGTGCATGATTTCGGTGAACCTTGGAGTCCTAAACCTTTTGCCTATTCCGGCGCTCGATGGTGGCCATATCGTTTTTGCTTTGTACGAAATCATCGCCCGACGCCCGGTCAGCATGGGAGTACAAATGGGCTTTCAAGTCATCGGCACTTTTGCGGTGTTATTCCTGTTAGTTTTCGTCACCATWYTGGACATYCAACGCCTSTTTGACTGARATGCRATCCTGGCTYCAACTYGCACGCATTGCGCTYATGCCCACCATYCTGTGGGAYTTTTAYGTTGGSCTRCTCYTGGTCGGCGGCATCTGGGAACGCACCACYYTGCTCGCCGGCGGTGCYTTRYTGCTGCTTTACCACGGCGGCATGATGCTSAATGATTTACGCGATATCAAAGAAGATCGCGAAGCCTCCCGCGCGCGCCCTTTAGTYGACGGNCGTATCTCACCGGCAGCAGCMGCAGTCATGGTYGTTTTGTTTTTCGGTGGYGCAATMRCCCTGGCGGAAGCRGCTGGCCCTCACCTKCGTTGGCCGACTTTGATTCTGCTGAGCATCATCTTGGCTTATGACTTATCCAGCTCTGCATYGCGCCAACACATYGGCCCAGCACTTCTCGCCGCAGCACGTGCWYTRAGCMTCAGYTTTGCCGCGTATGCCACTTGGGGATATGACGCAGGACGAGCGGAACTGGGYTATGGCCCGGTCGGYGCCTATGCGCTTTACTTCCTGTTTGCATCGCGTCTTGCACAAAAAGAAGAACAGGGWGTTCAGGGTATCAACGGATTRTCTTTCATGCTCATGGCAAGCTTGACCCCCGCCGTCCTGTTTTACGATGGCGCGGTTTCGCCCTTCTTCCTTCCAGTTTGGATTTGCGTCGCACTTTATGTGGTGCGCCCAGCCTTCCAAGCGCGCTACGAATATTGGGAGCCGCAAAAAGTGCAAGGCATGGTGCGCCATGCCTTGGGCTCCGCACCGCTCATCCCTGGATTAGTACTCTTAGCCAGTAGCGAAACAGACCTGATGCTAAAGGCCATGCTCGCCATCCCAGTTTGCCTTGCGGTACGCTTTTTGGCAAAAACCTGGGCGCCYGAATAACCGGACGGAAAGTACTAAATCAGAGTTTACTAAGGAAGCTCTGATTAAGTATGGTGCGGGAGGCCGTGGATGGAAATCGTTTGCCCCAAGGCGCGAATCGAAGGCTGTAGTGTCGCTACAGGCAAGAT
>NVWJ01000015.1 GCA_002746235.1 Planctomycetota bacterium
CTTGCCTGTAGCGACACTACAGCCTTCGATTCGCGCCTTGGGGCAAACGATTTCCATCCACGGCCTCCCGCACCATACTTAATCAGAGCTTCCTTAACGCGGCAACGGCGGCGGCGTGGTTGGAGTTGGACCTGGAGTCCCCCCATTTCCACTTGCACCAAGGATTTCCTTGATGCCACCTATGCTGCCAAGAACACCTGCCGTTTCGAACGGCAAGAAGACGGTCTTATCGCCTTTGCCATTGCGACCGATGTCCTGCAGAGTATCGAGGTAAGCCTTAGCAATTTGGTATTGCGCTGCATTGGTGTCTGAGTTTTCCAAAGCGATCCGCACCAGGTCCAATCCCTTGGCTTCCCCTTCTGCCGACAGAATACGGCTCTTACGATTGCCTTCCGCCACCGCAATGGTTGCATCGCGTTCACCTTGTGCGCGAAGCACTTGGGAGGCTTTCACACCTTCGGCTTCCAGAATCACCGCACGACGTTCACGCTCTGCCTTCATCTGCTTCTCCATGGCCTGCACCACGGTAGGTGGCGGACTGATGTCCTGCAGCTCCACACGGTTGACTTTGACGCCCCATTTATCGGTGGCATCGTCCAACACGGTGCGCATTCTGCTGTTGATTTCATCGCGGCTCGACAAGGTCATATCGAGCTCCATTTCACCAATGATGTTACGCAAGGTGGTTTGCGCAAGCTTTTCGATGGCCATAGGCAGGTTGGCAACCTCGTAGATTGCACGACGCGGATCGGTCACTTGGTAGTAAAGCAAACCGTTGACTTCAATGACCACGTTGTCGCGCGTAATCACGCTTTGCTCGGGGAAGTCGAACACCTGCTCGCGTAAATCCACAACATTCGATTGAATGGTGCGGGTGATAGATCCACGAGAACTCTGGATGCGCATACGCCACGAAATCGGCCGTGGACGATCGATAAATGGCCAGATGATGTTAATCCCTGGATCCAAAGTGCGATGGAATCTACCAAGTCGTTCGATAAGCATGACCTCTGCTTGGCGAATAATCTTGAGGCCTCGAATTGCAAGAAGTACAACGAGGGCGGCTAAACCTAAAAGGACGAAAATCATGATTGAATCTTAGGGGGAAACGAAATTACTCTGCGGGGCCAACAATCAAAGTGTTGCCTTCTACGGAAAGAACCTGCACCCGTGTTCCGGTTGCGAATTCGGTGTACGAGCGGGCACGCCACTCTTCGGAAACCACTCTGACGCGCCCAGGGGCATCGCCGGAGATGTCTTCGGTGACTTCTCCTGTCGCGCCAACCAAGGCGCCAACATTAGAAGGGACGCTTTTCCCCATGACTTTACGCATGAAGATGGGGCGCAAGTAAATCAACCCAGCCAAAGTGCCTACCACGAATGCGGTGAGCTGCACGTACATATTGAAACCAAGTCCTGCGCAAATTGCGGCAAGAAGAGTTCCAGGGGTGAGTGCGCCGAGTAAAAATCCAGAAGTTAGGATTTCACCTGCGAGCAACACAATGGTCACAACCAGCCAGAATTCCCAAGACATTAAGTCTTGAAGCGATTCGGCACTTAGGAAGGAAAAAAAGTCCTCCCAAAAAGTAGGGGCGCTGGTTTGTGCGGTTTCGAGTTCTTGAGGATTCATGTTGGGGTCTCCGCCGCCCTACTTTACGCCTGAAGCAGGGCAAACGCAGCCAAAATCTTTAAATCCCGGCACTTAGAGCTGTTTAAGGCCCACTTCGATGGCTTTTTCAAGCTGGCGGTCCAAGCCCATCAAGCCATCGCCCGGAAGGTTTTCCACTGGGTAATCCACTGGGCAACCATTCAACTCCATATTGGTGTAATTTTTATCGTTCACATACCAACCGCGGAAAGGAAGGCGCACAAAGGAACCATCCATCAGGCTGGTTCCTCCGGTGGAGATCACCGCGCCAAAGGTCGCTTTACCCACCAAGGGTCCGCGATCCAAAGTCTTGATCGCCCAGGAAAAGATCTCGGCGTTGGAGTAACTGTTTTCATTACACAACACCACGATCGGTTTATCCCAAGTGGCGAATACGCGGCGACCTTGCGGATAACCTTCGCCTCCCCCTCGCGGAATGGTTAGCGCGTGATCGCGCACCGTGAGCATGGAGAGAATCATGTCGGTGGTCCAACCGCCACCGTTCTCGCGCACGTCAATCAACAAGCCATCTTTGCCTGCGCCGGCTGCAAACAGATCGCGTTCGAACTCCACCAGCGGTCCGGTGCTCATCGATTCAATGTGGATGTAACCAAGGCGGCCACCTGAAGCTTCTTCGACGCGCGCGCGGGTGATGTCTTCAAAGCGACGGTAAAGCGCAGCATTGATCGAACCGGTTGGCCGAATGATGACTTCGCGGAGAGCGAGGTTGGAGTCCATGACTTCGAGGAAAGTTGGGCGGCCGGAGGTGCCTGACATCAGGCGTTGCCAGTTGCCACCTTCCAGGTAGGTTTCGCCGTTGACCGCAAGGACGATGTCGCCTTCATGCAGCTGGCTGATGCTGCGCGCTGCAGGGGTGCCAGCAAGCACGGTCTCTACTCGGCGGCCATCGCCAGAGTGCGATTCATCCCAAAGGACTCCAAGTAAGCCCATGCCAGGCGAATCAGTTTCGCGAGCGGCCGAACTGCCAAAACTATAGTAGCCCATGTGGCTGGCATTCATTTCGCCGAGCATCCAGTTCACCATTTCGCCGTAATCTTCGCGGGTACTGGCAACGCGCGCTGCTGGCCCCCACTTAGCGAGAGAACCTGCCCAATCGTGACCGTGAAATTCTGGGTCGTAGAAGTTGCGGTCTAAAGCACGCCAAACTTCGCCGAGCACTTCCTCACGCACTTCGCGCAAGTCTTCGCGGAACCGCACCGAGAAGCCGTACGTTTTGCCTTTACTGATAATGCGGCCGCCCTTGACATAGAACAGAGCCTTATCCGAAAGAGTCAACGAACCGACGGAAGAGCTCTCGACCTTATCCTCTTTGCCGCCGTCGATTTCCAAGCTGAAGAAACCGGATTCCGCACTGGTGCCATTGGTCAGGCGAGTACCGGTGTTAGCGTTGAAGTAAAGCTTCTCGGAATCTGCGCTCCAGCCAAGAGCCGTTTCATTGCCTTCACGGCGAGTCATGCGCACCACACGATGACGCAGGTCAGTCCAATCCATGATCACCTCGTCCGCCGCGTCGTCTTCGTCGTCTTCGTCGTCGCTTGCGTCCTCTTCGTCAGCGTCTTCGGATTCAGAATCCTCCTCATCCATGGCGAAGTCTTCATCCTCTAATCCGCTCAAGGAAGAGGTGCGTTTGCCGGACATCGGGTACTCCTGTCCATCGACCAGAGCCATGCCGGACATGTCATCGCCGTTGATTTGCAACTCCACAGTCACCTCCGGCCCATCGGGAATCGACATGGCGAAAGTCAAAGTGCTGCTTTTTTCGTCCCATAGCAAGGATTCGCAATCGGCGGAGAACAACATGGATTCCATTTCGCCTTGGATGTCATCGCCCACCTTTAGTAAACGTAAGGTGACAGGCAATCCTGTGGGTGGAACCGGTTCCGGTCCGGTAACACTGCCTTCCCAGACGCCGGTGATCAAAGGGTCAGCTTCGCCGTTACTGGACGATGCCTTGTTCTTCGACTTCTTACCTTTCTTAGCTTTTGCAGCCTTCTTCTTGGCCTCGGCAGCCTCCAAGCGCTCCTGCTTATTCATCTCCAGATCTTCCGAGCGCAGGTGCACCATCCAGACATCGGTCTCATCGAGCATCATGCGACGCGATGTAAACGTAATGTGCCGACCATCCGGCGACCAGTGAGGGCCATAGTCATCGTCCGGATGCACGGTCAGGTTGTATGGCTGCACACCCGGCTCCGCGGCATCTAAGCCTTCGATGTTGACGCGTTGCAGAAAAACGTCGTTGTTGAAGTCATCATCGGACTTGGAGTAAACCAACCATTCCGAATCGGGTGACCAATCAAAATCCGGCGCGTCAAATCCAGTGACCATGGTGCGACGAACTTCTGCAGTTTCAGGATTGCCGACCACAAGATTGCCCTGCCCAACAATCCACGCCAAGGTTTTCCCATCGGGGGAGAGTGCTGGAGACGACTCATCGAGATCCGTTTGAGTGATGCGTTCGATTTCGAAATTGCGCGTCAGGTAAAACGGCGTTGCGTCTTCGTCTTTTTCTTCTTGGTCAGCATCGCCCTCTTTCTCTTCATCGGCGCCCTTTTCGACGTCCGCCTCTTGCTCCACGCGGTCATCGTCGTCCCCATCAGGAACTTCTGCAATGTAAAACTCAGCATTGCCATCGCGCTCACTGATAAACAGAAGCTCTTCGCCTCCATCGAGCCACACTGGAGAGTGATCCGGAGCCGGATGAGTGGTCACCCGTACACAACGCTTGATGTCCTCATGTTTGCGCATCACGTAAACATCGCCGGCAGAAACGAAGGCAATGCTGTCGCCGTCCGGAGACAGGGTAATACCAGAGGCGCCTCCGTTTACGGTTTTATTATGCACCAAAGGATCCGAAGGGTCGATACTGCCGAAGACCGGCAATGCGGTGGTTGAGCCGTCCTGAGTCGCAATGCGCACCAAGCCTAAATCCAACTCGGCGACCACTTCCATGCCATTTTGAGAAAGCGCAGCATTACGCAAGCTGCGTCCGCCTGGGTGATAGACCAAGCGTGCGCGACCACCTCGGGTAGGCATTTTCCATAAGCCTAAATCACGTCCACCAATATTGCCTTCACAGGATCGGTCCGACAGAAAGTAAGTTGTCTTGCCATCGGGTGATAACATTGGAGCTAAATCATTGCCTTCGAATTCTGTGATCTGCTTGTGGATATTGCTCACCATGTCATAAGTCCATAGAGAACTGTTCGCTGGCCCGCGGTAAGCACGACGTGCAGGATCGCCATGTCCGCGCTCATAAACCATGGTGTTTCCATCTTGAGAAACACTGGCTGCCATGATGGCCCAATCGCCTAAAACCGTTGGCGTACGGCCATCGGTGTAAGCAATCCATGCTCCGCGATCGCGTCGTGAATAACGACGGTCGTATTGCGCGCCCATGAGCAAGCGATCGGAATCCAACCATTGATACAAACGCTCCCCTTCTGAGTGCCAAGTTAATCGATTTGGAGTACCACCCCAAACCGGCATGGTGTAGACATCCCAGTTACCGTGGCGATTACTGACAAAAGCTAAACTCTGCCCATCTGGCGACCACTTTGGCCGGCCGTCGTAAGCATCGTGCGCAGTCAAACGCACCGCGCGGCCACCATCCACAGGAGCAACCCAGATATCGCCCTGATGACTAAATGCAACTTGCGCGGCATCGGGCGAAAGCGCTGGATGACGCGGAAGCTCTAACTCGGGTGGACCGGCAGGGGTTTGCAGTGCAGGAAGCGAGGTGCTTGAAGGGGCTACCGTTGCGGCAGTCGAGTCGGTGCTTACCGACGGCCCTGTGCAGGCAAAAAGAAGCAGTAAGGCAGCGGGATGTTGGTACAGCAGCATGGGGCGGCAAGCATAGCAGCCGCCCCAGCTTCCGATGAGCCGCTCAGGACTGGCTCAACTGGATTTCAATGCGCAACCGGCCGGACTCGCCGAGGACTGAATTCGCGCTACGAATCAGGACGATGCGACCCTTTGCATCGCTCAAATACGTGCCGTGAAATCGCACCACCGAGATTTCTGGGGTTTCCACACTCATGGTGTGTGCCGGACTTGCCGGAACGACTCCTTCATAACCCGTCTCACCCAAAGTCGCTGCAGCAAGTCGGATGCTCGCAAAGGAGGAAACATCGACCACCGAAAAACTCAAATCCAAGTCCACCTCATAGAGACCGTTCGGCAAGCGTCGACCGCGCAAGCTGCCATCCCAACCTGAGAATAGGTCGACGAATTGCGGATCAGCAATACGCGCGACTTGCGCAACTTCCACATCCCATTCCACCAATGCATCGCGCAAAGTGCCTTGTGCAAAAGTCAAWGTGGCGTTTTCCAGGAGGGAGGCTTGCATATCGGAACGCTCGCCTTCGACACCACCAAGAATRCGCTGCACGCTGAGATCGACTTGCATGGGTTGCAACCTTGMGACGGCGGCYTGCATGGCAGCGGYTGCTGCTTGAGCKGCATCGGGGCCYTCAAAAACTAAACCRCCTTGACCATTGGTCCAGATGGCGCGCTCCTGCTCCCAAYYCGAGAYCACGGYGTTCCAAGAATCGGTCCGTGCCAATTGAGGTAGCGAAAGCCAGGCGAGTTCTTCGCTCAAGGCAACGACTCCATGGGGARCCGGGCTATCGGCAACTAACTCYAAAGTCACACGTCCAGGYCCTAAGGCTGGAAGATCGATGGTYAATGGTTGTTGAGGTGTGAGCAAACCATGYCCGCCGATTTCRGAGATTCGTTCTACCAAACGATCTTTACCAGAGACTTGYGCATAGTTCATGGSGATGGACTCSCCTGGCAGGCGYCGGCTGTGCACCATGGCAACCTCGGCAGTCCAACCTTTACYCGGCACAGGTAACACTTGGATGGCCAGCGAGGAACCCGAAACTTGAATGCCCATGATGGGGTCGAAAATCCCRGATCCGGATGCRATCTCTACATCGAAATCMAGAATRCACGCATTGCGGACCAAATCACCAAAGGTMACCGCTTGGCCCATTGGCACGGATTCACGGCCAGCAAGGGCTTCCTTGCCATCGACCAGAATCCGRTAATTCAAAGTTAATGCAGAAGGCGCGGTGGCCGCCATCCATTCCGCTAATTGYCCWTCAGGCTGGCCCAAGGTRTTCACTACGCGGTCAAGYAAAGCTTCYCGGACATCGTCCTCCAACAATTGAGTYTCACCRTTGRCCCAAGATGGCTTCARAGCGACCCACCATGTAGCRCCGCTCCATGCAGGTGCSGTAAGGKYTTCAGAACTCAAACCGTTCACTGGGAAGGACGGATGTGGCAAGCCAACCGCTTCGGAATCTGGTTTTTGGGTAGACGGGAACGCCAAKGTGGCGAGAAGGAATAGGRTGATTGACAAGGTGGACTCCAGTGGAACAAGTRTGCCTACCCTAGCAGCAGGCMTTTATWSGGTAACAACSAGGTTTTAAGCCTCAGGGTTTTGCAGGCAACCGGCCGATAAAGACYTGTCGCAACTCGCAAGAGAACCGTCTTGTGGTTTTGCGTCACTNCCATTCTCTYCATCATGCGCCAGAAAAGGCTAATCGACCGYTTTCCACAATACTTAGATCGTTTTCGCAGCGATTTGGTAGCAGACTTATATCGCAACGAAAAGAGTGCGATTGTGGGGCATTTGATGGTCATCTGCATGGTTATTGGGTTTAAGGGAGATMRTATYCCCACYCTGMCCCTGGCYCTTTGGTCTAGCGCGATTGTCATSTCGGTGATTGCTCGGGGGGTGAATTTACGTCGTAACRGTRGYAAGAAGGTTGGCGACMTCACGGACCTKAAGCTGCATACCCTGTGYATTTCGGCTTGCGCATTGGCTTGGAGTTTGGGATTYCTGTMYGTACTTCCAAACTTRGAGGCTGCCGACCGYGCTTTCTTCATGATGGTGTTYGCAGGRATTACCGCATCTTCGGTAGTYACCCTATCTGCMAGATTRAAGAGTTATGCMGTGTTTAGTTCGCTGCTRCTCCTGCCTCCGGTCATTGGCATGTTCTTTGCCCCACAACCGGACTACGCGATKGCCAGCATGGCTGCGGTGTTCTTTTTGTTTTGCGGAGTYGGAGTRAARAAAGCGAATGCAGTGCATCACAATGCACTYATTCGACGCTACCAGAATTCCGAGATCATGCATGATCTCGGTGCTGCAAAGAAAGATCTACAAGTCGCTGTCMAGCGCGCTGAATCCGCAAACCAAGCTAARCAAGAGTTCTTGGCGAACATCAGTCACGAGATTCGGACTCCGATGAACGGGATTTTAGGCATGACCGATCTCGCTCTYGAATCCGAAYTGAATGACGATCARAGGACTTGTTTAGAAACTKCCCGYCGTTGCGGCCTGAGCCTGCTGCAGCTAATCGATGAGCTACTGGACTTCTCCAARATTGAAGCTGGGAAAATGGACATTGAACATGTCCCCTATGACTTAGAAACCGTMTTGCTGGATACGGTGGAGTTGCATCGCTTAAGTGGTCGCGCAAAAGTCGAAATTRATTTCAARCATGATTTCMRTYTGCCAAAGGAATTACTTGGYGATTCCATCCGCATGCGTCAAATCGTGCATAATTTACTTGGCAACGCRGTGAAGTTCACTTCTARAGGGTCGATTCGAGTGTCCTCRAAGATGGCCTTTGGTGASARCGAAACGCCAAACCTGGTGATTTCTGTCGCTGAYGATGGCGTTGGYATTCCAGAGGATCGCCTGCAGAAAATCTTTGAAAGTTTCACTCAGGCCGATGGCTCGACCACCCGTGACTTTGGCGGAACCGGRTTGGGGTTGACCATTACGCGGAGTTTGGTGGAACTCATGGGCGGAAGTTTGAACGTGACTAGCATTGTTGGCGAAGGGAGTACGTTTAGTGTCACTCTCCCCCTATGCGATGCCAAACAGCAGTTGCTTGCCATTCCATGCAGCGTAGTGGCAATCGGAGCGCGTGCAGAAGAGTTTGCTCGTGCCCTGCCGATTGCCGGCGCCGACGCCATCAGTGCCACTTTCGATACTGAAATGTGGAATGTTGCGCGCGAATGTTTCCGCAACGAAAAGGCCAAGCGCTTCCTGTTCTTGGATCATGCCTCCTTCCAGGATGACCCGAAGTTAGTGAGTGCATTTTTACGCCACTTCCGTTGCCACGGGGTGTTCACCGACACGCCTCCTACCGAGCAAGAAAGCAATGGTGTCTCACCCTTCTTGTTCCTCGATGGCCTCCCAGACTCCAAGGCCTTGGATGGTTTAATCGAACAAGCCAAGGCGCAGGAAATCAAGGCTTCAAGCCAAGCTCAAGCGGTGACCGGCTTACGCATTCTTGTTGCGGAAGATCATCCAACCAACGCATTAATCGTATGTCGCATGTTGGAAAAAATGGGCCACACCGTAAACCATCAGGTCGATGGCAAAAAAGCAGTGGAAGCCTTCCAAGCAGAAGGTGCCGACCTCATTCTCATGGACCTGCAAATGCCAGTCATGGGCGGACACGAGGCTTGTCGTGCGATTCGCGCCTTACCCGACGGCAAAGAAATCCCAATCCTTGCCCTGACCGCCCACGCCACCTCCGAAGAACGGCAACGTAGCCGCGATTCCGGCATGGACGACCACTTGACCAAACCCTTTACCCGTGACCAACTCTCCGAGGCGCTGCGCGTCTGGGGAGCCAAGGTCAATACCTCCACCCTAGAGTCATGAAAATCCTTATCGCAGACGACGAAATGGTCGGACGGCGTGTTCTCGCGAAGCAGCTGGAAGGCTGGGGACATGAAGTCCTCATTGCCAAAGACGGCCAAGAAGCTTTTGAATTGTTCCAAAAGCATAATGCGCGCATGGTCATCACCGACTGGATGATGCCTAACCTCGATGGCCCAGGCCTTTGTGCCAAGATTCGCGAAAGTGAAGCCGAGGGCGAAGGCGAAAACCTTTGTTTTGTCATCTTGCTGACCAGCAAAGAGAGCTCGGAGGACCTGGCCTGTGGCATGGAAGCCGGTGCCAATGATTTCATCACCAAGCCCTTCCACCCTCTGGAATTGAAGGCACGGATGGCGAATGGTGAACGCATTTTGACCCTGCAAAGCGAACTGCAGCGTCAGAAGGATGAAGCCACTCATCTGGCACGCACCGATGCATTGACTCAGTTAATGAACCGGCGCGCCATGCTCGACACCATGCGCTTAGATGAAGATCGAATGCGTCGGGAACGTCGGCCGCAAGGCATGATCATGATTGACATTGACCACTTCAAAGCAGTTAACGACAACTATGGGCACGGAGTTGGCGATATGGTGCTGAAAGGCGCCGCCGAATGCTTTGCCGCCACGATTCGTGGTGGTGATTATGTCGGACGTTGGGGTGGGGAGGAATTTCTCATTGCACTCCCTGGAGCTGACATCATTCAATGCGCAGAAGTCGCCGAACGATGCCGTCAACAACTGGCSAGCATGCGCTTCACCACCGATCATGGACAAACGGTGCAAGTRACCGCCAGTTTCGGMACCGCATCGGCCGAAGGCACCGAACGCGCAGAACTACTCGATCTTGTAGAACAAGCTGACCGWGCGCTTTATTGGGCCAAGGATTCTGGCCGTGACCGCGTCAAGATTTACGTAGCTAGCGCGGATCCGAATCGGAAGTAGTCACGCGAYTCMTCCACATCTTCGCMGCGACGAARAGCAARAAAGCCCCAAATAGYACRCTAAGCATTTGGGGCTTCATCCATGTRTTGCGCAACCACACGGCAAGCGCTGCTGCRGGGATTGCGCCGAGCAGTAGGCGMGGYACRTAGATTTTCTCTACCCGACCGCTYGCMATGGCWGCGCGCAAGGAGAAAAGAGTGGTCGGCACCATGGCAAGCAGGCTGGCKGCAGTCGCGGCGCGRAAATCGASGCCTCCRACTAGGAAGATGAGCCCYGGCACCACCACCACGCCTCCWCCTACCCCAAACAGTACCGAGCATATGCCAGCARCAATCCNAAGCARAACCGCCAWGCCTTGTTGAAGCCAAAAGCTTTCACTAGCCAATCCKGGAAGTGCCTCCGCCGGAAGTTCRCCCCATAGKCCGAGACTWCGTATCGCGGTTAAGACTWGAAGCAGYTGAAAAAGGRTGCCMAGGGTTWTCGATGGCARGCGCKCTTCGATGAACTTCCCAASATGCACACCGACTGGGCCACCCRMSGCGAYWGCRAGGCCAAGCCAAATGCGCAAGTTCCCKGGCAGCGTCACGAGGTCGGCGACTACGGCCATGAGCGCGACCAATGGRATGACTGCAAGCGCGGTGCCGGTGGCTTTGCGCAGTGGCAATCCACTCAGCAACAGCATGGGCGAAACCACTAAACCGCCGCCAACCCCCAGCAATCCAGAAACAAGACCAGAAAGGAGGCCGCATGGCAGGATCCAAAGGGGCGGCCGAGAAGCGTTCATGCAGTCCGTACTTATCGGTTGCGAATGCGGTCGGCAAGACCAGTGGTGCTGCGGCCTGGCAGTAAATCTATGAACTGCACTTCGCCCCCATTGCGCTCGACAAACTCAGCTCCAGCAACACCCTTGCCACGCCAATCGGCGCCCTTCACCAAGATATCGGGCTGCACACTTTGAATGAGATCTTCCGGAGTATCTTGCTCAAACTCAATCACCAGATCGACGCATTCCAAACCGGCTAAGACTTCTGCACGATCTTCGACAACATTGAAGGGGCGTTCTTCTCCTTTAAGGCGGCGCACGGATGCATCGGAGTTGAGGCCGAGGACGAGGACATCGCCGAGACCGCGGGCGGCGCGCAGATAGCGCACATGACCGGCGTGGAGGATGTCGAAGCATCCGTTGGTAAACACAATGCGGCGGCCTTCGAGGCGGAAGGCAGAGAGTGCCGCTTGCAAGGCGGTGTCATCGCCGAGGCTCACAATCTTCCCGGCTGGCGTGCTGGCGCGCAACATGTGCAACAGTTCTTCCCGCCCGACCGCAGTGGTGCCGACCTTTGCGACAGCCAGGCCAGCGGACGCATTGGCAAGACGCACCGCAAGTTCAAAGTCGTAGCCGTGGCCGAGAGCAATCGCCAAGGTTGCAATGACTGTATCGCCGGCACCGGTGACATCGTAAACCTGGCGCGCCGCGGTAGGAAGATGAAGCGGCTGTTCGCCGTCGGCCATCAGAAACATGCCTTCCGCGCCCAAAGTGACTAAGAGAGCATTCAATCCGGCGATGGAACGAAGTTTCTCCCCTTCCGCAGCCAACGTTTCGAGGTTTCCGAGACTGCAACCAGCAGCGGCCTCCGCTTCTAGGCGGTTTGGCGTTACCAAAGTCGCGCCAGCATAGCGTTTAAAATCACGGTGCTTGGGATCGACCAGGCTAGGAACTTTGCGGCGCTGCGCTTCTTCGAGAATCGCCTTTGTGAAAGATGCGGAAAGAGTTCCCTTGCCGTAATCAGAAAGGACGATGGCATCCCAAGCTGTGGCGCAGAGTGTTTTGATTAACGCAGCTTCGGTTGCTTCCGTAATGGCACGACTCACTTCTCGATCAACGCGCAACATTTGTTGGTTGCGTGCCATCACCCGAATCTTTTGGATGGTCGGGCGATCACTGCACCTTTCCATGCCAGAAGTTTCCGCGCCTAGTTCTTCCAGTGCCTCTAGCATGAGCGTTGCGGAGGCATCGTTCCCTAAAGCTCCGAAGCAGGAAACTTTTGCACCTAAGCCGACCAAGTTGGCCACTACGTTTCCGGCGCCACCGAGTCGGTCTTCCTCGCGATGCGCATGCACCACTGGAACCGGCGCTTCTGGACTCACTCGTTTGGCGTCGCCCCATAAATAACGATCGAGCATGAAGTCGCCGACCACCGCAATGCGTGGATGCCCGAGTTCCTGTAAGGCAGGAATCAATTCGTGAAGGGAGTTACTCATGACGAAGGTTGCTCGGCGGTTGGGCGGGTGCGGTAACGGTCGTGAATCCAAAGATACTGCTCTGGGTGGCGCCGAATGACGGCTTCTAGGCAGTGATGGATGCGCAGGTTGAGATCAAGAACAGCTTGACTGGAAGCTTCTTGGCGCTCCCCGCCGTTTTCTAGGATCTCGCAGCCGAGTGTCCATTGGCCGACCTCTTTGCTGCGAATACACCAGAATACCAGGAGCGGCCGCCCCAGCTTGAGCACCAAAGAGGCTGCGGCACGCTCGGTTGCGGCGAGATGGCCAAACCATGGCACGAAAACCGGTGCGTGATGCGCGTTTTGATCGGTCGCAAGGATGACCGAACCGCCTTTGCGCAAATGCACCATCATCTTGCGGACCGCGCCCTGCCGCGGCAGAAGGGTAACTCCCCAACCGGCACGTCCGTCGACTAAATCGCGCCCGAGGTAATAGTTATTCGGCATACGCATGGGGAATGCAGGGTCGAGACCGAGTTGTCCAAGCGCGCCGCCACCAAGTTCAAAGGCGCCAAGGTGTGCCTGCACCATGACGGCTCCTTTGCCTTTCATGCTTTCAAAACGTTCGCGAGCACCTTCCTCAAAGTTCATACAATCCAGAAAGCCTTCGCGTTTGGTTTGAATGAAAATTAGAACTTCCGCTGCATCTAAGCCAAGGTGGCCACAGGATGCTTTGAGGATTTGGTCGCGCTGCGCCGGAGTGAGATTCGGCAGAGCTTGCGCAATGTGAAAACGACCCACGCGGCGGCGGCGCGAGGAGAACCAAGCGAGACGGGCGATGGCACGTGCAATGCCGAACATCCAGGCGATGGGAAGCAAGCGCAGAATAGCCACGAACATACGCATCGGCTGATAGAGCAACCATGGGATGACTCCCGGTTGACGCTTCCAACGCCGACGCAAGCGTTTGCGCAACTGTCGAGCTTTACTCATGCGCTACCTCGACCATCTGGGTCATGCGCCGCCCAAAGCGGTTCCATCCGTGCCGCACGGATGGGTAAATGTAAATCTGCCAAACACTGCTCCCACGCCTCCGCGCCTTGCTGGAACTCCCAATCGACGCGCAGCTCCCAACAGTGATCTTCCGCGAAGGGCCGCAGCTTGACGCCATCTTTTTCAGTGACGATGAGTGGCATGGCGCTATCAAATCGCGCGACATCGGCTGGGCTCCATGGGTAGTGATCGGTGAGGCGCGCATAGCTTTGTACCTTCATGCCTTTGGCCTCGACCAAACGCAGGAAGGAATCGTGATTGCCGATACCTGCTGCGATTTGAACCTCTTTGCCCGACATCTCACGCACTGAAACGATGCGGCCGTCTTTTAGATTTCTTAAATCACGGGCCACCACTCCACCTTCGATACGCGGCAAGGGATGGTCTGCATCGCGCACTTGTTGAACCTTTTCCCATATCGCAAGACGCTGATCTTCGGTCACAAATTCAGCGCGAGACAACACGATGAGATCGGCACGCTTTAAAGCACGAAGTGGTTCGCGAAAAATGCCCGCGGGAAAGCATCGGCCGAAGGGGCGCAGGRCATCGATGACTACGATGTCGATATCGCGCTGGAGTTTTAGATGTTGGAAGCCATCGTCGAGCAAAAACATTTCCGGCGGCTCCTCCTGCTTAAACAATCGCTCCATGCCAGCAATGCGGTCTGCGCCCTCTGCAAGTAACACTCCTGGATAGCGTTCTTCCAACATGCGACCTTCATCCCCACCGTAGCCGCGTGACAAGACGCCGACCCGGGCATCGTACTTGGCAAACCATTCCAGGGCGTGAAACAACAAAGGAGTTTTCCCAGTCCCACCTGCCGAAATATTACCAATAGAAAGGGTCGGACGTGGCGGCTTGACCGATGCCTTCCAACCGCGCTTAAATGCATAAACGCGCGCCGTTGCGACCAGCGCGAACAACCATCCGAGCGGCGCAAGCAGCCAACCCAAAGGTCCACCTAAGCGTTCTTCTATGCTTTTCAATACTCCTCCCAAAACACCGGCTCGTCAATGAGCGCGCGCATGGACTCCCAGCCTTGATGATTGCTTGGCAGTGGGGTCATCATTTGCGGATCGGAAGTTAAATCAAACAATAACTCCTCGCCACTGCGGGTGTCCAAAATGTATTGCAAACCATCTTTACGCAGGCTCCGTTTTTGCACATACTTCTCGATGTGTTCTTTGCGCACCGGAACATAATCCACCTGCGTGGTCAGAAAGTCCGGTGCTTCCAGACTGCGACCTTCGGGAAGCGGCAAGCCAGCAACCGTCAACAAGGCCGGGTAAATCTGACGCATGGCATAGCCCCCACCGGCTGACTCGGGCATCTTCCATGCATCTTGATAATCCTTGGGTATGCGCACTAAAAACGGTAGGTCGACTAACTCAGAGCGCAAAGTCTGCGTGTGTCCGATATGCCCCCGCTCGCCCAGTTCTTCCCCATGATCAGCGGTAAACACCACCACGGTATTCTCCCACAGGCCCTGCTGCTTCAGAAACTCAAAGACACGCCCGATTTGGTGATCGGTTTCAAAAATCTCTTCATCGTAATAAGCGTGTAAAGCAGCGATGTCAGCCATCGTTAAAGAGCTTTCCTGCTCACGCAGCATGTCCGTGGTCGCACCGCCCACCACCCAGCCGTCGTAGCTCGGATCCACCCAATCCACCTCAGCGATGTCCTCAAAGCTGGCGTGCGGGTCGAAATAGTGCAGGACTAACATCCATGGCTTGACTCCGGATTGCTTCCGTATCCACTCCATGCCTGAATTCGAAATATTGACTGCAGTCGATCCCCGATGCGGATCCTTCTTGTTCGCCACTGTGTCATCGTAGAAGTCGAAACCCCGGTCATAGCCAGAGCGCATGCGTTTACTTAGCAAGAAGTTGCTCATGACGCAGCCAGTGGTGTACCCGCCGCGACCAAACTCTGCGCCGAGAGTGTGGTCATTCTTCAACTTGCTACCTTTGCCGACCAAACGCATGACCCCATGATCGCGCGGATCCAATCCGGTGAACAAGGTTGCGACACTCGGCTTCGTCCATGGACTGGAAGCCAACATGCCGTGATAAACCTGACCACCGGGGCCATCGACCATGGCTTGCAACACCGGTGTGGTGTTTTGAACCTCGTAGCCATAAGGCGTGAGATGATCCGCACGCAAGGTGTCGACCACTACCAATAAAATGTTGGGCGCAGGCGGCGGTGTGGCAGCCTCTCCTCCACAACTTATAAGCAAAGTTGCGGCAAGAAGTAGGGCGGTGCATGGGAGGAACTTCAAGCCAATATGTTAACCTCCCTACATGACCGGCGATGAGGCTCAAGGCAAGAGCGCACTCGATTCCGCACTCTTATTCTTGAGCCGCGAAGCACCGCTATTGGCGGCGCTTTTGGACTGTTACCTAACTCCGAGTGCACGCCAGGCCTTGGCCCGCGCTGCCGGACGTCGGAAAGCTGGAAGTTTGAGCGCGGCACTGCGGGTTGCGCAGATTTTGCCGGATCATCCGAAATTGCGTAAGGCAGTGGTGCAAGCTTTGTGGGATGCGCTGCCTGAGCAGCGTCAAGCAGCGGAGTTTGCGCTGGAAGATGCTGAAAAACAAGCATCGCAAGTCTTGTTGTCGGCCTTGGCCTTTGATTTAGTCGCAGGCGATACAGAGTCGCGTGACCGCCTTAAAAAAAACCTCGAAGCTTGGAAGGACTTGCTTCCGGAGAAGCTGGAAACGGAAGAAGCGTCAGGCGCCAGCGGCGGTGCGTCGACTGCCAAACAGAAAGCGAAGCCAGTGACTCCTCTCGGGCAGACCACGGAAGAGAAAGTGATTGGCTTGAAGGAACAACTGCTTGAATCACGTCGTGCGCTGGCACAGATGGAAGAAGAAATCGGTCGCGAACGAGGACGTCGCACCGAATTGAAAGAGCAACTCGGGGATGCGGTTGCGGAACGTCGCGATGCGGAGAACCGCGCAGCCAACTGGAAACGAAAGCTGGCCGATTCCTCCTCAGCATCGGAACGAGAAAAGGCTTTGGTCGATGAGGCGGTGGATGCGCGGCAACGTCAACATCTTGCCGAACAAAAACTCGACCTGCTCAGTTGGGAACGCGACGACTTGCGCGCGTGTCTGGAAGACCGCGATCGGTTTTATGCTGTCGAAGAGGAAGAGGTCCCATCCTTCCACAATCGCCCTCTTTTGCAGAAGGAGCAAGATTTGGCAGCACTCATAGCAAACACCGGTTTGCCTTTTCGGGTGCTTGTCGTTGGCGGTGGTGAGCCGCAATACCGCCACCATGACAAGTTACAGGAGTACGCCGAAGTCATGGGCTTCACTAGCACATGGCGCATGGCGGAATACGTTTCCTGGCATAAGGAAATGGACAAACTCGGAACCGACATGAACACGCGCTATGACGCGTTGGTCATTTTGCATTGGAATCGCACCACCTTCACCAAGAAGGCGCGCGAAGTTTGCAATCAGGCTGGGCAAAAGCCATGCATCACCTGTTACTACGAAGGCTTCACCAGTCTTCGCGAAACTTTGCAGGAATGCTTACGTCAATTACTTGGCCGCGCCAGGTAAGAGGTGGCCGGAACGATCCGCCACTGGCAAAAGGAAGCCGCGACTAAAGAGTCAGCTTCTCTTCGACCTGCTCTTCCACCAATTCAATCAAACCACGCTCGACCTCGGTCAGCGCGATTTCAATCGGGTTCTCCATACGCTCCATTTCGGCGTCGAAAAGTGGGGCATCGCCGCGTACTAGCTGGCGAATTCTCTTCTGAAGAAGCACGGTACGGGCAAAGGAACCGTTGATGTTGCGCTGAAGGCGCTGAGGAAGAGTGCTGTCCATGGTCGGTGAGCCCCATATGGGGCCGGATATTCTAACCTTCTGCCGTGCGTCCGGCAAGTAAGAGCGTGGGGACTTCCCGCCAGTGACGAAAGACCTCTTTTTGCCCAGGAAAGGCTATCTGGCCATCTAGGCAAGCCTGAAAGAAGGGCAAGCCAGCAGATTCGGCGCCACGGCGGTCGGCAGGGTGGTCGCCAAGTACTAGGCCGACGCCATGCTGCAGGCGTAAATCGGAGAAAATCGGCCCCTTATCGCCGCAGCCAAAGATGCCATCGACCTTAAGGCCAGTGCGCTCTACGTCTCTCTCAATCTGGCCCTGGGTGGCGCAACTCACCACAAAAATCGGCAAACCGGCCTGGTGCAGATCTTCAAGGACCTCCCTAGCCCCAGCATAAACCGGACAGCCGAAAATCGGCACGACGGTTCCATTCCAATCAATCGCGAGAAACGTGGGTGAGCTTGGAGGCATGAGGGCGATGTCCGTTAAGACGGGCTGTTAGGGTAACGCCCCCATGGTCCTTTCTCTGACCCTCTTTTGCATCTCCGCTTTTGCTTCCCCGGCAAACGCGCAGAATCCACTCGGCCCCAACCCCACCGCGGTCTCCTCGGAACGCTTGGGCGAGACCATGAATCGCTTATGTGAATTCCCCCGCTTGGCTGGGAGCATCGAATCCCTAGCGGCTGCCGATTTCGCCGCCGACGTTTTTGCTGCCGCTGGCATGCAGGTCGAACGCGAGTCCTACTTGTGCTACCTGCCGCGCCAAACCGGACAAAGTTTGCAAGTGCAAAACTCGGAGGGCGAATGGCTGGCTTTAGATCTTTTCGAAACTGGGTATGAAGAAGATCCACGCACTCTGCGCAACCATGTCCCTCCCATGCACGGCCTGACTTTTGCTGGCCGCGCCGAGGGTAAAGTTTGGTATGTCGGTTATGGCACCGAAAACGAATTTCTAGAATTGGAACGCAAGTTCGGCGATGCCTTCCAGGGCGGCATCGCGCTCATCCGTTACGGCTCGCTATACCGTGGACTGAAAGTCGCCAACGCCGAAGCTTTTGGTTTTGCCGGCGCCTTGCTTTACACCGATCGCGATGACGATGGCAGCTCGCGCGGTGATGTACTTCCAAAGGGGCCTTGGCGGCCAAGCAGCGGCATTCAACGCGGTTCGGTTTACAACGCCGATGGCGACCCACTCACACCGGGTTGGGCTGCGAAAAAAGATGCCGCACGTATTCTGCCAGAGCAGGCCGAAGGCTTAGTGCGCATTCCTTCCTTGCCGATTTCATCCGGCAATGCCGCCCATCTTTTATTGGGTGGAGAACGCAAACTTGGACCRCTCTCGACCTCGGCACGCATGTCTGTRGMGCAAGACACGAACTTGGTRGAGATTCAAAATGTGCTGGGGCGCATCGTCGGCAGCACACGCCCGGGAGAATGGGTCATCATTGGCGCGCACCGCGATGCTTGGGGTTTTGGCGCCATCGATAACGGCACTGGCAGCACGGTGTTGCTTGAAACCGCACGCGTGATTGGCGAAGCGGTGAAGCGCGGATGGAAACCGGAGCGCACCATTATCTTTGCAACTTGGGACGCTGAGGAATGGGGTCTGGTCGGCTCTACCGAGTGGGTCGAAGATTGGCGCACGCAGCTGCAACAACACGCAGTGGCTTATCTCAACATGGATGTCGCCGCAACCGGCCCCAACTTCAGTGCATCTTGCACCCCCGGATTGGTCGCAAGCCTGACTTCAACCTGTGAAGCGCAAGGCATCGATGTGCCGAAAAAGCTTGGCGTCCCCGGCGGCGGTTCCGACCACGTTCCATTCTTGGAGCTGGCCGGCGTGGAAGTGGTGGCTTATGGATTCCATGGCGGAAGTGGGGTTTACCACTCGGCATTGGACACTCCGTATCTCATCGAAGAGTTTCTCGATCCGGGTTACAAGCATCATGCACGTGCTGCATCTTTTGCGGTGCAAATGGTGCGCGACCTTTCCCTCGAGTCCAGCGCGGTCGATGGCCGCAAAGGTTGGTTGCAGCAGATTTTGAAGGAGTTAGATCAATTGCCGGAAAGCACTCCTGCACAAGAGCTTGCTAAGTTGCGCTTGCAGCGCGAGGCTTTGCGATTAGCTTTGCGTATCAGTGAGGGTGGGAAAGAAGCGCCGAAGGCACCGGCGTTCCGCTTCCATCGCTCCTTTTTGCCGGAGTCTGGGCGGTCCCACTTGTGGCGTACTGCGGGCTATGGTGCGGACTGGTTTCCGGTGCTGAAACAAGCGTGGGAAAACGATGCTTCAGCTGAAACGAAAAAAGAAGCCCTCGAGGCATTGCTCGAGGGCTTCCGCAAGGCCGGCCAGTAAGCCGGTCGGGGGTCGTTCTACCTAGAAGTAGAACTCTCCCTGCAAGAAGGCCCACAACTGGTCTTCATTGGATGCGATGGCGTCGCCTGCTGCAAAGTAGGAGATGCCTGCCCAAATGTTGATGCCACCCGCGACTTGACCACGTACCGAAACATCGAGTTCCGTACCTAGCTCATCTTCGCCGGCCACTTGTGCAAAAGGACCACCGGTGAAGGATGGAATGCCACCTGCTGCATTGTCCAAGCTGAAGAAGTGCACGTCGCCGTTGAGGCTCCAGTTGCCGTCTAGTTCAAAACTGGAACGCAAAACGATGTCTTGCAAGTTGCTCCAAATGAAGAGGTCCTGCGTGCCATGATTCGAATGGTTGAAATCGAACAGTGGGATGAAGGAATCGTCATCGCCGTCAGTGGCATTGCCGTCGCCAGATGCGAGTTCATAACCGATACCAATCGAGACGCCTTTGGCCACTTCCATGTCGGCGCGAGCTGCAATCGCCAAACCGCCGGCATCTAAGGCACCGTGATCACCGTTTTGTACAGCAGCTTCTACCGAGAAGGTTGCACGATCATTGATGTCCCCTTCGACGATGCCGCCGAAAGTCATGTCGTTGTTGCCTAGGCCACTGAGTCCACGGTCACGACGGAAGAAGGTGTAGACATCGACTTCCACCATGTCATTGGGTTCGAACTCCAAGTAAATGCCGCCGAAAGCTTGCTCAGCGCCCACAGCAACGCCCATGAGTTCCACCGGTTGGGTCCAAAAGACATCGGTGGTGAATCCCTCTGCGGCGTACTGGTAGACCACGCCATCCCAAGCGCGACCAAAGTTGCTCCAAGCGAGATCGGAAACCATGCGCTGGTTGCCATACTTCATTTGGAAGCGACCGACCTTGAGGTTGGTGGTTTCTGAAGTTGCCCAATGCAACCAAGCCTGACGCAGCAAGTTTTCAGCATCGCGACCTTGACCAGGAATGACGTGTTGAAATTCAACCTTCGCATCGACATGGTCGGACGCTTTTACGGTGAAAAACAGACGCGCAAACCCACTCGACATGGAGTCCGAGTTTAGCCCAGTCATGGGAGCACTCGGGTCGCGTGTTTCGGTGCGGAACCGTAAGGAACCACCCAATTCAACGCTGTCTACTGGGGAGTTAAAAGTGACCACGTCGCCTTGCGCCATCAAAGGTGCAGCGAGCATGGACGAGGTAAGAAGAACTAAGGAACGCTTCATCGGTACTAGAAGTTAAGCACAAACTGGAGGTACAACCAAAGCTGTTCTTCATCGTGCGGGAGTGAGGCTCCTGGTGAGAAAATCGCTCCACCGAAGTCCAGGGTGAGACTTTCCGAAAGGACGCCTTCACAGTAAATGTCGAGCTCGCGACCAATGCCGGCCGAGGTGCTCGCTGGGGTCACTGCAGTGACCGAAGAACCGAGGTAAACCGAATCCGAATCGCTTTGACGGGTGAAGTCGTGGAAATCGGTGTGAAAACTCCAACGCTCATTCCAATCCAACCAATAGAAAACCGAAAGGTCAATCAGGTTGGAGAAAGCAACTACGTCGGCGCGACCGTTGTACTTATGTTGGTCGATGTAAACCGGATCAAAACGCTTGCGATCGGTCGCTTTCGAGTCATTGCCTTGGGCAAAAGCAATCTCGGAACCGATGCCATGCCCGTAGTCGAGCTTCTTCTTCAAAGTTGCTGCGAAGGCATAAGCGAAAATCTCCAAGCCGGCGTCATCGCCATCTTGCAGTGCGCCTAACAAGTTCCAGTTCAACCCATTGCGAGTTTCGCCGTCCCAACGGAAACCGGCGGTGTACTCCTCAAAGTCCATGTTTCCGCGCGCACGACGCAAAAGAAAGATTTCGATATTTTCATGCTCATCGATGGCAGTCTCCATCCAGAATCCGGAGAAGTTATCGTCGAGCATGTCACTGGGGCCATTGGCGGATTGGCTATGCCATAAACTAATATCCCACCCACCCACTGCGGTGCCTAGTTGCAGGCCATCGAAGGAGTTGCGATCCAGCAACCATGGGTTCGAAGAAACTAGACGGCCATYGCCAAGGTCAAACTGCATGCGACCAACGCGCAAATCGTAATCGCCAAACAGCCGCTCGAAATCGAGATACAACTGTTGAAGATCTTGCGTGTCGGTATCTCCACTAGCTTCGACTGCGGCAAAAAACTCCATGTAACCACTGAAATAACGGTGGACATCGAAATCGAGCCCAACACTTGCACGAGTCAGGAATGCGTCGGTGGAGCCGCCAAGGCCGGTCGCCTGATTGGCGTTATCGCGGAATTCTCCACGGAAGAGAATCTCCCCTCCAAGGTTTAGGTCGATGGATTCCGCGCTGTGAAGAACGGGTTCCTGGGCTGCTGCTGGTACAGCCAAGAGAAGAGGTGCAAGGATTCGGAACATGTGGTCTTTAATTACGGCGGGCATCATCGCAAAGCTGGATTGCTCAGGAAAGATTAGTTTCGGGATTCTGGGCTCTCTGCTCGAGGAAACGCAGAACGTATTTCCCCAGCAAATCACCTTCAAGATTGACTTTGGCACCCGGTTTCATGCCTCCCAAAGTGGTACGCGACAGGGTTTCCGGAATGAGTGCAACGCTGAACTGATAGGGCTTCAGCAACTCAGCCACGGTCAAACTCACCCCTTCAATGCCTACCGACCCCTTGGAGACGAGGTAAGGCCAAAACGACACGGGGGTTTCGAAGCGATAAACCGAGAAATCGCCCTGTGGCTCACAGCCTAGGTAGGTGCCGAGGCCGTCGACGTGGCCACTGAGAAAGTGTCCGCCAAGCCGGTCCCCTACCCTTAAACTACGCTCTACATTGACTTTAGAGCCAACAACTAGGGCGCCTAGGGTGGTTTTGTCGAGGGTTTCCGGGGACACGTCGTAACGCACCTTGCTGCCATCGATCTCGGCCACGCTCAAGCAGGCGCCGGAAGTGCACACAGAGTCGCCGAGAGCCAAGCCATCGGCCAGGTCGCCGAGCTCCACCCACAGGTACTCCCCCGCTTTCACGGCTTCGCGAGCCTGAATCACCCCYATGCCTTCGAYCAAACCAGTAAACATGYCGACAGGATAGAATCMTCYRKCGAAAGGGCCAAATTTRCCCCCCTAAGGTTGCTCWAAGGGYGTGATTCACGTATCTTATGCGGCCNATTTTCCCGGRGGTTCCGGGATGCTYGAGGTTCACYTTCTTACSCTGTTCCCCGAGGCKGTTGAGTCCTACTTAACYTCCTCGATTTTGGGACGCGCCCAGAAGGCGGGTCTWCTCCAAGTTCACCTGTTGGATTTTCGCCGTTTCGCGACGGATAAACACCATCAAGTGGATGACCGACCCTACGGGGGYGGTCCKGGRATGGTGTTAAAGCCCGAGCCGATCTTTTCTGCAGTGGAATGGGTTGAAGAGACTTACGGCSTTTGCCGYAAGATTCTGATGACCCCAAGCGGCAYACCTTTTCGTCAARACACMGCCACCGARTTYGCYCAAGAAGAACGTTTGCTTCTYCTGTGCGGTCGGTATGARGGTTTTGATGAACGCATTCGCSAAGGCATCGAATGGACYGAGATTTCTCTCGGCGATTTYGTGCTCTGCGGMGGWGAACTAGGTGCGCTCGCAGTCRTKGAAGCAAGTGCACGTTTGATTCCCAATGTCTTAGGGCATGATCAATCCGCCGTGTTCGAATCCTTCACCGACCCATTGCTGCTCGACCATCCGCATTACACCCGTCCCGAGGTGTTCCGCGACATGGCCGTACCCAAAGTCCTACGCAGCGGAAACCACGCCGAAGTGGATCGCTGGAGGCAAGAGCAGGCACGACTTCGAACCGAAGAACGTCGCCCTGATCTTCAACCGCCCCAAATCACCGACAAGCACCAAACAAGCCGAGATAACGATGGATAAGATCGTCCAGGACATCCAGAAGAAATACATGAAGGAAAATGTTCCTTCGTTCAAGGTTGGCGAYATCGTCAAAGTTGAATACCTCATCAAAGAGGGCAAGAACGAGCGGGTTCAACCGTTCATTGGCCAAGTCATTCAATTGAARGGCCATGGCGTAGGCAAGACCTTTTCGGTGCGTCGCATCGTGCAAGGCGAAGGYGTAGAGCGGACATTCCCWCTACAYAGCCCACGCGTTCAAAGCGTGACCGTCGAGCGCGGACCGAAACGTCAGCCTCGTCGYGCCAAGCTGTTCTACTTGCGTGATCGCGCCGGTCGTTCCGCTCAACTGTAATCGCCTTTCGTTCCAAAACACCCGGAACACCGGTACATGGTTCATAATCTCAATCGCAAGCTCCTGGGCATTGCAGTGGTTTCGCTGCTGTCCATTTGGGCTCTTTTTTCCTTCGACCTCCACCTAGGCCTCGACCTTCGTGGTGGTACCCGGCTGGTTTATAGCCTTGATTTTGATGGCGCTGTAGAGCGTGGTGAAATCACCGAGTCGGAGCGTGCACAAAGCCAAACTTTGTTGGACGAAACCGTCACCATCTTTGCCAAGCGCATTGACCCCACCGGCGTAAAGGACATTCCGATTTACTCGCAGGGTGTCGACTCCCTCATCATTGAGCTTCCGGATTACACCGAAGAGCAAGTTGAGGAAGTGAAACGCCTAGTCGGTAGTCAGGGTCTTCTGCAGTTCCGCATCATTGCGGAAAATTCCGATGGCTTGCCGCTGGCTGCTGAAAAGGACAAGTGGCGCAATTGGAAGGCTGTCAATCCAGAAGGCACTCCTTTAGATTTCAACCGCCTAGCGGAGAATGAAGGTGGACCTCGTCCGGAGATTCGGTGGTTCGCGCCAGATAGCTCGGAAGGCAGCGATGCCACCGCTAGTCTTGGTGAGCACATTGTCGAGGGTGCGATCCCCCTCCTCATGCTCGACCAACTGCGTCCTGACCTAGCTGGTTCGGATAGCTCTTGGGAGTTCAGTGGTGGCGGCCTTTCTTAYGCTGGAGCAACNNYWSRSDSMNNACHGNGVTKKYMRGTMGTGGCCTTWGAGTTYTAYAAGTTCCGCAAGAARGCRTTCTCCGACTTCACWGCGAACTACAAAGACCGCKCSATGGCGATTGTGTTGAACAACATGGTCTTCKCAGCGCCAAACATCAACGAYCGTCTTCCTGGYGGAGGCATCATTGARGGTGGCCRMGGYGGYTTCGAYATGGATGACGTGCGCGAGCTSGTCACCGTRCTGAAAACCGGCTCGCTCAAGATTGTYCCWCAGATYGAGAGYGAAACCTTTGTCGGTTCCGCACTCGGYAAAGACGCGATTGCAACCGGYGCMCARTCSGCTGGCCTYGCCGGCATTYTGGTCCTCATYTTYATGTTGGTKTACTACCGCATGAATGGTGTGGTCGCTTGYCTCTCRCTRYTGTTCAACGCATTCATGCTCATGGGCATGATTTWSTTCACCCAAGCCACTTTGACCCTYCCWGGTCTRGCCGGTTTRGTGTTGACGATTGGTATGGCGGTAGACGCCAACATTCTGATCTTCGAACGCGTGCGTGAGGARTGGAAACGTGGCCGCGAATTGCCGCAGGCTTACAAGAATGGTTACGACCGTGCCTTCCTGACCATTGTCGATGCAAACGTCACCACCCTGATTGCAGGCTTGGTGCTCTACAACGTAGGTACTGGTCCAGTTCAGGGCTTTGCTGCGACCTTGTGTCTCGGCCTTCTGACCACCATGTTCTCCGCCTTGGTCTTCTCCAAGGTCATCATGAACATGATCGTGTTCGGCAAGAACCCTCCGAAAGAAGTCTCCATGATGAAGGCTTTTGCTGCCGACAAAAACTTCGACTTCCTGTCCATGCGTAAGGTCGCCGCAGTGGTTTCGATTGTGTTGATTGTCGGAGGCCTGTTCGCCTACAGCAGCAACTATGACAGGATGCTCGGCATTGACTTCGCCGGTGGTGCTAGTGCCCGCGTTGAACTGGCGAAGACCACAGAGATTGGCGAGATACGAGGCCTGCTCAAAGGCTTCGAGATCACCGAGATCACCGGCAAAGCCAACAGTGAGGACACGAAGTCTTCCTTCTTGGTCAAGCGCAAGCTGACTCCAGAGCAACGAAATGCGCTGGCTAATCCGAATTCGGAAGTAGTCATTGATCGTRACTTCGCCGGTGTCATGGTTGCAGAACTCGCGGTCAGCCTCGACAGCAGGCTCTTCCATAAGGAAGATGGAAGCGTCGACATGGGCAAATCCTTCCCGGAGAAATCGACGGTGGGCGCACGCGTGTCCAGCGAGATTAAGGGAGCGGCTTTCCGTGCCATCGTGCTGTCCTTGTTGCTGATTGTGGTTTACATGACCTTCCGCTTCCGTGAATACCGTTACGGTTTCGCTGCTGTGGTCGCGTTGTTCCACGACGTGTTGATTACCCTTGGCGCTTTGGCAGTAGCTTCGGCCACCGGCTTGGTGCACATTGAAATCAACCTGGAAATCATCGCGGCGTTCTTGACCATCATTGGTTACTCCTTGAACGATACGATTGTGGTGTTCGACCGGATTCGCGAGAACCTGCCACGACGCAAGGAAGGCTTTGGCGAGATTATCAACATCTCGATTAACCAGAGCCTCAGCCGCACGATTTTGACCTCGGTCACCACCTTCTTCGTGGTCGGCGTGCTGTTCTTCGCTAACCGTCAGTACCACAACTCTTTGGAAGGCTTTAGCTTCGCCATGATGATCGGTATTTTGGTGGGGACGTACTCCTCCATGTTCGTTGCAAGTCCACTCTTGGTCTTCTTCGATCGTTGGGCTCGCAAGCGTCAAATGGAATCGATCTCCGATTCCGCGAAGCGCATCGACGAGAAGAAAACCGCCGTACCAACTTCCTGAGCCTTCAGGCACAAAAAAAGCCCCGCAGCCTTGTAGCTGCGGGGCTTTTTCCAATTCAAGAGTTGGAACTCAGGCCTTCTAAAGTGTACAGTGCTTAAATGAGGACTTTACTCGCACTCACCGCCCTTATGCTACTCCTGGCCACTGCCGTCTGGTGGAAGACCCAATCCGCCGATGAGCAAAGCAGCTTGCCACCGACCACCCAAGAGGACCCCTACCGTGGAGTGGTCACTCTTGGCACCCAAGGCAAAACCAGCCTTGCCGAAGCCTCCTTCCCGAAAACGAGTTCCACCCAAAGGTCCGACGGTGATGGCGACCATGAGGGATGGCAAGGTTCGCAAAATGAAGACGCGCAACCAAACCCTCCAAGCAACGAGAACCCCACTCCACCAACGCTGCCTGACCCAGTCATAGAAATCCCGACTGGAAAGTCCTACACCATTCAAAGTGGCGACACCCTTTACCGGATTTTAGTCCGCGCTTATGGCTCGGCGCCAGAAGAATTAGTCGATGCCATCGCAGAGGCCAATGCAATGAGTGACCCTGGTGCACTTACGGTTGGCGCGACTTTGCAGCTACCGATAGTTAGTGGCTTTCAACCGCCCCAACAACCTTAAAGTCGCCACCCTGCGCTAGCAATTCATGGCGCAGAGCATTCCAATGGCGTGGAGAAAGGGTGACTTCAGCGACCCAATTCCCCTCTTCATAGTCCTCATGAAGCACGCGGGAAATGCGTCGGAAGTCGGCGAGCAGGCGGCCATCGGAGGCGGGCACGGAAACTTCTAGGTGCAGTGACCAGTCATCGAGATATTGGCCGATGACTTCCTCGAGACGATCCAGGCCGTCGCCGGTATGCGCGGAAACAGGGATGGCGTCGGGGAAACGATTCAACAGAATCATGCGGTCGTCTTGGCTCACCCGATCCCACTTATTCAAGAGCAGCAACAGAGAGATGCCATCGGCCTCGACTTCTTTAAGAACAGTGTCCACCGCGCGGATGTGAATGTCTAAATCGGCGGCGGATGCATCGCAAACATGTAAAAGCAGGTCCGCATTGAGGGTTTCTTCCAGGGTCGCGTGGAAGGAGGCGACTAGGCCGTGCGGCARATCGCGCACAAAACCAACCGTRTCGGCAAGRATYAACTCGCGMGTATCCTTCAAGCGCCARTTGCGGATGCGGGTGTCTAGAGTTGCGAAGAGTTGGTCGGCAACGAAGACATCGGCYCCGGTGAGGCGRCGTAGCAAAGATGATTTGCCGGCGTTGGTATAGCCAACCAGAGAAACCGTRTACGGATATTCGCGCGAGATGGCTTCACGATGACGTCGACCTTCAATCTGCTTAAGCTTTTTACGCAGATCGGAAATCCGTTTGTTCACCAAGCGCCGGTCGGTTTCCAACTGAGTTTCACCCGGACCACGCGAACCRATTGCGCCTTCGGTGCGCTCCAAGTGRGTCCACATGCGCGTCAAYCGAGTTTTCATGTACTCCGATTGCGCGAGTTCCACCTGMAGTTTTGCCTGTTTGGTTTGCGCGCGGGTACTGAAGATATCCAGAATRAGYTCRGTACGATCRACCACGCGAATRCCAAGGTCCTTYTCCAAGTTACGACCTTGGCTTGGCGAAAGATCGTAGTCCACCACGATTAATACTGCATTCTTCGCTTTTGCGATTTGGCCGATTTCCTCAATCTTGCCTTTGCCGAATGCGGCACGTGGATTGACCTTTTTCAGGTTTTGGTAAAGACCATCRACCACATTGGCACCAGCTGCTTCRGCCAGTCCGCGAATCTCTTCGAGTGGGTCTTCRGCYTCSGATGCRGCGCTTCCAGGCAGAATAAGAGTGACCACAATGGCGCGCTCGGCTTCTTCCTGGGCGAGAATAGTTTGTTTCTGTGCCATTAACGGTTGTGCTGCGGCGGATTCATCGTTGGCATCTGGCCAAGAACAGCTTGCGCGCTGAGATGAAGATGATTTGCATCGGCCTCAAGACGCGTATGCACTTGCCAAGTTTCCCTAGTTTCAGGAAAGTCACTGCGGAAATGTGCGCCACGAGATTCTTCGCGGAAGCTTGCGCAGGCGGTAATCGCTTGCGCAACATGCACCATGTTCATGACTTCGACTCCTTCTGGAGTGAAAGGACCAAGACGTGCAAGATATCCCGCCCAAGCATCGAGACGTTCGCGTGCATCAGAAAGGCCGGCGGCATCGCGTTCGATACCGACTTGGCGCCACATCAGTGATTTCAGTGAGTAAGTCATGTCGGCAAGATGTAACTGCGCGGCCGGCGCGCGATGATCTTCCGGTAGATAAGGACTAAGGAAGCGGCGCTGGCTGCGCGGGCGGTCAAGTAAACGTTCACCGACTAATCTTCCGTGCACTAGGCCTTCCAGTAAGGAGTTGGACCCCATTCGATTGGCGCCATGAAAACCAGTCGAGGCGCATTCCCCTACTGCATAGAGTCCGTCAATACTGGTGCGGCCTTGTAGGTCCGCTGCAATACCGCCAACAAAATAATGCACCGCAGGGCGCACTGGAATGGAGTCATGCTCAAGGTCAAATCCGAATTCCGCAGCAATACGGGCCAGTGCCGGGAATCGTTTGCCTGGTTCGGAAACAGCGGATAAGTCCAGATAAACGTGAGTATCGCCGGTTTCAACCATACGCCGAAAAATGGCGCGACTAACAATATCGCGCGGAGCAAGGTCCGCGTCTGGGTGGGCATCGCCCATGAATGCGTCGCCATTACGGTCACGAAGGACCGCGCCTTCACCGCGCACGACTTCGGAAATAAGGAAACGTGCGGCTCCAGCGAGATAAAGAATTGTTGGATGAAACTGCACGAATTCTAAATCGCGCACTGCGGCACCAGCGCGAATCGCCATGGCCAGGCCATCCGCGGTGGCAAGTTGAGGATTGGTGGTCTCACGAAAAATTTGACCTCCGCCACCAGCAGCAAAAACAACCGAGTCGGCCTCGAAAAGAACTGGGTCAAATCCACCTGATTCACCACGACGGGCAAGTGCAACCAAGCCGGTGACAGAACCCTCAGCATCTTTCAGCAACTCCACCGCAGTAGTGTTCTCATAAATATCGATATGCTTATGCTGCCGTGCGCGCGCAATCAAAACCCGCTGTAGTTCTTTCCCGGTCGCGGTTCCACCACTATGCAGAATACGAGGCAGACGATGCCCGCCTTCGGTACCAAGATTTAATTCACCAGAAGGATTACGGTCGAAAGACATGCCGGATTGAAGGAGCCAATCCATGGCCTCGGGAGCCGCTTCGGTGATGAGGTCTACGACTTGGGGATCCGACAATCCATAGCCAAGCCGCAAGGTATCAGCAGCATGAAGTTCAGGATCATCATCTCGACTCATGGCTGCAGCTATGCCGCCTTGAGCATAATAAGTGTTGGTTTCCTGAGCCCGTCCTTTGCACAGGACCATCACATGAGCACCTTTATCGGCGGCAGCAACCGCAGTCGCCAAACCGGCGACACCGCTACCAACCACGAGGACATCGGAACGGAAGACTGGAAGGCGTCGCAAGGAATAGGCCATGCGAGCCAAGGGTGAGGTGGGGATGGGGCCGAAATCGGCTTTTCTAACACTCATTAGGGTCAAATTCTAACACTCTGCTGCGGCCTGGGAAGGTAGAAGCTCGTAGGTCTTAGGAACGCGCAAAAAAACTTCAGGATTAGGGGCTTGTTAGGTCTTTGTTCGTCGATACACTGCGTAGGTCTTTGTTAGCTACTTCAGCTACGCGGGGGCATCCCCGGACCAACACCCTAACAAGATGAAATCAACCCAACCCGAATTCTCCCGCTCTGACCTCGAAGCTGCTTTGTTGGTCACCTTGCTACTTGTTGCCTTCATTTTAATCTGAACATGCGCCCACTGACAACCAAACAGTTGAAGGTCTTAACTGCCATTCATGAACATCAAATGGAAACGGGGCTATCCCCGACTCTCCAAGAGCTTGGTGGTGTGTTGGAAGTCAACCGAGTCACGGTTTATGGGCATGTACAGGCACTATTGCAAAAAGGTCATTTAGAAAACTTAGAACCTGGTGCATCCCGCGGATTGGATCTCACCGACATCGGCATGGAGGCTTTGCAAAAAACACAGCGTCCGGCCCGGGCCCCTCAGGAATTAGGCGCGGTATCTTCCCCTCCCGCTTCATCCTGGGGTGGTCCAAGCCTTCCCCTCTTGGGAGTCATTGCCGCAGGAGCTGCAATTGAGGCCATTGAAGATAAGCAAGAAATACAACTCGGCGATCTCCTAAATACTGGAGAACAGACCTACATGCTGGAAGTGTTGGGTGATTCTATGATTCAAGCTCACATCCAGAGTGGTGATTATGTCTTGGTGCGGCGTGACCAGACGCCGCAGCAGGGCGACATCGTGGTGGCTATTCTTGAAGATGAAACGGCCACGTTAAAACGCTTTTTTCCACAACCAGATGGAACCTATATTTTGCAGCCAGCAAACGATGCCATGCAGCCCATCATCTGTGAGACTTTAGAAGTACGCGGTGTGGTCACTGGTGTGGTCAGACGGTATTGATTACGTCGGAGTGACTCAACGCAAAAACCGCATGACCTCATAAAAATTGAGGTTATGCGGTTTTTCAACTACATCAGAGCGTCGCCAACGTACAGGCTAGTTCGGTCGCATCGAGTTATTCATCAAAGAGGCCGGGCGCTGGAGGGATGGGAACATCCGGAAGCAAACAAGCAGGATCATCATGCGCAACCTTATTCAATCGTTTGGATACAAACTGATACGTCAGGGGAAAAGCTAATTTAGGCTCAAGATCTAATCCAAAACCTGGTACCCCAGAAAACAGCCACTCTTCATATTGTTGAGGATTCAACATCACCGGCATCCGATGGTGTATATCTTCGATTTCTGAAGCTGCATTTGAAGTCAAGATAGTGCAACTCGGTTTTCCATTTATTGGATCCTCAAGATTTGGCTCCCACAATCCGGCAAAACAGAAAACATCGCGTGAATCGGCCTGAATTAAAGAGGGCGCTCCACCTTTTATGGACCACTCATAATAACCTGTGGTTAAAATCAAACAACGTCGATGCTTCCATGCATGGTGAAAACTAGCCTTGGAAGAAGCCGATTCAACCCGGGCATTGATAAAGGAAACCGCGGGTAAACCACCTTTACTCCACTGAGGAACAAGTCCCCAGCGCATGGGTAGGAAGTGTAATCCCTGTTCTCCAGATAGGACAACAGGCGCATCTTGAGTGGGAGCCAAATTAATGCGATCGGGAAAATCCGGTTCTTCCGGCAATCCAAATTCATCAACAAGAATGGCTTTCCCTTTCGGAGCAAATTGAAATCGCCCGCACATGACAGCATTATACCCTGAAAAAAGAGCAAAAAAAAACCACCAGGTTTCTACACCTGGTGGTTTATGTTTAAAGTCCGGCACTAACCTACTTTCGCGCAAAGCACTATCATCGGCAATTACTTCTTAACGACCGAGTTCGGAATGGGATCGGGTGGAGCCAGCAATTTATGGGCACCGGACAAGTAAAAGGTAAGGAAGTGTAATTTTTGAGATCTTATGCGGATCCTTTTCGGGTCCTGCCKAAGCAGAATGCGAAAAGGGAATCAAGCCGTTCGGGTTATTAGTACAGCTCGCCTGAACACGTTACCGTGCTTACAGCTACTGCCTATCAACGTGGTAGTCTCCCACGACCCTGATTGGGACACCTAGTTTTAGAGAGGGCTTCACGCTTAGATGCTTTCAGCGTTTATCCTTTCCGAAGTTAGCTACCCAGCTGTGCCTCTAGCGAGACAACTGGTGCACCAGAGCTTCGTCCTTCCCAATCCTCTCGTACTAAGGAAAGACCTCTTCAAGTGTCCTACAGCCACACCGGATAGGGACCGACCTGTCTCACGACGGTCTGAACCCAGCTCACGTACCGCTTTAATGGGCGAACAGCCCAACCCTTGGGACCTTCTCCAGCCCCAGGATGCGATGAGCCGACATCGAGGTGCCAAACCTCCCCGTCGATATGGACTCTTGGGGGAGATCAGCCTGTTATCCCCGGAGTACCTTTTGTCTGTTAAGCGACGACCCTTCCACTCGGAATTCGCCGGATCACTAGGCCCTGCTTTCACACCTGCTCGACTTATGTGTCTCACAGTTAAGCACCCTTATACCCTTATGCTCTACGGCTGATTGCTAACCAGCCTGAGGGTGCCTTCGGACTCCTCCGTTACTCTTTAGGAGGAGACCGCCCCAGCCAAACTGCCCACCTGAAACTGTCCTTGGCCCCGATTCAGGGTACCAAGTTAGAACACTAGTACAGCAAGGGTGGTATTTCACATTGTGGCTCCACGAACACTAGCGTGCCCGCTTCAAAGCCTCCCACCTATTCTACACATGCTGTACCAGAGCCCAATATCAGGCTGCAGTAAAGGTTCACGGGGTCTTTCCGTCCTGGTGCGGCTACGAGGCATCTTCACCTCGACTACAATTTCACCGAGCCCTCTGTTGAGACAATGGGGCAGTCGTTACGCCATTCGTGCGCGTCGGAACTTACCCGACAAGGAACTTCGCTACCTTAGGACCGTCATAGTTACGGCCGCCATTCACCGGGGCTTCAATTCGGAGCTTCGCCGAAGCTAACACCTCCTCTTAACCTTCCGGCATTGGGCAGGCGTCAGACCCTATACATCGTCTTTAAGACTTAGCAGAGTCCTGTGTTTTAGGTAAACAGTCGCCACCCCCGATTTTCTGTGACCCTAGTCAGCTCATGGAGCAAGTCCAATCACCAGCCAGGGCGCCCCTTATCGCGAACTTACGGGACCAATCTGTCGAGTTCCTTAACAGAGGTTATCTCGAGCGCCTTAGAATTCTCTTCCCATCAACCTGTGTCAGTTTTGGTACGGGTACCTTTGATCTCCCTAGATGCTTTTCCAGGAACCCACTCCAATAGCTTCGGCTTAAAGCCTCGACATCACTCCTAGGCACTGATGCAGCGGATTTTCCTACTGCGGCCCTCAAGCTTGTACGTGGACGACTAGCGCCACGACTATCTTTGCGAATCCGTCACACCATCGGTCAAAYGATCKCCGGTAGTACTGGAATRTTGACCAGTTGTCCATCGACTACGCCTTTCGGCCTCGCCTTAGGTCCCGACTAACCCTGGGCGGATTTGCCTTCCCCAGGAAACCTTAGATTTTCGGCGACGAAGATTCTCACTTCGTTTATCGTTACTCATTCCGGCATAAGCACTTGTTTTCGCTCCACCACTCGTTCCCGTATGGCTTCAAYGCAAAGACAACGCTCCCCTACCACTCTGATGTATTCCCTACATCGAATCCGCAGCTTCGGTACTARACTTGAGTCCCGTTTATTATCGGCCCAAGGTTGCTCGATCAGTGAGCTGTTACGCACTCTTTAAATGGTGGCTGCTTCTAAGCCAACATCCTGACTGTCTTAGCAACCTCAGATCCTTAACCACACTTAGTCTAGTTTGGGGACCTTAGCTGGCGGTCTGGGCTGTTTCCCTCTCGTCGATGAACCTTATCGCCCACCGACTGACTGCTGGGGTACCACACAYGGTATTCGGAGTTTGGCTTCGGTGGATAGGCTGGTGGCCCTCCAATCGAAATCAGTCTCTCTACCCCCRTGTATTATTTTACCCAACGCTAGCCCAAAAGCTATTTCGGGGAGAACGAGCTATCTGCAAGTTCGATTAGCTTTTTACTCCTAACCACAAGTCATCCGAGTAGTTTTCAACCTACACCGGTTCGGGCCTCCACGTGCTGTTACACACGCTTCACCCTGCCCATGGTTAGATCACCTGCTTTCGCGTCTACGACGCCCGACTGAACGCACTATTAGTACTCGGTTTCCCTTCGGCTTCGTGCCGGAGACACTTAACCTCGCCTGACATCGTAAGTCGCCGGATCATTATGCAAAAGGCACGCAGTCAACCATTCTCCGAAGAGCATAGGCCTCCTACCGCTTGTACGTACATGGTTTCAGGTACTTTTCACTCCCCTAACAGGGGATCTTTTCAATTTTCCCTTACGGTACTAGTCACTATCGGTCGTTCAGTAGTACTTAGCCTTACGGGGTGGTCCCCGCGAATTCACACCAGGTTTCACGTGTCTGGCGCTACTTGGGATCCTTCCAAGAGACACATACTTTTCGCTTAAGGGGCTATCACCCTCTACGGCTGACCTTTCCAGGTCATTCAACTAAGTAAGTGTTTTGTAACTCTTTGATGGACCTGTGATTCCATCTGGAAGTCCCACGACCCCAACATTGCAACGGTCACAACCTTGACACAACATTGGTTTGGGCTATTCCCCTTTCGCTCGCCGCTACTAAGGGAGTCGAGTTTTCTTTACTTTCCTGTAGGTACTAAGATGTTTCAATTCCCTACGTTACCCACCACATGGCTATGTATTCACCATGGGTTACCGGAGCATTACCTCCAGTGCGTTTCCGCATCTCAGACATCCCCGGGTCACTGCCTGCTTAACGGCTCTCCGAGGCTTATCGCAGTTATGCCACGTCTTTCATCGGCTCTGAACGCCTAATCATCCTCCATGTACGCTTCTCATGCTTGATTTTTCTTTCGCGCTCGATCTCTCGATTACACTTCCTACCTAATTTTCAATGACCCCTRGATTCGTTTTTGTAGCCTGTCACATCCATACCTCTTTTTAGGGAGGTGGTGGAGGTGACGGGGCTCGAACCCGTGACCTTCGCGTTGCAAACGCGATGCTCTTCCAATTGAGCTACACCCCCGTTTTTTGGGAAACCAGTTAACAGTTGTTAGTGGTGGGCCAAAGAGGATTTGAACCTCTGACCTCCCGCTTATCAGGCGGACGCTCTAACCAACTGAGCTACTGGCCCGTTTCCCGGGATGTAACCGGATTGTTTGGGGAAGGAATGACCCTGCCGTACTTGTAATTATTRTGCWRTGAAAGCTCTATTTTAATTGTCTWGACTCTTGTCTCTCCAYRAYCCGAAGAYYRTTTCGATTACGAGTATTTAACCAACCGAAGTTGGTCCAGATTATCCTCTGGAAAGGAGGTGGTCCAGCCGCAGGTTCCCCTACGGCTACCTTGTTACGACTTAGTCCCGATCACCGAGCTCGCCGTGGGCGCCAGACTCCCGAAGGTTAGACTGACGACTTCAGGCGCTCCCAGCTTTCGTGGCTTGACGGGCGGTGTGTACAAGGCTCAGGAACATATTCACCGCAGTGTAGCTGACCTGCGATTACTAGCGATTCCAGCTTCATGGAGGCGAGTTGCAGCCTCCAATCCGAACTAGGAGCAGCTTTAGGGATTAGCTTRGYCTCGCGRCTTTGCAACCCTCTGTACTGCCCATTGTAGCACGTGTGTAGCCCCAGGTATAAGGGCCATGATGACTTGACGTCGTCCCCACCTTCCTCCGTGTTAACCACGGCGGTCTTGTTAGAGTCCCCACCATTACGTGCTGGCAACTAACAACAGGGGTTTCGCTCGTTAAAGGACTTAACCTGACATCTCACGACACGAGCTGACGACAGCCATGCAACACCTGTGAATGTTCCACCCCGAAGGGCGTCACTCTTGTTTCCAAGAGCTAATTCATCCATGTCAAACCTGGGTAAGGTTCTTCGCGTAGCTTCGAATTAAACCACATGCTCCACCGCTTGTGTGAGCCCCCGTCAATTCCTTTGAGTTTTACGCTTGCGCGCATACTCCCCAGGCGGGGCACTTAACGCGTTAGCTACGCAAGAGAAATCCGAAGATCCCTCAAGCTAGTGCCCATCGTTTACGGCCAGGACTACCGGGGTATCTAATCCCGTTCGCTCCCCTGGCTTTCGTACCTCAGCGTCAGAAACAGCCCAGACAGTCGCTTTCGCCACCGGTGTTCCTCAAGATCTCTACGCATTTCACCGCTCCACCTTGAGTTCCACTGTCCCCTACTGTTCTCGAGCCTGCCAGTTTTGGACGCAGTTCCACAGTTAAGCTGTGGGATTTCACATCCAACTTGGCAAGCCGCCTACGTACGCTTTACGCCCAGTGATTCCGAGTAACGCTTGCACCCTCCGTCTTACCGCGGCTGCTGGCACGGAGTTAGCCGGTGCTTCTTTACCTGCCTTTGTCAGGCCTATAGTTATTGGCTATAGGTTTTTCTTAACAGGCGAAAGAGGTTTACAACCCGAAAGCCTTCGTCCCTCACGCGGCGTCGCTCCGTCAGACTTTCGTCCATTGCGGAAGATTCTCGACTGCAGCCTCCCGTAGGAGTCCGGGCAGTGTCTCAGTCCCGATGTGGGCGATCATCCTCTCAGATCGCCTAGCCGTCATTGCCTTGGTGAGCCTTTACCTCACCAACAAGCTGATAGCCCATGACCCGCTCTCCRACCAGAAGGTCCCCGAAGGGATCCCCACCTTTACTTAAACCATCATGAGACGGYYCAAGRCTATYCGGCATTAGCAACCGTTTCCAGTTGTTATTCCAATGTTGGAGGTACGTTAGCCATGTATTACTCACCCTTGCGCCACTCTACTCAGCGAATCAGTCATCCGAAGAATCCTTCATCATCCTTTCGCGTTCGACTTGCATGCCTAATCCACGCCGCTAGCGTTCACTCTGAGCCAGGATCAAACCCTTCACTTTTGATTGTCGGCCAACCGAAGTTGACCTGGGTTTTCCTGACTTTCACTCGCACTCAAATTMTTTGTACGACAGGGTCATCCTTATTTTCAGAGAGCAACGGGCAAAGCCCGTGCAATGGCCGTTCTCGAGCTCCTAAACCRTTTGGTTTKGGACCTGCGCGAATGGCGGCCGAGTATCTTAGCTCTTAAACTTAGCGTGTCAAGCGACTTTCGAAGCTTTTCACAAGTTTTTTCAGAGCWARAGAACGTCAACGGGATTCCCAAAARTGGTTCACCGCGTTGTTCGGCCGGATAGTTTAGGGGCCATGAGAGCCGCGTCAACAGCCWKAKRRACAATTTTCCCRCCTTTCTCRAATTCTTTSAAAAYYGNGMTKMSMTCGYKCNCYCGSCNCTTACKYCGAATGGCCCTACCTCCCTGCGTTTCATCTTGCACCGCGCCACCGCGGACCGCCCATTGTCTTGATAGGACAAGCTGCTGACTCTCATAGCAACTTCATAAAACATCCCACTGAACAGCCTCATTCTTATTCGTTATGGCCGCTATGACCCGGCGAAAGCAACGACGATGGATTCCCAGCCCAGAGTCGCCGACAGACTAACTCAGAGCTTCCTTAGAGGTAATCCCTCATCGCTGGGCTCAGCAAATTGCGCAAGCCTGGAAAGCCAGTCTAGGCAGCTTTCCAGGCTTGGGCTAAAGGGGACGTCGTCTACCTGCTAATCGTCACGCGGATCCCAGGCGAAAGCATGTCGAAAAGTTCGATGACATCTTCGTTGTGCATACGCACGCAACCTCCAGACTCAAAGCTACCGATGGTGCTCTCGGAGTTGGTGCCGTGGAGGCCATACTGCGTATCTTCCTTAAAGCCCAGCCAGCGCTCCCCCAGAGGGTTRTCCGGGTTCTGATAAGGCACGGGGCTACCTCCAGGCGGATARTAGACTGGCTCCGGTTCACAAATGCCCAGAGTGAATGACCCTAGAGGCGTTGGCTCGCCCTTGCGCCCCATGGAAACYGGGAATATGCGAATAGGGATGCCATCTGCGWACAGGGTCATGAGCCGTTTGCTTCGCCAGGCAAGCACACTGAGTTTGGACTGCGGWATCTTCAAAGTCTCGCCCGCTCTTARAGAGTAGTTTCGCTTGTGATTGAAATCGGAAATCCAGCCCTGGTTSACCAACAATCCCTGCTTGCGCAAATCGCGGCAGATCACCCAGTAACTATCGCCGGCTGCCACGGTGTAATCCTTGAACGGGAGAAAGGCGCTAGCATTGCGTCCGATCAAGGAAATGCGCGGGGTCAACTCCAGGATGCGTTCGCGGGAATAGCCRGCATCSAGCATTCCGGAGAGTAAAGTCCCAAGAGCMACACCGGCGGTTTGGTAATCGTCTTGAGCCAGTGCRTCTTCGGCGAGAACATCGGTCCAGACCAGGTGGGCGACGCTTCCGACCGGGCCAGTKGCCAAGGCTGCCCKRAGTCCTTTGGGGCCCTTCCCTAYCCAAGCTTCCGAGTAGCGCGCAAATTCCTCGCCAAAAGCTCCCTCGGTGGACGTGCGCAGGTTGGCTCGATAAGTGTCTGCCTCCCCTTCCCACACTCGAGACAGGCTGCGAATGCCACTGACAGCCGTTGAGGCRCCGCGCAAGGTTGCTGGGCGCTCMGCCGAAGGAGCGCGGTGCCAGGCGGAAAGAGCTTCCATCGCAGAGGCCGCATTGCTTGGACCAGGAGTGGACGAYGCTTGTTGCACCTGCACWTCTTYGGTGSCGGCACCTTGCATGTCGGCTTCCGTAGCCCCACTGATTGCCAACGCAGTGCTGGCACTCTCTGGCTCAGCGGTTGGCTCGTCCAGTGAAAGGAAGAGCGGGTCGTCCGAGGTGTTGACCTCGGGCTCCGAATCCCCACAGGCCATAAGGCCGAGGGGGAGCAATGCAAATACGAAGGTGCGACGCATGACTAGCCATTCTGCCCGTATTCATGGGCTTATTCAAGGAAGCTCTGATTTAGTCCGGCGTGAGAGGCCGTGGATCGAAATCGWTTGCCCCAAGGCGCGAATCGAAGRCTGTAGTGTCGCTACAGCCAAGATGAAGCAACGCTGGGGTGGGCGATTTCGGCCGCGGAGTCGCCGCCAGCCTAAATCAAAGTTTCCTCAAGCATTGCATGCCCAAGACGTGGTCTTTGGGCCGGGCAAATCCTTTGTGCCTAGGCAAATAAAAAACGAGCCCCTCATCTTGCAGATGAGAGGCTCGGTTCGTGAGTGACGTCGCGAGGAGGAGAAAGACGCGTGGTCCCTTATTTCAGGGTGGGACGCAGCCCAAAATGGTTTACCCATTCTGGAGACATGCTCCCGATCATGTTTTATCGGACCGGCGGCTTATGTCTCCGAAGCGATGTCATTGACACATGTTTACTCTACACCCTATCGACACGCGGTTTACGCTTTCTTGAGCGAAACTTTCTCGAGTGTGATTTGGAGTTTGTGATCCCCGGGCAAATCCCATGCTTGAGTTTGCTGGTTTTCTACAAGTGGTGTCTCGGACCATGACAATCCTTCTGGCGCTAGTACTTCTTGGGCAATCCAGGTCCCGTGCGCATCGACGGCGGCGTGCAAAGCGGTGTCGCCATGCAGTTGCACAGAAATGCGATCGGAAATTTCCAAGCCAGATTCTTTGCGCTGAGTCTGCAAGCGGTTCATGATCTCTCGAGCAAGTCCTTCGCATTCCAGTTCCGGAGTGAGCTCGGTGACTAAACCAATGGTGACGTATCCATCGGTCGCGGCCTCCATGCCTTCCGCGCTTTGGGTTTGCAGAAGGATGTCTTCCCCTTCAAGCGTGAACGCCTCACCGCCGACTTCCACTTCCACCGTTCCTCCACCTTGCAGTTTGAAAACAGTTTCACGATCCAGGTCTGCAATCAGCGAGGCCAACGCCTTCATGTTCTTGCCGGCGCGCCGCCCGAGCGTTTTAAAGTTGGCCTTGGCTTCGACCTCGAGAAAGTCTGGGGTGCCATCGATCCACTCGACCTCTTTGACGTTGAGCTCTTGCACCAACGCACTCTCATAGGCGCGCGGCGAAACACTGAGCGCTTTTTCATTCGAAATGTGAACCACCAATTTGCCCAGCGGTTGACGCACCCGAATTTGCACCCGTTCGCGCACCGCACGGCCAAGACTAGCAGCACGTAGAATCGGGTCCATCGCCTCAGAAAGGGGTTTATCGATAGATTCAGGCGTATCCGGGAAGAGTTGCAAATGCACACTCTGCTCAGTCCCATGCAGTTCCTTCCATAAAGAATCGGCAAGGAATGGAGTGATCGGCGCCATCATGCGTAGCGCTGTATCGAGCACCTCAAACAGGGTGGCAAATGCAGACGCCTGACTAGCCTCTCCTTCTGCGCCCCAAAAACGGCGGCGGCAGCGGCGGATGTACCAGTTGGAAAGCTCATCGACTAGGAAACGTTCGAGCGGACGCAAGGCATTGTTTGGAAGCAAATCCTCCCAGCCTTGAATGCACTCCTGGCCGGCTTCGGCACAACGCGACAAAACCCAACGGTCGATGGCCTCGCGGTCGTCCACGGCTGGACGCTCTGCTTTAGGATCCCAGTTTTCAGTCCGCGCGTATAAAGCGAAGAAGTCGTAGCTGGCGGACAAGGTTCCAAGCACCCGACGTCGGGCTTCGGAAACACCGGAGTCGTCGTAACGGCGTGACAGATGTGCTGCACCGCCGGCCAAGAAACTCCAACGGATGGCATCGGCACCGTGCTCGGCAATCGCATCCGCAGGGATGACGATGTTGCCCAGACGCTTCGACATTTTGACTCCAGACTTATCCAGAATCATGCCGTTGACCATGACGCTGCGGTATGCACCGCCCGCCTCCAAACGAGGCAAAGGTTTCCCCCACAACTCACCGCTCTTCCACAAATCTTCATCGACTTGGCTGAGGAAATTCGAGATGGCGTGCAAGGAATAGAACCAACCGCGGGTTTGGTCGATGCCCTCGCAGATGAAATCGGCCGGGAATTGTTCGGCCACGACCTCGCGGTTTTCGAACGGCCAGTGGTGCTGCGCATAAGGCATGGCTCCACTGTCGAACCAGCAATCAATCACCTGCTTCACCCGACGCATGGTGCCGGATTTGCCCGCAGTAGGAGTTTCAAAGGTGATTTCGTCCACTTCCGGGCGATGTGGATCAAAATTCTCGCTCAAACCGCCGCACAGAGCGCTCAATTCAGCAAAGGATTCCACACAAACCCAGTCTTCTGGGTCATTCTCGTTCACCCAAACCGGTAGCGGCGTGCCCCAGTAGCGGTCGCGCGACAACGCCCAATCGATGTTGTTGCTTAACCACTCACCAAAACGGCCTTCACCGATTTCCGGCGGCGACCATTTCACCTTGGCATTTTGCTCCTCCATCTTTTCCTTAAAGGAAGTGGTGCGCAAAAACCATGCGGGAGACGGAAAATAAAGCAGCGGTGTATCGCAGCGCCAACAGTGTGGATAGCTGTGACGGTACTGATCAATCTTCAACAAACGACCGCGCTCTTTCAAATCGCGCGATAAGGTTTTATTGGCATCACGAAAAAAGGTGCCAGCTTCGACGCCTGCAAGGGCGACCAAAAATCGACCTTCATTGCCGACCGCCAAAGTCGCGATGAGTCCATCGCGATGGGCAATGCGGAAGTCGTCGGCGCCATACGGAGCCATGTGCACCATGCCGGTGCCATCGGCGTCGGAAACGAAATCGTCGACCACCACGATGTGGACATTCTCACCTTCATGGACCACGGTTCCACCTTCCCATTGGAACAGCGGTTCGTAGCTTAAACCAGCTAGATCTTTGCCGGTGACTTTGCCTACCACCGCAAAGTTTCCTTCGCCGAAAACACCTTCAAGCTTCGATTCAAGCAGGATGAAGCGCTTTCCCTCATGCTCGGCAATCGCGTACTCGAAATTCGGGTGCACACAAACACCCATGTTGGACGGCAGCGTCCAGGGTGTCGTCGTCCATGCAACTAAGGCTGCACCAGCCAAATCGCCGGGCGCATTTTTCAGCGGAAAAGAAATCCACACCGAGGGGTCGTCGATGTCTGCATAACCCTGGCTGACTTCGTGGCTGGATAATCCAGTACCGCAACGCCCGCACCACGGCAGCACTTTGGAACCGCGATAAAGCAGTTCGTTCTTTGCAAAACGCGACAGCAAAAACCACACCGACTCGACGTAGTTCTTGTCAWAGGTYACRTACGGRTCYGCRTAATCCAGCATRTAGCCGATGCGATCCGAGACTTCYTCCCACTCCTGCTTGTAAGTGAAAACCGAAGCCTTGCACTTCTCATTGAAAGGGCCGATGCCAAACTTTTCGATTGCAGGCTTCCCCGAAATGCCCATCTGCTTTTCCACTTCCAGTTCGACCGGCAAGCCGTGCGTATCCCAACCGGCTTTACGCATGACGCGTTTACCGCGCATGGTGTGAAAACGACAAACCGAATCCTTCARCGTGCGCGAMAGCACGTGRTGAATMCCRGGACGTCCGTTAGCGGTAGGYGGCCCYTCGTAAAACACGAAAGGATCCGCATCCGCGCGCGCCTCGAGGGTYTGCTTCAGGATGTTGGAGGATTTCCAAGCAGCCARRACTTCCTTTTCAAAGGCATCCGGGCTGCTGAGATATGCGCGACTGCGTGGCTCGAACATGGCGGGATTCTAACGGCGCTTGCACCGGATTGCSSYNCWRCRGYCGCGGTTCTGCACWCCTTGCTACCCTGAAGCGATGAAACCACGCGTGGTAGTTTTAACTGGAGCAGGCATCAGCGCGGAAAGCGGKCTCAAGACTTTYCGYGCGGACGACGGCTTGTGGGAGGAACACCGAGTGGAAGATGTCGCCACRCCAGAAGCCTTTGCGCGCGATCCAGAGTTGGTCYTGCGTTTTTACAACCARCGACGRCGKCAGGTGGTSGCYGCSCAACCSAATGCKGCRCATTTGGCGCTGGCCGAGYTGGARCAGGATTTTCGGGTGGATRTMRTCACYCAGAACATYGATGACCTGCATGAACGCGGYGGSTCGACATCGGTGCTGCATTTGCAYGGGRAAATTTTAATGATGCGCAGCGTTCTGGACGACATCACCCTGTTCCCRACTTATGGGGAGGACATCGTGCTSGGYGATCTTGCCGMRGACGGTGGGCARYTRCGCCCSCATGTGGTTTGGTTTGGAGAAGCGGTTCCAGAATTGGAAGCCGCAGCCCAAATCGTYGCCCAGGCCGATGTCCTGATGATTGTCGGTACTTCCCTTGCCGTGTATCCAGCTGCAAGCCTCATGCACTACGCACCGCCTTCTGCGAAGCGCTATTTAGTGGATCCAAACGCTGAGGCGCTTGGCGTTTCCGATGTCGAGGTCTTTGCAGAACCGGCTTCGACTGGGGTGGATAAGGTAGCACTTGCCATCAAAAGCAAGGGCTAGATTGAAATTAGGAATATCCCATCTCTGCAGCTGCCCCCAACAAAAAGGCTGCTGCAGTGGTGAATATTTGTTGGAGGAAGGGTGGCACTACCTTATCTCGCAAAAGCAAACTACCGATCAAGCATAAAAGTAAAAAAAGAAAGCCGATGGCGGATGGCACGATAAGTCCGTATCCACCATCTGAGTATTCGGTTCCAGAACCATCCTCCTCAAGAACGGCCACCCCTTTACTCAAGTGATTGCTCACCACATTCAGGTCCTCAACCCCCAACCTTTGATTAATTCCTACTTCCAATGCCCTTTGGGCACTGCGCAGGGACTGAAGGCTATCTTCTATGTTTCCACCCATGATCATGGACTTTTCCGCTCGGCGTACCAAGTTTGACAATTTCTTGGTTTCCGCCCTTACCGCCTGAATGCTTTCCGCACCAAGCCAAGTGAGGTTTCCATTTCCACTAATTTCATCTTGGATTGCCACCTGAATGGATGTTAAGTCCTGAATTAGAGACTTTTTTCTCACTTGAATATTTTTGTGAAAGAGCATCAACGTCATGGAAGTACAGAACAAATGCTGCCGTGACAAAAGCCACGGCAGCGAACGCCAATCGAAAACGATTCCACTTTCCAATCATTTCACCGCCCACGAATAGGTTACTTTGTATTTTGCGCCTTGGCCTTGGAACAAAAGTTCCTTCTTCGAATTAGGAATCATTCCAACTTTTCTGGGAGCTTTCCCCAGATTGACAGAAGATTTTTTTGAGCCGATCACATCGTGGCCCTTTGCCTTTTTTATCGCGGACAATCCCATTGCTGCCGCTGCTCCAGCTGCGGCACCAATAGGGCCACCAGCAGCGCCGGCAACTGCCCCAGCGGCAAGCGTTGTTGCCAGCTTGACAGCATTCTTCTCAATCGCTTTTACTGCGGAGTTAATAACTGAGCCAAGCTTTCCTTTGTCCATTTCGACTAAGACCAGAGTTGCAGGGTATTTCCGGGGCCATCCTCCGGTTTTCCCTCCATACGAARAAGATGCAATGACTCGGGGAGGACTAAACGCTTGAACCGTTCCTYKMNTGMMKKKWMMKSYTMKNGATGCWTTYMCCGGATTTTCCCTTAGGCGTGACTATTTTTTTTCCGCGTTTTTCTGAAATTTGACCAACGACTTTGACTGCTCCAATCACAATCTCATCCTTCTTCAAAATTTCTTTGGTAGTCTTTAGGCATTTGACTTTATGAATCCGAAGATACATCTTGCTAAAGGAAGGCTCCGATTTGGAATTGCGCTTCCTGACAATTGAGGCCGTGGGTTTCTTTTTTCGTCTTATGGTTGCAGTGGGGGTCATGGTTTCATTTGTTGTGTTAAGGATGAAATCATCCAAATGGTTGAGGAGAGCGAAATGACTGCTCAGTCTGCCTAAGCGGCGAGAGCTCTCCATCGATTGAGCAGCACGGTTCCAGGTTTTCCCACCTCAATCGTTATCAAGAAATTCGATCTCCAAATTTCCAGCCTCCGATTCGTCTACCACCTGGGGATAAAAATTTTCGTAGGCAGAGCCACTGGATGCAATCGACATTTTGCCTTTTTCTGTGACAGCGGAGGATCCGACTAAAAGGCATCCCGCTGTATCAACCTCGGTGTTTCCGCAATGAATGAGAATCCATTGGAATCCTGGCACATCCAAGACATGAAGCATTCCCCGATGAATCTTGGGAAAGCGAAGGCTGTATGAATTATGGAGTCGCCCCTCTTTCCTCAAGGCGACCTTGTAGTTCCCTGCGGGGATGCGAGTTTCAGCAGAAACTTTTACTTCACGGTATTCATCCTCCAATCCAAAGCACTCATCTTGACCATCAATAGCGATATTTGAAATGGTGGACTCGTCGTCAGAAACAAATCGGTTCACGGTTATCTTCATGGTTAACTAGTTTTCGAGATTATCTTGCCTCAAATTCAAGAGGCCCTAAGTAGTAGTTGCCGCGAAGAGGATTTTTCCCATGCAAATTTCAATAAAATTCCTGCAAGGCCTCTGCTCAGTAACTTTATGGAAAGAGCTTAGTAGCTTCGATTCCAAATCCTGACTCCTACACAAAGCCTCGTTCCGTCACAATTCCTACATAGCTTTCAAGAAGTGAAACTCCGTGGTTTCACTGATGTCGTGTAAGTCGCGCGTGCGGCCGGATGCCACGTATCCAAGTTTCGCGTAAACCTTATGTGCCAGGGTCATGCGCGTATCGCTCCACAATTCCACTTCCGGGATTCCGTGCTCCAACGCCCAAGCTTCTACTGTTTCGATGAGGCGCCTGCCCCATCCACCGCCGCGTAACTCGCTGCAGACATAGCATTTCTTCAGTTCTATGCGTTTGCCTGCTGCAACCGTGCCTAAGGCAATGCATCCGACGATGCGTTGCTGCTCATCTTCTAGTACCCAAAACGCCTCGAAGGAACTGGCTGGCGTGCGCAGTTCCGGTTCTTCTAAATCAACATCTAGAACGTTGGGCGGGTATTCCAGATAACAGGCCGCAATGAGCGCGATGATGCCATCGGAGTCTTCATCGCGCGCGGGACGCAGAGTGGGCATGGTGGTTCTCAGGATCCCGATGGATGCCAGATGGTTTTCATTTCAACGAAAGGCAGAATGCGGTACGGCGCATGCATGAGGTCGACGTCATACCAATCCTTGGCGCTGACCCTTTCTATGGTGACGCGTTTTAGGTTTTCAGCAATGCCGGTTTCCAGCGTGATGCGTTCGGCCTTAGAACACTGCGCTGCGGCAATGCCATCGATATCGCGATGCGTCGCCATGACTTCGAGGAGTTCCTTACGCTTTCCGGTGATGAGATTGACCACCCCCGGCGGCACATCGGAGGTGGCGCAGACTTCGCCGAAAAGGGCGGTTGCTAAAGGATGTGTATCGCTTCCCACTACTACAGCGGTGTTGCCAGCAACCAAAACTGGTGCGAGCAAACTGACCAAGCCTAATAGCGGCTCGTCTTTAGGTGCTACGACCCCGACAACCCCCATCGCCTCAGCAACGGTGAAGTTGTAGAACGGTCCAGCCACCGGATTGTTACATCCAAGTACCTGACTGAATTTATCGGCCCATCCGGCGTAAGAAACCAAACGATCGACCGCGGCTTCGACTTCCTTACGCGCGCGACGCACTCCACCCGGCACGGTTTGAGCCATAGCATCGGCAAATTCAGAGGTTTTGCCTTCCAGCATTTCCGCCATGCGGTAAAGCACCTGTCCGCGGTTGTAGGCGGTGCGGCGGGCCCAGCCATCTTGAGCTTTGCGTGCAAAAACTACCGCATTACGCAGATCTTTGCGCGAACCCAAACATAGGTGCGCGAAGATCTCGCCTTTACGCCCTTCGATGGGCCAAGAGCGTCCCGATTCGGTGCGCGGGAAGGCGCCGCCTAGGAACAACTTGTAAGTCTTCAAAACGGGCAAGCGTTCGGTACTCATTAGACCAACTCCAAATACGAAAGTAATCCCTGACGTCCGCCTTCGCGGCCAAATCCGCTTTGCTTGAAGCCACCAAACGGAGAGGCGGCATCGAAACGGTTGTAAGTATTACACCAAACCACCCCAGCTTTGAGGCGTGAAGCAATGTCGAAGATTTTGGATCCCTTATCGGTCCAAATACCCGCGGCCAAACCATAGGGCGTATTGTTGGCGCGTGAAATCGCTTCCTCTGGTGTGCGAAAGCTCATGACTGATAACACTGGGCCAAAAATCTCTTCACGCGCAATGGTGTGGGAAGGCTGCACCCCGGTAAACCACGTCGGCGGCAGGTAATAACCGCGTTTCGGCAGCTTGGCTGAAGACTGGTGGCGAGTCGCACCTTCCGCATCGCCCGCCTCAATGTAACGCTTGATGGTCGCCAGTTGTCCGAGGGAGTTAATCGCACCAAGGTCAGTGTTCTTATCCATCGGATCGCCAACCCGCAGACTTTGAATCCGCACTTCCAGCTTCGCGAGAACCTCTTGCATGACGCCTTCTTGCACGAACAAACGTGAACCTGCGCAACACACGTGCCCCTGGTTAAAAAAGATGCCCTGAACGATGCCATCGACCGCTTGGTCCAAACTTGCATCTTCAAAAATGATGTTAGGTGACTTGCCACCAAGTTCTAGGGTTAAACGCTTACCGCTGCCCGCGCATTGTTTGGCAATCGCTTTACCCACCGGCGTACTTCCAGTAAAGGCAACCTTCTGCACATCTTTATGCGCGACCAAGGCTGCACCGGTTTCGCCAGCGCCAGTGATGATGTTCACCACACCCGGCGGCAAGCCCACCTCTTCAAAAATCTCCGCCAAACGTAATGCAGTCAACGAAGTGGTTTCCGCTGGCTTCAACACCACGGTATTGCCACAAGCTAACGCCGGCGCAATCTTCCAAGCCGCCATCAGCAGCGGGAAGTTCCATGGAATGATTTGCGCGCAAACCCCTAGCGGACGTCCTTTGCGGCCCGGGAACGCGTAATCCAACTTATCGGCCCAACCCGCGTGATAGAAAAAGTGCTTGGCAGCTTCGGGGATGTCGACATCGCGCGATTCCTTAATCGGCTTACCGCCATCCAAAGTTTCTAGCACCGAAAACTCACGTGCGCGTTCTTGCAGACGTCGGGCAATACGGAACAAGTATTTCGCACGCTCCGATGCCTTCAACTTCTTCCATTTAGGGAATGCGGCCTTTGCAGCAGCGACGGCACGGTCGACATCGTCCTCGTTGGCCACCGCAATCTTCGACAACAATTCTTCGTTGGCCGGATTGATGCTGTCCATGTACCTGCGCGACTTCGGCGCTACGAAAGCTCCGTTAATGAACATGCCGTACTTGTCGGCAATCTCCACTTTCACGCTTTCCGGCGCTGCGGCGTATTCCCAGGCATTGCCGAACTCAAGCTCGGGGGCGACTTTGGTTTTAGGACTCGGTGACATCGTAAGTTGCGGTGTAAGTGCCAGTTTCCTGGCGGTGCAGTTGCAGGAGAACGTCGTTTAATAAGGAGGAAGCGCCGAAGCGGAACCATTGCGGGCTGAGCCAGGCATCGCCCAGAGTTTCTTTCACCATGACTAGATAATGCAATGCCTGCTTGGCGGTCTTAATGCCACCGGCAGGCTTCATGCCAATCATTTGACCTGTGCTTAGGAAGTGGCGGCGAATGACCTCTAACATGACCAAGGTCACTGGCATGGTGGCGGCAGGCGCAATCTTGCCAGTGCTGGTCTTAATGAAATCGGCACCGGCTTCAATCGCAAGTTCACTAGCGAGCACCACGTTGTCATAAGTTTCCAACTCGCCGGTTTCCAAAATCACTTTCAAGTGCGCGGCACCACATGCCTTTTTCACCGCGCGGATTTCCTCGCTGACGGTTTTGAAATCGCCGGACAAAAATGCGCCGCGATGGATGACCATGTCGATCTCATCGGCGCCTGATTTCACCGCATCTTCGACATCGTGGAGTTTGGTTTTCAAATCCACCTGGCCACTTGGAAAAGCTGTCGCCACACTTGCAACGCATACGCGGGAGCCCTGCAATTGCGCTTTGGCTTCCTTCACCCAGCGCGGGTAAACGCAAATCGCGGCCACCGACGGCACCGATTTCAACGCTGGGTCGGGGCAGATGGCTTTACGGCATAAAGCGCGTACCTTTTCTGCCGAATCCTTGCCCTCCAGGGTGGTGAGGTCGGTCATTGCCACCACCATGTGCAGCCCTTGAAGCTTGGCGGCTTTTTTAATGGATCGGGTGGTGAAGGAAGCGGCGCGAGCCTCCACAGCGACCTTGTCGACGGTAATGCGCGTCATGCGGGCATTCTAACCGGAGGCCGTGAAGAAGAGCTGCTCAAGCATCGGGCTGCTCGACACCACAAGGGACAAAACGTCCGTCGGTGCAAAACAGGAGGCCGATTTCCTCGGCATCGGCAAAAACTAGGGAGCGTTGGCGAACCGAAACACCCCATTCCACGGCTTCTGCCCGCGACAAGCCGTAAATCACGAATCCGTCCTCGCGCCATCCGGGAGTGACTCCTGGCAAGGAACATCCATAGGATTCATCGAAGGTAAAGGCGGAGGCCTCCAGGCGATTGCGCAGTTCGGCGTTGGCGTCTTCGTTCACTGACAGCGGGCGCTCCTTTGACATGGGATTCCACGCAGTGATGATGGTCAAACTGCCGAACTCTTTTACCGGCGACGCGACATCGTCCGGCAAGGCGCCGGCCTCTCCAGTGAGAGTAAAACGAAACCACTTCCCCGATGCGCGCCGAAAAGCGTACATCGAAGAGCGATAAACGGTTTCCCAATCGAAATTCACCATAGAAATCTACCCCTCGTCAGCATATCCGAGAGCAGCAAGATCGACTTGCCCACTCCCTTGCACCACTTGAATCGCACCCGTGTTCGGTTGGATGGGAGGATTCTCGATGAAGGCCTCCACCCAATCGATACCAGCATCGACCAAGTTATTCAGCTCGCCCGGATCTTCCCCTAAGTCAAAAGCGGCTGTCCAAGTCAGGGCGACCCCTGAGTCGTCGGCAATCATTTTACGATTTCCAACTACGAAGCCGCGCAATCGCCCCGACTCAAAACGCACGATGCGTAACGGAATCTCTTCCTGCAAAGGCACCCCCATCATCCCCGGCACATCATCGGACGCAATGCCCATGGCGTGCAGYACCGATGCRAAGAAATCYACGCCGGAWACYGGKTCYTKAACCACYGCRGYYTCSACRCCAGGGCCYAKSARCAAAAAYGGMACRTGGACYTCATCYTCATACAAMGARCGRCCGTGCATCATGATGCCATGCGCGCCAAGGTGCTCGCCATGATCGGAAGTGATCAGCACAATGGTGTTGTCATTCATCACGCCACGTTCCTCCAATCCCTCGAACAGAGCCTGCACGCTTTCATCTAGCTCGCGATACTGCTCGCGATAAGCCTCCTGCAACCAAGCCAAACGCGCCTCAATTTCAGGACTGATGTTGCCTTTAGAAATGTCATCGGCATCGTCGCGCAACATATCGTGCATGCGCATGGAGTTGTTGCGGATTTTCTCCATGGCCGGATTCTGTAGGTTCGGTCCGAAGGATTGAGCGAGATCTTCCCGCGTTTCATAAGGGAAGTGCGGGTCGATGTAGTTCACAAACAGGAACACCGGTTCCTCTTCTCCCCGCTCCAGCGCATCGACCGAAGCCAGAACTCGTTCGGTCGTGTCGGCGGCATTCAGATCCAGTTGTTTGCTGCGAAATATACGCTTGCTAATAGCACCCACTCCACGCTTCGCCTTCTTGCCACCGAGCATGCGCAAAAGCGAAGATTCAGCGAAGCGCCGCAGTCCTGCATGTAAGAGGGAATCATGAATGACCAAGCTGTCATCGTAAATCTCAAAGCCTTGGCCAAAGCCGTTGGGCCGGGTGATGCGCGAGTTTGTCACCGCAGCGACCGTGCGATAGCCATACCCGCGCAAAAACTCGGCCAAGGTTTCTTCCTGCAAAGGCAACGTGACATCGCCCTTGGGTAAGGTGCCGTTTTCTGCCGGATAGCGCCCGGTCAACAATGCTGCATGGCCGCCAGGCGTGGTGTTCGCGCCGGAATAACCATGCTTAAACACCCGCGCCGCTGCGGTGTAATCGTCAAGCCATGGCATATGCGATTCGCCCATCCACTTTTCCTGCAGGGTGTCGGCACGCATGGTGTCGAAAACAAGCAGGATGACGTTGGGTTTCGCTTCGGCAGACTGCTCCCCCAACGGCTGACGAATGGTGCGCATAAGTTCGGCCTGGGTTTCATTATCTAGCCATTGAAAGTAACCCATGTTGGCGAAAACAATCGCGCCCAACCAAAGCGCTGGCAACTTGGGCATGGCGATTTTTCCCAATAGGCGCGCCGCGAGTGGGTAAACCACAATCAGGGTCAACAGCAACAAAATCGGAGCCTCTAAGAGACTTCGGCCGATGCGCGGCAAGTCAGCATACGGAAGCCAAGTCGGCAATTGCGCGCATAAAGCAAGGGTGAGACCGAGCGCGAAGGCGGCAATCGGAGTGGCGCGCAAGACTTTCGGCAGCAAAAGGCCAAAAGGTTTCAGGCGCAGCAGGACAAAGCCGAGCACGATGGCCACCAGCAGGAGAATCAGGCTGGCGATGGCGCTSCCGCTRCGGACGTCTGCMGACACATWCCACCCGTCCAGCCAAATYAATGGGGARAATCCCAGAAGGAAGTGAGCCAAGTGSGGACGGGGGGTGGAAGAATCCATCCCGATTAGGGTAATMGAATCCACGCATAAAGTCTTATGATGCCAACATGCCTATCACCCGGCAAAGCCCWCCGATGGAAGCCCAAGTCCTGACCCACCCCATCGCCCAAACCATGCTGACGCGTTTGCGGCAAAAGAGCACCTCYTCGCTCGARTTYCGYAGYYTGGTGMGGCAACTYACCGTGYTRCTTGGCCTKSAAGCGACCARRGATTTGCCRACCGCTCCGCACACCATTCAAACTCCGATTGCSACTTGTAGCGGAACGGTCTTAGATGCGTCGATTGCCATCGTGCCTATTTTGCGCGCCGGCATTGGCATGGCGGAGCCCTTRATTGAAATGATGCCGGATGCCGTGGTGCGCCACCTGGGYCTTTTCCGCGATGAGAAAACCCTGCAGCCGGTCACCTACTACGARAAATTGCCCGGTGGTCATCTGCCCGATATCTGCTTAGTCGTCGACCCTATGCTCGCCACCGGYGGAACCGCCATCGCCACCTTGCAATTGCTGCGAAAATGGGGWGCCGTCGACATTCGCTTCCTCGCCATTCTCGGCGCGCCAGAAGGAGTCGCCGCGGTGCAAAAAGCCGAKCCAGAGGTGCAGATTTTCCTGGCTGGTTTGGACGATCGCYTGAACGAGCGCGGCTACATCATTCCGGGCCTKGGCGATGCCGGCGATCGGCAATACAACACCCTGTAAATCAGAGCTTCCTGAGGTTCCCTTGCCCCGCATAAAAAGCTAGACTCGCAAYCGTGGYGGCATCGCAGTTATCGTTCGAGGCGGACACTCCCTTTACGGAAAGGGAGCGCTTGGCTTTGCTGTTCTTCTGGGACAAGCTCGAAGCGAGYGGTCATGCCGATGGCGACCGTTTCCGKCTGAAGTGTTTCGAACACATGGAACGCATTCAGTCGATTCGGAATTCGCTAGAAATGTACCCGCGRGTCTTCGAGGAGAAACAACTMGGACGACGGCAACGCGGCCTCGGCACCTTGGTTCAACTTATGGCSAACGCGACCGAYGCCGACTTTGAAATGTTTATGCCCACACGGGCGATGTTGTGGCGAAGTCTCACTATGGCGCATTTRAAYTTCTGGCGTTTTGTGCGCTATCTCTGCGAGGAAGTTGCCCCGRAAGATGGAGAGCTTGGAAGTCGAGTGAATCAGCGGGTRAACACCTGCGTCTATTTAAAACTGATGGATGAGTTATTAACCTCACTATCTATGGATTCAAGTTTGCCACTAGATTTGCGCTGCACWGCGGTATCAAGCCTGACTTCGATGTGGGATTGCGAACCCTCGGATAACGTAAAGCRGTTCTTTCCACTRCTACGWGCGGTWTGGGATGCRCGGCGCAACCTTATGGTCTCTATGGGWACCATGCTTGGCGTTTCCGAAATCATGCGATTACTCCAAGCGGGCTGCGCWCCCGAGTTCGTGGATTACTTCGCWCGTGCGAGCATGTCRAGAGATGAAGGCCTTGCCTTTCAAGAGTTCTTRATTGGCGTGACCACCGAGCAAATCCACGATTTAGAAATCCTCATGGCGCAAACKGGGCAGACCGCGATTACCGCAGAGCAGGCCGAYGAAGCTTTAGGCCGGGTGAAAAAGTCATCGCAAAARGAACAGGAAGCGGAGATGGGCATCGGTGTTTTGACTTATCAGTTTCACCGCGARCGRCATTTAGAGGCTGCGGCACGGCGACTACGCAATCTGCCCGGCCCMAAACACACGGCTGAGGARYACATGCTGTTGTACTTCTTGGAAGAGCATCTCGACGCTAACGAGAACGCCTAARCCATGCCGGAACTCCCGGAGGTGGARACCACGCGTCGCGGTTTGGAGCCGCATGTGGTRGGCARGGTGGTTGAGGATCTCATCGTGCGCGAACGCCGTTTTCGTTTACCRGTGCCGACGGGATTGAAGCGGCGGCTAAAGGGARAGCGRATTCTTGCCATCCGSCGTCGCGCAAAATATCTGCTGGTGGATTTTGARGGGTGMTCCGGACACCTACTGATTCACCTTGGYATGTCCGGGAGTTTGTGCGTGGTCGATCCGGCGACTCCCCCACGCAAGCATGATCACATCGACCTAATCCTCGAGCACGGCAAGGCGRTTCGTTTTCATGAYCCACGGCGATTCGGCATTTGGACTTGGATTCCTGCGCCKGARGAGGAACACCGCCTRCTGGCTCACCTCGGYCCAGAACCGTTGCTCGATGAGTTTTGCGGTGACTATCTRTTCCAGCAGTCCAGAAAACGCCGTTGTGCGGTCAAGACCTTCYTGATGGATGGRCGGATTGTGGTTGGRGTGGGCAAYATTTAYGCCGCAGAATCCTTGTTTGCGGCCAACATCAGGCCTGGGCGGGCTGCTGGTCGRGTRACCCGWGCCGAATATGAATCGCTCGCGGTTCATGTRGTGCGCATATTGCGTGCWGCYATCGCTCAGGGCGGCACCACRCTGCAAGATTTTGTCAGYGGTGAAGGCGAGGCCGGGTAYTTCGCCCARGAATTRTGGGTTTATGGGCGAGAAGGCCAAGAATGYAAACRYTGTGGRARCACTCTAAAGGGAARAGTGCTRGGCCAAAGGGCCAGCTGTTATTGCCCTGAGTGCCAGAAATAAGCGGGCCTYACCCWMCTCGAAAGCCTYYKKGGAGCATCTAGAAGCCCCTGMGAGRCTTCRTAAAAACGAACACTTGTTTTATTCAAACGARTGTATTAATCTATCWYCATGTCTGACCCGACCACCAARGACAGAATCATCGCYGCGGCGCAGGAACTCTTCGCCGAGAAGGGATTCCCTGCGACCTCCATGCGCGAAATCACCACCCGCGCCGACGTCAACCTGGCTTCCATYAACTATCACTTTGGAAGCAAAGAAAACCTGCTGCATGAAATCCTGCGCCAGTGCATTGGCCCTTTGAATGAAGAGCGACTCGCGGCAYTGGACCGATTGGAGGCTGCAGTGCAGGARACMGGTGTTCCCYTAGAACTGCACGATGTGGTCCACGCATTTCTGGAACCGGCAGTGCGTTTATTTTCCGCAAACAACMATGAAGCCTTGCCATGCATGTTGGCGCGGCTKCACCAAGAACTATCGCCGGGGYTAGAAGAGCTGATGACCTCCATCCTTGCCCCCGTAATTTCGCGCTTCGTSGCWGCGGTGCAAACCACGCTGCCCGAYCAYCAGCCRAAAGAAATYATTCTGCGTGGGCATTTCATGATGGGAKCCCTCCTCCACCTCATGGATACCTCTCCRGAATTCATGACCAAYCTTTCCGGCGGTCTSCTCGACATGACCGATYCCGATTACYTGCTYGATCARCTGGTGAACTTTTGCACCGCAGGATTCCGWAATGGWTAAAGCCWWCAMAYCCCTGCTCTTGCTTCTACTGGTGGTGGCCTGCTCCACCACGGAAYCCCAACCGCTTGCGACTGAGATTTCATCGTCCCAGGAAAAATGGGATGCGGGTASGTCGTCTGCAGATTCCRAKGTGRGGATGGAKGAAGATTGGTGGACGGCTTTTGATCAACCAGACTTAAACCTTTCGATTCGWACCGCKCTGGAAAGCAATTACGACCTCATGGCCGCAGCCGCGCGAGTGCAAGCGGTTGGCGCACGATTACGCGCGGTTGCTGGTGACCGCTTACCGCAAGTCAATGCMGGRCTTGGCCTCAAGCGCAGCCGCAGCAACCTGATCGGCTTGCCCTTTCCSGGAAGCCCCGACGTCCTCCCCATCACCAATAACAACTTYAATTTGGGGCTCGACCTCAGTTGGGAAATTGATTTATGGGGACGCCTTGAAGCAAGCGAAAACGCGGCCATTGCCAATTTGACKGCCAGCGATGCTGATTATGCTGCCACMCGCTTATCGCTCGCAGGACAAACCGCAAAAGTCTGGCTCGCACGCACCGATGCTCACGCACAACTTAAAATCGCAACCGCGCAACAGCAAAACGCTCAAGAGCAGCTTGCCTACTGGCAACTGAAATTACGCCATCAATCGGTGGCCGATGCATTCCTTCAAGCCGAATCCAATCTTGCACTTGCCGATGCTGCCATTCCTGCCGCAACCGAACAGTTTGAAATGTGGGATCGCCAACTTGCGCTATTGATGGGCGGTTATCCAAAACGAAGTATGCAAGACCAGGTTCACGAACTTCCCGACTTGCCTGGACCAGTACCGCTCGGATTGCCAGCCGACCTGATTCAACGGCGTCCCGACTTGGTGAGTGCAGAAGCCGAGGTGCGCGCAGCCCGATTTTCCAGTGAAGTTGCGAACGCATCGCTTTACCCGCGGCTTGCCCTCACTGGAACCGGTGGCACCGCCAGCAATGAACTAACCGACCTGCTTGATTTCGACTTTCGCACCTGGAGCCTGGGAGCCAGCCTAACTGCCCCTCTTTTTCACGGAGGAACACTGAGCGCGCAAGCCGAAGCCGCAGAAAAAATGGCGGTGGCTAGTGAGCTGCAGTTCGCGCAGAGTCTCTTGCGTGCACTCGCAGAAGTGGAAAACGCATTAGGCAGTGAAACCCAAATCAAAATGCGCATTGCACAGCTCAACCAGCAACTCGATGCCTTGGAGCGCCGCACCGCGAACTCCGAGAATCGCTTCCAAGCGGGGGTGGGCGATGCCTTCTCCATCTACCAGCATCGGGCAGAAGCTCTGCGCGCAAAGAGCAGCCTGCATTCCGCACGCCTGCTTTTACTGACCAACCGGATTGATCTTTACCTCGCCCTCGGCGGCGGATTCCAAACCCCACYCCAACGATGAAACTTGCCATCCGTATTGTTCTTCCGATTCTCGTTTTAGTTTTAGGCCTATTGCTAAAAAACTTCCTGGTCGCCACCGGCCCAGTGTTGCCGCCGCAAGATAGCGAGTACTTGATTCCGCTGGTAGAGGTGCTGGTTGCACAAGCCGAAACCACCACGCTCGATATCGTTGCATTCGGCGAGGTGCGCCCGCGCTCCTCCAGTTCTATCGTCGCAGAAGTTTCTGCACGGGTGACTTTTGTCAGCGATCAGCTTTACCRCRKYGMMKYSYNNTTSATSAARSMSMKMYMYTGCTGCGCTTGGACGATACCGATTACCAAAACGCCTTGGCGGTGAGTGAGGCGGCGCGGGATCAAGCCGTTGCGGCTTTAGAATTGGAGCAAGCCGCGGTTGCTATGGCGGTGCAGGAATGGGAGTTACTCGGAGAAGGAGAAGCATCGGCGGCGGCCTTACGCAAGCCACAGCTAAAAGCTGCGGAAGCCATCCTGCGCGGCGCGCATGCCAACTTGGAGATCGCGCGCAACAACCTCAGCCGCACCACCCTTTACGCTCCCTATTCTGGGCGCACGCAAGGGCGCAACGTGGAGTTAGGCAACTGGGTCGCACCGGGTTCCCCCCTAGCCACCATTTACGCAACCGATGCAGCCGAGGTCAGCCTTCCACTGCCAGCCAATGCTCTAGGCAAACTTGGGCTTTCACTGGCAGGACCCGCCAAGGAAATTCACGTGGACTTCACCGCCGCTATCGGCGATACCACGGAACATTGGCAAGGCAAGCTAGTGCGCACCGATGCGATGGTGGACCCGACCACGCGCATGCTGGAAGCCATCGCATTGCTGGAGCATCCGTTTCTGGCTACCGATGCGGCATCGGCGTTAGCACCCGGCATGTTCCTGCACGCCACCATTCGCGGGCGCGAAGTCGAGAACGTGGTGCGCATTCCGCGTCATGCACTCTTGCGGGGAGATCGAGTACGCATTATGAATGCTGAAGGGCGGGCAGAAACGCGCATGGTCGAAGTCCTGCAGAACACCGTGACCGAGTCGCTGATTGCATCGGGCATTGAAGATGGGGAACGCGTGATCTTGACCGGAATTCCGCTATTCGTGGAAGGCATGCAAGTCCGTATTGAGGGAGAGAACCAGTGAACGGACTCATTGCTTGGTTTGCGCGCAATACGGTTGCGGCAAACTTGACCATGGTGGCCATCATCTTGACTGGCCTGATGACAGTAGGCACCTTGCGTCAAGAAGTGGTGCCGAACATCATCATGGATACGGCCATGGTGACGGTGGTGTACCCGGGCGCTTCTCCTGAAGAAGTGGAAAAGGGTGTCATCATGCGCATTGAAAAAGAAGTGCAGGGATTGGCGGGCGTCGACCAGGTCAAAGCGACGGCGAATGAAGGTGTGGGTTTAGTCACCATTGATTTCTTGGAGGGTGAAAACCGCCAAGAAATGCTAGATGACATTAAGGCCGCGATTGATCGCATTGATAACTTTCCGGCCAACACCGAGGAGCCGGAGGTCATCCTCCTGGAACTCAATAAGCGTGTTATGAACATTGCGGTTTGGGGCGATGCCGACCAAAAGACCTTGCGTGAAGCTGCGCGCATTGTCGAGGATCAGCTTATCCAGCAGCCGGACATTTCTTTAGTGCGTCTAACCAATGCACCCGACTATGAGATTTCGATTGAGGTTTCGGAAACCGCTCTACGCCGCTATCAACTCACTTTCGATGAAGTGGTTGCGGCCGTACGCATGGGCTCCATTGACATTCCTGGCGGTGGCATCAAAACCATTGGTGGCGAGATTCTTTTACGCAGCGAAGGCCAGGCGTACCAAGGCGCGGAGTTTGCAGCTCTCCCCTTGCGCACCCTGCCGAATGGAACGCGCCTCTTGATTGGCGATGTTGCMACCGTGGTCGATACCTTTGTGGAGTCGGACCAAAGCAATCGCTTCAATGGAAATCCAGCCGTGATTCTTGAAATCAAGCGGGTCGGCAATCAAGAAGCCTTGGTTATGGGTGATCAAGTWTTGGAAGCTCTGGAGCTWGCGCAAAAGCAACTWCCGGAAGGCATCTTCCTCGACAAGATCAACGACGAGACGCTATTACTGCGCGGACGWTTGGATCTCATGTTGCGCAACGGCCAACAGGGATTGCTACTGGTGCTGATTGCACTGGCGCTGTTCYTGCGTTTRCGTTTRGCCATGTGGGTCACGCTTGGCATTCCGATTGCRTTCCTCGGCGCAACCATTCTCATGCCGAGTATGGGATCTTCGGTGAACTTGATTTCACTGTTCGGTTTCATCGTTGTTTTAGGAATCGTGGTGGACGAYGCCATCATCGTGGCCGAAAACGTGCAYGAACATCGACAACGCGGCAAATCTGGATTRCAAGCWGCGATTGAAGGCACGCAAGAAATGGCCAAGCCGGTGGTGTTTGCAGTCCTCACCACSATKGCTGCCTTTGTGCCCATGATGCTTATGCCTGGCAACATGGGGCAGTTCTCGCGACAAATCCCCTTAGTGGTGATTGCAGTTTTGGTGTTCTCACTCGTGGAATCTTTGCTGATTCTGCCAGCTCACCTCACCCATATCCCTGCCGATAAGGCCAATGAAAAGCTCGGTCCTTGGGGGCGCTTGCAAGCCTTGGTAAATCGCGGGCTCGACGGTTTTCTGGAACGCTTATACAAGCCAGCCTTGGACTTCACTTTGCGTCACCGTTACTTGGTGGTTGCGATTGGAATTGCTTTATTCCTTTCCACCGTGGGTTATGTTCAAAGTGGTCGGATTAAATTCAACTTCTTCCCACCCATGGAAGCCGACAACGTCATCGGCGAATTGCAAATGCCTCTCGGCACTCCGCTTGCCGTCACCGAAGCGGGCATCCAGCGCTTCGAACAAGCTGCGATGGAGTTGCAGGCGGAGCTCTTYAATGCGGAAGGGAAACCATTGATTCGCACGATTACTACGGCGGTAGGCGCGCAACCATTAAAAGCTGCTACACAAAGCAATGGTGGCACYTACACTCCTGCCAATACCGGCGGCCATCTTGCAGAAGTCAAYTTGGARTTGCTTTCCGCAGAAGAACGCGAGCTTGGCGGTAAGGAAATYCTTGCGCTATGGAGCGAACGCGTGGGGCAGATCCCAGGCGCCGAGGAAATTAGTTTTTCTTCTGACCTGATGGCCGCAGATGGCGATGTCCACATTCAGTTCGCTGGACCAGACATGGAGGTGCTGCGCATGGCTGCGGAAGAGCTCAAGCAACGGATGACYTCGGTTGCTGGGGTCATCCGCGTGCGCGACACCTTCCGCGAGGGMAAGCGTGAGTTCAAGCTAGAGCTAACCCCTGCCGGTGAGGCCCTCGGTTTCCGCATGGCCGATCTTGGCCGACAGGTKCGCCAAGCMTTCTATGGAGAGGAGGCGCAAAGCATTCAACGCAATCGCGATGAGGTGGACGTCATGGTGCGCTATCCGCGCAAGGARCGCGAAAGCCTGGCGACCTTGGAGAACATGCGCCTCAGGACGAGAGCTGGAGCCGAAGTGCCGTTGTCGGTCGCTGCRGAAGCGAGCTTGGGGCGTGGGTATTCGAAAATCGACCGCCTGAACCGCCGCCGCAGCATGAGTGTGCTGGCAGACATCGACAAGGAAGCGACTACGCCGGATGAGGTGTTGGCCTCGTTGACGGCAGAGTTCCTCCCGGACCTGCTGTTGCGCTACCCCACTCTCTCCTACACCTTAGAAGGGCAGCAAAAGGAGCAGAGTGAATTCATGGGGGCTTTAATGCGCATCATGAGCCTGTCGCTCCTCGCAATTTTCGTATTGCTGGCGATTCCGCTGAAATCCTATGTRCAGCCACTCATCATCATGTCCGCAATCCCCTTTGGACTTATTGGAGCGGTTGGCGGCCACGCTCTCCTTGGATATGACTTGGCGATTTTCTCACTCATTGGGGTGGTGGCCTTGAGTGGGATCGTCATTAATGATTCCTTGGTCATGATGGACCTCATTAACCGAGAAAGGGAGAAAGGCGTGCCGTTGCAGCAGGCCGTGCGCGATTCCGGAGTCCGCAGATTCCGCGCCATCATGCTGACTACCCTTACCACGTTCCTAGGATTGACTCCACTTCTACTGGAAAAGAGCTTGCAAGCCAAGTTCCTCATCCCTATGGCGGTTTCGGTGGCTTTCGGGGTGGTATTTGCTACTCTAATCACACTCCTAATAGTGCCCTCTCTGTACTTAATCCTAGAGGACGTGAAAGGAATTCGTTTTCGTAAACCTTGGCCCCCATCCTAGATCCAGTGGAATTTAACATCTCACCTGAGCAACTCGCCGAGCTGCTAAAGGAGCGTCAGTCTTTACGCCTCATCGATGTTCGTGAGGAGGAAGAATGGGAGATTTGCCGCTTACCAGAGGCTGAATTGTTCCCTATGAGCCGATTGCAGGATTTGCAGGAAGAGCTCATGGAGACGGAAGAAGCCATCGTGGTTTACTGCCATCATGGGATTCGCAGCGCAGGGGTTTGTAGCCAATTGCGTTACCTTGGAAAGGCCAATGTATTCAACCTTTCCGGCGGAATAGACCGCTGGTCGGCTGAGATTGATCCTTCTGTGCCAGCATATTCGGCACAAAAGCGAACTCAGAACTAATTTTTCCGGGGTTTATACCCTACAAAGTCGGTTTTTATCCAAATGCGAACTCGTGCGACGGAGATACGCGCGCAAGGTTCCATTAAAATCCACTATTCCACGAATTCCCAGGAAATCGGAAAACTTTGGGATTTTCCTCTCAGATTCCTGGACAGAACCGGATTCATGGGATAAACCTAGTTCTAGGTCGTGCACCGTTGAATCCCCTGGTGTGCTGACCACCTCCCTTACGGGGGCAATCGCCTCCACCCCTTTTTGACCCTAGGCTTCAGGAGTTTCTGAATGTTCCGTTACATTGTTGCAAGCGCAGCTGTCATGACCCTCGCGGTCGGCGCCTCCGCTCAAACCCAGCAGATTTCCGCTGGTAATCTTCACCGCACCGTCGCCCCTACGCACGGTGTTTACAACATGACCACAGGTTTCGAAGTMAACGCTCAGAGCTACCGCTCTGGTCCAGCGACCATCTTCGATAACATGGATGGTGTTGGCTATTACTTCTCCACCGTTGGTGCAACGGAAGAGTGGATTGATAGCGTAGCTTTTGCTGCTGACGARATCAGCGGCAACGAGCAAATCAATGGTTTTGACTTCAACTACTGCTCGCTTCTTTTCGATGCAGCAGGTACCGCAATCACCACCGAAGTTCGCTTCTACGACGACAACCCCGGCTTCGCCGAGCCTACCGGCTGGACCGGTGCTGGTACCATTCAAAACGCAGCTTGTGCTTACGGCCTTGCTGGCCTTCCAGGTGACACCTCAGGTACTGGCATCTCTTGCTGGGCTGTCGGCATCGACCTCATGTGCGGCTTCGAGTGCTCTGTTCCACAGGAAGTCACCCCAGGTGGCATCACTGAGTTCAACGGAGTTGGCTGGATGTACCTTGACGCTTCGCTCAGTGGTCTCACCGGTCCAAACCTTGGTTCCACCGTCCTTCAAACCACCCCTGGCTACGGTACCCGTGACCTCTTCGAACTGATGGACCTAGCGGTCATCGGCGGTGAGTGGCAAGGCACCTTCTTCTTTGGTGGCGCACCGAAGGCTCAGGCCTACTTTGACCTGACTCTTTACGGCGACGGCATCCTTAACACCGACGTTGTAAACGCAGACGCTCCAGACACCGGCGACGTTCTTTGCCTCGGCTCTGACGTTGCACTGGTTGCTGGTAACGCTGTGACTTGGGCACTAGATGATGCAGGCGGCACCGCTGTCTTCCCATCTGCTGCTTACGCAATGCTTGTTGGTACCGCTGGCTCTTCCGCTGGTTTCGGTAGCATCGCAGGYGCTGGCACGACCCTCTTGGTCGATCCAGGTAGCCTTCTGTTCCCACCAACTCCATTCATCATGGCTGGTGCAGTACCTTCGGTAACCACCCCGACCCTTCCAGGTCTTCCTCCTACCATCTGGGCTCAGTCTTTGGGCTTCAATGGTGGCGTTGGTCCAGGAAATGCTGCAGAAGCATCGAACGCTCTGCGCAGCAACAACTAGGATTGTTGATCTGACAGCTTAGGCTGTCAAACGCACACCCCATCGGTTTTCCGGTGGGGTGTCTTTTTTTGTCTATATACGACCACAGGCAGCGCAGGCTGCAGGCCTTCCAAGTTTTCTCAAGATTTCCAGCTGGGCTCCCCTCCATAGGGTAAACCTATGCACAGGTGAGGTTTGTTTCATCCCTTGGAAACGCCCACACCTCTCCTGGGGGGCAATCGCCCCCCCTCTCTCGTCCCAAAGCATTGGAGAATTAAAATGATTCGTAGTCTTTTCGCAAGCGCAGCTGTCATGACCCTCGCGGTCGGCGCCTCCGCTCAAACCCAGCAGATTTCCGCTGGTAATCTTCACCGCACCGTCGCMCCTACGCACGGTGTTTACAACATGACCACAGGTTTCGAAGTCAACGCTCAGAGCTACCGCTCTGGTCCAGCGACCATCTTCGATAACACTGATGGTGTTGGCTACTACTTCTCCACCCTCGCCAGCAATGACATTGAGTGGATTGATAGCGTTGCTTTCGCTGCTGACGAGATCAGCGGTGACGAGCAAATCAATGGTTTTGTCTTCAACTACTGCTCGCTTTTGGCGGACCCAGTAGGTGATGCAATCACCACCGAAGTTCGCTTCTACGACGACAACCCTGGTTTCGCCGAGCCTACTGGCTGGACCGACCTCGTTGCCGGTACCATCCAAAACGCGGCTTGTGCTTACGGCATTGCTGGCCTTCCAGGTGACACCAGCCTCGCTGGTATCTCTTGCTGGGGTGTCACCATCGACCTGCACTGTGGCTTTGAATGCTCTGTGCCACAGGAAATCACCTTCGGTGGCGTCACTGAGTTCAACGGCGTTGGCTGGATGTACATGGATGCATTTGGCGGTGGTAGCACTGGTCCAAACCTTGGTTCTACCGTCCTTCAAACCTCCCCAGGCTACGGTACCCGTGACCTCTTCGAACTGATGGATCTTGCGATCGTCGGCGGTGAGTGGCAAGGCACCTTCTGGTTCGGTGGCGCACCTAAGGCTCAGGCTTACTTTGACCTGACTCTGTTCGGCGACGGCATCCTTGATACCGACGTAGTCAACGCAGACCTACCTGATACCGGCGACGTTCTCTGTCTCGGCTCCGACATGGAGTTCCGTGCAGGAAACGCTGTCACTTGGGCTTTGGATGATGCAGGCGGCACCGCTGTCTTCCCATCCGCTGCTTACGCAATGCTTGTTGGTACCGCTGGTGGTAACTTCGGTGCAGCTGCAGGCGCTGGCACGACCCTCTTGGTCGATCCAGGTAGCCTTCTGTTCCCACCGACTCCATTCGTCATGAGTGGTGCAGTGCCTTCGGTAACCACTCCGACCCTTCCAGGTCTTCCTCCAACCGTATGGGCTCAGTCTTTGGGCTTCAACGGTGGAATCGGAGCTGGTAATGCTGCAGAAGCTTCTAACGCTCTGCGTCACAACAACTAGGTTTGTTGATAGGACAGCTTAGGCTGTCAAACGCACACCCCATCGGTTTTCCGGTGGGGTGTCTTTTTTTGCTTATACTCGAACTCATGAAACGCACCCTAACTGCGGTTATTGCTTTGCTGGTTCTTATGACTGGATTGT
>NVWJ01000024.1 GCA_002746235.1 Planctomycetota bacterium
CGCCAACGCCGCCAACGCCGCCAACGCCGCCAACGCCGCCAACGCCGCCAACGCCGCCAACGCCGCCAACGCCGCCAACGCTGCCAACGCTGCCACTAACTCTGCGGCCAACTCCGCCCCCGCCGCCAACCCTGCGGCAATCCATCCTCGCAGCTGCATAAAACCACTTCGCCTCGATGACCTGCGTGGCCAAACTCATGCCCGACGTGCGGCGGTGATTGCGGTGGCTGGGCATCATTCCATGTGGATGCAAGGCCCACCCGGCACTGGCAAAAGCATGTTGGCGCGGCGGCTTAGCGCATTACTTCCCGACCTCTCACCGCAACGTGCGCTAGAGGTGGCCAGCGTAGAGGCCTTGCTGCGCCCACTCACGCACCTCAGCGCGCGCCCTCCATTCCGCGCCCCACACACCAGCGCTTCGGCACAAGCTCTCTTAGGAGGCGGCACACCATTACGTCCCGGAGAGTTGGCGCGGGCGCATGGGGGCATTCTGTTTTTGGATGAGATCCCTGAGTTTGCGCGGCCGGTGCTCGAAGGCTTACGTCAGCCCTTGGAAGAAGGCGAGGTGCGATTACAGCGTGCACGAGAGTGGGCCACCTACCCGGCCGATGTCCAGCTCATCGCAACCAGCAACCCTTGTCCATGCGGCTTTGCCACCCACCCAAAAGTTCCCTGCCGATGCACCCCCGCAAAGCTCAACGCCTATGCCCAACGGGTGAGTGGCCCCTTGCGCGATCGCTTTGACCTGTTCGTGGAAATGGGGCCGGTCAGTGCGGAAGATTTAGAAGGTCCTGCCAGCGCTCCTTTCGATGAAGCCATCTGCGAACAACTTGAAAAGACCCGACGGTTCCAGCAACAGCAACAAGCTCTTCGTGGTTTCTCCATCAGCAATCAAGCCGATCTCGATCAAATCCGCGGCGCAGGTTTAGATTTGGAATCCCGCAGACTTCTACGTCAAGCGGTTTCTACTCTGCCATTGAGCGGACGCGGTTTGCTGCGATGTCTTCGCGTAGCACGAACCCTTGCAGATTTAGAACAACGCGACAAGCTCACTGCTGCAGAGATACGTGAGGCGCTTAGTTTTCGTCCGTTGCCTCTAGAGGCGGAACTAACCACAAGGCTAACCCATTTTCCTCAGCGACTAAAGAGCCACCCGCAGCAGCCAAAAGCTGTACCGCCGGATGGTTGTTCAAAGTAATCACTGCAATCGGGCGCTTGGCCAACTTCAGACGGATGGAGTGCAAAGCTTGGTTCGAGTCGTACGGATCACTGGGCTTTTGCTCGTTCTTCACCCAACGGCGGCCTTGCCATAAGGCAAAACTGGCATCGAGACGCTCGCGCAGATCGGGCAGACTTGCGTTATGGATTTGCGGGGCATCGACGAACAGGGAGTGCGACAGAACTGGCATTAAGGCATTGCCCTGTGCGCCAAGAGCGCTGCCGCGAAGGCCAGGGTGCCAGGGGTGGAAGACCAAAACGGCATCGCTTGGTAAGGCTTTTTCAGCTGCAGCTAGATTCGCTGGCCAAGTCCCAATCAAAGCTTCGGCGCGGACTGCAAGGCGTCCATCCTCGACGTGATTAAGCAGGTTACTCTCGCCTAAATCCCACTTGGAGTAAGCATCGAAGGTTTGTAGGAAGGTGGGCAAACAAAGTAAACCCAAGATTAGGCCGGCCAGTTTTCCAGGCAGGCTTTTCCATAAGCTCCCCAACAATGCCCCCACCGGCAAAGCCAACAAGATGCCTTCCATGCGTGGGAACTTGTATTCATTACTCCATGGCAAACTCAGAAAGGAGAACAATGCCGCAAGTCCCAGTGCAAAGTAAAGTGGTGGCCGCTTCGCTTTGGGCATTTTGAACAAGCCCCATATCCCTAATGGCCATAACAGCAGCATGGGGCCGAGTAAGTTTGCCCACGCGCCGGAGCCAACAAAGGGAAAGCTCCCAGCCATTGTAGTTTCACCTTCTGGCGATGCCGCGAACAGTGGCAACAGGAACGGCACCGAAATGAGCAAGGCCACCGCAACCGCTGGCAGCAGCTTCTTCACTCCTTCTAATCCTTCGCGCAGTAAGCTGAGCTTTTCGAGCACCACCAAAATCGCAACAAAGCCACCCACCAAGGGATTCAAAGCCATGGTGATGCCAAGCAATACACCCATGCGCAGCATTTCCTTTTTGCCGGTGGCCAGGTTGTCGGCTAGGGCAAAAAAAGCAAAGGGCAAGGACAATGCGAAGGAGGAAACATTGAGGAACTTCGGCAGGAAGGCCTGCAATCGACCATCCCAACTCAACTCGGTCATCGGTTGGGTGAGGTCAAGCAGCACCAACAAAGGCGAAGCGCCTTCCACCATGGGGTTATCGGAAGAGACCCACCACGAGGCAAGGCCGTTAAAGCCGAGCACCATGGAGAAAAAGGCAAAACGTCGGGCGGCGAAACCTAGGCCTAGGCGTTTGGCGAAGGCATCGAGTGCGGGGCCCATCAGCATGGCGGCAAACATGTTGAGGATGGCAAAACCCCATAAGGGACCACCACCTAACTTGCCAAGCAACACACCTAAGGTCGGGTAAAGCGTGTAGTAATGCAGCGGAGTGCCCGCGTGATACGGATTCTCTGGCAGAAGGCCATCGCGTAATACGGCCTCGCCCAAACTAGTGTGCAAATAACCATGGTAGGAAGTGCGCACGGCATCGCCACTTAAAGAGACCACCACCATGACGATGATGGCGAGTAATCCACCCTCAATCCATGGTGCTATGCGATCGCGCAGGCTGGGGGTAGCGATTAAGGATTCCATTGCGATCCATGCCATGGAGTCTTGGTGGATTCACCTTCATGATCAGCAGCACCGGCATAACCCAACTGTTCCAGGATGTCCATTTCCTCTTGGGTCATGGCCACGTTAGGTTCCTCGCCCGCAATCACCAATTGATCATGCCAGGCACGGAGAGCATCTAACAAACGCCGGGTGACTTCTGGGTTGGCCAAGGAGACATCGACCAGTTCTTTGGGGTCGACGCTACGGTCATACAAAGCAACCACTGGGTAAACGTACTTTACGTTTCTTGGTGGCTCAGGAGGGCCAAGTTGGTTCGCTGAAGGATTGTGCACCAAAGACCAACGCGCATCGCGCACCATGAAATAGGTTTCTCGATAAGCCGAGAAGAAGTATTCCCCTTCAGGTTCTTCCCCGCGCAGGACCATGGGTAAGACATCTTCCAAAGCAATGCCTTGTTCCACCCTTTGACCGGCCATCCATTCCTTGCCGAGAATCATCAGTGGTACATGAGTGGTTCCCGAGAAAATGCTTTTTGCATGCATGGAGTAACCGTTCCTATCGAGCAACTCCTCTCCATGATCGGACAGGAAAACCACCACGGCATTGTCCAGCAAATCGCCACGTCCTGCATCTTGGTATTGCTTTTCCAAGCCACCAAGCACTTCCATCACATAGTCGTTTGCGGTCAGGATTTCTTCGTCGTAAAGCGCCTGCACATTTTGCACGACATCATCGGTGATGGTTTCTGGATAGGTGTGCAACGCAACTAGCGTTTTCTTGTCACCCTGAGTGCCATCGGCCTTGGAGAAAGTACCTAGGTGTTTCGCGCTTGGTTCATACGGCTGATGCGGAGCCATAAAGTGAGCCCAAACGAACATGCGCTTTCGTTCTTGGATGTCATTCTTGGTCGTCACCAAAAGTTCCCGCGGCGCTGACTGCTCAGCTTTCTTCGAGCGCACTAAGTGGGTCAAGAAACCACGATCCAATCCGCAGTTTTTCCCAAGCACCCGATTGGCTACCACCGCGTGCCCAATCCACCCACGTTGTGCCAAATCCATAGCAAAGGTGGCTTGTTTGGTCGCCACGAAGTTTCCAATCGAACCATGCTCTAAAGGAGGCTTACCCGTCCACAAAGATGTGAACGAYGGCARSGTCATGCCAGCCGGCGCCCAAGTGTTTTCCCACAGGGTTCCATTTGCCGCGAGCCAGGCCATCGACCATTTCTCTYCAACCTTGCCACCSGTKGCGCGRTCSGCWCCGTARAAAGGAAGGCGATCGGCGCGTAASGTATCGACCGCGACCAAAATCAAAYCGCGGGTGTCTCCCGGCGCCAAAAGGCCCGATGTAATGACCYGGCTGGCAGTTTCTTCAGCRCCGCTCCGGCTCCCGTTGGCAACCGGCGCCTCAGGTTCGGTGCAGGCAAACAAAGCACMTGCWRCCAGCAGMGTTTGGAGCAGAGGGTTCTTCATGCGGTCCATAGGCACAGTATAGGTCTTGAGGCTGGAGGCTTTAGCGGGTTAAGGCTTGCTCGGYTTAAGGCTTGGTCGGTTGCGCCCAGCTTGGGCTCGTTCCTAGATCAAAGCCCCATTGCGGCGCGACCCAGTAAATGCAGAACAGGGTGACCAGCACTGCGGTGCAAAGGTTGAGCACCAATCCTGCCTTTGCCATTTCGCCCATTTTGAGGCGTCCGCTTGAGAAAAGAATCGCGTTTGGTGGCGTGGAAACCGGCATCATGAAGGCGCAGGAAACCGCGAAGGTCAGCGGAATGGCGAGCGCCATCGGGTGTAGGCCGGCAGCGACACTGGCGCTGAACAAAACCGGCAGAAGAATGTTGATGGTCGCGGTGTTGGAGGTGATCTCGGTAAGGAATGTCACCGCAATCGCTACGCAAAACACTGTCCCCCATAGAGGAAGTACTTGCAGGGAGGAACCCATGGCATCGCCCACGGCTGCGCTAAGTCCGCTGACTTCAAAGCCCTTGGCTAAGGCAAAGCCACCGCCGAGCAGCAGCAGAATTCCCCATGGGATGTTCTTGCAGTCTTCCCAATCCATAAGTGCCCCGGTTTGCTTGGCGCGGCCGGGAATCGAGAAAAGGAGAAGTACTCCCACCAAGGCTACGGTGGAGTCTTTCAAGGTTGCAGCCACGTGTGCCGGCAAGAAGCTTGCCCAGCCGGGAATCGCAACACTGCCAAAGTCGATGCCTTGGCGTGTCATCCACAGAATCGCGACCATAGCGAAAACTCCTAGGACACGATTTTGTTCTGGGGTGCGCTTGGCCTGTCCGGCACGCTCCTCGATAAAGCGATCAAGGCTGGGGGTGCGTTTACTGCCTAGCTTTCCGGTGACCCGGCATAAGCAGAACCAAGCTACGAAGAGGAATACGATGACGAATGGAAAGGCGCCGAAGAACCAGGTGCCGAAACTTATTTCGGGTGCCTCGGGGAATCGTTCGGCATACATACCGAGCAAAACGCTATTGGGAGCCGTACCAATCGGTGTGGCAACGCCGCCGATCGAGCAAGAATAAGCAATACCCAAAAGCAACGGCGCATTAAGCAGTTTTTGTTCTTCAGCGGTGCATTGCTGCAAGAGTGAAATCGCCACCGGCAACATAAGTAATGCGGTACTCGTATTACTTATGAACATACTCATAAAGCCGCCCACCAACATAAATCCGAGCACCACGCGGCGCGGTTTGGTGCCAAAGATGCGCAAGGAACGCAGTGCAAAACGATGATGCAAGCCGTAGCGTTCTAATGCCAACGCCAAAATGAACCCGCCGAGGAACAACAGCAGGATGTCTTTRAAATACCASGGYGCSACYTCGCGRGCATCGACCACRCCGAGRGCTGGGAACAGAAGCGCTGGCATCAGCGAGGCGATGGGCAGTGGCAGGGCTTCGCGGATCCAGCAGTAGGCGGTGAAAAACGCAATCCCGGCGGTGGCGCGGGCCTCGTAAGGCAAGTCCGAGACCCAGGGCAGCCACGGCACCACCAAAGCAATCGCGACCCCGGGAAGGAGGCGCTGCAGAGGGCGGCGGGTCGGGCTTTCCGGAGAGGAATCCAAGGGTCAGACTCTGGCGCAAGTGGCCGAGGGACGCCATCCTATGCCTGCCGACGTGCGTCTGCAGCCCATGACTTGGTTCGATTCCCTAGCCGCCTCACTCATCCCCTTGGTCCCGAAAGCGATCATGCGGAAATTCAGCCTGCGTTACATCGCCGGGGAACTTCGTGAGGATGCATTACGCCGTGGCGCGCAACTGGCGGGCGCCGGTTATCGGGTGACTTATGACCAGCTAGGCGAAGCGGTGACCGATCAAGCGGAGGTCGATGCCGCKACGRMAGARAACTTRCGTTTRCTGCAAGACYTGGCRGATGARCAGCAAGAGTTGAAYATTTCGGTCAAGCCKACGCAGATGGGTTTGAATCTTAGTGAGCAGGTTTGCATAGACTCGGTTTCGAAGATTCTTGAGAAAGCGCAGAGCCTAAATGCTTTTGTGCGTTTCGAAATGGAAGAATCAGAAACCGTCGATGGCACCCTGCGCGTATTCCAAGTCTTACGTGAAAAGTTCGGTGCGACGGTCGGCATTGTGATTCAATCCATGCTCTTGCGTACTGAAGAAGATGCGAAGAAGTTAGTCGCCGTGGATGCACCTTTGAATGTGCGTTTGGTCAAAGGGATCTACGTGGAACCGGTTGAGATTGCCTTTCAAGATGGCAAGGAGGTGAATCAGTCCTATCTGCGAACCTTGCGCATCCTTTTAGAAGGTGGCGCCTTTGTTGGCGTAGCATCGCATGATGAAGTCTTGATCGATGGACTCAAAGAGATGATCCAAGAGAACCCTGTTTGGTCAGAACAATGCGAAGTGCAGATGCTTCTAGGTGTACGCGAAGAATTGCGCCAAGAAGTACGCAAATCTGGCTTGCCGGTGCGGGTTTACGTGCCCTACGGCGAGGCCTGGTATCTCTACGTGGTGCGACGTTTGAAGAAGAACCCAAAACTGGCGCGTTACGCCATGATGGGCATGCTCAAGAAGCAAGAAAAGCTGACCTAGACCAGAGTTTCTTTAAGCGCCAAGCGCAGCTGCAATGCCTTGCGCGGCATAGCCTTCGAGGAGTGCGTTAGTCACTTGACTGACTGCGGAATCCAAACTGACACTATCGCCAAAGGATGCGCCGGCCGCGCGTGCATGTCCGCCCCCACCGATGGTGCGTGCGACAAGATTCACATCGAGGTGGCGCTTACTGCGGAAACTCACTTTGCACAAGCCGCCAGCGCGTTCGGTAATCAAACCTACCGCTTCCACTTCTTTCACCCCGCGCAAGATATCGAGGATGTCATCGCTGTCTTCAAGGGCGCCGTTAAGTTCGGCTAATCGAGCTTGCGAAACATAAGCCACGGCAACCCGTCCGTCTTCGAAGTAAGTGAGGTTTTCTAGAGCAGCGCGAATGCCAATCGGACGTCCGAGTTCGGCTTGCTGATAGACCAAGTCATAAAGGCGTTCGGTGTCGACGCCCCGCTCCACCAAACTTGCAGCGGCGGCCCAAGCAGCGGCGTCGGCGTTGGAGTACTTCAACCACCCGGTATCGGTCATGAGGGCAACGAAAGCTGCTTCATAAGCCTCGATCGGCAAGTCTTCAATACCTAGAGCACTGGCGAGTTTCAGTGCCATGAGGCCACTGGCGGCTGCAGTGACATCGTGGACCAGAGCGGTCCAACCGTGTTCCACGGCGATCGGATGATGGTCCAAAGCAATCCGCGGCATGGAAGTCGCGGAAATCGCATCGCCCATGGCGCCGAGGCGACCGAGCGTATTGCAATCGCAGACCATGAGTAGGTCGGCGTCTGGAAGGGTGCCATCGAACAGGGTCCACGGCGTGTGTGCTTCCATAAAACCATAGCGGCCATCCGGCGGATTCGGCAGCATGACTTCCACCTGCTTGCCCATCTTCTTGAACGCGTGGTACATCACGCTTTGCGCGCCGAGACAATCGCCGTCGGCACGAAGGTGGCCGGAAAGCAGAATCTTCGAGCTAGATTCAATCAGTTGGATGGCTTCTTGCATGCGCGAAGAGTTTAACAGTCCGCGGGCAAAATGCTTTCGGCCTGTTAACAGTCCAAGAAGCTACTGACTTCGCGTTTCAGCCCGATGCCACTGCAAAGGTAATCGCATAGTGCTGCTGCCGAAGACTGCACTTCTGCAGGAGCCTCGCTAATTCTTAAAACACGGGCTTGAAAACCGACATCTAATCGACCGAGGTCAGCGCGCTGCACCGCTTCCGCCCCACGTTGAGTCAACGCCCGCCACCATGCTTGCGCACCAGGGGCCGGCATCATTTGGAAGGCCAAGGCCACTTCGCGCAGTGGGTCGAGCGAGGCGTTGGAAGCGCGGGAATCGCAACCGAGAGCTGGCAAAGGAATCTCCGCTTCCAAATACTGAGTTGCCGGTCGATCGAAATACAAATGCGTACCCGGACAGAAAACCATGGCCACTCCCGCCTTCTCTAACTGCTGTAGTTCCGTCGCCTGAAGGTCTCCGCCATGCACCGCCAAGACGCCTGGGCGAAGACCACCCATCGATGCCAACCAGTCGACGGGAGAACTCCATGCACCACCGACCATCGGACGCTCCCGTCGTGCGAGTAATTCGGCCATGGGGCCGCTGCCATCGACCAGGTAGGCGCGCTCTTCCGGGTGCTCGCCGAGGTGAACCGACACCAAGCCCTGCTTCTGGAAGGCGGCAAAGACTTGCTGCGCCACATTGGGGGTCACCGAGTAAGGAGCGTGCAGAGCCAAGCCACCGTTGTGTTGACCGGCTTGCAGAGAGTCGTGCGAAAAACTTTGTTCATCGGGAGCAAAGACTTCACTGAGTGGCAGCACTTCTGGCAAATCCTTTTGCAGTGGTCCTTCCGCACCGCGCTCCGCCACATGGCTCAGCACTAAGCCGCATCCGTTGTGTTGCAACTCCTGCAAAGACTGCACGGCGCTCTCGGCTGCGGACAAACGTTTTGCCGTCATCCGCCAGGTCAATAAATCTTCCACCCAAGGAGTGAACGCAAGACGACGCCAGCTCGCGCTCGGTGCATCGAAACTTTCTAAATGTGCGTGAGCAAGGATTGGCGCGGCGGCCCACACCTCTCCAGGAAAGGATTGCACTGGCACATCGGTAGGCACCTGGTCTTGCGGGCAGCACGCGACAATCTGACCGGCTTGGTCCACCAACAAAACAACGCGCTTTTGCAGGGTCCAAGGATCCCGC
>NVWJ01000016.1 GCA_002746235.1 Planctomycetota bacterium
CCATTTATTTTAAATGGTGTTATAATTCATAAATAAAATTCAAAATAATAATATTATGGAGTTAAAAGAAATTCAAAATCTAATTAAATTCGTCGCAAAATCTGGAGCTAGTGAGGTAAAATTAGAAATGGAAGATATAAAAATCACCATTAAAACAGGTTCAAGTAAAACAGAAACTACGGTTTATCAACAAGCTGCTATGCCACAAATGCCTGTCGTACAACAACCTATTGCTCAACCGGTGGTGTCGAATGAAGAAGTTCAAGTCACATCAGAAAGTGAGTCAAGTGAAGATTCAAAATATATTGTTATTAAATCTCCAATCATTGGTACATTATATAGAAAACCTTCACCAGATAAACCGCTTTTTGTAAAGGTAGGTGATACAGTTGAAGTGGGTGATACGGTTTGTATTATTGAAGCAATGAAATTATTTAATGAGGTAGAATCTGAAGTTGCAGGTAAAATTGTTAAAATTTTGATTGAAGATTCATCACCAGTTGAATTTGATCAGCCACTTTTCTTAGTAGATCCTTCTTAATTAAATCGAATTTATTGACCCACAATAAATTGGGTTAATTAAATTTATAATTTTTTAAAATTATGTTTAAAAAAATATTAATTGCCAATAGAGGAGAAATTGCACTTCGAATAATAAGAACGTGTAGGGAGATGGGAATAAAATCGGTCGCAGTTTACTCAACTGCCGATGAAGAAAGTTTACATGTTAGATTTGCAGACGAAGCGGTATGTATTGGACCCCCACAAAGTAATGAATCCTATTTAAAAATTTCAAATGTTATTGGCGCTAAACGTCGATTGAACATTGTCCATCACCTCGGTGACCGCGCTCTTGCCGATTGCAGTCACCACCGTGAGAGCACCCACGCCTACGGTGACGCCCACCATCATGAGGATGGAACGAAGCTTGTTTCGGGTGACGGTCCGAAGGGCGTTCGACACAATTTGGCTGACGTTCATTCGGAAACTCCATGCTGGGCGTCCACTGCTTGCTGGTTAACCACAGATGCATTCTTGGCGCACCTTTCGTCAGCAACAATCTCGCCATCGACGATGCGAATCACGCGCTCGACCCGATCTGCAACCGCCTGCTCATGGGTGATTAAGATTACCGTCTTGCCCTGACGACTAAGTTCCGAAAAAATCTTCATCACTTCCTCGCCCGAGGCAGAGTCCAGGTTACCGGTCGGCTCATCCGCGAAAATTACTTCTGGCTCATTAACCAGGGCGCGCGCAATCGCCACCCTCTGCTGCTGCCCCCCAGACAGTTCATTCGAGAAGTGTGAGGCACGATCTTTAAGTCCAACACGCTCCAAAGCTGCTTCAGCCTTCCCGCGCAGCACACCTCCCTTGGCGTAAACGAGTGGGAGCTGCACGTTTTCAAGGGCGGTCGTCCTGGGCAACAGGTGAAACGCCTGAAATACAAAACCAATTTTTTCGTTGCGTAAATGTGCAAGCTGGTCGACAGAAAAGGAGCCAACGTCGTGGCCTTCCAGGCGGTAGGACCCTGCGTCTGGGCGATCTAGGAGGCCCAAGATATTCATGAGTGTCGACTTTCCTGAACCCGACGGTCCCATGATAGCCACGAATTCACCCTTCTCAATCTTCAGCGAAACTTCGCGCAAGGCATGAACCGTGACGCCTCCGTCTTTACTGTAACTTTTACTAATCTTGTCAAATTCAATCATGGTTTTCACTCTTACTTATGTTATTGAGCCACCAACACGCGATCGCTTGGCGTAAGTCCTTCAATGACTTCAGTAAACTCACGTCCACGGAAACCTAGGGTGACACTTTGTCGCTGCGGTGCTCCGTCCGAACCGCGCAGCAAGACGTAGGAACCCTCGACATCTACCTGAACCGCATGGTTTGGCAGGCAAAACGCGTCTCGCCCTCCCTCCAGGAAAACGCGAAGAGTTGCAGTCATCTCAGGACGCAGTACCTTTCCTCCATCCTCGACGATTTCAACAATCGCAATGTAGTTCACCACGTTGTCGCGCACCTCGGCCTTTGGGTAGATCGCCACCACGCGMMYYKYRWAMWCCRRGTCSRMKKAKRTMYYRMYGSTSMMYRWMGCSYRSYRGYYARMWTMMAYMYKCMCGAKGTCGGTTTCGTCGACGTAGGCCCAGACCTCAAGACGGTCCAGATCGATGACGGTCACRAACGTTGGAGCTGCAAAGGTAGCAGCAACCGTCTCCCCRACCTGYGTAGACACGGAGGCTACGACGCCCGGGATTGGGGACACAATYTTTGTGTATCCAAGTTGGATTTCWGCCGACTCCAGCATCGCTTGCGCTTGCTTGACYGTCGCTTCCGAAACTCGAAATGCCAATTCAGCAAGGTCRACATCGTCAAYCGACAAGATCTTCTCTCCAAGCMTTCGCTTGCGMTCCAAGGAGGTCTTCGCGTAGTCGCGCTCTGCCAKCGCATTTTCGAGTGCCGCMGCAGCCTGTTTACGGACCGCCTCAAACTCCGTCGGGTCAAGTACGGCGAGCAAGTCTCCCGCRTCCACCTGCGAACCRACGTCGCAGTGAAGCTCCGCAAGAACGCCAGAAATGCGCGAGCCGACTTCAACCTCTGCCCCAATCCGAGGCCGAACGATCCCGGTGGCCAAGACAGAATCAGACAGGTCGCGCCGTTGTGGTTCGATCGCAATCCAAAGCCCTTCTTGGACTGCAGGCTGGTCGGCCGAGTTCGCCCAGGGCGTAAAGAACACGCTCAAGCCAGATGCAACAACCACGATGAAGGCAAAGGCGAACTTCACGAATATTCCCCCGTAACCACTCCCCGTATTTTAAATCGACCAGAACTCATCCGCCCAATCCCGGCTGCCACCAAAGGGTCATTTGATTTTCCATTTCCAGAGTACTTTTCCTTAGTGTCCGCATTGTCTCTCCATCCGCACAGAAGACTGCCGGCACCAACAAGACGTTTTTTCGACCCTTGGCATGAAGCTCAGCCAAGACTACTGGAAGGTCTCTTGCACCTCCCACTGTGGCGACTCGAAGGCGATGAAAACGGCTCCTTTTATTGAGCGGGTCGTTCGCCTCTAGACTAAACCAAGCATCGGCAACAGCCTGTGGGGTTCCTTCCGGCAGGATTAGCACGGTGGTGCCGCCGAATGGACCTGGACAACGAGGCAGGCTGCCACCRGYTTGGTAATYCTCGGGRYGGATGTCCGTTTCMAGAGCCATCGAMACGCCGTCGACRGGAGGCGTATCGAGAACCGCGAAAAGWGCGCCATCCTTYTTYGAYTCTTCAGCACCAAGCAGMCGTGCCCATAGSCGAGCTCGYGGACTCGTCGCAAGGATGTGCCTGCGGGGRGCATCCTCGATCACWACATGGACATCAAGTCCAAGCGCCACGCGCAACGCCGCCTCCCGCTCGARCTCGAGCATCCAAGSATCCTCCGTAGTCAGRACCATCGCGCTGTCGAATCCAATCTTCTGRTACTCAGCCAACTCGACCGACCACCAAGCTTCGTCTTGTGGCGAGAGCAGAAGGCGGAGGKACTTCTCCTTATGGGCGAGGTTGTCGCCACGAAATTCGGGCAAGGGYAGCGGGATATCTTTYAACTTGGAATAGTGACGCGGAGAAATCGCAACAGCATTCGCGGTCACTCKGTTCGTCGTGAGCGACACGAAGGMAGCCACTGTCGCCCCAGTACCCTCCCCCGCGACGCACACCTGGTCAGGATCWATCGGGTAGTGMCGCARAAGAAATGCCCAGATCTTCTCAGTGGCGCCYCCGGCAGACCCCAAATCAGACGCGAATGTGTCTGGCCAAAACCATCGACCTCCCTCGACTAGATCGTCTTGGGTCTCGCGGTAGGGAGCCTCAACGACCACAATCGCGCATTCCTCGCCAAGGCGTGACCGCCACAGCGCCATGCCATCCTCCGCAGTGAAACCATCGTCTCCGAACCAGATGAGAAGCGGCACCTTGTGCTCACTATTCGCCGCTTCAGGCATGTGAAGTCGATACTTGACCTCGCGCTGAACGAAAACAGAGTACGTYCCCTCATTCAGATCRGTCGCACGCGCTTCCGCATAGACGATGTAGTCGGCGTAMGGAGCRCCGACSGARTCCACYACTCCCGGATTRGCSGTAGGCACAATCGCTACCGTGAGAATCTTYGCGTCAGGTTTACGCAGYTTCAGCTGCCTCACCGTYCCGTCCCAATACGCRCTGTGAAATCCKCCGTTCACATGCARAACAGAGTTRCCWGGGTGCTCYTCAAGAGCAATGGCACACGCCTCGCCCATAGAGTTGTCCCAAAGKGACTGCGTGGAATAGAGRCGCTCGACATCCTCTTGATCAACGCCCATCATYCCAATGTGSCCWCGAACGGCATTGTCGACCCGTCGCCAGTATGCCGGGCTATTCGCGAAAAGTTTCTGAGGCAACTGCTTCCTGGCCTCGCCCTCGAAACTATCCAAGGTCGCCCCCGCTCCCATCCTYGCCAGCTTCCTCCCAAGTGGTTTCGGGAAGTTCGACCCTACCACCGGCAAGTTGCGCGTCTTGGCAAACTCAATCAAGGGTTTGTAACCCGTGTCATAGTTCGTCCACGGCCGCGACTCTGCAAGAAACTTCTCCTCCGAGCATGACCCCTCCAAGTAGGCATTGAGTACGCCTTGCACGTCGCGATCAAACATTTCCATKGCGAGAACGACCTTGCCTCCACGTCGAGCAACGAGGCCTTSGTACACACCAAGCTCCACACGATGTGTGGTTTCGTCGATATGCGTCTCCCCTAAGAACACCGCATCGGCTACCGCTAAAGCGTCTAAGAGAGCTTCGAATGAGAGGCGCTCCCCAGTCCGCCCATCGAGAACGACGACTGCGCGGTCAAGTTCAGGCGCGGCCCATTGCGGTGTCTTGGAATGATCTGCCCCCTGYGYAAGGCTGGGCATCGAAAGAACAAGAGTTGGGCAAAGCAGAAGTAGGGAAATCATCGAGAGTCACTTAGGTAAGGGTTGGTAGGGTCTGGAAACGAGTAAAAATGCNGGGGAGCACTACCTCTGCCCAATCGTAATCTTGAGATCCATCTGCTTTCCTTCCCTCTCTATTTTTACAGCAATCTCCCTACCGATGCGGAGCATCGACAAGATGTCCATGTAGTCCTCGATTCCATGAACCTCAGCACCTTCGATCTCGATGATGAGATCCCCCTCTTGGAGGCCACCGTTCTCTGCGGGTCCACCACTGGTCACCGGGCCGACCAGCACACCATCTTTGGGAGACTGATATTCCGGCATGAAGCCGAGTGCCGGGCGGGCGTTTGAGGGAATCCCTTCATCCTTCTTTTCCTCGACAACCGCCTCAGCTGAGGATTGAAACTCTGTCACATACTCGTTCACGATCAGTGAAAAATCATCGGTCTTCATCTCCGATTCCATCTTCACTAGAAACCCTGGAACCTGAGTACTACTCCAGCGCCGTTTGATGATTACGCCCTCTGCAAGGTGCTTCCTCGTAAGAGTRACCATGCAAGGAATGACGACCTCTCCAACCTTCACCGCCTCTTCCAAGCTGACAAGCTCCGACTCCGAGAGCATTTCTCCGTCGACGGTGAAGGTCCACTTAACCGGTAGTTCCATTCCATCCACCACCCATGCAGTCATCGTGTGAGCCTGGGAGGAATCCCCTACCGACGTATTCCATTTGCGCCGGATCACCTTTGCAGTTCGCGATTCTCCGTCGAACACGACCYTCTCTTCSCGGAGRACTTCCGTCTCGATATCCTGCGGAGTCGGCTGCTTGTCCTCGGGCGTCACACCGGACTCGCGCTCGGGGCCATAAGGGAAGATGTCGTGCGGCCACTGTCCTAACGCACGCACTCCAGGAATGGCGTCGACCGCCGGATTCGCAACCGAGGCGCGCTCCAAGATCTTTYGCACCGGATTATGGTGCAGGATGGTCACGGAGCTCGCCGTGACTTCCTCCACGGTCATGCGGGAGTCGGAAGCCCACACTGTTGGAGCCGCGGCCTCGCCGATCACCATTTCGTGGTCAGTATGGACATCGACCCACGCTCCCGTAGGGAACGAAGCCCAAGGGTGTTCCTGTAGATTAGAATCCTCCAGTGTGCGGATGAAATTGACGACGTGCCACGTTTCTTCCTCGGAGAGAACAGTCGAAAAGGACGGCATAAACTCGTTGCCGGTGCGAATCTTCCAAAAGATCTCACCGTCGGACTGCCCTCCAAGAATCTTGGAAAAATCCTTTGGCTTACGTTTGAGCATTGCAGCCGCGAATCCATCACCGGCTCCTTGACTCCCGTGGCAATTGGAGCAGGTCTTTGCGTACGCCTCTCGGCCAAGTTGGATGGACTCCTGCGAGGACACGATTGGACTTAACTTAGTGGCGTCCTCGCGAGGGGCTGCCCAATTGTCTTGCGCATGGGAAGCAGTGGTTGTCGCAACGAATGCCGCAACTAAAAAAGGTATGGTGTTCATGGATGATGCCTTGGGAGAATTCTCTGGAGTACGGGCCAAGTTTGCTTCACTAGGATTCAAGCTCGTGAAGTAGTTGCAGTTGCTCAGGTGTGAGTACCTCACGGATGACCAAAATCGATCCGATCCAAGCCTTGTACTGCTCAGACCTAAGGCTGGAGATGTGATCAGCGAGTGCAAGAACCCTTGCGCCAACCTCCATCGCGTCTTTTGAGAGAAGGTCGTCGAGCTCCGCAGAAGCGTTGTTGATCTCGATGGCCAAGTCMGTCCGGGCATCCAGACTGGTGAGTGAACATTTTCGAATCCGCCTTCGCTGATCGTCGGTCAATCCGAGCAAGTCCAGGGTTGGACAGTGCTCACCTAAAGAGCCCGACCCAAGATGGTGCGCAGAAGTTGCGCTCGCGCCTAGGTTGACAAGGGATGACTTCTCGCCTGCGGTGCCCGCTATTTTTTGATACATAGAAAAATTCGCGAATGCGCTTGCAAGCAACACTCCAGAGAACAGCCATGGCCACAAAGAACGGAGATTCATCACTGGCCTCCGGTTAGGTCGTAGAGCAATCGCCCTTCTGGCCGCGACGCTAGGTTTCGGAAATCCCCACGGAACGAGCCGGAAAGCTCCAAGTCTGCTTGGAATTCATGGAGCACTTGCTGGAAACCGGGTCGTTGAATCGTTGCGGAGCTTGGGACTTCGTACGGCATCACCCTTAAGAAAAATGCCACCGAAGCAGCGCCAACAAGGACCGCAGCAGCCCGAGGCCAAGCCGTCGCAATGCTGTGAATCAGGCCCCGAGGGGCTCGATTTTCAGCGCGCGCCTCACTCAAAATTCTTGCGCCCAAGCCAATCGGCGCTCCTCCTCCCACCGCGCGAACAACACGGCCCAAAGAGCTGAGTTGGTCTGCGTGGGTGCGGCACTCGGCACAGATTTCGAAGTGGGCCAACACCGAGCGCGACAAGTCGAGTTGAAGTTCCCCGTCAATGAGAGGATTTAGCAGCTCTTGAGTTCTCTGGCAGTCCATTGTTTAGTTAGACACCAGCGCTTCTAGATTTCATCCAAAGCTGAACCAATATTTGGCCTGCTTCAAGGATGCCTATTGAAAAATTCAATGATGTCATCACGCTGCTCCTCGACGAATCCATGACCTGCGTCCTCGATAATCATCAGGATCAGTGAGCCGCCGCGGCTGGTAATGAATTTCGCGGCCGCTTGATTCTTGGCCAGGCTGACGATTTTGTCCATGCGCCCGTGAACCACATAAAGTGGCAAGGCCAGGAGTTTGTCGAGATTGTCAACAGACATTGGAGTAGAGGCCGTTGGCGCGACAGCTGCAAAGTGCTCAGGGTGAGACGTAGCGAGATTCCAGCACACGTGCCCGCCCATGGAATGCCCMGTCAAGTAAATCCTTTCTTGATCCACGCTAAAGCGCTCCTGCACRTCTTCTACGAAGTCCATGATCGAATCCACYTGCCCGGACCCGATTTGCCAGCCCATCCGYGCCGTGCCCTGAGGGCAAACGAGGATRAARCCGACGCTGGATTTTTCCCAASRAAGATARGCGCTATTGGCACTGCCTACAGCACCGTGAAAAGCGACCATCATGGGATAGGCTTTCTCGGACGAGTATCCMGCAGGGAGTTTCACSAGATACCCTTGGATGGCRTCGTTCTCGAAAGCAATGGAATRTTTYTYTGCGCTCARARACTCCTCCAYCACTCTCGTAGTCRTAACCGGYTTGCCGGATCCACAGGCTAAAAGCAGCATCGACACCGGCAAGTATRRGGCGATTTTCATGWRTGCGCTMGTTGRKCYAACCYRAAAATCAGKGCTCCAGAACCACCACAGCCGAGCCATCGAAAGCAAAGAAACTCTGACTGWGTCKGCCAACTGRGGAARCTGTAGCTAGATACTCCTCGCCKMTGAGAYTCATCCAAWGTCSRGCACCTTRAGTCCGGATTCRCGCACCAAWTCGCGCARCTTCTTTCGCCCCCGKATCAAGCGAGAGGTCACAGTGCCRATCGGAACACCAASTACCTTTGCTAGCTCCGCATAGCTCAATCCTTCCATTTCTCTCAGGACGAGGACCTGTCGATGCTTGGGCGGAATCTGYTGGAGCAACTCGGCGACAGCATCCCGCCGTTCACTGACGATGGCTGCGGAATCTGGGGCGGAAACCGTAGAAACTGTTTCCTCCAATAACGACTCAGAAAGCCGCTTACGACGCCTTGAGGCCCTGGCGTGGTTGAGAGTGTAGTTTGCGGCAAGCCGAAAAAGCCACGTCGAGTAGCGCGCTTGTCCAGAGAACTTCACGGTCTGCCGAAACGCCCTARGAAAGATTTCTTGGCTTGCGTCCTCCGCTTCGTCCCGGTTGCCCAAGATTCCGAAGCACACCCCAAACACGCGGCTCCCGTAGACGTCAAACACCTCCTCAAGTGCAGAAATCTCGCCACGCTTCATACGCGCGATGACCGCATCATCCACCTCCTTGGGACGCGTAGGCGATTCTGGGGGATCCCCTGCTGGTCGGAGGCTTCTTGGCGACATCATCTCTACCCTAGACACCGCAAGGCCATAAATAAACCCACCACAGAAATCGCTGGCATACAAATCTGAGCTTCCCTAGGTCGAATTCTCGCATCCCGAAGGATTACTCGCGGCCTTAGCCCATGCACCAACGATGTTTTCCACGACGAGAGTTTTCACCGGAACCTTACCTCTCAAGCGCTCAATGCTGGACAAACCTAGGCGTGGAGAGACTGTGCGCATCCATGTACCCCATTGCGTTCAGGGTGCGACAAGATGTGCACGAGTTTTCCAACTTCTCGGAGCGCCGCGTCTCGGTGTATCAAATCGAAATCACTGGAGAAGTGAGTTTTGACACGGCATTCTAGGCGACAGCCTATGGTGMAMTKSCWYMNCGWWNTRTGRWSKWMWSRYGKSKRAMSWRNARCAGKYWKYMGKYSCAACAGGTGGTAAAAAACGGCATCAGCTTTGGCGTTGCGCTTGCGATTGCCATTTCATGGAGTGCTCATAAATCGGTCTTGTGGGCCATCCTCCACGGACTCTTCTCATGGCTCTATGTGATTTACTACTTAATCCGCAACTAGAAAGTAGAACTGGGAACCCATTGCAAAGCGAGCGATGCGGAGGAATCTGCGGAACCTGTTCCCGCCTCTAGGTTGCTACAATCCGAGCTTCTTTCATGAGCTCTGCCCAAAACCAAAGTGAAACTCCGAGGGAGCGATTCCCTCGCCGTCAGCCGATTCTTCGATCCATGAAAACGAGGGATCCAGAGGAACGGCATCGCGCGGCCACACCCTTAGAGCTTCTTTATGATTTGTGTTTTGTGGTCGCGATTGCACAAGCTGCGAGTAGCTTTCATCATGCAATCTCCGCGGGACATGGAGCGGAAGGATTGATTGGATTTTGCTGGGCTTTCTTCAGTATCTGGTGGGCCTGGGTTAGCTTTGCTTGGTTCGCGTCGGCCTTTGACAACGACGACGCCATCTATCGCATCAAAGTTTTTATTCAAATGATCGGAGTTTTAGTACTCGCCGCCGGCATTCCAAGAGTCTTTGAACATCAAGATTTTGCCTTGCTGACTGTAGGTTGGACAATCATGCGCGTAGGACTTATTGCGCAATGGCTCCGTGCAGCCATCGCCAACCCCAGCCAACGAAAGACCGCATTTCGTTATGTGTTTGCAATCCTTATTTTACAGGCTGGCTGGCTGTCCCTGCTGCTCTTGCCTCCCGAACAATGGATGTGGGGAGGGATCCCGCTGACTATGTTGGAATTACTCGCGCCAGGTTGGGCCGAGCGCGCCGGAAAAAGTTCATGGCACCCGGAGCACCTAGCCGAACGCTATGGCCTTTTCACTATCATCGTCATCGGTGAGTCGGTGCTCGCTGCCACTCTTGCGATTCAATCCGCGATTGACCTCAATCAAGTTTCCGCGCAACTCTTCACCGTCATCCTCGGTGCGCCCACCATACTTTTTGCCATGTGGTGGCTGTATTTTTCGCGCCCGGCGCACGCAATCCTTACCTCGAATCCGGCCGCCTTCCTTTGGGGCTACGGCCATTCCCTGATCCTGGGATCCGCTGCCGCAGTGGGTGTTGGCCTAGCGGTGCTCTCCGATTATGAGATTGGAGAAGCGCAGATGACTTCGTTTGGCGCTGGTCAAACCGTTGCGATTCCGGTTGCTCTTTTTATTGCAAGCACCTGGGCCTTCCATTTGCGTCGGCCGGGACCAAGAGCCAAAGTGGAAGCCTTGCAAGTCATGCTGGCTTGCGCATGTATTCTTGCCGCGCCGCTCACCCCGATTCCTGTGGTTGGAATTGCATTGGCACTAATTTTAATTACCGTCGCCATGAGTCGACAGTCTACTCCCCAAGCGGAGGCATAACCGACTCACTACTCCTCAGAATTCTCTTGCTTCTTCTGATACTCCTCAAACAGCTCATCTTCCAAAGCATCTTTGCCCTTCTCCATAACTTCTTCCACTTTTTCGCTCGCATCTTTTGCGCCACGACGCAGGGCATCGTTGGTGACTTCTTCGCCGACAAAGAAGTAGGACGCGACTAGAGCTACGGCGAGCAACAACAAGAAGAACACGAACAGTTTCATCGCCACGCGCAGCAAGGCAACCGCGATGACCACGACCAGAACGCCGAGCAACACAGCCAAAATCGGGCTGGTATCGAAATAGTTCACATAGTCCTGCAGCAGCGGTGGGAGCTTGTCGTACATGGCGGCAGGATATCAGCTCAGGCCTTCTAGCCCCAATCGTGGTAAACTAGGCACATGCCGCTCCCCAACCGCATTGCACCTTCCATTTTGGCCTGTGATTTCGCGCGGCTAGGCGAGGAGATGGCGCGCGCCGAGGAAGCCGATGCCGATTGGCACCATGTCGATGTCATGGACGGSCRCTTYGTSCCGAACCTYWCSATYGGMYYRCCSGTGGTGRNAGSCGCWRMNAMGNCNTKGCSARMMWSCCRCTCGACGTSCACCTKATGATCRMMGANCCCGRTNCCWGKRCRSAGCGTTACGCCGATGCCGGTGCCGACATCTTGAGCTTCCACTATGAAGCCGCCGCCAACCACTTCGATGCCACCCTCGATCAATTCCGCGCCACTGGAAAAGCGGTAGGTGTCGCCTTCAACCCACCCGCCGGCGTCGACGTCATCCGCCCCTACCTCGATCAACTCGACCTGATTCTCATCATGTCGGTGCACGCAGGATTCGGTGGTCAGAGTTTCATGCCGGAAGTCCTATCTAAGGTCGAACAATTGCGCTCCTGGGGGTTCCGCGGCGACATTCAAGTCGACGGCGGCATCACCAATGAGACCATCGCGGCTTGTTCCAGCGCCGGCGCCAACGTTTTTGTAGCGGGCACTTACCTCTATAAAGCCGCATCGATGCCTTCTGCGGTGCGCGCGCTGCATCAGGCCATCGAAACCGCCACTCTGCGCGAAAACGGGGCTCCGGTAGAATAAGCGCCATGGCATTTCGTCTACGGAAGAAGAAGGACATGCCCGGCGGCTTGTGGAGCAAGTGTCCGGAATGTGCAAAGATGATTTACTCCAAGGAGCTCGAGCAAAATATGTTCGTGTGCCCAGAGTGCGATTTCCACAACACCGTCTCTGGACGCAAACGTATTGAAATCACCGCCGACCCCGGTACCTTCGTCGAGAAGTTCACCCACCTTCAGCCAGTCGACCGCTTGGGTTTCATCGACAAAATTCCGTACGCGGAAAAGATCGTCAAGGCGCAGGAGAAAACTGGCAATGCCGACGCCTGCCTAGCCGGAACCTGTCGCATTGGCGGACACGAGGTGGTTATGGCGGTTCTAGACTTCACCTTCATGGGTGGTTCCATGGGCGAAGTGGTCGGTGAGAAAATCACCCTCGCGGTCGAAATGGCCGGTGAAAAAGGAATCCCGGTGCTGCTGTTCTCCGCTTCGGGTGGTGCACGCATGCACGAGGGTGCCATCAGCCTTATGCAAATGGCGAAAACCTGCGGTGCCCTGAAGTCCTTCCACGATGGCGGCGGCTTCAGCATTTCGATCATGACCAACCCAACCACCGGCGGTGTGACGGCCAGTTTTGCCAGTGTTTGTGACATCACCGTCGCCGAGCCCAACGCCCTGATTGGCTTTGCTGGCCCGCGCGTGATTCAAAACACCATCCGCCAGGAGCTTCCGGAAGGTTTCCAACGCTCCGAGTTCCTCATGGATAAGGGTCAAGTGGACATGATTGTGGAGCGTTCATGTATGCGAAAGCGCCTTGGAGTGCTCCTGGGCTACGCCGACCAACAAAATGCCGTCATGAACGGCTAAGGAAGCCTGAATTAGGCTAACCGGCCAAAAAAAATCACTAAAGTTGCAGTCGGCTACGGCCGATAGAAACATTTACCTCATGGATGCCGAAAATTCTCCCTTAAGGCTCACACCCGAACCGAGCCAAGACCAGCCAATCGCATTGGTCTTGTCGCACGATGTAGTGCTTGGCAACCGCATGCTTGGCCGCCTCGCCAGTTTTGGGATTCGAACACGGGAAGCCTCTACAGCCAGTGGCGCCGCTTCCATTTTGCGCCGCGCCGACATGCGCAAACAGCCGGTGGACTATCTGATTGTCGATGGCCGCTTTCAAGGAATCTGTGGCATGAGCCTCTGCGCCGCCCTTTGTGTACCTCTTCGTCAACGCCCGATGGTCCTGCTTCAAGCTCCCCTTGAAGCCTGTCTTGACAAGGCCGCACTCCAGCGCTCCGGTGTCGATGCGGTGATCGATGCTGACTTTGACCTCGATTCGCTGAKTCAACTGCTGCAAGGCTTCCGCGCTAAGCAGACCAGCTGAGTACCACCTCCACTTGAGCGCCAAAGTGCTAGCCAACGGCCCCAATAGCCGCTATACTTCGCCGCTCATAATCCCTGATAGCTCAGTTGGTAGAGCAGCTGACTGTTAATCAGCTTGTCACAGGTTCAAGTCCTGTTCAGGGAGCCAAAAAAGGAAGGCCGCTAGATTCGTCTAGTGGCCTTTTCTTTTTTCTGGAAGGCAAGAGAGGTTTCACGCCCTAGTCCACTCCGCGGTTGTGGCCGTTAGCGATGAACTCTTAAGCTAGTATTGAGGCATGATATTCACCCTCGCCTCTCTGCTTTTTCTTGCGTTCACACCGGCTGTGAACCAAAAGTCAGAAGCTCCGACTTTCCTAATAGAAACCGCCTCCGGCCTAGACGGATCTCCGCTTGGCGGCTGTGAAGTGCTCGTTCTGCAAGAAGCCATGCTCGAGAATGAAGAAGACATCGCCCGCTTCTACCAACATGGGCTTGAGTTAGCGGAGCACCTTGAGGAAAGAGGGACGCAGTACACGACCGATGCATCTGGGAAGTTGAAGATTCCGGTTCCGGCTGGAGATTTCATGATTAGCGCAAGCCACGGTTCCGGCCTCGTTGGCTACAGAGGATGGGTCAACCCTCAATTCAAAGGGCATCAAAAGATCTTTCTGTTAGAGCCTCGGGTTGCGGAAGTTCGATGTCTGGACGCGCACGGTAAACCAATAGTAGGCCTGCCGGTGGTGATGTCTCCGATTGCATACCCCTTGCCGCTCATACGGAAATTGACCGACACCACAGGTCGAGTTCGATTCACGCACCTCGGACTTTATGAAACTGCAGCCGAGCAAATGCTCTTCGCCGACCTCCAGCTCTCCGTGGCGATACCACTCCAAGATGACCTTCGCGTGCCGATTGCCGAAACATTGACCACAGGTGCGCCGTTCGATTTCGTCCTTCCTCCACTCGGGGCCGTGGAGGTCGAGATTCCAGCGGGCTGGCGACCAAGGGGAAATTCAAGACCGGTAATCTCTCTGAAAAATGTTCTCAGCGGAAGTGCTCCAATGCTGGTTCCAATGCCGAATGAGCGGATCAGCGCAACGGTCATGATCTTCCCCTACGTTGGGCTCAATCAAACTCTTACTGTGGCCCTTCTCGATTCGGAACAGGATGCCAATGTGCAAAAGTTCCAAGGACCGGTGGAGCCTAACCAAATCGTAAAGGTGACGCTTGATTTACCCATGCCCTTGTCTGGATGGCGAATACGTGCCTTAACGTCAGGTGGTGAAGTTATCTCCAACGCGCATTTCTCTGGGTTATTCGTCAGCCGAAGGAATGGGGGCGGTGGAGCTCAAGAGGTGGAGTTTCACTCTGATGAAGAGGGTTACATCGACCTGCCGATCCTTGTTGACCAACCGCAAGTCGACTTACACGAATTACTTCTAAGGCTCACCCACAAGAAGCATTCGCAACGCTTGGAATCGCGCATCGATGCAAGAAACCTTGCAGAGACTGGCCTTGATAAAGCGCTCGATGTCACCTTCGAGGCGCCTCACGTTTTTGCATCCGGACAGGTTGTAGACGCGACAGGTACTCCCATTGTCGGGGCGACCCTCTTCATGATCCTTCCGAGCAACACTGCCTACTCTCAACCTTGGTGGACTGCGCCTCGCATTTTCAACGACCATGTAAAGACCAACGAAAACGGACGCTTCTCAATTTGGAGTCATGAAAGTCGAGGCAAACTCAGAATCACGGTAAGCCGCGGTGGCTATGACGACGGCGCAGTCGATGTAAAAAATGGTCAAACTGACGTTCGCATCGTCATGAAACGTCGGGGAGAGGTCGCCGGCCAAGTTTTACTGGACGATCATGTCAGCCCCTATTGGTTGAATATTGGATTATCTTCGAAAAAGAATGGGAACAAATCGGAACAGCTTGATCGAATGGGTCGGTTCCGATTTGGTGCAGTTCGGAACGGCGACGCCAAGCTGAAGATTTCCTCTCTGAATGGTTTTCTTGAGTTCTACTCCATAGATCTACAGATGCGAGAAGGCCGACTCCTTGATGAAACCGGTGTGCGGGAAATCGATTTACGTGGCAAGATTTTCCCAATCATCGTCTCCGTGAAATTGCTCGATGGTCAGGAGTGCGACGGCTTCACGATTCGCCCCAAGGATGCCGGATTCAATCCACGATGTAGCGCTTGGGGTGATTCTTGGGCCCTATTACTTGATGAGATTCCTGCTGACCTGGAAATTTCGAAACCTGGTTACAGAACCGCAACGCTGACTCATGTCGTGGACGATATTGTTGTGGAAATGGAGCCTGGGCCACAGGTTGAAGTCTCTTTAGATCACCCAGAGTGGATTCCTGACGGCTGGTCTCTGACCGCCTATTTCACTAGCCCGAAGGAAAGGAGCAACCTCAAGCACCAGATTAACCCCACCGGAAAAACGGTTTTTGCATTATCCGACCCTGGGCAATACTCGGTTAGGCTAATGCTTCGTGGCCCTAACCACTTGAGTCGCGGCACGGTCTGCGAGATGTCGTTTAAGGCAAGCGCTACGGGGAACACGCGACTCGAACTCCAGCTTGACGRRAKGRTCAWKYNCSAAKNCGYSGAWGNATMKGCCMRMKYTMGTNCTMWWNCTTCCMKNGASCNNCAAAAAAGGAAGGCCGCTAGAYKMRTCTAGCGGCCTTCCTTTTTTGAAGGTCGATGGAAGGTTTAGGACTAGATTGGGCAGATCATCCGCGATTGGACTTGATCCTCCGACACCCTTGCCCGCACACTCAAACTAGCGCGCCTTGGCGATCTTTAGCTTCCCAATCTTGGCCTGCTTCTTAATCGACTCTTCGCTGCGGGTCAGCCCAGCGGCGATTGATTTAAGACTCATGCCCTTGCCTGCCATAAAGCGGAGCTTCTCAATCTCTGAAGCAGTCCAAGCTTGCCGGTGTCGTTCAAATTTTTTGGCCATGTTTATTCTCGGTATCTACGCTCAGGACAGCACAGGAGGCTGGTCGTTATCGCATTATCTTAACGTACCGCGCATCATGTATGGCGGCCGGAGCCGCGGACAGTGGCCAGTGGCCAAAAACGCAGGGAAGGGTTTTGTTTGGACAAGCGGGGTGTTCCAGGGTCTAATCGAATCTCTACCAGGCAAACCCACCTGACGCACTATTCCCCATAACCTCCCATGCCCCTAGACGAATGTAAGAGCCTTCTGGAACAGGTTACGAAACTTGAACTCCAGCTTGAGCACTCACGCCAGGAAAACAAAAGCCTGCGCGAATCTGAAATACAGCACCGGGCCTGGCTAGAGCAATCGCCGGTCTGTACCAAGATTCTCAATCTAGATTTCAATCTGCTTTACATGAGCAGTGCCGGTGTGGCAGCTTTGGCCATAGAAAGAATCGAGGACTATTACGGCAAGCCTTACCCACCGGAATTCTTCTCGGAATCGTTTCGCGTGACCATGCTCGAGCAGTTGCGCAATGTCCGCAGCAATCAAGTCATCGCCTTCCAGGAAGCGTCGTTAAAGAGTCACAATGGCAACATCCTTTGGTTTCGCTCGACCTTGTTCCCGTTATTTGACGATGCCGGCGCATTGGAGTCCATCATGGTGGTGTCGGTCGATATCAGCGAGCGCGTCAAGGCCGAAGAAGAGCGTGTGGTACTGGAACGCCAGATGCTTCACGCTCAGAAACTTGAAAGCCTGGGTGTGCTTGCTGGCGGCATCGCGCATGACTTCAACAATATCCTTATGAGCATTCTTGGCAACGCTGACCTTGCTCGCCACGGCTTAGCCAACGGCAATGCCATCCACCAGAACATCGCGGCGATTGAAGTCGCCGCGCATCGAGCGGCAGAGCTCTCGGGCCAAATGCTGGCTTATTCCGGAAAGGGTAAGTTCCTCATCGAGTCTATCGATATCGGGCAACTCCTCACTGAGACAGCGCATCTTCTTGACGTGGTCCTCTCCAAAAATACGGCGATAAAACTGGAGGTCGCAGACTCTCTGCCTCAGTTCGCTGGCGACCCCACTCAGCTCCGTCAGGTCATCATGAATCTGATAACCAATGCTGCGGAAGCCATCGGCCAGGGCAGCGGGACCGTAACTCTGACTGCAGGCTGGATGGAATGCGACGAGGCCTACCTAAAGCAAGGTTTGGAGATCCTTAGCACTAGCTCTGATTTGCCGCCGGGAGCCTATGTCTATTGTGAGGTCACCGACACGGGCTGCGGCATGGATGCTGACACCCTCGCCAAAGTTTTCGACCCCTTCTTCACCACCAAGTTCACCGGGCGCGGATTGGGGATGGCCGCGGTCTTAGGCATCGTGCGAGGGCACAAGGGAACCATCAAGGCCACTAGCGAAGTCAACAAAGGAACATCCTTTCGAGTCTTGTTTCCAGTTGACTTCAAAATCCCTGAAACCATTCTTGCCACCTCGACGGGAGCCAGCGCCTCTGAGGATTGGCGCGGCAGCGGCACCGTGTTGATTGCCGATGATGAAGAACTGGTGCGCAATGTCGGCAAAGAAATGCTGAGTCACCTCGGCTTCCAACCGCTGGAAGCTTCGGATGGGGAGCGGGCCATCCAAGTGTTCCGCGAACATGCCGATGAGATTACTTGCGTGCTTCTGGATTTAACCATGCCAAACCTCGATGGCGAGCAAACCTTATCCGAGTTGCGCAAGATTCGCCCCGACGTGAAGGTTATCTTGACCAGTGGCTACTCGAAGGATGACCTTTCGCAAAGGTTCGCTGGCCTGGGGCTCACTGGCTTCCTTCAAAAGCCCTTCAGCTTGGAAGCTTTGAGTCATGCGCTCGCACCGATTGTTACTTAAGTAATCTTGCCTTTCGCGCGACGACACATTGGCCGACGCCTTTTCWATTCAACCTTTCACCATGCAGTAACCGATGAGGCCATGCCATTGGACTCCAGTGGTTCCGTCATGCACAAAAACTCTAACCAAAATGGCTTTTCCCTCGTGGAACTGACCATAGTTGTGGTCATCCTAGGTATTCTTGCAACCTTAGGTGTACCGCGTTTTCTTTCTTCGGTCGAGAAGACGAAAGCTACTGAAGGTCTAAGCTACTTGCATCAGATAGAGCAGCAGCAGGCCCGCTTCTTGGCTAGCACTGGTCGCTACGCCCACTCCAGGAAAGAACTTGGGAGTGTATTAGGCGAAACCATCAAGGCTCCAACCTACTTTGATCTCTCAGCAATATCGTCGAGCAATTGGGAGGAGCGGTGGAGTACCAAACTGACTAGAAACGGCGCATCTTCGGGATTCGGACGCTACACCATAGCCTGGGGACAGGATGGATTTGTGCCTAAGAGAAGTTCGATTTCCACCGCATTAAAGCCTGATGGTGGCGGCACTGCTGCTTTAAGCGCAAGCCGAGCGGGGTCTTCGGGCAGTTCCAGTAGCAGCTCATCGAATTCATCAAGCAGTTCCTCATCCAGCTCCTCTTCAGACTCCGACTCGGAACCTAGCTCCACTTCAGGCGACGACAAGTCGAAGGGGAAGGACGAGAATAAAGGAAAAGGCAAGAAGAAGAAGAATAATAATAAGGGGAAGAAGAATAAAAATCACGATGACGACGATGACGACGATGACGACGATGACGACGATGACGACGATGACGACGATGACGACGATGACGACGATGACGACGATGACGAAAGGTAAAGGCCGGGACTAACCTTTCATGAACCTTGGCTCTTGAACGCTGACTTGGAAAAGGCGGCGTTCTTTGCGCGCCAAGCCCGAGCTTCCATAGAAAATCACAAGGATTGAACGCGCTAAGCGTCCTTGGTTTCTCTTAGGTGCTAAATCAACGGGCCACTGGATTGGAACCACGCTTTACATGGCCGCAATCGCTTACGCTCCTGGCCAACTACCGTCGGTTAGTTCCATCTACCTTCCAGGCACGATGGCTCCTTGAGGCGGGAATTCTTGCGACAAAGGCGCGGGAGGCCGCGGATTGAAATCACTTGCTCCAAGGCGCAAAGGGAAGGCTGTAGTGTCGCTGCCTGACGAAAGCAGAGCTTCCTTTATTGGATTTATTCCTTTAGAGAAGCCGTCGCTAAAGGAAGGCCCACCGCAAGCTCAAGAGCCGCAAAGGAATTAGCAGACTCAAGTCGAAGCGTGACATGGCCGCGGCGCACTTGCAGAAGTTGTCGCTGCACCTCCACAAGCGCCTGCAAGCTAATCCGTCCGGCAGAGTAGGATTCCGTCGCTAAGCGCAATGRAAGCTCCGCTTGAGGCAAGACCTCTTGTTTATAGAACTCCAAATCTCGTGCCGAGGTTTGCACGCGATCAAGTTGTGAACGCACTTCCTGAGCGACAGCRACCATGGCCGACTCCTCAATTTTTTTCATCNNYWCSSACTKAMATTKARMKYKKGMWANTNRMRCTTGAWTMWKWTSRRAYWACSKRAGCTCCAAATTGAGCGCGGGGCCAAGGATTGCRCCCTGRTTCCCAGCGGCCGATTCGTAACTCACKCCTAGCCCAGAGTCGCCCCAGGCTTTCCGTTGTTGCAGGCCAACTYCTAGAGCGAGCGCGTCCAGCGTTTTCCCCATCGCCCGTAARTCGAGACGCTCACTCCATGCCATGTCGACGAAATRTTGGGCGGAAGATACAAGCGGRACGTAAKCGGGSARCGCACTGGTCARCTCAAGGYCTTCCACAGCYCGATCYARCGATAAGGCCARAGCGAGWGCTCTCTTGGCATTGGCGGCTTCAATCCGAGCAGTGCGCACCGACAACTCGGCTGCAAGCAACGGGCCTTGCGCCAGGCTTTGGTCTAAGGCATCTGCGGTGCCAGCAGATTGAAGGATCATCACGGCGTCAGCCAAAYTRCGGGCGAGGACGACGTTCTCTTTAGCAACMRRAAGCAGTTCCTGTGCGGCAACCGCTGCGTAATAAGYTTGACGCGCCGTAGCAAGATGTTCACCAGCTTGYCGCGCAATCTGCAGRATGGTSGCGTCGAGGTTGGCGCTTGCAGATTCCGTGCGCAAAGAGATTCGCCACARCTCCAAKARTTCCATRCCTGCYGTKGCCTCGAGRATGTCGTTGCCAGCACCCTGCGAAAACCGGAACAGCATRTTCAAAGAGGGRTTKCTAAGYAAYTGCGACTGCACCCAGTCAGCGTGCGCGATGCCAATCMYCTGAAAGCTGGCYTGCARGTCWCGYTGGTTGGTCAACGCCAAACGYAATGCYTCTTCGAGTGCAAGACCATCATCRAGGATGGCGTCTAACTCCTCTTCACTGAGTGCTGGTTGYAATGGATKGAAGATTTGAGTTTCCCCAGTACTTGCCTCAATCATCGATTGCGCTTGGTCAAAGTCCGGTGCGGGGTCCACCTGAGTACAAGCGGTTGCGGCCAAAGCCAAGAAYCCGGTGTTGAGAACCTTGCTCCAATTTGAATYCATTTTCATGACACATCTCCTCCGGCGTCAAGCTCCRGCATTGCGTCTGGCAATTTTCGAATCGCTTCAACCGGCCGGCCAAAGCGTACAAACAAAGCRGGCACCACCAACATGTTTAAAAGTGTCGATGAAAATAAGCCRCACAAAATSACCACSGCCATCGGCGCGAGGATTTCTGTTCCTGGATCATCCGCCTTGAGCGCCAATGGAATCAAGGCTAAACCGGCAGAGAGTGCYGTCATAAGGATTGGGGAAAGGCGCTCCATCGATCCACGGCGCACCGCCTCGGCGAAATCAGTAACACCTTCATGCCTCTGTAAATGACGCACATGCGAAACCAACATGATGCCGTTTCGGGCTGCAATACCAAACACGGAAATGAGCCCAATGATAGACGCAATCGAAAGAATACCTCCSGTGATGTAGACACCCGCTACGCCTCCGATGAGGGCGAAGGGTAAATTCACCATAATGAAAAGAGTGTCACGGAGGGAGCGGAACATCACGTGAAGCATGAGGCCGATGCCAAAGATCACCAGCATGCTCAAGAGACCTAACCTTTGGTTGGTAGCCGCAGCACTTTCAAACTGGCCTCCAAACTTCACGAAGTAACCACTCGGCATCGGCACCTGTCGCTCCATTTCATCCTGAATATCTTTGACCACGCTTGTCATATCCCGCTCTGCGACATTGCACATGACCACGATTTTGCGMTGAACATTTTCCCGGGTGATCAAATTTGGCCCGCGATCCTCCACGATTTTCGCTATGACTTTCAGCGGCACCTTAAGCCCTAGAGGTGTGTCGACCAGAACCTCGCCAACTTCCTGAAGGTTAGCTCGGCGGCCTTGTGCTAGACGCACTGTCAGGTCATAGGTATTGGGCCCTTCGATGATCYGGCCGACTACGTTACCTGAAAAGGCGGCATTCAATGCAGCCGAAGATTCACGCATAGACAGTCCATAGCGCGCCATCGCATCGCGTTGAAACTCAACGCGTACTTGCGGGACTTCGACCTGTTGCTCCGTAGACAAATCCACCACACCAGCGACCCCGCGCATGACGTCTTCCACTTGGSCTGCCAATTCACGCAGGGTGCTTAGGTYATCGCCRAAAATCTTCACCGCGATATTKGCGCGCGTYCCAGAAAGCATGTGGTCAATMCGGTGYCCAATCGGTTGCCCGAAGGTGGCTTGAATCCCCGGAATCGATGCYARATCTTTTCGCAACGCTGCGAGAAGTTCYGCTTTRCTGCGCAAGGGCAATCCTAATCGCCCCGGCGCCTGCATGTCTAAAGTGAGATCAATCTCACTCGCTTCGACRCCTTGCACATGTTCATCTTGCTCAGCGCGACCGGTACGSCGACCAATCGCTTCGATTTCAGGATGCTTCATGAGTGTTGTYTCAACCARYCGAGCCAAGCGATCACTCTCCTCTAAAGARGTTCCTGGCAGCGTKACTAACCCCACYACCATCGCTCCTTCATGAAACTCTGGRAGGAAGTTTCTTCCCATCTGCGAAACACTGAYCARCGCTGCAAYCARCAGAAGAACTGCCGGTACCGTTACCGCCATCGGGAATCGCGTGGCCCAACGCAGCGGACCTGCATACATGTGCTTCAGTTTTTGCACGACCCAAGGCTCCTCATCGCGCTTTACGGTCGGGCTATTGGGAAGCAGGAAGTAACAAAGCGCGGGCGTTAAAGTAAGCGCTGTCACYAAMGATGCCGCGAGTGCCACACAAAAAGCRACGCCTARCGGCTGCAGAAGACGTCCYTCTACTCCCGACAAGAARAACAAYGGCGCGAAGACCAGCARGATGATGAAGGTCGCGAAAACAATCGAAGTACGCACTTCCACGCTGGCGTCGAAAATCGTCTGCAACATGCTGCGGCGCTTATCTTTCGACAAGGCGCGATTCTCACGCAATCTTCGCACCACGTTTTCGACATCRATGATGGCATCGTCCACCAAGGCACCGATTGCRATCGCCATGCCRCCKAGAGTCATGGTGTTCATGCTCGCACCTGAAAAACGYAACACCAAAATCGCACTCAAAAGAGACACCGGTATCGCAAGCAGGGTTATCAAGCTGGCGCGGAGGCTGGCCAAGAACAGCAGCACGATGAGCAATACCATGACGCCMCCTTCCAACAGTGAAGTGGTAGTATTTCGTATCGAATGTTCAATAAAATCTGCTTGCCGAAACAAGTTCTTGTTGATGAACATTCCAGCGGGCAGGCTTGCTTGAATATCCTCTAGCACAAGATCTAACTCCTTGGTCAACTCTAGGGTGTTAGCCGTTGGCTGTTTTTGAATTGCTAAGATCACGCCGTCTCTAGTGATCGGCTCCCAGTTGGGGCCGCGCATGGAGGCCGCTCCAGTACCACGCTTAATCGCCGGTCCAATCTTCACGTCCCCTAAGTCCCCCACCGTAATGGAGCGTCCCTCGCGCTCAGTGACCACGGTTTCCATGATGTCCTCCGTGGTTTGAATCCGGCCGATGCCACGCACTACAGACTCAGTTCCACCCTCTATCAGAAAACCCGCCGAAACATTTTCATTCCCTTTCTGAAGGGCCTCGGTGACCTCCTGCATGCTGATTTGGAAAGCCCGCATCCGTTGCGTGGAGAGCAGCACCTGGTACTGCTTTTCATCCCCGCCGATGGGCGTCACTTGAGAAACGCCTGCCACCGACAGAAGGCGACGGCGAATCTGCGACTTTGCGGTGGTACGTAACACCATGGAATCGTGCACATCGGAAGTGAGCGAGATAAACAGAATCTCTCCCATAATCGAAGAAACCGGAGCCAAGGTCGGCGGCTCCACTTGTTCGGGTAACTGGGCAGCCACAATCGCCAAACGTTCATTCACCGTTTGTCGCGCTCGGTAGATATCTGTCCCCCATTCAAATTCCACCCAAACTACGGTAATGCCCACCGCAGTTGCGGAACGTACCCGGCGCACATCGGCCGCACCGTTTACCGCGGTTTCGATGGGAAAGGTCACTAGGGTTTCCATCTCCTCGGGTGCCATGCCATGGCCTTCGACCAAGATGGTGACGGTTGGTGCGGAGAGATCGGGGAATACATCCACCGGCATGCGCATGGCGGTGTATGCGCCTACCGCAATCAAAACCGTAGAGAGAAAGAGAACCGCCACGCGATTGCGCAACGACCACAAGATGAGCTGATTAATCATCGTGAACTCCGTTGCTTAATGAGCGTGACCTTCGCCGAAGGAAGCGGGAGATGCCAATGCAAGCCGTACGAAAAAGGCGCCGCGAGTCACCACGCGTTCCCCTTCYGCAATRCCCGCAATAACCTCYACGAAWTCACCRTCGCGGATGCCAAGTTGCAGGTTCCKCTTTTGGAAAGTTTCACCGTCCAGCASGACRAAAGCGACCGGAAGWCCATTCTCAAGYACCACGGCTTSTCGWGGAATARCCACYGCCTGCTTTGCAASCTTGGTTTCTAGAAAGACATCGACAAACATGCCGACGCGCAGTAGSCCTTGTGGATTCGGRACTTGATATCGAAGMGCTACGGTGCGTGAAATGGGGTTAATRACACGGCCGACGGAAACTACATGTCCGCCCATGGMACCCAAGACATCGAAGYTGCGCTCYGGAAATGCTGCGAACTCTAGCCAAGCACCCGGTTCCTTACCAAGCCTYGCAAAATCGAATTCKGARACCCTTGCGGTAATCCAAAGTTTCTGAGAATCCAACACTGCATAGATTGCCCCTTGGCTTTCCACATGCTCTCCAGCAACGTGATGAGCTTGGATGATTTCACCATCGATGGGTGCAATCAGAGCCACGCGCAGATGCCCTGGGGATGCACTCCCTGCAACCGTTCGGTCCACTTGCTTACGTAGATGACTTAAACTTTTCTCGGTTTTCGCCAACGACGCTCGCAGACGCTCTCCTCCTGCCTCCTCGAACCGAGCCACATCGAAATCACGTTTGGCAGCCGCAAGTTCAGCTACGGTACCGAGCCCCTTTTCACGTAAACCCTCAATCCGCTGCAAAGCTTGCTGTGCAAAAGTCACCCGCGCTTTCGATTGCTGCAATCCCTGCTCAACTTCCAGAGACTTGGTGCGCAAATCGAATTCGCGTACCAGAACTTCCATTTCCAAACTGCTTTGGCTCATCTCATTAAACGACAACTGCACAAAGTCAGCCGTCGTGAGTGGCGGCTCTAAATATGCCAAGACTTGCCCCTTCGAGACTTGTTCGCCAATCCGCGGCAATGGCTTCCCCTCTACCGGCAACAGTCGCCCGGCTAAAGGAGCGCTAACTACGGCCATGGCCCCATGCGAGGCTTCTACTTCTCCGGGGACCAGAAGACGCTCGATCATCGTCTTTCGCTCTACCTGCGCCAGCAATAAACCTATCCTCCATTGTTGTTCCAGCAAGAAGGGTACAAGGTTGGGAAGCTCTTCCCTTTCCTCGGCAGCGTCAAGAGCCATGGCGTGAGCGAAATCCGCATAGACCACCAAAGGAGGTAATGGAATCGTGGCATTTACTTGATCACTTTGCACGCTTAGGCTTGCGGTATAAGTTCCCGCAGTTGGAAGCTCGGCAATGGGGATAAACAGACCCTCTCGTTTTGGCTCAGAAGCGGTGAATACAAAAGCATCACCAGCAGCAGAGTGGATTTCTAAACGGAGTTCTCCGCTGCGCACCGGGGCGCCATCCGCAAGAACCGTAAGGTGCACCAAAAAACGCGCATCCTTTCCCGGCAACAAACGCGGGTATTCCAGAAATAGCTCCACCTCATCGGTGAAAGCCGTCACGGTAACCGGATTAAGCTCTTGCCCGGAAGAGCCGAGAGGGGCGCCGGGATCTTCAGAATCGGAAACGCAACCTACTGTGAAAACAAGCAAGCTTACAAAAACGGCGATGGGGCCAACGAAGCGGCGATGGATGAAATGGTACATCTGACAATCCTCTCTCATGCAAACAATGCATCTGAATGGTTCGGCTGGTTCCGGTCACACTTGGTGTAATCCAGGGAACATCGCCATGCTCCAATCTGTGGAAGATGGAACGTTAGAAAATCAAATCAGACTGTCGCGGGAGGGCCACGTGGGCATCCTCCAAATCGCACAATGGATCGCGAAAACACCGTTGCCGGAGACGCGACATATCCCAACTTCTTCAGAGATGGAGGAGACCAAGTTTTTACGGTCAAGAAGGCCTTGGATGCCGCAACCTTAAAGGTCGAGGACATCGATGGCACCATGAGCTCGCTTCCACGATGATCTTCCACCGCATGGAATGGATGGTTGTCCTCTTGTGGATCATGATTAGGGTCATGACTGTGGGAATGACCCTGGTCGGCGATGGCAGCTTCAGCGGTACTTTCGCCCATGCGGCCACCGAATGCTCCATCGTGCTCCTCATTCACCAAATGGAATGGCAGATAAGCGAGTTGAATCACCAGAGCGCACAACAAGCTCACTAAGGAGAGCTTGTGATTCTGCTTGCGCCGAGAGTTGGTGTCCTTCATGGCACGGAGAGCATAGCTCGCTCTGGATTTCTCGGCAAGAAAGACTGGGGCGGTGATTCGTGACCCAATCTCGGGCCGCCGTTCCCGCTACTCGTCCATGAGGAGAGCAAGCGAAAGAGCTTCCGAAGTCACTGGAAGGATAAATACCTGCTCTTCGGTTTGGTCTTCCACCGAGATGGTGAATGATGTGGAACCATCTGCGAACAAGGCCCTTGGTTGTTCTGGGCCGGCGGATTGGTGGCTTATCAAAATGATTTCTACACCCCATTCTCCAGCTACCTGGAGCTTGGCACCACGCACTTCCTGGGTGACACCTTGCATTGATCCTGATGCCTCAAACGGTGATCGGCCCTCTTGAGTGTGCGAGGTCAAGCTAAACATCCAGAAAGAATCCTTCGGGATGACAACGCCTTCCGGTAACGCAAACTGAATTGAAATCCCATCGCGGAGAGTTACGCTGGCTTCGCCGTTGGAGTAGCAAAAAGCGGGACGATACAAACGAGCCCGAACTTCAAAATCGACCCCCGCTTCCGGGTGAAATAGAACCAGGCCAGTTCTGTTTACTCCCAAAAAGCTCGAGCTTCCAAAATTGGAAAAGACCCCTACATAATAAGGCACTTGCTTTCCCGGGTTTTCGGTTTTTATTTGGAGAACGTGACGGAATAGTTTACCGCGTAAATCCCACTCGGGGACTTCGGTGCCATCATCCGACGCAGTTAGTTGGAGGTTTGCCAACGGCAGTTGCGCGAGAACACCTAACCCATATCCTTGCTGGACAAGCTGCAGCTCCACCTGTTCTACGGGAATGCCTTTGAGCCGATAGCGACCGTTATCCTGCTCAATTTGTGATTCCGTTAACTCCACCACTTGATCTGATCCTGGCAAGCGCAGCACCGCCCGAACCTCAAGCTCACTATGCCACGCCGGGTCATCAAGTAAAACGCGCCCCCAAAGCTCTTCATTCCCCATTTTTTCTAGCCTTAGATTTTCTTCACCCAAAGTGAACTCCACTTCCGGGTTACGGTCGAAAGCTAGGGAATAAGAAAAGAGCTCTGGGTCCTGTGGGCCAGAGAATCGATAACCACCGTGCTCATCGGTAAACAGAGAAAGCTGGCGCTGCATAAATCCCCTTCTGCTTTTAGGGCCGCCTACATGTTCGAATGTAAGCCGCAGCTCTTCATTATCAAGTGGCTGTCCATCCGCCCCGACCACAACCCCAGCAACGATGATGGACTCTCCAAGAGTTACAGGAATAGGCTCAGGCTGATGCGCATGCTGCGCTAAATCGACCTCTAAAAAACTAATGTCCATACGACCATAACTCGGTTGCCTTTCTTTCGAATGGATCAGAATACGAAGGCGATTGGCTCCCATCTGCCTTGCTCGATCAGCCGAGATTTCCACTCGACCGTCGGAGTCGGCGTCAATACTTAGGAATGCCCGCTGCATTCCTCCTTCCTGATCGGGGTAGTAGAGATCCGCGATCAGCTCTCTATCGACGACCGGACGCTGCTTGGAATCAATCAAATCTACGGCGATAGTTGGGGTCGGACTTGCAAAGATTAATTCCAATCTTGCAAGGTCCCCTGGCCGGCTTGGCCCAGTCCCTTCGGCATTGACATGGCGACCATTTCTTATTGAATAGGTAGCTGTTATTAATTGAGTACCAACACCCACCTGATTGAATAGCGCAATGCCATCGATAGAGATCATCTGCTGGTATCCAAGTCCTACGGAAGCGTTGAGGGTCCTTCGATCGGATGCCGACTGCAATGAAACATATTGCGTTCCTTCCACAGGCCGACCATTTTCATAAAGGCAAACCACCTCCACCTTCCCGGTTGCCGGCATTACAAAGTGGAGATCTGCTTCTCCTAGTTCTTCCCTTAACAAGACTTTCGACTGAGGCGACGGACACGGCACTAAAAGCCCCACCACCGTCTTTCCAGAATAAGTATAAGCATGAAAAGCTTCCAAGTGCTGGAGTTCGGCAATGCCCTCATGATTCGTCATAGCCTTCACCATGGGCATTCCAGAAGTGTTTGCTGAAAACCCAACTTCCACGCCCTCGGCGGGCTGACCGCTTTCATCCACCACCACCACACGCTGATGGCGCACCTTTCGCATGAGAACTTCCACTACTTCTTCATCTTCTTTCAACTCGAGATACGGGGCATTTCCAAACAAGCCTTCCACACGCGCCGAAATATGAGTCCTGCCTTTCGGCAACGGAAGCTCTAGGACTCCGTCCTCATTGGTGGTGTAAATCACRCAAAAGTATTCCATCCACCTCTCCAGACCAACGTACTCCTTCTTGATTTCCGACTCCCATTTCTTTTGGCTGGCCCCGGTGTCGTAATAAAGGATCTCTACATTTGAAATCGGGTTAAGGCTGACCGCATCGAGCACTTGAATGATGAAGGATGGTCCATGAATCACAGGAGCTGCCAGTCGCACGKGAGCGCTACGGTCTGGATTCAAACGAACTCTCTCTACTGGAGTCGCTAGCGTTTCTTCAAAAGGAACTACCTCTTGCACCACAGAAGCGGCGGTTGGGGTGGCATCGTCCAGCAAACCTTTTTCGGAAATCTCGTTCCACGGCTGCCAAGCGATCAAAGCCACCAAAGATGCAGCCAAGCTACCCACCATAATTTTTGTACTAAGTGTCATGCTAAGAATTGAAATCAAGCCACCGCCCACCGATTTGGAAAACGGGAGAGTGAAGATCAAACATTGCTGACGCCAGTCGCTCCCCATGCTTGCAGCAAGTTGAACGCGAAGCATTTCTAGGCCGCGCTGAATGCGAGCATGGGCCGTAGAGTGCGGCATGCCTAAACGCTTGCCAATCTGTTGAATGGTGAGCTCTTCGAAAAACCGCAAATAAAGCAGAGTTGCGTAAGGCTCTTCAAGATTGGCTAGAGCATCGGCAAGTTGATGAACGGTTTCCAATCGATGCGCCAAAGAGTCGGGAGCCTTAGCAGCCGAATCTCCGGACATCTTTTTCCACTGTCGCTCACCCACCAACCGCTCTCGATTGCGTCTAGATTTTTGCTCCCTCCATTGTGAGTGAGCCATGTTTCGCACCACCGCACCTAACCAGGCACGAGGATTNGCTGCATGTTTGGGAGGCTTTTCGAGAGCGGCCAACCAAGTTTTTTGCTCCACCTCCAAAGCCTGATCCGCATCGGCGGTCAAGCTGCGCGCTAGAGCACGCACCCAACGACCATGCTGGTACAGGTCGTCGAAATTGGGAGTACTGGGAGAGTCGGTCATGATCTTCCCTTGCACAACGCAACGCAGCCGGGAATATCCACCAGTTTATGGAAACTTTGATTGAGTCGGTCGACAACTCCGCTTCATCCTGGCCCCACCAAATATTGAGTGAGTGCGAAAAGCCCAGATAAAGCAACTGTATGGCGCCGGGATTTTTGACTTACACGGAAAACAAACCCTATGCTAGAACGTCGCCTTTTTGTTAGAGCAATCCGCTCCTGGCTCCCCACATGCCGAAAGCTGCAAGAGAAATGAAATACTCCCTCCCGACCCTCCTCACAGCACTGCTGCTGGTGACTTCTTCCTCCGCGCAAGTCATAGATGTAAACCAGCCTCTTATCGATGCTGATTGTCTTACCCAGACAAGTGATCTATTGGCACAATCATTCGTCCCTAACGCCTCCACTTGCTCAGGCGCTGGGGTCTTTGTAACCGATAACCCAGGCTGGACTGGATCCGCAACTCTCACCGTTTCGCTGTGGGACGTAGATCCCTACAGCCCCGGCGCCATCCCAATGATCAGCAGCACCGTCTTAGCAACCAACGGCTCGGGCATCTGGGTCGATGCTTTTTGGCCTGCTGTGTCCGTCACTCCTGGGCAAACCTATTGGATTGACTGGGTTGATATGGGCGCAACAAGCATTTGCGTTCAAGGACACCTTGGCTTTGATGCCTACACCAGCGGGGAATTCTATTACCTAGGAGCTCCGTTTTTTATCCCTGGCTGGGACCTCACTTTTAGAACATGGGCTGACGGTGGACCGACCTACACCATCACCAACCTCGTCGCTGGCCAGACTGCAGTCTTCTCCGTTTCTGGRGCGACCGCAGGCGGTGGYGTRATCCTCGGCTACTCCTTAACCGGTGCGGGCCCAACCGCAACCCCGTACGGTTTGGTCGACATGACCGCTCCCATCAACACCCTGGCAACTTTGACCGCCGATGGCGCTGGTCTTGCGACCTTCTCCCCTACCGTCCCTGGTGGCGTTGCAGGCCTAACTTTGTACACCCAAGCAGTCGATTTGGGGTCGGGGCTTTTGACCAACTCCTTGGCTGAGCTGATTCTGTAAGAATCTATCGCCTCTATTTTGCGCCCTTCCCTTATGGAGGGGCGCTTTATTTTTGCGTGACGAAAAACGCGCAGGAATAGAATCCTGTTCAAACATGTCTTATACAATGCATTCCCGCCACAAAAGGCGGAAACCTCAATCATGAAATACTTGCTCACCATCGGCCTGCTGCTTGCGGGCTTCTCTAGCGCAAACGCTCAGGAACATGGTTCCGAGTGGATTGCCGATTTCGACAAGGCTGTCGAAATTGCCAAGGCCCAAGACAAGGACCTTTTCGTCGACTTTAGTGGCTCCGATTGGTGACACTACTGCCAGCTCCTCCGTGCAGAGGTGTATGAAAAAGACGCGTTTTCCGCAAACATCACTAAGGATTACGTCCTGGTAGTTTTGGATTTCCCAAATGCTGAGGAAGTCAAAGCTCTGGTGCCAAATCCAGAGCGCAATGAAGAACTGAAGATCAAGTATGGCATCACCGGTTTCCCAACCGTGTTGCTCATGACTCCGGACGGGGAAGTTTTCGGCAAGTCGGGTTACACCGGCGCAACTCCAGAAGAATACTTGGCTGACGTCGTCACTAAGCGCACCGAAGGTAAAGCCGCTCTCGCCAAGATCAAAATGATCAACCAAGAGTTTGAAGCTGCTAAAGACAAAATGGTTGTCGTCAAAAAAGCTGCTGGCCTACTTGCCAATCTCGATGGCGCACCTGGTGCTGAAACCCTATCTGCCATCGTGCGCAAAGGCTTTAAGCTCGATCCGGAAAACAAGAGCAAGTTCAAGGTCGATGCCCTGAAAGCATTGTTGAAGTCTGGTCAAAACAACGATGCAGAACTAGCCATGGCAACTGAAATGGACCCGGCTAACGAGTTTGGACTTATGGAAGCAGTCCTATCGATTTCCATGGAAAGCCTCGGCAGCATTGAAGAACTGGCCCCCTTCCTTGAGGAAGCTGCGGCGCTATTCGCCACGGGTAAAGTTCACGATAAAGAGCTTGTTGGACGGTTTTGGTTCAACTCTGCTCGCTTCTGTCACCTGTACCTTGAAATGCCTGAAGAGGCAAAAGTTTGGGCGCAACGCGCAAAGGACGTTGGCGTAAAAGATGAATTCATGGAACTCGTCAACAAAATCCTCGGAACCGAAGACCCTTCTTAAGTTTTGTAAAGGATTACCCGTCGGCTGGAGTTTTCCAGCCGACGGTTTTTCTTTTCTCCCTGGAGGTGATGTCCTAGGATGCACAGACCCCCCGTTATGGAAGCACACCTCGAATCTCGCGATGTCGCCATTCCACGTCTCCTGGCTGAGCATGGTTCCATGGTCTACAGCCTCGGGCGACGTCTTTGCGGCAATTCCCAAGAGGCCGATGACTTGGTCCAAGAGACCTTTCTCGCTGCCTACCGCCACTGGGACCAGTTCGAAGGACGCTCGAGCCCGAAGACTTGGCTCTACACCATTGCCGCTAGAGCTTGTAGCCGTATGCACCGCTTGCGCGCTGGCCAGCCTCAGCGCATGCAGTCGTTGGAAGAGTTATTGCCTTTCGGCGAACCCAGCTTGGGTTTCGTCGACCACAAAAGCAAAACCCCACTCGATGTCCAAATCCAAGCTGAGGGCCGCGAACAGATCCAAGATGCCATCGTGGGGCTTCCGATTGAATTCCGCATGCCTCTACTCTTAAAGGACATTCTTGGACTACCCGGCAAGGAAGTCGCCGAGATCCTGGACATGAAGGAGGCCACGGTCAAAACGCGGGTGCATCGAGCTCGTCTTCGCCTGAGACAGGCCTTAGAGAGCGTTTTGCCGCGAAAAATGGTGCCGCCACCAGAATATTCGGTGCAGGTTTGCATGGATTTGCTGCGTTTAAAACAGGAAACCCTCGATTTGGGTAAATCCACCACTCCAGAGCTCGACGCCATGGTTTGTCAGCGCTGCGAGACGATTTTCGACACTTTGGACACGACAGTGAACGTTTGCCAAGAAATCGGCGCCGGAAGGATGCCAAATGAGCTCCGAGAGCGTATCCTTTTGCACTTCCGGGATTCCAGTTAACTCTTAATTTAGGAGATTGGAAAAGTTCTTGAAACCAATCGCGCCTATCGTGCACTAAGTATTGTGTGGGCCCTATTTCGGTAGGGGTTGAAAAGAAAGACAGGAACATTTTCCCGGTTCGTCGGGGAGAATAAAACTGGATCGTCGACACCGTGGGGGTTGGCGTCGGTTCAGCAGACTTCTCTCCGGCGGCCNTTTTTTTTTTACCTACTGCTTAGGTGTGCGTCTTCCGCCGGCCTTCCTAAACTCGGTCTATGCCGAGATTCACCCGCAGGCACTTCCTATCGCAACTGACCTGCTTGGCAGGACTCGGCATTGCGCGGCCGATGACCGCCACCCGGCTGTTCTTCCCACAGCCCCCCCCATCCGATTTGTTTCCACTGTCGTTGGCAGAGTGGTCTCTGCATCGAACTTTGCAAAGTGGGAAGTTAACCAACTTAGGTTTTCCAGACGAAGCACGACGCCTTGGTTTTTCCGGAGTGGAATATGTGAATTCCTTCTTCAAACAACACGCGAAGGACCGCGGTTATCTTGGCGAATTACGACGTCGCTGTGAGCAAGCCGGAGTGCAAAGTTTGCTCATCATGTGCGATGGCGAGGGTTATCTCGGCGACCCGGATTCGGGAAAACGTGCGCAAGCGATTGAGAATCATCGCAAGTGGATTGGTGCGGCGAGCTTTCTCGGTTGCCACTCGATCCGGGTCAATGCACACAGTGATGGAACACGCGGTGTGCAACAGCATTTGGCTGCGGATGGATTACGTCGGCTGACTGAGATTGGCGCAGCAGAGGGTGTTTCTGTCATTGTTGAAAACCACGGTGGATGGTCTTCCGATGGCTCCTGGTTAGCCGACGTCATCCGCGAAGTCGACCACCCGATGTGCGGCACCCTGCCTGACTTTGGCAACTTTCACAATGACGGTGGGGTTTTCGACCGTTACGAGGGCGTCCGCCTGATGATGCCCTTCGCCAAGGCGGTCAGCGCCAAGTCGCATGATTTCGACGACCAAGGTGAGGAAAAGCACACCGATTACGCGCGTATGCTGAAGATTGTTGTGGATGCCGGTTACCGCGGATGGATTGGAGTGGAATATGAAGGTAGTTCGATGAGTGAAGAGGAAGGCATCCTTGCTACCAAACGCTTGATTGAAAAGGTGCGTACTAAAATGTTGGCAGAACAAAAATGAGTTGGTTAGCTTTATGTCTTAGCTTCGTGTGCTTTGCGCAACAAGACGACACCATCGTTGCGCCGAATCCCGCGGTTTTGCTACATGAGGCGGTTGCTATGGTGAAGCCCAAGGAACGCGAGGCTGCGGTGAAACGCTTGTTGAAACTGCGCCAAATAGACCTAGACCAGTGGTTGGGAATGATGCAAGAGTTTGGCGACTTTGATATAGCCACCCCCGGCGTGCATCTAGAGGAAATCAACGTTTGGGTGGATTCTAAGCGCGCCTCCATGTCCATTTCTTTTTACGTGCCGGCCTCCTATGACCCACAAAAAGCGAGCCCGCTTTTAGTTTTGTTGCATGGTTCGGGCGGCAATGGCGCAGGCATGTTGCGCAGCTGGATGCGGTTTGCCGAAGAGCATGGCTATTTATTGCTCGCCCCCACCGATCCGAAATCAGGCAAAGGTTACGCCTTCACTCAACGCGAACGTGATGAGGGCATGCAAGCATTACGTTGGATGCGCTTGCATTACAACGTCGATGAAAACCGCGTGCATTTACACGGAGTGAGTCGCGGAGGACATATGGCTTGGGACTTGGGTGTGCGTCACAGTGATCAGTTCGCGAGCTTAGTCCCAGCGATTGGCGGTCCAACTTGGGTGGTGAGTGGCGGGCGTAACAATCTGCGCTTGGTAGAAAATCTTTACGCAACACCCATTCGCCAACTACAAGGCTCGCAGGACGATGCCCGGCTCCTGCGCAATCTACGCCAGAGCTTTGACCGTATTCAGGCCGCCGGCAATGACGATGCCATGCTGATTGAATTTCCTGAMCTMGGYCACTCYTATCGCACCGACACSGTGGATTGGCCRGAGTTCTTTGGYAGTCATCCGCGCAATCCTTGGCCGAACTCCATCACTTACCACACKGCSCGCAAACAGAATCCACGTCGKTCTTGGCTTCKKGTAGAAAAGCTGACGAAGGCRATGGATGAAACTTTTGGCATCAAGGTGGATCCAAAGGARTGGCARCGCATGAACGAAAAWGGTCGTGCRGCTTACATTCARAATATGGCTAAGGAGCGCACTGCAAAACTACACGCAGAACGCAAARARRAYGGMMACTTTGTGATTCAGGCAGAAGGAGTTAGCCGCTGCTCACTRTTGTTGTCCGCGGATTGGTTGAGCGAAGGGAACCGTGTCGARGTCGAGGTGAACGGGAAGCTCAACAAGCTGAAACTGAAGGCRTCGAAGAAAGTGCTGCTYGAAGATTTTGTGGAACGCTTCGACCGCACCTTTCTGCCGGTAGCTGAGGCCAAAATAAAGAAGTTCTGAGCTCCAGCACAATCTTGGATATGGTCTACAATCGGTAAAGCAAGCTTCGATTTTGCCTACCGATGAAAATACCCTCCACCCTCTATTGCACAGCCCTAATCGCTGCCGCTCCGCTCGGCGCGCAGCAATCCACGCACCTCCAATTTGAAGAGGTGAGCCAGTCGGTTGGTATTTTCGCCGACATGACCAACAGCGGCGATCATGAAGTCGGCCCCATGAACGGCGGCGCATCCATCGGCGATTTCAATAACGATGGCCTCAGCGACATCTTTCTGCCCTCCACCGGCTTGCACCCCGATCGCATTTACTTCGGCAAGCCAGACGATTCCTTCGAGTTAGTGGTCCCGGTGATTCATAACGGAACAAGTTTGCACCGCGGCGTCGGATCCRCGGTYGGCGATTTCGATRACGATGGMTGGTTAGACATTTACGTRACCAGCTTTGGTGACATCGGTGAYATCCCCGGCCCCGGCGCCAACCGCCTGTATYACAACAACGCCGAYGGCACCTTCACCGATGTCGCTGAGCTTGCCGGCGTCGCATTCGATGCGCCCTCAATCCCCGATGGTTTCGGTTGTTGCTTTGGAGACTATGATCTCGATGGCGACCTAGACCTTTTCGTTTGCGCCTGGAACGTTGCCGACCAAGGTAATCAACTCTTCCGCAATGAAGGCGATGGAACCTTCGTGAATCGCACCGATGTATCCAACTTTAACTTCGGCTTAATGCGCGGCTTTTCACCACGCTTTGCCGACCTCGATGGCGACCGCTATCCAGAGTTGCTCTTGGCTTCCGACTTCGGCACCACCATGCTGTTTAAGAATCGCCGCGATGGAACTTTTGTGGACATCACTGCGAGTCTGACTCCGGACAAAGCGCATTACGGCATGGGCCAGGCCCTTGGCGATTTCAATGCCGATGGTTTGCTCGACTGGTACGTCACCTCGATTTTCTTCGATTTCCCTGCTGCCTTCGTTCCAAACGGAAACCGCCTCTACCTCAACCGCGGACCGAACTCTCCAATGGAGGGGACTCCCTTTTCCAGTGGCGTCGTCAACGGTGGCTGGGGCTGGGGAACGGTTGCGGGCGACTTTGATCTCGATGGCGACATCGACCTTGCTGAAGTCAACGGATGGCCAGATGCTGAATGGGTGAATGAAAGCAGCTTTCTGTTTTTGAACGATGGCACTGCAAATTTTACCGAGCAAAGTGCCAGCACGGGTTTCGCTGATTTTGGTCAAGGACGAGGATTGGTTTCTTTTGATTACCAAAACGATGGCGACCTCGACCTGCTGGTGGTGAATAACAACGGCCCGGTACATCTGTACCGCAACGACCTGCATGGCAATAAACATGGACTGCGCATCGATGTCGACACCTCTGCCAACCCGGCCTTGGCGCCAGGCGGTGTGGGAACCCGTATTGTGGTTCACTACAACGGTAAAAAAAGTGTGCAAGTCATGGATAGCGGCGCCAGTTATCTTGGCTGTAGTCAAATGATTACGGTGTTTGGTTTAGACGACGCACACCAAGCCGATCGCATTACCATTGATTGGACCGACGGTTTCCGCACCGTCCTCACCGATGTCGATCACAACCAGATCCTGGAAGTCGTCGCGCAACAGCCGTTAATCCAAGATGACCATCTACACCGTGGTCATGATTTCAACACTACCGTGCGTGGATTGCTCCCAGGAGAAACCGCATGGTTCGTAGCATCGATTGCTGGCACCACCCCATCAGGCCCAACTTATCCGGGGTTCGGCGACCTCAGTTTGAATCTGCGCCAACCGGTCTTCTTGTTAGGGAATGCTGTCGCCCACGCTGACGGCTCCGCGACTTTGTCCTCGCATTTGCCTGCGTGGTTCCCACTCACCCGGTTGGCCACCCAAGCTGTCGTCAGTCGCGATGCAAATGGACGCGGCAGCATTAAAACCAACGTTGTTTTGCGCGAAGTTCAGCCTTAAGTATCCAGACCTGACCAGCTTGCATGACCTTCATGGATTCAACCTTCGGGCTGCTATCCTTTGGCGATGTCCATGACGCGACCCTACGCAAAGCTCACCTTGAGTCTGTTGGCTTTACTCCTGCTCACTCCGTTCCCTTTAAGCGCACTGAGTCAGCCAGTTTCCGCTTCGCAAGAACCGGAGGAACATGAGGAGCATGAAGACGAAGGTCCTCTCGCCGAAGCCATGGAAGATATTAAGCACAACATGCGTGCGTTGCGTAAAACGCTCGGTGATCCAGAAAAGGCTGAAGAAGGCATGCAACATGCGACAGGCATGCGCAATGCTGCCTTGCAAGCCCTGCCCCATTGCCCAGAAGCGCCACAGGGTTTGTCGAAGGCTGAGCAGGTGAAATGGCGTGTCGGCTTCCAACGCAAACTGCTCGCGGTATGTGACGGGACTTTGCGTTTAGAATTGGCTTTGGCGGAAGGACGTCAGGAAGACGCCAAAGAAATCTATAAGGATTTAGGTGGCATAAAAAAGGAAGGCCACGATACCTACGACCCTGACGAAGAGTAAATCCCTTGCTAGTTTCATTACTCCTTCTATGTGCTCCTCTGCCCTTACAACAGGAGCCAGATTTAGGTGGAGCGGTGCGGCAGTTGTTCGCCGACAAATGCGTACAGTGCCATCATCCGGATTCGGATTCAAAAAAGGCCAAGCGCGAGTTTGATCAAGCTTGGGACTTGCGTGCTGTCGCTAGCGAATGGGGTGATAACCTCGATCCCGAAATGGCCTTACTGGTGGAAATCGCTGAAGACCGCAGCATGCCGCCGGAGGATAGTGATTTCCTTCCGGTCACCGAAGCAGAAGCGCAACTACTGATCGATTGGGCCATGGCGAGCACCCCCATGCCGGCGGATGGCAACCCTTTTGTCGACCTTGAAATGGCGGTGCGTTATTTGCCTCAGGTTGAAAGTGAAGCTTTGGCACCGGTAGAAAAGAGCTTGTGGCAACGCATTTTGATCTTGTTAGGTCACATTCATGCTCCCATCATTCACTTCCCGGTAGCGTTTTTATTGATTGCTTCGCTACTGCGCTTAGGATTTCTGCGCACCGGCAAAGAGGCGTGTTTGCAGCTAGAGGTCTTTTGCCTGTGGATTGGAGCGCCCACCGCTGTCCTAGCCGCCGGGCTTGGCTGGCTGAATGCAGCGAACAGTGGCGCCGGTGGTCAGGAACTGTTTCTTCACCGTTGGATTGGAGTCAGCGTTGCAGCAATTTCAGTTCTTCTTCTGATCTTGCACAAACGCATGAGGCGTAAAAAGTGGTATAGCCTATTGTTATTCGCGCTTGCCATCGCCATCGGTGGCGGCGCCCACCTCGGCGGTGAAATGGTTTTCGGCGAAGGCTATATGCAACTTTAAGGTTGCTCGAAAGGGATTACATCACCAGCTGAATCATGCCAACGGAAATCCCGGCGAGCAAAATCCACTGCAACAATCCGGCAAGCACCGGGCGCCATCCTGCCTGCACTAAGTCCTTCACGCTGGTCTGCAATCCGACTCCTGCCATGCCAATGGTCATCAACCAGGAGCCTCCGGTTCTGAGGTTGGACACTGCGAAAGTGCCTTCGGTCGGCAACCAATCCAYGGAATTGACTGCGGCGAAGATTACGAACATGACTAAGAACCAAGGCACTAGAGAAACTTTTGCTTGCCCTGTTTCTACGTGTTGATGACGCAAAGACCAGCCTAGATAAAACACAATGGGTGCCAGCCAGCAGATGCGCACCAACTTCACTACGGTTGCAACTTCTTTCGATTCCGGGCTGATGCTATCCCCTGCTGCAACCACCTGCGCCGTTTCATGCAGGCTTGCGCCCGCCCATACGCCGTAATCGAAATCTCCCATACTGAACAGCTGGCACAACTCCGGGTAAATCAGAATGCCAATCGTGCCGAGCAAGGTGATCACGCTAATCGCCAAAGCCGAATCTTTCTTTTCGGCTTGAACTACGGTGTCTGCAGCCACAATCGCAGAAGCACCACAAACCGCGCCACCGACGCCGAGTAGCAAACCCATGCGTTCCGGCAAACCGAGCCAGCGGCAAATCCACCATCCGCCAAACACGGCAGCAATCGTAGAAACCGAAACCACCAACAGCGCCGGCCCCCCAATTTCGAGGATCTCGTTCAGGCTAAGGCGCAAACCCAATGCTGCCACTGCCCAACGCAGAATCGGCTTCTTCGCCATTTCGATTCCTGGAATCGACCAAGCTGGAATCGGCAGCACCATCCGCCACACCATGCCGAGCAGAATCACCAACAACAGAGCGCCGAAATGCAGGGTCTCGTGGAAAAACTCCAGAGCTGCAAGCTCCCGCGCCATCCATGCGAAAGCGGCGGCGACCAAGACGCCTGGAATCCATGCACTACGAGAAACGGATTCGCTCATGTTGCTATAGCTTTAGGAGATGAGGGAAGAACGTCTTCGGTTACGGCGTGTACGAAAGTTCACGCACATGCTTCTGGTAGCCGCCACCTTCAATCTTTTCGAAAGTGTTACAGCGCATGATTTCACCACCATAGACATGCACCGTGACCGCAGTTTCCGGGCACGGATTATGGATGATGTGATATTCAAACGGTGGAATCAATTTGCCCGCCTCGCCGACTCCGGCCATTTGCGATTGCTGCTCGGAAAAATCCAAGATGCCTGCTTCCGAATCGCGGTTGGCTTCGCGCTTAAAGTTGGTGACCTTAATCGAACCTTGGGTGACGCATTCCACGCACCAAGTACCAGAGTGATCATGCAGCGGGGTGCCTTGATCAGCGCCCCAAACCATAACGACGATGGAGTATGCCCCCTTAGAATCGTGGTGCAGGAGGCGCCGGGCGTAACCTTTTTCGCTTGTGGCTAGGAGAGCTTCTTCCAGAATGGCGTTGCCATCGCAAAAGGCTGCCATCAGGGTGGCCATGACTTGGCTGCATCGGGTTGGATCGTCCGGAGCGACCACGGCTTGATCAAGGCTGGCGATGAGGTCATCTACATTGCAGATGGACTGGCTGGGTTTGGTCTCCGTCACGCAGCGAGTTTATCATGGCCTGCAATGACGCCCCCTGCACAACCTCGGCGTGGATGGAAGCTGCCGGCTCAACCGCGGATTGCGGTGGTCGGAGCGCGCGGTTTGGTTGGCAAGGCCTTGCTGGCAGTTTTGCACCAGCGAGAGTTCCCGCATCAAGGGGTTGCAGCCATGCGAGTCGGTGGCTTTTGCCCACAGAAGGTGGCCGATGCCGACCTCATTTTCCTCGCTGGCCCCGCTTCCTTAGCGCATAAATTTGCACGCGAGCTGACATCGGAAACGCGAGTGGTGATTGACCTTTCCGAAGCATGGCGCATGGACCCATCGGTCCCCTTGGTGCTGGACGGTTTGAATCTGGACGATGTCCACCAACACCAAGGCTTAATCTCTAGCCCAAACTGCACCAATGGTGGTTTGCTACGCGTGCTGGACATCCTTCGGCGCGACTGCACCTTGGGGCAGGTGGTGGTCACTACTTTCCAAGCAGCAAGCGGCGGTGGTCGAAAGCTTTTACAGTCCATCGCGGATACCGATGACCCGCTTCATGCAAACGTCATTCCTCAATGCGATGCATTCGCCGAGGATGGCGCAACTTTGGAGGAGCATCGGGTGGTGGCGGAAAGTTTGCGGCTGCTTGAAGATGCATCGCTGAACATTAGCGCAACCTGCGTACGGGTACCGGTCGAGGTCGGCCATGGACTATCGGTTTGGATCGAAGCAAGCGAAGACTTTGACTTAACCGCGGTGGCGGAAAAACTTCGCGCGGAGGATGGCATGGTGCTTAGTCATAGTCAGGAGGACTATCCCACACCTAAACAGATTCGCGGTAAGGAAGGCGTGTTCCTCGGTCGTTTGCGTCACGGCGCCAAGCCAAACCAACTGCAACTTTGGATTGTGACCGACAACTTGCTCACCGGCGCAGCGAGCAATGCGGTTGCGATTGCGGAAGCTCTGCTACCTAGCTAGTCGCTTTTGCGGAGCCAGAATCTTTGGCTTTTTCCGGTGGCGGACCACTACCAAGCAACACGGCGACCGGCCGAGTGCGTTCATTGGATAGCAGGATAACCTGAATCGCGGAGGTCAGTGGCACCGCAAGGAAGGCTCCAACAACACCCCAGATTCCAGCCCACACCACCACCGACACGATGATGACTAGCGGCGAAAGATTCAGCTCGCGGCCAAGAACTTTTGGCTCCAAATAGCTGCCTAAGGTCAGGTTTACGCTCAAGTAGGCCACTAGAACAAATAGTGCCTTATTCCACGAAGACTCAATCGCAAGCGCGGTAATGGTTGGGAAAATTGCCGCGATGATGGAGCCGAAAGTTGGAATAAAGTTCAGCAGGAAGGTCAGCAACCCGAACAACAATGCGTACGGAATCTGCAGCATGACCAAGATGAAGTAGCACATGGAGCCGGTCATCAAGGAGACCGCGGTTTTCACGCTGAGGTACTTCTGAATGCCACGACCAATCGAATCGAGTACCCGCGCGGCATCGTCCTGACGATCTCCGGCAATGGAAAGAATCTTGCGTCGGAAAATCTTTTGTTCGGCAAAAATGAAGATCATGTAAATCATGATCAAAATCAGTCCACGGGTAAATCCTAGGCCGCCATCGAAAATACCGCGCGCCACCCCGGCCAAATCAAGATCATGCAACGATTCCGTTAAGAGACGCTGCATGGCGTCTGGCATGGCCGAATTTTCCATACGTGCGGCGAGTTTCTCGACTACCGAGGCCCAATCATAGTCTTGCGACAACTCCTCCTGATTCGGATTGACTGGGTCGATGCCTTCTTGATAAGTCGTCTGCGTAGTGTCACCCAAAAACTGGACGATGTTCGCTTGCAACAAACTTCCAGCTTGCACCAATCCGACGAACAAGCTTGCCACTAGTGCAATGACGGTGAGTGCAGGCGGGATTTTCCAGCGTGCCAATCGCACCACCACCGGCTGCAACATACTTGCCAACAAAAGTGCGATGACCAGAGGCTGCAAAATGCTCGCGCCAACATGCAGCACCCACCCCACCATGATGGTGGTAGGGATGATGAGCAGAATCAGCAAGGAGCGGTTCGGTTGCGCCACAGCAAGATGTTAGCCGCGCTGCCTCCGCTTCGCCCGACCAGCTGGGCTTAGATTTTTATGCCACCGGCTGATTCGTGCGAAGTTGTGGTGCCAACCGTTTCTGCGCTTCCTCCATCGAAATCCCGCGGCGGGCTGCATAATCTTTCACTTGATCCTCACCAATCGTGCCGATACCAAAGTAACAGGCTTCGGGGTGAGCAAAGTAGAAGCCACTCACACTGGCGGCCGGCCACATCGCTCGTGTCTCGGTCAGTTGAACTCCGATTTGGTTTTCGGCGTCGAGAAGTTCAAACAGGTCATCTTTCAAGCTGTGGTCGGGGCATGCCGGATAACCGGGAGCTGGACGAATGCCCTGATAGCTTTCTTCAATCAAAGCTGCCGAATCCAAATCTTCTCCGCTTGCATAGCCCCATTCATCGCGACGCACGCGTAAGTGCAAGTATTCCGCGAAGGCTTCGGCCAGACGGTCCGCCAAAGCTTTGACTAAGATTGCGTTGTAGTCATCGTGCTCGGCGGCAAAGCGTTCGATCCATTTTTCGATGCCGAAGCCAGCACTCACTACAAAACCACCGACGTAATCGGTGCGACCGCTGGATTGTGGAGCGACGAAATCGGCAAGACTTCGGTTGACGCGACCCGGAGCGGTGGCGCGCTGTTGGCGAAGCATCGGAAGTCGATGTTGACCGTTGGGGCCTTGAATGAGCACGTCGTCACCATCGGAGTTTGCTTCAAACAAACCGAAAATGGCACGTCCGGTGAGTCCACCTGGAGCGCAGATTTCATCGAGCATGTTCTCTGCGTCGTGAAATAACTCGGTTGCCTGAGCACCTACGATGGAGTCCTTTAGAATTCCAGGGTAACGTCCTTTGAGTTCCCAAGTGCTGAAAAACGGGCTCCAGTCAATGAATGGGCGCAATTCTTGCAGTGGGAAGTTATCTAGTAGTTGAATGCCAAGGCGTTTTGGAGTTGGCAGTTCCGCGCGCGCCCAATCGAAGAAAGGAGCCGCTTTCCGTGCAGCATCTAGACTTGCTACCGGGCGCGTGGTGTTGCGCGACTGATGGCGGATGCGCGCTTGGTCGAGGCGCTGTTGATTCAAAACTAAAAAATCATCTAATCGATCGGCGGTCAACAAGCTTTGCACTTGGTTGACGGCTTGCGATGCATCGCGACCGTGGACTACGGGACCACTGTAGGCGCCATCGATGCGCACGGCAGTATGCGCCACCGATGTGGTGGCACCGCCAATCATGAGCGGGAGTTTGCAATCAGTGCGCTCCATTTCCTTAGCCACATGCACCATTTCGTCGAGCGAGGGTGTGATCAATCCACTGAGACCGATAATGTCGACCTTCTCCTCCRTCGCTCGTTGCAAAATCGTGTCGACCGCCACCATGACCCCAAGATCGATGATGTGAAAMCCATTGCAGGCCAAAATCACCCCCACAATGTTTTTTCCGATGTCATGAACATCGCCTTTGACAGTGGCGAGCAGCACGGTTCCACGGCTGGCACTTGCACCGTCTGCTTTTGCTGCCTCTAAGTAAGGCTGTAGCCATGCGACCGCACGCTTCATGACCCGAGCGCTCTTCACCACTTGTGGGAGGAACATGCGGCCACTGCCGAAACGCTCTCCAACCACGTCCATTCCAGCCATTAAGGGGCCTTCGATAACTTTGAGCGGTTGCACATGGAGCTCCAAGGCTTCCGGCAAATCCTCCTCAATGAATTCGGTAATACCGTGAATCAGCGCATGAGCCAAACGTGCATCGACATCTTCCGAACGCCATGCAGCAGCTGCTTTGACCTCGGCTTCCGACGTCTCCCCGGAGTGTGCTTCGGCATAGGCCAAAAGGTCTTCAGCGGATTCTGGACGTCGCCCGAGAATCAGGTCTTCGCACCAACCCTTTAGGTCGGTGGGCAAGTCATCGTAAAGCGGTANGTTACCGGCATGCACAATGCCCATGGTYARTCCGGCTTGKACTGCATGAAAWAGGAAAACCGYGTGCATGGCTTGRCGCACWYCTTCGGCACCRCGRAARCTAAAYGACARGTTRCTWATGCCCCCACTRAAGGARCATTGYGGATAGCGCGCCTTYAAMACACGYARMGCTTCCARGAARTCGGCRGCATARGGRTCGTGCTCTTCRATRCCRGTCGCAATYGCRAGKACRTTWAGRTCCARCACMACATCGTGRTCACGRAATCCRATYTCATGCAAAATSCCCATRGCGCGGTCGACGATYTYCACMCGWCGCGCSACATCSACGGCTTGACCGTCTTCATCGAAAGCCATGATGACCACCCCAGCGCCCATGCGTCGGACATGAGTGGCGCGGCGTCGAAATTCCTCCTCGCCATCTTTGAGGCTGAGTGAGTTGACCAAAGAACGGCCTTGCACATTCTTCAAACCCTCCTCCAGCACCTCCCATCGGGAAGAGTCCAAAACAATCGGAACCCGTGCAATCTCCGGTTCTGCGGCCAATAAGCGCAGATAACGCTGCATGGCGGCTACCGAATCGAGCAGGCCTTCGTCCATGTTTACGTCTAGAGCTTGGGCACCGCTTTCCACCTGATCACGTGCGACGGCTAGGGCGGCATCGTAATCGTCGGACAGAATTAGACGTGCAAAACGACGCGAACCAGTCACGTTGGTACGCTCGCCGATGTTTAAGAACAGCGAGTCGGGACGGATTTCGAGTGGCTCTAACCCGGAGAAGTGTGGGAAGCCCGGTAAGGTCGGAATGACGCGCGGGGCGACACCCTTCACGGCTTCCACCATCGCGCGAATGTGCTCCGGAGTCGTTCCGCAACACCCGCCGACTAAGTTCAACAGACCTTCCTTCGCCCAGGACCGTACGTGCTCTGCCATAGCTTCCGGGCCGAGATCGTATTCGCCAAAAGCATTCGGCAAACCAGCATTCGGATAACACATGACTGGACAATCCGCGATCGCCGCAACGCTCTCCAAGTGTGGACGCATTTCCTTCGGCCCAAGAGCGCAGTTAAATCCAATCGCGCCAAGATCTCCGTGCTCCACCGAATACCAAAAGGCTTCCACGGTTTGCCCAGACAAAGTGCGGCCCGATGCATCGGTGATGGTTCCAGAAACGAAAACTGGAATGCGTTGACCACAAACTTCAAAGGCTTCTTCCGCAGCAAACAAGGCTGCCTTGCAGTTCAAAGTATCGAACACCGTCTCAATCAAAAGGCAGTCGGAGCCACCGTCCACCAAACCGCGCATTTGCTCTAAATACGCGTCTTTCAGCGTATCGAAGTCAATCGCGCGGGCGCCTGGATCCTCCACCAAAGCGCTCATGGAGCACATGCGATTGGTTGGGCCTATCGACCCAGCGACAAAACGTGGTTTCTCAGGATTTTCTGCAGTAAACCGGTCGGTAACTTCTCGTGCGACCTTGGCAGCAGCGCGGTTGATGTCGTAGCACGCATCTTCCAGCTGATAATCTGCCTGCGAAATCGCGTTGGCACTGAACGTGTCGGTCTCAATGATGTCGGCGCCGGCTTCCAAATAAGCTGCGTGCACTTCGGCAATGACCGCGGGTTTGGTGAGCACCAAGACATCGTGGTTACCTATTAACGGCACCGCATGGTTCTGAAATCGCTCGCCGCGATAATCTTTTTCGGACAGGCCGCATGCTTGCACCATGGTGCCCATGGCTCCATCCAATACCAGAATGCGTTGCTGCAATGCTGCAGCGAAAGTGGGGCGAGGGCTTGCGGGTGGCGTCTTCATGTCCTTAAATGCGTAGACAAACTAGCATGGGGACAGGCGCGCGCATTAATCCGGGATCCGGAGGGTATTGCCACCGTGCTCGCAAGCCGGTTGGCCGAGTTTCGCAGGGCCTGTCCCTCCACTCGTCTGAATGCGCGGGCATCCTAACAGGAAGTCGGCGCCAGCTCAACACCATGGAAGAACTGTTTCAGAGAAACTCCAATCTAGCCTTCCAAGTAGGTGTAGCCATTCAGGCCATCGACGTAGAACTTCATCAAGGTGCGACTTTCTGCGGCAGTAATCGACCCCGCGCGCATGGCCTTCTCACAATCCTTTCGTAGTCGCGCTTCCATGCGTTCCGGCTCGTATTGCACGTATTCCAGCACTTCGCGCGCGGTATCGCCGGGCACCACTTCCTCCACCGTCCATCCGCCGACGTCATCCACGCGAATATGCGCAACGTGGGTGTCGCCAAAAAGATTATGTAAATCACCCAAGGTTTCCTGATAAGCGCCGACCAAGAACACGCCTAAGTAATACGGCTCCCCCTCCTTCAAACAGTGCACTGGCAGGGCAGGTTGTGGCTCACCACCGGAAATGAAGCGGTCGATCTTGCCGTCAGAGTCACAAGTGACGTCGCCTAACACCACGCGTGCGGTCGGTTCCTCGTTCAAGCGGTGGATMGGCATGATNGGGAAANAGTTGYTGAATCGCCCAKGCATCGGGGACCGATTGAAACACYGAAAAGTTRCAGAAGTAAGTCTCRCGCAASAGRTGCTCCARCTCTTCCAGYTCMGYMGGRTGMYCACSSGATGYSCSCATAAGRTCACGCAAACGCARRCAMGTCGACCAATAAAGTTTTTCGGCAATCGCACGCCCTTCCARRTTCAAATARCCCAARGCAAACAAATCGAGAGCTTCATCGCGGCTTTGGCTGATGTCATGTAAACGCTCGACCAAACGATCTTCATCTAAGTTATCAGCGGCGTCTTGTAAGTCCTGTAAAGGCAGCGGCACCTCRCGGTTTGCACTCCACTCTTTCAAGTCGCCKGGGCCAGAAGCGACCGTTTCGACGCTATTCCGCCCCAGGACATCAAACACTAACATGCTGTGTTGCGCCACCATGGCACGGCCGCTCTCGCTCACKATGCGCGGATGCGARACTTTTGCGTTATCGCAGATRTGRCCGATGCGRTACACCACATCGTTCGCGTATTCYTCCARSGARTAGTTCATGGAGGAATCGGTKGCRCTCGCGGAGCCRTCGTAATCGACACCTAGGCCACCGCCGATATCTAGATATTGCATGCCTGCACCAAGGCGCACTAACTCCACATAAATGTGGGCCACTTCATTGATCACATTCTTAATCAGGCGAATATTGTGAATCTGACTTCCTACATGGCAATGCAAAAGCTGCAAGCAATCCAACATGTCATGCTGTTTCAGCAACTCGACCATTTGCAAAACTTCTGAAAGAAACAAGCCAAATTTAGACCGATGCCCAGAGCTTTCGCGCCATCGTCCAACTCCTTGACTCGCCAACTTCACYCGCACGCCAATCTTTGGGCGTACTTGATACTTCTCGGCATAACGAATCACGCGYTCCAGTTCGCGRAAGTTTTCMACCACCGGCACAATGTTACGCCCGATCTTGTTAGCCAAGATGACGGCCTCTATGTATGGATCATCTTTAAATCCATTACATATAATTAAGCGTTCTGGGTGGTCGGCAGTCATCGGCATCACTGCCAATAATTCCGGCTTACTCCCAACCTCCAAACCAAAACGAAACTCCTGTCCAAACTCCACCAACTGTTCGACCAAATGCCGCTGTTGATTCACCTTAATCGGGTAAACCGCGTGATAACTGCTTTGGTATCCGTTCTCCTCTATAGCAGCTGCAAAGGCCGCAGCTAAATGCGCGAGACGGTTTTGCAGGATGTCTGGGAACCGTAGAACTAAAGGGGTCGAGTATCCGCGGTCCGCTAGCCCTTTCACTATTTCACTGAGGGCAACTCCATGAATACCGCGCCGCGATGGGTCGACCAGTAAGGCTCCATCTGCCTGCACCCGGAAATAGCCCTGAGACCATCCTGGGACTTGATAGAGATCAGATGATTGATGAATCGTCCAATCTAAGTGGGTCGGGGAGACGGGTCTCAAGCTCCCATTGTGCCGTGGTTCGAAAGAAAGAGGAAGGTTTTGCAGGACTGCTACCAAAAACTCCTCTAAACTCGGAGCATGGCTACTATCACTATTCCTGTAAACGGTACTGACGTCACCATGAATGTTGCACGCAACACTGAGCACAATACTGTCACCGTGACTTTCATGGCCCCACCGGGGGCAGGCGGTCCGGCTCAGTCCCAGCCATTTTCATCCATTTCTGAAATTTGCAGTAAGCAAGCTGAAAACGGTTGCACCTATTGCATGCGACCAAAGCCTGGACTCAGTTGGGGCCAGGTTGTTTCCGCAGCTGACTTGAAGTGGGAAGTTTCCTGTACCGCTTAAAGAGCATTAATTAACTCGTGCCTGCCCCCCACATTAAGCCCGAGCAACTCCTCCAGCATCAGGACTGGCTGTTTCGCTTGGTCCGCAAGCTGGTGAAAGATGACTTCACCGCGGACGACATGGTTCAAGCAACTATGGTCGAGGCTTTGGCGAATGAGAAGGCGGGTGCCTCAAATCTTCCGGGCTGGTTGAGTTCCACTGCAAAACGTTTAGTCGCGCAGTCTTGGCGCTCCGAGTATCGCCGGCAGGAACGTGAACAAAAAGTAGCCATCGATGACCATGCGATTCTCCATCAGAGTGCTGAAGTCACGGAGCTCTTCAACGTGGCCAACCGAGCGCTCGGCGATTTACCGGAACAGGAGCGCGTCGTCATTATGCTCCGGCACATGCAAGGGTGGAAATCCGAAAGGGTCGCTGCAGAACTTCAAATCCCTGTGCAACAAGTTTACCGCGACGCGGAACGCGGGTGCAAAAAGCTAAAAGACCGCCTTGAAAGTAAGTACGGGCGAGAATGGAAAGCCAGTTGCATCGGCATTCTTGGAATCCCACTTGGCCGCGCCTCTGCGTCCACCCTGAGTATCGCACTTGGCATTGCTGCGAGCATTGCGGTTGTCGCTGCAGGCCTTTGGTTGGGTGGTGTGTTTGAAGGAAAAAATATACCTGAAACCGAATTGGCTGGTGCCACGGTGGCTGGGAACAAGCAACCGAGTGTGGCTCAGATTCTAGGCGCTGGGTTGCCGGGTGCGATGAACCGCAGTAGTTCCTCTTCTTCCTTGAATCTGGAAGACTCCTACCCAGTTCAGGTCCTAGATCCTGATGGCCACTCGGTTCAAGGAGCAAACGTGCGAATCTACTTCCCTGATGGCTTAGGTGTTCTCTCAAGCGCTTCTCGCAATGAGACCACCGACGACCTGGGCATGGCGCTATTCCACCTGCCGCCCAACCTAAAGCCAGAAGCGGTTCACGTCCGGGCTGATGGGTTCTTTTTTCTAAACCAATACCAGCCTGATTTTGTGCTTGGAGAACCCTTGGTCGTTTCATTGCAACAAGGCAGCATTCCAGTCAGTTTCCAGCTGGGCATGCCACTGCAAGGCGTCACCCTCGAAATCCGTAGCACCGATGGCTTAGTCGGTGTTTGCAAAACAGATGAATCTGGCATGGCTCACTTAAGTCTGCCACACCCTGGAAGTTATCAGGTTCACCCACTCCCATTTCCTTATCAAACGAGCCCCGTTTCTTTTCATTTATTAGCAACTGGCAATGAGTTCGCCATACCTGTTCCCTTTCATGAGGTAGATTCCTTCACCCTTCGGGCTACGGATTCTATAAACGGAGAGACTCTTTCAAGTGCGAAGTTTTTTCTTCACTGGAGAAACCTCGACGCGGATGGGCACTTGGCGGATGTGGAAGAATTGGAATTGCAAAGCACCAGAGGCTTACTCCATTATGAGCAGGTTAATGAAGAACCCATCCAATCGAGCATTCGAGTAGAAGTCGATGGCTACCAGGATTCCTTTGTAGAGCACGTTGGGGATTCGTCCGTCACCTGGCCAGTAAAGATGCAGGAAATCGAAGTGGTAAGAGCAACCGTGGTGATGGCATCGCAGCGCTCCCTAGTCTCTGTAGCATTCCATTCCGGTAACGCCTCTTTTTCGTTCCCGCCGATGGACTCCTATTCGGTCAGCTGGAGAGACCAAACTTTGGGCGACCTAGAGATCCTAGATACCACGACTTTTTTGTTTCCTCGCCCCAAGCAAAGCATGGGAAATCGATTCAGCATTGCTGCAATCGATGATTTGGGTAACCACTGGTATACGAATGATCTTGCTCTTGCCGACTTCATGGGCCCAGCTCCAGAATTTCATCTTCTGCCTTTATTCGAAAACACCACTACGTTTCAATTCCTGGGGGGCCCTGAACCCGACTTCAGTAATATTTATTCACTCGACCTCACCCCAACCCTTCCGGAACGGAATGACAGGAGGCTATTTCCGGACCCAAATGGAGTCGTGGAATTGGCCACAACTTTAGGAAACCAGTGGACCTTAAACCTGAGGCTCGAAAACCTGGAAATTGGACTTTCCTCCACCCCACCGGTTGGAGCAGCAAACCCCACCTATACCGTCGCCTTGCCACCTAGGGAAAGCTCACTGCATGGCACCGTCTTCGATTCCGCCGGATTACCTCATCCAGATGCAAGGGTCGAGGCCAAACCTAGAACCGATGTCATGGTTCATGGCCCTGGAACTGTAAAACACCATGGAGCCACTTTCATTCTTGCTATCAAAGGCGGAGTCATCCATGGCGAGGCTCTGTTTCCTGGGGTATATGACATTACAGTCACTCATGACGGCTTCAGTTTTTCTCAAATGGTAAGCACTGGAGAAGTTTTTGTGATGCAAGCGCCTGCAATGGCACAGTACCAATTACGCGTCCGTGATTATGAAACCCATGTTCCATTAGCAGCGTCACTCATGGGGCCAAATGAAAATGTTGAGCAGGGCTTTCCTTGGAAGCTCTCGAATTCCGACTCCGTTACGGGACACCTCACATTCCGTATCCTGGCCTCCGATTCACCCGGAGATTTCTTCATCCAAGCGTATGGATACGAGCTTCTCTTGCTCTCTGATTTTCTTTTTGGAAGTCCGCAGGTTGCTTACCTAAGGCCTGCTCAAGAGATTAGTTTTTCATACTCTCAGCTAGGAATCGAAGCCGACGCAGATGCGCATTGGACTGTCGATTCGTGGGGGAACGATATGGATCCAAGAAATAATACTATTCGCAGATCCACCGCACACTTAACCATCAAGAATGCACCCTTTGAACCCTTTGTGTTAATCGAACGGAACCCTGATGGCAGCAAAACCGGCCGGTCCATAGCCGTAGTGAATAACGACACCTTTACTGTTCACAGTTCTTAGTCTTCGTAGCGCAGTTATCCTCTGCACTTCATGATTCGCTCCGCTACCGCTTCCTTTTTTGCGCTACTCCTGTTATTCGCGCTAGGAAGTTGCCGTGGAACTGCAACTCCAGAGCTTTCTGCAGAAGAGCTCGATCACCCCTCCTTCCTTTGGGAAGTTGAGAAGGATGGCACCCGCGCGTGGCTATTCGGCACCATGCACTTCACTGATCCGGAAGTCACGACTCTAGGATTAGAGGTGCATCAAGCACTAGACGCTGCCGATGCCATCTTTACCGAAGTCATAGAGACTCCAACCTCCGGCGCAATCGTTTCTCAAGCTGGTTCCTTGCCTGATGGGCAATCGCTGGCCGACATTGTTTCACCAGAACTGCTGCAACGATTACACGGTTATTTGAAATCGCGCCGACTACCAGTAACTTCGATGGACTCCTGGCGCCCGTGGATGGTAAGCCTGCAAATCGGCCAACTCGATGCCATCCCCTACTTGTCACCTGGAGTGAAGTTAGATGTGCAACTCATGCATCGAGCTGAAGCCGATGGCAAGGAATTTGGTGCGGTGGAAACTGTCGAAGAGCAACTACGCGCTCTTGCTTATGGAAGCGTGGAAGAGCAAGTTCACATGCTTTCGATTAGTTTGAACAAGCTGATTGAGGAACAAGCGTTGGGTATTTCCAGCGTTGTGAAGTTACGCGATCTCTATCTAGCTGGCGACGGCGATGCCCTATGGGAATTCGCCATGTCGGAAACCGATTTAGATGATCCTATCCAGAACGCCTGGCTGAATGCGATCCTGCAGGAACGCAACTTACGTATGGCGCAACGCATTCATGTGCGCTTGCAAGAGCATCCAGAGAAGGCCACGTTCTTTGCCTTTGGAACGCTGCATTTCGTCGGCCCCAACAGCATTGGCGAACACTTAAAGTCTTTAGGCTATAGCGTCACACGGATAGAGCACATCGCTCCGGAAGGCCTCTAAACTAGGCTTTCTACGGCTTCGGCAAGACGTAGATATTCCGATTCGGTGTTGTAGATGTGAGTGGAAAAACGCACCACCGTGCCAAGGTCATTGGGCAATGGAATCGCAGGGATTTGAATCCCCCACTGATCATGAAGTTCGGCATAAACGCTGGTGCCGCGTTTTTCGACCGTCTTCACCGCAGCATCGGGGATAAACACTGAAGCCATGGTGCCAATCATGCTGTCCGGCGCCGGCAGTTCGGTGCCCCAACGCTCAGCAAGCATGGTGCGCATGGAAAGTGTTAAATCGTGATTGCGTTGCATGATGGCATTCCATCCGCCGTCGACGAGTGCGTCCATGAAATCGATGACATCGGCAATGCTGCCCCAGGCGGTTGGATCGAAAGTTCCGGTCCAATCGAACTCTTGCAGGAAGCGCGAACGATTATCGGTAGCAGCGTTGTAACCATGACTGATGGTCACCGGATGAATGTCCGCTTGCAACTCCGGACGCACATAAAGAAATGCCGAGCCTTTCGGAGCACAGGTCCATTTATGCAGGTTGCCGGTGTAATAATCGGCGCCTAACTTTTGCACCTGCAGCGGGATTTGCCCGGGAGCATGGGCGCCATCGACCAGAACGCGCACTCCTTTGGCTTGCATGGCAGGAATGATGTCCTCAACTGGCAACACCAAAGCCGTCGGACTCGTAATGTGATCCACCAAACAGAACACCGTGCGCGCGGTGACTTTGGCCATCATGGCGTGCACTATTTTTTGCGGGTCGGTTAATGGAAAGGGCAACTCCACCACCACCACGGTGGCTCCCCAGCGCTCGGCATGGAAATCCAGAGCATTACGGCAGGCGTTGTATTCATGGTCGGTGACCACGATCTCATCGCCCGGCTTCCAGCGTTGCGATGCAATCGCCGCATTGACTCCATGAGTAGCATTGGGCACAAAAGCCAAGTCCTCCATGGGTGCGCCCACGAATCTAGCCAGCCGTTCCCGCGAACGATCCAGCAAGGAGGTCCGATGCCCCATAAACCGCACTGGCTCGGTTTCTAACTCCTGACGTAACTCTTGCTGGCGCAGCTGAATGCGTGCTGGACACGCCCCATAGGAGCCATGATTGAGGAATGTCACCTCAGGATCCAGAGTCCAATGCCGGCGGTAAGGATTCTTCATAAAAACCAGTGTAGAAGCGCCTTCGCTTGACCTAGAATGCTTGTATGAACAGACAATCTCTGATTGGCTTGTTGCCTCTTTTTGCCCTTGGCGCATGCGCCCAGCCGCAAAGTGGTACACAGGATGAGACTATGGTTGAAGAAGCCATGGTGACTCAAGCTGAGGAGGCGATGGTGCAAACTGTCAACCTCAGCGTGACTGGAATGACCTGAGGCGTCACCTGAGTGGGCAAAGTCAACTCGGCCCTTGCCGCTCTACCGTGGGTAGAGGAACATTCTGTAGATTTCAAAAACAAAATAGCCACGGTCGTCGTTAAGAGCGACAGCTATGACGAGGCCGCAACCCTCGCAGCGATTGAGGCTCTCGACTTCGGAGTCACGGTTCTTTAGAGAAGCCAGAGCTTCCCCTGGCCACAGCAGAAATGCTGTGGCCTTTTTTAATGCCTTGTAAGCACTAGCTTTAGGGAGATCCATACCGGGTTATTGACAGCTTATCCACATTGCTCTATATTCTAGAGTACTCTGCATAAAGGAGAACCACCATGAACGCACCGAAACTGGAACAAGACCTCGACTTCGTCCGCCAAGTCCTCGACGACAGCTCGCCGCCCGCTGGCGTACGCAGCATTTACTTCTTTTGGGCCGCCGCCATCCTCGTCGGCATGCCACTCGGCGATTTTCGCCCGGAGTGGATGCCTTACTTCTGGATGACCGTCGGCCCCGGCGGATGGATCATCTCTGCATTTCTTGGCTACCGCGCATCGAAGCAAAGTGGGCAGATGGACCGTAGTGCAGGCCTGCGCCAAGCGGCACATTGGGGGGCGATGGTTTTAGTCATCAGCATGGTTGCCCTACTTCCCTACAAAGGATTCATTCCTTGGGAAGCCATGGGCCCCATCGTATTACTACTACTCACCCTCACCTACTGCCTGGCTGCGATTCACTTCGGCCGCATCTTGTTAGTACCGGCACTCATGTTCGCATTGGGTTATGGAACCATGTTGTTCCAACCAGCCTATCCATGGACCATCGTCGGAATCCTTGGTGCTATCGGTTTGTTCTTTAGTGCTTTTGCAGAAGAGTCGTCCCGTGCAAAATGAATCGGATTCCGATCAAGGCTTCCTTGCCGACGGCGAGGGATTTCTAAAACTTCTCGAACATCGCTCGCGGTTTACCATTTTGATTTTGCTTGCACGGCATGACGAGTTAAATTTTCGTCGCTTCAAGGATTTACTACACGAGACCGATGGCAACCTTGGTGCACACTTGCGCAAACTCGAAGAGCATAGTTTCCTGGCGGGGATTGGCGTGATTCTAGGTCATCACAGCGAAATCGGGCATCTGCAACGACTCAATGCCTGCAAACAGACGATGCAAAAAATGCTCGGCGACAAGGGCAAACTACATGACGTTGCTTGCTTGAGCCCCGACATGACTCATGGCCAGCAGGTGATTAACGAACTGTTTGATTGTCCTAAGCCCCCCACTGCCATCTTCTGTTTCGACCACGCAACGGCTGTGAACATTCTTAACGAAGCGAATCATCGAGGCATTAAAATTCCCCAGCAGTTGTCCCTGATCAGTTATGTGAATGACGGGACTGTGATCATGCTTGATAAGCAGCTGACTTCGCTATGGGTTCCGACTCACGAAATGGGACGACAAGCAGTCTGCATGTTGCAAAAGCAGCTTGACGACAACGCTGCCAAACAAGCTTCCGCGAGGAATTCCGGGGCTTCCGGGGAGGGGGCAGCCAAGAACCCGTCAAGGCATCAAACCACTCTAATGCTCCCAAGTCGTTGGACTTTAGGTGCGACAACAGCACCGCCTGCACCTGCACCTAGCATTGCAACGCCCTCCATCATGCAAG
>NVWJ01000017.1 GCA_002746235.1 Planctomycetota bacterium
TTGCTCAGGGGTGAAAATGCGTCGTTTGCGTTTGGTCATGAGGACAATCGCCAGCCTTTTAGACTAGCGCATGTGTCCACTTTTTGGGGGGAAGGTCAGAATTCTTTGTTGGTAGGTGAAGTTTCGGCAGCCGAGATTCTCCTGAGTTCCAGCCTCACGTACGGAGCAGAAGATATGCCCACTGCATTAGTCTCAGCAAACGGTTATGCCCTAGGCCGTGAGGGAGTCATCCACCCCAATCCTGGAGCCTTACTGTCAAAGCCGGCAAACAGTGATTCTCTTGCTAGCCTAGAAGAGTGGCTCTTAGGTGGCCGGACTTCGACTCTGAGGCACATGCCAAGCGGCGAAGTGCTGCCCTTAAACCAGGAGGAAGAGCCAGTAGTGCAAATTGAGTGCAAGATGAATGATGGTCAAGAGATTTTGCTGCAGGCATTTGCTTCAGATTATCGCCTGTGTGTTGTTGGTGAAGGTGACTTTTGCTTGAAAGTCCAACCTCAGAAGGTGAAAGAATTACTAGAAGTAAATGGTTGGAAAATGCCTGAATGAAGCTTGCTAACCAGCCGTTGCAGACAGACCTTCGTTTCGCTTCGCTACACTACGGCTGCTGAACGGCAAAACCGTTAGGAAGAATCATGAAGTCAATAGCTGCCTATGCATTTGGAGGGCTTGTCCTTTTTCCCGCCCTTACCGGGTGTGCGAAGAAGGAAATTATTGACCCGGCAGAGGCGGTGTTAATACTCTCCTCATACCAGGCAGTGGAAGATAAGGCATCTGTGGAGGCTGCAAACGAGCTTTCAATTCTTCTTGCCGATTTGCATTCGTGCCTATTTCCAGAAGAAGGCGGAGCGCTAATTGAACCATTGGACGAGTGTTATTCTGAAATAGAAGCCAGGATGAATGCATGGCGAAAACATCCACATCCTTCTCGGCCGATTGTGTTCAATTTGAAAGAAGGTTCATATTATGCCCCTTGGGACAGCGATCATCTCGAACAGCTTGCGAAACAATATCCCAACGAGAAAGAACTTTGGAGCTTCTTTGAGGTTGCAGCAGGGTTCATGTGGGATAGTGCCTCCTACGTTCCAGACACCTTTCTATCCATGTGGATTTGGCGTAATAGCCCGTTACAGAGTGATGAACTAAGAGAGTTTGGGTGGGAGCCAACCATTGAACCCTCACTGCATCGACATGTCGCAGAGCTAAGGTTCACCATAGATTATGCAAGTAAGTTGAGCGTTCAGGGATTAAAGGGTGTGTACGGGAACACTCCCGAAGAGTTCAAAGCATCCATATTGAACGACACGCAAGCCTGCGCAACATTTCTTGAAAAGGTCAAGAACGGTGTCAATCCAAGTGCGGCAGAGGTGGAGGAAGCAATGGAGGGAACTTTTATTAAACGGCAGTCTCGTATGACAGCGACTGCATTAAAGGTGTTTCAGGAGCGCTTTTCTGAATAAAAGAATGGTGCTGGATACTTTGTGGGCTATCTTCCTAACCAGCCGTTGCAGACAGACCTTCGTTTCGCTTCGCTACACTACGGCTGCTGAACGGCAAAACCGTTCGACAGAGTTAGTGCATTAAGCCTGGAGTGCCTACAATGTCCGGGATAAGGAGAGAGATTTTAATGAAACGATTTGCAAGAGGCTCGGAGTGGCGAAAATGGGATCTTCATGTCCACCCGCCAGGCACAACGTTGAGTAATGCCTATCAAGATATTGATGGTGTTCCCGCTTTAGATGTGTTTTGCAAGATTGTTCACGAATCGGATGTCCAGGCTATTGGCATTACGGATTACTTTTCTCTGGACGGGTTTTTCACGTTCAAGGAACGCTACGACCAACTTTACCCAAGCACGACCAAGGTTTTCTTCCCTAATTTGGAAATACGCCTTAATGAATCCGTTAACAGGGGAACAGAGCCGGTCGATTTCCATTTAATTTTCCCCCCTGGCCTAACGCGTGAAGAAGCAGATAGGTTCCTTCAAGAACTAAAAACACAGATTACTATCGAAGACGATAAGCAGAAGTCTTGCGCCGAACTTTCCGGCGCAACGGATTTTCAAAGCGCAACCGTTTCCCGCAGTGATATTAAAAAGGCGATTAATTCTCACTACGGAGACAATCCTAACAGGCAGGACAAATTACTTTTAATCGCCGCCGCAAGCGCAATCCGAGCTGATGCTGGTAGTCAGCGGAAGAGAGCTCTGGCGGATTCGATTGACAAGATGGCGAATGGCTACTTCGGGAATCCAAGAAACGTTGGCTACTTTCTGGATCCGAGTCGACTTGATGGGGAACTGCCCATCATCCCCAAACCAGTTTTTTCTGGATGTGACGCTCATAGCTTCGCAGACTTGGAGTCTTGTCTTGGAAAGCAAGTGTCTCATCCGAATGAAAAACACATCACTTGGATTAAGGCTGATTTGACCTTTGAGGGTCTTCAGCAAACTCTTTCAGAGCCAGAAGAAAGGGTGAGAATTCAGGCAACGGCTCCAGATCAAAAGGAACCCTATAAGGTCATTTCCCGAATCAAGTTCGCTAACTCTGCTGATTTTCCAGAAGAAGTCGTCTTCAACCCTGGGCTGAATGCGATTATCGGTAGTCGTTCTTCTGGGAAATCTGCACTCTTGGCATACATTGCTCATGCTGTTGATCCTGTTTATACGGTAGATCAACAAGTGGCGGCAGGTTTCGAGCGTGATGAGGCTGGGCCAGGTGCGGCACATAGCTGGGAAAGCGTTTCAGATTTGGATTATGGTGTTGAATGGTGCGCGGCAGAAGCATCTGAGGGGCGCGTGATTTATATCCCACAGAATTCACTCTTTTCAATCAGCGAGCGCCCCGCCGATATTACAGAAAAAATTCAGCCTGCGGTATTTAGGCAAGACCCAGACTTCGAATCCGAGTTTCACCAGGCAATGAGCGTTCTTAGTGATTGCAATAGAGTGATTTCCACTGAGGTAAGAAATTGGTTTGGCCTTGCTGAAGAAATGCGTGCATTGGCGATAGAAATTCGGGGATTGGGGGATAGTGAGGCAATCAAGAGTAGGCATAAGAAGCTAAAGGCTGAAATCGAAGTACTTCAAGAAGCGTCAAGCCTTACAGCTGAGGAGGTGGAGCAATATCAAGGCGTGATGGCTGATATCACTCTGATCAAGGCTCAGCTGGCAGGAATCGTAGTGGAACAGCGAACTCTTGGTCCATACGTAGAGCCTGGGTCTGATGAAGGCACCTATATACCAACTGCGGAAGTTGCTCTTAGTATTGAGGCTACACCTGATCCGGAATCAATGCCTGAGGCCCTTGGGCAAACGCTTAAATCCATTCTTGAAGAAGGTACAAGTCAGATCATAGCTAGCATCGGCAGTGTAATCGTTGACTATCGGTCCGCCCTGGATGTTAGCTATTTGAGCAAAGAGCAAGAAATCAAGGATATCGAAAAGGAGAATGGTGAGCTGATTGACAAGAATGTGGCAAATGTTCAGATTGCCTCGCTCGTCAATGACTCACAGCAGCAGGCTAGTACTCTCGCTGAGATTGAGAAAAGGAGTGCCCTTTCACAAGCCAAGGCCGTTTGCCAAGACCAGGCCCTCGCTTCGACCAAGGAAGCTCTCGAAAAACGTGCGAATACTTTGGATGTGCTTATTACTGGGTTTAATGAATCGAACCATCAGCTTGATGGGCTTTCATTCAGGATTGAATCTGGCTATGAAAAAGAGGTCGTAAGTGAGATATCCCAAAAACTGAATAGACGAGAGCGAAGCCCGTACCTCAAATCTCATGGAGGGATTGACTTGGCGAAGGTTCTTGCTGAGCCAGAGAAGTTCGTAGCCTATGTCGGAGCCGGAAATCAGGGACTAAGGCAAGGGCAAGATGCCTGTATGGTGACAATTGCTGTTCTATCCCTGACAGAGGAGATTCGTTTCGTCGCCTCCCTTGAAGGTGATCATATTGGTGGCTTTAGAAAATCTTCGATGACCCCAGGAAAGCAGGCCATGTTTGCTTTAACGTTAATTCTCGCTGAGTCTGAAGAGCCATGGCCTCTATTAATTGATCAACCTGAAGATGACCTCGATAGTCGGTCACTCTGTGATGTCGTCGTAAAGGACCTTTTAAGTAGGAAGCGGGAACGGCAGATAATTATGGTTACCCATAATGCGAATTTGGTGTTGGGAGCAGACTCGGAGGAGGTAATCGTGGCCAACCGGCATGGGGATGACCGTCCGAACAGAGATAATAAAACCTTTGCTTACCTAAGCGGTTCACTTGAATACAGTAAGCCAAAGGACGATAAGGAACAATTTACATTGGAGTCTGCTGGAATCCGTGAACACGCATGTGACATTCTTGATGGCGGTGAGGTCGCATTCCAAAAGCGGAAAGAGAAGTATCGAATTTAGTTCCTCTTCTTGTCAACCTGTCGAACCAGCCGTTGCAGACAGACCACGCTACGCGTGGCTGCTGAACGGCAAACCCGTTAGCTCGGCATGAGCGAAATGACTGCGCAAGTTGCTAGTTCTCTAGCGAGGGTTATCCTGGAGTGGAGATGTCAGCACAACCTTTTAGGACCACCCACGAAGAATGAAGTATCTAAAACTACTCTGTTGGTGCACATTGCTCGTCTCCTGCCAGAAGAAAGGATTAGGTACAACGCCAATTTTTTCAGAGATGCACCTGGCCTGCACATCAATTGAAGGTGAGGCTGWACYKYKWRAKMTNWKYMTTGAKMKTKYYGRTKSMWGKGWMYTGGCTTGCCTGGGAAGGCGAAGGATCGTCCGGACTATTGCGAAGTGTTGATGAAGGTCGCCCCGCAGTAATGGGCACCTGGGTTCAGAAAGGGGAAAAGAGAATTTTGGCGCTGGATGAAAGAGTCCAAAAGGAGAGCCAGGATTTCTTGGCTGCATGGGATGGAGCTGAGGTCACCTGGAGTAACAACGGTTGGCAATTATTAGATGTGAATGGAATTGAGTATCGGTTCTGGAGGGAGTTGGACTATCAATCCTATGATTATTAGTGAGCGAGCTAACCAGCCGTTGCAGATAGGCATTCGTTTGTTAGTAAGTTCGCCAGGCTGCACTTCAAACAGAGCCGAATAAAGAGATTTTTTACGGACACTCTGGAGCCGACCAGGGAACGAGTTGACTCATCATGATGCTGAGGATGAGCGCCTGTACCTGGTTGAGCGAGTTCTTGATGGCCGTGAGGAGAGTGAATTGCCGGCATGAGAGAGCTTTGGGCCTCCCCTCCAAAAGTGTCCCCTGCGGGACTCCTCCCAATGGGGAAAGGGGTCTCGCGAGCACGGTTAGAGAAGTACGCTTTGTGGTTTGCGTAATGAACCGCAGACTTAGTTGAGCAGTACTCCTAGCCGCATTCCTTCATGATTCTCAGCACCTGAGCTTGATCCAACTCAGCGTAAACTTCTGTGATAGTGGAACTCGAATGCCCCAAGAGTGCACGGGCGGCATCAATGCCGTAATCCTTGCGAATGCGTGTAGCGGCTGAGTGTCTCAACTGGTTAGGGCTCCAACGTGCAATTCCTGCTTTATCGCAGGCTCTATGAATGGCCCTTCGATATGAGAACGGGTCATAGGCGTCTCGAAGAATCCGCTTGGGGTTAGCCTTGGCCTTTCGCTTGCGTTGAATCTGGGAAGGTTGCACCTTCGTTTTTCGATGGCGGCTCTTTTCAGCTCGATACTCAGCATCGGCCTCAATCGGAGAGAAGATGGGGACCTTCGTATTCAGCTTACGGAACTCTTCAAGGATCACTTGCGCCTTGGGTCCAAGTGGAATGGAACGACTCCGCCCATGGTGTTCCGTTTTGTGTGAGGCAGGAGAGTAAACCCAGGTCTTATCAGTGTAATCCAGGTCGCACCAGCACATTTGCACGGCTTCCCCAGGACGCATTCCGGTTAACCACTGCAACTCAATCATGGCGGCTACTTGGCGGCTTACTAGGGGAAGCACGGTCATCATGTCGGACTCAGAGACTGGACGGACGGGTTTGGATTCACGGGCTTTGGAGCGCCCCCTGCGTAAACCTTGAAGCATCTTGATGGATGCTGCCGTTTCGCCAGGAACCTTTTCCTCTTCCACTGCCCAGGTGTAGATTCGCTTGATGACTCCAACGCGCTGATTGATGACCTTGCGGCATAAGTCAGACTCAATCAACTTCTCTCGGTACACCTTCAGCTTGGAAGGACTGAACTCTGAGGCTGGCAGGGTTCCATAAAGGTCAAGCAACGGCCTAGCTGCATACTTGATGCTCTCAAGCTCTCTCGTTGGCTTACCGTCCTTGCGGTAGTAGACCTCGGCATGTACCCAATAGTCTGCAATCAGGTCTTTGATCCAGTAATCGGAACCAATGTTACTTTGAGTCGGAATGGTTCGGCCATTGGAAAGCCATTCCATGAGAAGGCAGTCATAGCGATTATTCGCTTGTTCTGTAGCCCACTTTCCGGTGTAGAAAGTTTTTCCTGACAGGCGGACATAGCCCTGTCCTGTAGGTTTATGGAAGCAATGCTTCGGTGTTCTTGCTGGTTGATGCATCTCGGATTCCTTGTGAAGTGCGTAGTACTACGCAAAAAGAAGGGCTTGCGAGCCGCGCCAGTCCAAGAGGACCGGGTTCGCAAAGATGCTATCGGCAAAGACTTAAAGATGGTCGGGGAGACAGGATTCGAACCTGCGACCCTCTGGTCCCAAACCAGATGCGCTACCAGGCTGCGCTACTCCCCGAACCAGCGGCGAATGATACTAGAATCTTGGCATGCAACAACCTCAAGTAGGCGTAATCTTGTGTGGCAGTGGACGTTTCGATGGATCTGAAATCCACGAATCGGTCCTGACCCTGCTGCACCTCTCCCGCGCAGGAGCCAAGATTCGCTGCTTTGCACCCGATGAAGCGCAGTTTTCGGTGTGCGAACACATCGAAGGCAAGTCGGTGGAAGGCGAGTCGCGCAACATGTTGACGGAGGCATCGCGCATTGCTCGGGGTGAAATTGAGCCACTCTCCCGCGCAAAAACGGCAGAACTCGATGCCCTGATTCTCCCTGGAGGCAACGGGGCGGCGGTCAATCTATGTGATTTCGGCCTTAAAGGGGCGGCCGGCAGCGTCAACGTCGACCTGCAAACCCTGCTCGCCGATATGGCGGACCTCCGAAAACCGATCGGCGCTATCTGCATTGCTCCGGCCATCGTCGCCCTAGCCCTACCCAACCGCCAAATCCAAATGACCCTCGGCGATGCCGATTGTGAGGCGGCACTGGAGGCCAGCAAAACAGGAAACACCTTCACCGCCTGCCCGGTCGACCAAATCGTGTGTGATAAACCCAATCAGGTCGTCACCACCCCGGCCTATATGCTCGGGCCGGACATCGCCGCCGTCGACCGTGGAATCGGCCTCTTGGTGGAGAAGGTTCTCGCATGGTGCACGCCGCGTTAATCTGAGCGGTAGCCATGACGTCCCCCGTAGACACCCAGAGCGAATCCTCCACCCTTTCCGGCCAGAGCGTGAGTCCCGGCGTGGCTTATGGTCAGATTTTCCTGAGCATGGAAAGTCTGGAAGAAATTGGCACCACGCGCTTGGCCGACGACGAGGTCGATGCCGAGTTAGCGCGGGTCGATTCGGTGGCGCGTGCCGCACGGGTTTCTTTGGTGCACCAGCGTAAGCAGTTGGGCGAACACTTCACCGAAGATCAGCGGCGTATTTTTGACACGCACCTGACCATGTTGGAGGACCCAACCATCGAGGCGGATTTACGCGGCCGCATCGTCGATGACCGCCTCACTTTTGAATCTGCACTCAAAGATATGCTCGAAGTTTACGAGCGTTTGTTCGAAGTGGTGGAGTCGGAAAACTTGCGCAATAAGTTGGCCGACATGCGCGACATTGCTTTGCGTTTATTGCGTTTCTCACGCCCGCCAAGCGAGCGCGTGAAGGATCAGGATCGCAAGGGCGGCATTTTGGTGGTGCGCGAACTTTCCTTGAGCGACCTCACCGAAGCGCTGGATCATGGCATCACGGGGTTGATTGCCGAGCAAGGAAGCTTGTCGAGCCATGGTGCAATTCTGACTCGCGCGGCCGGCATTCCGGCGGTGATTGGCGTCGGCGATATCGAAGGCAAGTTAAATGCTGGAGCCCACGTTTTGTTGGACGGCGATAACGGTTTAGTGCTCGTTGAGCCAGATCCAGAAACCGTTCAAATTGCCCAGGGAAGGGCCCCAGAGGGTGGATTTGAGACCTTGCCTCCAGCCACTTTGCAAGATGGAACGGCGATCCAACTCGAAGCTGCGGTTGCCGCGCCGAGTGAAGCCAAGCAAGTGCGCAGTCTCGGCATTCGCACCATCGGCATGTACCGCACCGAGCTGCCAGTCATCCAACGACAGGGGCGCCCGCGGGAAGATTCTTTGGCGGTGCTGTACGGACAAGTGGTAAGTGCTGTCGACCATGTCACCTTCCGTTTGCCCGATTTATCCTCATCCTCGGAGATCGGATATCTTTACCCAGTTGCCGAGCCCAATCCTAATGCGGGTTTACGTGGGGTGCGTTTGCTCATGCAGCGCCCCGAGTTGTTGACTTTGCAACTGCGTGCTTTACTGCGTGCGAGTGAAGGCAAAGAAGTCCGAGTTGCGGTGCCGTTTGTGGTCGATGCCGATGAAATCCGCGTGGTCCGAAGTGCTGCAGAAAATGCACGCGAAGAGTTGCGTTTAGAAGGCCTTAAAGTTCCGCATGCGGTAGAGATTGGTGTGGTGTTTGAGACGCCAGCTTCTGCATTGCTCGGTCGCGAACTGATGCAAGTCGCCGACTTCGGTTTGATCGGTCTGGACACCCTGGCCGAATGTCTCTTGATGAGTGATCGCCGCAATCATGAAGAGCTAGTGCTTAACCGCCTACGCAGTGTGCACCCAGTCGTGCTTCGCGCCGTCCGCAAACTCATCTCCGTTTCTGCCGGCTTGCAAAAACCGATTGGCGTCTACGGCGAAAGCTTAGTTCAACCCGCATTGGCGCAACTCTTAGTCGGCATAGGCGTCCGACGTTTCTCGGTGCGCCCGTCCATCCTGCGCCAAGCCCACGGCATGCTTCACGCCATGGACCTCGACACCTGCGAACGCGTGGCCGAACTCGCGTGTCGCGCTAGTACTTCCGAAGACCTGAAGGCTCTGTTGCCGCAGAGTTGGTTGGTTTAGGTTGGAAGTAGGTGGGCGCTGCTATTCTCTAGTCGTGCGTTTCATATTTACTGTTGTTTTATGCATGTCATTGCTTGCCTGTGGAGGCATTCTGTCAAAGACCTATGAGCCAACCGATTTCTTTGAAAAACACGACGGCCTCTCTTTTTTCAAGGCGATCGAGAATGAAACCATAAAGAAGTACGCGCATTCATCCAGTACAGGTGAAAAGCGCCCTAGTTGCTCCACGACCTTTAGCCTGCAGTTTATTCACTCCACCCAAACTTCACAGGAACTCATGATTTCCTATGCCGATTTCGTCCAGTCCGACCTCCTTGCAAACGGATGTGTTTTGTTAGATAGTGGGAATGGAAAGTACATTCCTGGTTTCAATTATCGATACGCGACTGAGAATCGAACCGGTGTCCTGCAAGCGCGCGCCTTTTCTCAGGCCGATGGAAGCATTCTCATCGAAATGACTCTGTATGAACATGAAGAGAAGAAACTGAGCTGGACTTCATCCTGAGCATTCCTTGAAGATAGATCAAACAAAGCCCTCGAACCGGGACCTGGTAAACCAAGCTTTCCGCTATCTACCGGCCTACTTAGGCGCGTGTATTGGATTTCTCACCATGACTTGGGGGAAAGACTCAGAGACCGATTCGGAGGGGCGCTTATGGCAATTCCTGTTGATCCTCACAGCACTGATTGCCTTAGTAAGTAGCTTTGCCTTTTGGATTGCGGGCAAGCGAGCTTACGCCCAATGGATGGAAACGGCCGATGACCTCGCGCGCCTTAGCGCAACCAAGGCGTGGGGAAGAGTGCAAAGCCTTGCTGTCTTGTTTTTCCTTCTGGGCGGCGCACTTGGTGCCGGCATTGGTTTCGTGTGGACGATGTAGTCGACCCCATTTCGTTTCGATTGCACAAGCGCGTTGGACTAATCCAAATCCTTGGTTGACCACAGCAACAACTTGGCCTTTTCCATTTGCAGCAAAAATTCGGACCGATAGCCCTGGAGGTCGGTCCCCTTGGCTAGTTTGCCACGCGCTATGGCGTTCTCCAAAGAAGCCTCGGCTTTGAATTCCGAATCACGGAGTACTAAGCAGCATTCTGCCACACTGCTTGCAAAATCAAAGTTGCGTGAGGTCGAGGTCGACCAAATCTGCTGTTTGGTCGCCGAGTGCTCAAAACGGGTGCTTTGCTTGGAATGCGGGTCTTTGTAACGCACCTTAAGCGTGAACCACTCTTCGTTTGGGGCAACCTTTGGCATCGAAGCTTGTTGATACTTCAAGGCATCGACACCACCGTGTGCTTCGAGTGAATCGGCAGGGATGATTTCGTACAGCGCAGTCACTTGATGACCCGACCCCATTTCTCCGGCATCCTTGCGGTCATCGTTGAAATCCTTGTCTTCGAGCATGCGGTTTTCGTAGCCGATCAAGCGGTAAGCAGAAACTGCAGCGGGATTGAATTCAATTTGAAGTTTCACATCTTTGGCAACCGTATACATGGTGCTGCCAAACTCGGTGACTAAAGCTTTCTTTGCCTCCAGAAGGCTATCGATATAGGTATAGTTGCCATTGCCATGATCCGCGAGGCCTTCCATTTTGTGGTCACGGTAGTTTCCGTTACCGAAACCAAGCACGCTGAGGAAAATGTTTTGCTCGCGCTTCGATGCAATCAATTGCACCAACTCAGAATCATCACTAATGCCAACGTTGAAGTCGCCATCGGTGGCAAGAATAATACGGTTGTTGCCATCCTCCTGGAAGTAATCGGAAGCCACGGAATAGGCCAGTTCAATGCCTTCGCCACCGGCCGTTGAACCGCCAGAGCTTAAGGCATTGATGGCACTCAAAATCTTTGTCTTCTCCGTGCCAGGTGTGGAATCTAAAACCAAACCGGCGCTACCTGCATAGGTGACAATCGCAACTCGGTCTTGTGGCCGCAGCTCCGCTACCAATAAGCGCATCGAATCCTGCAACAATGGCAGTTTGTTACGCGCACTCATCGAGCCGGAAACGTCTAGGAGGAACACCAGATTACTGGCTGGGATGGACTCTTTTGGAATATCCTTCGCCTGCAAACCAACCAAAAGCAGATGGTGCCCTGCGTTCCACGGACAAGCCGCCATTTCAAAAGTAGTGCTGATGGGCGATTCCCCGGTTGGCTGCGCATAGTCATAGGTGAAGTAGTTCAGGAACTCCTCGGTGCGCACAATCTCGCGCGGCGGGAGCTCGTCATGCAGCAGAAAATTACGACTCATGGAATAACTCGCGGTATCGACGTCGATGGAGAAGGTGGATAAAGGATGGTCGCTGACGTTCTGGAAAGCATTCGTTAGGAAATCATCGTCAGTGGTTAAACCTACTTCTGGATCAAAATGTCGCGTTGGTTGTGGTGTGCTGTAAACCCTTCCATAGTCGGCCATCTCGGAACTGGTACAGCCATTGGAAGCTAGGCTTAGAGCGAATAGTGTGAAAAACGAAAGCGTTTTGGTTGGACATTCCATAGTTCTCTTACGTAGCAGTAGAAAACTATTGGGAAAAATAATCAACCACGCAAAAACTTAGCGCCATGGGAATGCGCTCGCGCCACGACCACACTTCCACTGTCGCCCCATAGACGCTTCACGCGCCCCGCCAAACGGGCTTCCAAGTTTTGCACTTCACCTACGTGGCTCAGCACCAACAGCGCCGACCCAGCGCCGGACAAAGTCGCACCCAAAGCACCCGCTTCATAGGCAAAGTCCAACATGGCCTTGGCGCCGGTCATCAGCTTCAGGCGCGGCGCAACATGCAGATCATCGGCAATACCCAGTTTGATGTAATCCGGCTTCAAAGTGCGCAATCCTTCGAGCAAAATCGGCGGCCGATGCGCCTGACGCATAGCGCGTCCAAAGGAAACCGAGGTCGGCAAAGCTTCACGGGAGCGCTTGGTGGTCATCGGATAGGGGGGGATGATTAACAGAAAGCGCAGATTCCGATGTAGCGGAACTGGATGATGAATCCACGCTTCGCCCTTGGCCCCAAGGCTCCAATGGGCACCACCAACCATGGAGGCGACCGCATTTTCTGGATTCCCTTCGAGTTCGATGGCTTCGTTTAACAACTCAGCGGTCTTGAGCTTGCCGCCGCACAGCCGATCACCCAACAACAATCCTGCCACCAAGCCGGCTCCACTCAGGCCCAATCCGCGTCCTGGGGGGACATCAGCCTGGGCTGTTAGCTCGCCATTCGGGAGAGTCTTGTTCGATAAAATCGCCGCCCGACGCATGCCGCGCATAATCGGGTCTTGAGATAAACGCAGCGGAGACTCCTCTAATACCCCCTTTCGCACCAAAGTCGTCCTTTTGCCTGGCCGCCATTGAACTTCGAGAAATAGGTCCAAAGCAATGCTGAAGGCATCGAAACCGGGACCCACATTAGAGGTCGAAGCGGGGACTCGGAGTCGTTGCGCGCGGGGACTAGTCATTTGCGAAGATTTCGCTAAAATTGGCGGCTTCCCCTGACCGTGGCAAGCCCAAATTTGGCGTGCGTCAGGGTTCCTTCTTCAGCCTACGGGCTCACTGTACACCCTTCCAGAAACATGACTACCGAGACCCTTCCTAACCCCGACCTTTCCAAGTCGGAGGAAAAGCGCCTCAGTAACCTYCGYAACATCGGCATCATGGCTCACATTGATGCTGGTAAGACCACGGTCACCGAGCGGATCCTTTTCATCACCGGCAACATCCACAAGATTGGCGAGGTGCACGATGGCGCCGCCACTATGGATTACATGGAGGATGAACGGAACCGTGGTATCACCATTACTGCCGCTGCAACTCAGTGCGAGTGGAATGGGACCCGGATTAACATTATCGATACGCCAGGCCACGTGGACTTCACCATTGAGGTGGAGCGTTCCTTGCGTGTTCTAGATGGTGCGGTTGCGGTGTTCGACGGTGTCGCAGGTGTGGAAGCTCAGTCCGAGACGGTTTGGCGTCAGGCTGACCGTTACGGTGTGCCGCGTATCTGTTTCATCAACAAGCTGGACCGCGTGGGCGCCGACTTTGAGCGCGCATTTGATTCCATCGGCAATCGCCTGCAGTGCAATGCTGTGCGCATGCAACTCCCACTCGGTATCGAGAAGGAGTTTTATGGTCTGATCGACCTTGTGGCTATGAAGGCTCTGCGTTTCACCGAGGGCGATGGTCCTGGCGTGGAAGAAATGGAGATTCCAGCCGACATGATGGAAATGGCTGAATTGCGCCGCAGCGAGATGATCGAGAACATTGTTGAGGTGGACGACGACATGGTCGAGCGTTTCCTCGATGGCGATGACTTCACTGTCGAAGAGCTGAAAGCTGTCGCCCGTCGCGCAACTTTGGCTGGTCATGCAGTCCCCGTGTTCTGTGGTTCTGCGCTGCACGATAAAGGAGTGCACCCGCTCATGGATGCAGTGGTCGATTACCTGCCGAGCCCACTCGATAAGGGGCAAATTATTGGAAGCGACCCGAAGGATCTTGAGATCAAAGTCATTCGTAATGCAAACTCCGAGGAGCCACTTTCTGGCCTTGCATTCAAAACCATTGCTGACCCGAACGGTGACCTCACCTTCGTGCGTATTTACTCCGGCWCCTTGAAGCGTGGCGATGCGGTGTTGAACCCACGTACGCGTAAGAAGGAGCGCGTTGGCCGTTTGATGTTCATGCACGCCGATGAGCGCAAGGCAGTCGACGAAGTGAAGGCAGGTGAAATCTGTGCGGTTGTAGGTCTTAAGCAGACCATTACCGGCGACACCGTCTGCGCGGACAAGCACCCAATCGTGCTGGAATCCATGACCTTCCCTGAGGCGGTGATTTCCATGTCCATCGAGCCGAAGTCATCCGGCGACCGTGACAAACTCGGTGATTTATTGGGCAAGTTGCACCGTGAGGATCCGTCCTTCCGCGTGATCACCGATAAGGACACCGATGAAACCATCATCTCCGGCATGGGTGAGCTTCACCTCGAAATCGTCACCACCCGTATCGGTCGTGACTATGGCATCCCGGTAACGGTGGGTGCGCCACGCGTGGCTTATCGTCAGACCATCAACAATGCGGTGGATATCGAAGGTCGTCAGATCAAGCAGTCTGGTGGTTCCGGTCAGTTCGCAGTGGTCAACGTCAAGTTCCGCAAATGGGTTCCCGAGGAAGACGTGGAGGTTAAGACCAACACCAACTTCATCGATAGCACCAAAGGTGGCGTGGTTCCGAACCAGTACATTCCTGCTGTCGGCAAAGGTATCGAGGAAGCGTCCAAGTCGGGCGGTAAGCTCGGTTGGCCGTTCGTAAGCATTGAAGCGGAACTGCACTACGGCAAGTCGCACGATGTGGACTCCAGTGAAATGGCGTTTAASWTSGNCKGYYCAAYGYGNWTTCMRGGAAGCTCTTGAAGAGAACTTCACCGTGCTCGAGCCAGTCATGAAGCTGAACGTGCAGGTCCCGGAAGAATTTCTGGGCGATGTCATCGGCGACCTCAACACCCGCCGCGTGAACATTGCAGAAATGACCATGGACGGCATGATTCGTGAAGTCAACGGCACTGTGCCTATCGCGGAAATGTTCTCCTACGCTGGAACGATTCGTGGCCTAACCCAAGGTCGCGGTTCCTTCTCGATGGAGCCAGCTGGCTACGAACCTGTGCCTTTATACGTGCAGGAAGAGTTGATCAAAGAGCGCTTGAGGTAAGCGTTTCTCCCTACGCAATGACCGCAGTAATTTCATGCTGCGGTCATTGCAATTTGGAGCACTTTCTTCTCTCCGAAAATATCTTAGGCGTCAACGCTTCGGTTTTTACACTAAAACATTGCGGATATTGCAGATGCATTAATGGCCACTCCAAGAAAGAGAGATGTGTCGGAAGTGTTAAGTTCTCCTGCCAATGGGCCACTAATTCCTCCAGTGACTTCATTTACACGAAATACGCCGATTCCAACCTGCAGAGCAAATTGAGGAGCAACGTCATAGCTAACGCCAAGAGTAAGTAAATCCCCCTTGATCCCCTGGTTGGAGAATTCACCGATTGAGGTTCCGAAGAAAATAGCTAATCGGTGTTCCCACTTTTCTCGGCCCTTGACTACCAAATATTCTCCGGATGAATCAGACCAATTTGATGCTTGACTAACAGCCTCTTGAAGCGTGGTCTGCGCAGCAGCAGCAGCGGCAGCATCGGGATTGATGGCTGCAACATTCTCAAGCGCTTTGTCCAGGGAAGGTAGAGGGCTTTTTCTGGTGCTGTACCATCGCCCATAAGGGTAGGCCTTAATGCTAATTACCAAGCCATCCGGATCATTGTTAGAGCCGTTAGAGAGGGCATACCCCGCTCCGAGGCCCATGTCGAACCAGCCCGCCGGTTTGAGTAAGGTTGTGCCGTCAGACGCCAATGCTGTCTTTCCTTTAGCCCAGTCAGGATTTAGATAACTGCTCGTGCAGCTACTAGTCACCACAAGGATAAGAAGGGTGAATCGTGTTTTTATTGTGGGAGTCATTCGGCCGATTAGACAGAATCACTGTATTGCCGTCAATGTAATTGTGGCCTGACCCCAAAGTTCGTACAGTTACCAGGGTAACACTCGGCTGGGTTTAGGAAGAGTTAATCAAAGAAGACTAGGCGGGTCGTTTTTCTTGAAAGGCACTGGTAGGAAGCCGCTTAGGCCTTTCTCTATTCCATCGGAGGTTGTTATGATGAATGTGATTAGAACTCACCATGAAAATAGAATCCATACGTCTCAAGAACTTCCGAGCCTTTCGAGAAGTAAATCTTAAGAACCTTCCTGATTTCTGTGTATTGGTGGGTGCCAATGGTAGCGGTAAGAGTACACTTTTTTCAGTGTTTTCATTTTTGAGAGAGGCGATGGCCACGAATGTGACGTCTGCTCTTGGGAAACTTGGGGGGAGCCATGGGTTTCAAGAAGTTCGGTCTAGGGGGTGCGATGGCCCAATTGAGATTGAACTGAAAATTCGGGCAGATTTGGGCCGAGATTCTCAAAGTTTAGTGACGTATCTTCTCGTTGTAGATGAGGTGGATGGAAGGCCTGTAGTTGCACGTGAAGTTTTGAAGTATCGCCGTGGGAGTAAGGGGCAGCCGTGGCATTTTCTTGACTTTCAATGTGGCGCTGGCGAAGCGGTGACTAACGAAATGGCATCAGTTGAGGAGGAAGGTGACCTGCAGCGAGAAACGCAAACATTAAAAAGTCCAGATATCCTGGCGATTAAGGGGTTGGCTCAGTTTGAGAGATTTCCTGCTGCTGTTGCCCTAGGGAATTTAATTGAAAACTGGCATTTGTCGGACTTTCATATTAGTAGAGCACGACCTGAACAAGAGGCTGGATATGCAGAGCATCTTTCTCGAGAGGGTGAGAATCTATCATTGGTCATTGAGTATCTTCATCGACAGCATCTCGATGTGTTTAATGATATATTGAAGAGATTAAGGGACAGGATTCCAGGGATTACCAGAGTAGAAGCGAAGACTACTGAAGAAGGGCGCGTGCTCTTGAAGTTTCAAGACGGTGCTTTCGAGGACCCGTTTCTAGCTCGATTTGTCTCTGATGGGACAATAAAAATGCTTGCCTATCTTGTTTTGCTTTTTGATCCCAACCCTCATCCTTTACTTTGTGTAGAAGAACCAGAGAATCAACTTTATCATTCCCTTTTGTGGGACTTGGCGGAGGAGTTTGAAAGTTACTCTTCCCGTGGTGGCCAAGTCTTTGTTTCAACACACTCTCCCGATTTCTTGAATGCAGTTCGTCCCGAGAGCGTGTTCTGGTTGGCTAAGAAAGGGGGCTATACGGAGATTCACCGCGCCAGCGAAGACGAGCAAATAGCCGTACTGGTTGGAGCTGGTGACCAGTTAGGATATCTTTGGAAGGAAGGGTTTTTTGATGGAGCTGACCCCGTTGCGTGAGTTAGTGTTTCTGTTGGAAGAGCCGTCCGCTAAAGACTTGTTGAAAGGACTATTGCCTCGAATAATTTCTCCAGCTTGGACGGTGAGATACATTGTTTTTGAGGGAAAGCAGGCTTTGGAGAAACGCATGATGGTGAAGCTTTCGACGTGGCTTACCCCCGGAACGCTATTTGTGATTTTGAGGGATCAAGACTCTGGGAATTGTGTTGAGATAAAAGATGGTCTTGCTGCTAAATGCTTAGAGGCAGGTAAGGGAGATGCATTGGTCCGAATCGCTTGTAGAGAGCTTGAGTCTTGGGTGGTAGGAGATCTGGAGGCGTTTGCAGAAGAGTTTTCCTGCCCTCAAGCCTCTAGGCGAAAGCGGCAACGAAAGTTTCAACAACCTGACAACCTAGGTAGTCCAGTAGAGGAACTCAGGAAGTTTGTTCCTAGCTACCAAAAGCGCGATGGGGCCAGACGAATGGGGCACCTCCTTAACCCTGAATCCAATCGATCGGTTAGTTTTCGAGTCTTTTGTGACGGAGTGCGCCGAATAGCGCGTTAGAAGCCTCAATCGTTGCCGAACTGATAGAATCTCCGCAACATGTCTTCCCCACGTCAGCCCAGCGCCGAGGTTCGCCTCGCCCGCTATCTGGGACTCAAGGTCCCTGTCTTGAACGCCCTGCGCGAAGGTCTCGCAGCAGGGGAGTTCCCCGTGTTCTTGCGTTGTGCATCCCCTGCCCTCGCCGGACAGTTCCCGCATGCCTTTGGCTTTGAGCTTTTGCTCGAGCGKTTGCGCCAGGCGGAATCTTTGGAGCGCCGKCGCGGYAACTTGCTGCGCGCWTTTGAAGGTAAGGAGGAACAGTTCCCAGAGGCTTTGGAAATTGTTCAAAGCACCAYGGATGAAGGGGAGTTGGAAGATGCAGGTTTGGTCATCCATCCATCGCATGCACCGGCTGACTTTGAGGCGCCTGAAAAGGAAGAATATGCTGAGTTTTTAAAYAATCTTCGTGCCGACGCTAACTTAGCTTTGCAACTGCAGCGCAAGTTCCGCCTGGAAGGCACCATGGATGTCAYTGCACTTGATCCAGAGTCGGAAGAGAAGAAGCGCTTCCACAACTTGGCGCAAGGTCTTACACCAATCGCGCAATGTGCGCCYGACCGTTACTTGCAGTTGCGTCGTGCCGAGCGCGCCCWCGCGGTGAAGGTTGAGTTTGGYATTCCATCGACYGCWGTMACCGCCYTGTTCGAAKCTYTRGAGAGYTATCCGAAGCAGGAGAAGGARAGTTACCGCAGTTTGTTCACCGACTTCGTGCACCGCGAGCGTTYGCCGCGTTTGGTCCAACAAGTCCGTGGTACTTTGAAGCGTCGTGCTGAAGAAGCCTCTTTGCARAACGGATGGGAGCAAGTGGAGCGGTCCTTGGATCGCGGCCAGAACGAAAACCTGGTTATCGGCATTTGCGCAGCGAAGAAAGGCCGCATGGTCTTGGCTGCTGGACATGGTGTCGAGGAGACTCCGCGCACCCTAGAGGTGGACCTTAAGTCTGAATCTCTTGCGCAAGACTTGAAGAAGTTCATCGGCGAGGAGCAGGTGGGYTTGGTTGCGGTGCAAGCCGATACCGCCACTCGTTCTGGCGCGCGGACTTTAATGAAAGCTTTCCCAGGTGGAAAGCCACGCATGGTGATGGTTCCTATGGCAGTCGTGAAGACGATGTTGCGCGAAGTCGCGCGGCGCCCCGCCGATGCACTGCTTAGCCACGATGAACGCCAAGCTTTCTTGGTTGCCACCATGGCCGCAGATCCACGTGCTGCTGCATTCCACACGCCACATATCGTGCGTGCATTCATTCCATTCCGCGGCGAAATCAACCACCGCATTTTGGATGACTTTGAAACCACTTTTCTGCGCTCTTTGCTGGCGTCGAAAGGGGTAGACGTCAACACCGCCAACGCCGACGCCCTGCGCTTAGTGCCAGGATTAGATGCAGAAGGCGTCGTCGTGGAACGCTCCACCGCGCCGTTCCGCAGCTTGCGTGACCTGCAAGACCGCATTGGGCTGACTCCACAAGCATGGCGCGCCGCTTGTTGCATGTTGCGGGTGCGTAACGGCGATGAATTGCTCGATGGACGGAGTTTGCACCCCATGTACTACTCGGTTTTGCAGCAGACCATGGCCTCGTCCAATGTGACGGTCCAGGATTTGGTGAAGGACCCGGGCAAAATCATGCAGATGGATTGGAGCGCTGCTCTTGAAGGAGAGCGTGAGGCCGATGGCATCGTGCAGCGGGTTAAGGAAGGTCTTTCCAAAGCGCGTCGCTCACGTGCACGGCACCAGCCGGGTGGTGGTCAGCAAGGCGGCGGCAACCGTGGTGGCAACCGCGGAGGCAACCGCGGAGGAGGACGCAAGCTTGAGACTTTAGTCGTAGGCGAATTGATGAAGGGTAAGATTAAGAATCTTGCTGAGTACGGTGCTTTTATCGAGTTCGGTTGTGAGCGCGAAGGATTAGTCCACGTGAGTCACTGTTCCGAAAGCTACATTAAGCATCCGTCGGAAGCTTTGAAGGAAGGGCAAGAGGTGGAAGTGCGCGTACTTGGCGTCGACCTGGCTGCACGCAAGATCCGCTTGTCTTTGCTGACTGAGGAGCAAGAGAAGGAACGCGAAGCGCAACGCAAGCAGCGTCAAGGTGGGCGCAGCGAAGGCGGCGGCGGCGGTGGTCGTGGCGGCCAAGGTGGCGGCCAGGGTGGACGCGGAGGCCAAGGTGGCGGTCGCGGACATGGTGGCTCGCGCGGCGGCAAAGGTCGTGGACGTCGCGAAGACTTTGGCCCAGATCCAAAGCGTCAGAAGAAGGAAGAGTTCGATCCAACCAACCCGTTCTATGTGTTCTTCCAAAACGAAAAGGAAGAGGGCAAGGAAACGGAAGGCTCATCTTCTTCATAAAAGATTTTGGAGGTGCGCTCCCAAGCTTTCCTTGAGGGCTATCTCAAAACCCTTCCTGCTGCAGAGCGGGAGGGGTTTACCTCTTTTAGCGCGGAATATTTTTGTGCGGAAGAAGAAGCCGCGAACACTTGCGCTGAATTAGTGCGCAATGGGGTCAAGCTGGCGACCTGTAGTTTGAAGTATTGGTACGCAAGCGGAGGATTACCGATGCCAAGGGTTGGGCACCTCATGGTCGTGACCACTTGGGCAGGTCATCCTTCCACGATTATTCGAGTCAACCAAGTCACCGAGTGCCGATTCCGCGACGTAACCGCCGAGTTTGCTTATGCGGAAGGCGAGGGAGATCGCAGCCTGGAGAGTTGGCGCAGAGGGCACCGTGCATTTTTCGAGAAGGAGTGCGAGGGGATTGGCATGGCTTTTACCGAGGATTTGATGTTGGTGCAAGAAAGCTTCCACGTGGTGTGGCCGGCGGGCTGTTAGGCTTTCCTGCATGCCAATGAGATTTGCCATTCAAACCACCGCGCTGACCCGCCGATTCGGAAGCTTCACTGCGGTACGAAAAGTCGAACTTCAGGTTGAGCTTGGTACTTTTTACGGATTCCTCGGCCCCAACGGTGCTGGAAAATCGACCACCATCAAAATGCTAACTGGATTGTTGGCGCCAACCTCAGGGAGCATTTCGGTTTTAGGCCAAGACCCAACCCATCATGAGCAGGCGCTCATCATGAAGGGGCAAATCGGAGTCATGCCGGAAGATCTGGCACTGTTCGATAACCTGAAGGCCGCTGAGTATCTAACTTTTGTCGGCCGTATGCATGGCATGGAAAAGGAGCTGATTCGCAGCCGCACCGAAGAGCTTCTTCCGCTTTTAGATCTAGAAAAAGATGCCAATAAGCTTGCCATCGAATATTCCCACGGCATGAAAAAGAAGTTGGCGCTGGCAGCAGCTTTATTGCCTGATCCGGATTTACTTTTCTTGGATGAACCCTTCGAAGGGGTCGATGCCGTGGCATCGCGCACTATCCGCAAGTTGTTGGCAAGGTTCGTAGAGCGTGGCTCCACTGTGTTTTTAACCTCGCATGTTCTGGAAATTGTGGAACGTTTGTGCACCCATGTTGGCATCATTGTTGATGGTGAACTAGTGGAACAGAGTTTGATGGCAGACCTCGGAAGTAGCGGTTCTTTAGAAGAACGATTCCTCGAAGTCGTGGGCTCAGAAGCCGACACAGAGCCAGAGATCAGTTGGTTGGGCGAGTGAGCACCTCAAAGCGCGAACAATTCAAAACCATGCTGTGGGTGCGTCGGCGCATTTTGGCCAATCGCCTCAGCCGTCGCGGAAAAATCAACAATGTGCTTTTTGCCTTGTTGATTGTGCTCGGCTTAGCCGTGTCTTTAGGCGTTTTTTCACTGACCTTGTTGCTTGGAGTGAAACTACTCCCCGCTGCCGAGGCCATGGACATTCTTGGAGCTTGGATAGCTCTTGGTTTTGGCTTCCTCCTGTTTTGGATGATTGGCCTAATGACCGAGTTGAGTCGCTCCGACTCCATGTCCTTCAAAAATTTATTGCCCTTGCCAGTCTCGTTGGGATGGGTTTTTATATTTAATTATMTGAGCTCATTCATCTCGCTTAGCATCGCTCTGTTTTTACCAGCCATGCTTGGTCTAGCACTCGCCATGACCACCACCTTTGGTTTGCGCATGCTGCTTTGTTTCCCACTGATTCTGGGCTTCTTTGTTTTAGTCACTGCGTTGACTTATCACCTGCGTGGGTGGTTGGCCCGCCTGATGGAGGATAAACGTAAAGNRCWWSAASANTYCWKATSKRSATTNCTYYKSKANWTGYGTYKMWRTCSMARCWWSCGAACTTCATCAACATGGCGAGCAGTGATAGCGACCTCGACTACAGGATTGAAAAGTTTGCACTGGAATCCAAGGTGGAATACGGAAACCCTGGGCATGTCGAAGCAAAACAAAAGCTGGAAATCATGAATCGTCAGGAGGAAGTCGATGCCATCGTTTCTGAAAAACGCATCGTACTTGCTTCTCAAGTCATCCCCTTTGGCTGGCTCCCTTACGGCATGCATGCCTTGTTTCGCGGCAAACTGCTTCCAGCAGCCCTCTGCATTTTCGGCCTATTCCTGCTTGGCGGATTAAGTTTACGCAGATCCTATCGCACCACCTTGCGCGCTATCGTCGAGGGAGTGGGGCATGGTGGTAAAGAGAAAAAAGGTCTGGAGAAATCTGCTGTCGTGGAGAGCTTGTCGAAACCCCAAGGCATCCTTCTTGTGGAGAGAAAACTGCGTTGGGTAGGGGAGGCCACCTCGGGCATTGCCTTTGCCAATCTTCGTTCCCTCATGCGCGCCCCAGAAACCAAAATGATGTTGCTTGGCCCCATCATTATGTTCGGCTTCATGGGCATGATGATGGCGAAGAATGATGACCTCGAAAGTCTCCGATTTTGGGCACCTGCAGTGAATCTAGGCGCAATTTCGGTCGGCTTAATCAGCATTAACCAACTCTTACAAAATCAATTTGGCTTAGACCGTGCTGGCTTTCGTGCATTTTTATTATCACCGGTCCCACGATTCCAAATTCTAGTTGGCAAAAACTTAACCGTTGCACCCTTTGGGATTGGTATCGGCTTCTTTGCAATGCTTGGTTTGCAATGGTTCTTGCCATCCGACGTAGAACATTTCCTCGGCGCCATGGTGCAAGTATTTTCAGCCTTCCTGCTCTTATGTTTACTTGGCAATCTCATGTCGATTTACGCTCCCGTCCGTATGCGCGAACTTGGGACCAAGGCTGTGAAACCAAAGTTTGCTACCTTTATTCTCCAATTTCTAACTCTCATCTTTGTGCCGCTCACTTTGTCGCCATTGCTGCTTCCATGGGTGCTGGAATTTATGTTCGGAGGTGGAGCCGTACCGGTGTTTCTTCTCATGCACCTGCTTATGTTTGCTGCGATTGCCTTGCTTTACCGTTGGCTGGTCCGCCAGCAGGGTGAGCTTTTGCAGAGCCGCGAGCAAGAAATCCTAGACGTTTTGACCCGCGATTAGCGGTCGCGCTTCAATAAGGCTGCCGGAATGCCAAGAGCTTCTAGTTGTGGCATCACTTCTGCCAGCCAGCGTTTGCCGTCGACGCCGTAACCTTTGGTTGGTTTGACATCGGGCAACTTCTTCAGCCACCAGGCGTTAAACAAATCCATCATGCGTTCACGGGTTTGCTTAGCTGCTAAGGATCCGAGAGCAACTGGAAGGTGTTTACTGTCTGCGCCTTCACTAAAACGAAGCTGGACTTCGCGGTTCTCAAACTCGAGGGAGTAAGTGGATCCGCTCGGTTCTTCACCGTGGATTTTAATAAGACGCGGTTCTAAAGCACGGCGCAAAGGCTCGGCATAACGTTGACGTCCTCCCTGTCGGTCGAGTTCAATCCTGAGCGGAGCATCGCCGGTGATGCTCATGATTTGCCGCACCGCCTGCATAGTCACCGCAAAGTTGGCATTGCCTTTGCCGCCGGTTTCTTCCAGCAGCTGATTCCATTCTCCAGCCGGAACCGCACGAGCTCCAAAACCAGCGAGCGTGCATCCATGAGAATCTAAATCGCGTCGCACCGATGCTGCATCTAAGCGCGCTCGGTCATGGGTAATCTCGGGAACCAGATCACCGCTCAACTTTTTAAACCAAGGCGCCTGATGCAACATGCGTGCATCACCAGCCGGAGCTTCGGTCACCCAGCGATCTAAACTGAAGTCGTCGGGGTGGCCAAGTTCGCGGAAAGCTGCCACCGTACGCCCTAAACGTTTCCGACCATGCGGGCCCTGATGCACCTTCTTTGAATCATTCAGCCACAGCCGACGCAAATCCTTGCGCTCCGGTTTTGGTGCGGTCGATGTCGACAGTACATCCCACAAGTCTTGCTCCGGACTTTGCACCCGGAACACGCTAAAGCCAACCGTAAACGGACCGACGAAAGGGCCATAGCCAGCTTCATCCACTCCAGCGAGAAAGGCCATTTAGGCTAGCTAGAAGCCGTTTCCGCTTTGACTTGCAGTGCCGGCATCTTGCGCATGATGAAGTACACCACCAGCGCCATCGCGAAAGTTGCAATGCCCACCATTTGTGAGGTAGAAAGCAACAAGTGTGAATAGGCTTGCGGATCACCTTGGATGAGCATCTCGCGGTAAGCCGGTACATCGATGATGCGACCGGCTGCATCGGCCACGCCTTGACCTTGTAGGTAGACGTCGACATCGGCCTGCGAACCACCTTCCGCATAAATGCCGCCACGTGCTTTCATGTCGAAACGGAAGTACTCGACGATAAAGCGCAACATGGCATAACCCATGACCAACAGGAGCGAAACTTGACCGTGGAACTTTTTGCGCTTCAACATCCATAAGCCAAAGAAGAACAAGCTCAGCGCTTTGGCCGACATGTATAACTGGGTCGGGTGGACCGGCACCGTGGACAAGGTGGCTTCAAAGGCGGACCCTGCAGGGAGAATTTCAGGGAAGGTGATCGCCCACGGCAGATCGGTGGGAGAGCCGTAGTCATCGCCCACTGCCAAACAGCCGAGACGACCAATCGCTTGGCCCAAGAAGCCAGCGGTAAGGCCGTAATCCAAACTTTGCCAGCCGGGCATGCCGAGCCGCTTCGCCTTCCAGACTCCGAGCACCACCGCTAGAATGAGGCCGCCATRCATGACCAGCCCGCCTTCCCAAACTTTCAGGATGTCCGCCGGGTGGCTCGCATAGTGGCCAATGTTGACCAGCACAAAGGCGAGGCGTGCGCCGAGGATCACGCCAATCAATACCCACCAACTCACATCTGCGAATCGCGCCGGGTCCAGCTCTTTGTTGGCTCCATAAYGCGMSGCYMGCNKTMGNMGCCGRTNNNGCCNRCGCNCRATCANNGMMWKCMCMAYGSCANYAGCMGTYSRRRKGWYCGYANGSKGAMATSGMKGAAAGGAATGGTGAACAGTTCAGGCCACACGGCCGCATTCTAACTACGCGCACGTTTTGACCGAGTCCGAGAAAGAAAAACCGCCTCTCTATGAGGGGCCGCAACTCATCCTGTTTGAGGGGCGCTACCGCAAGTTGGTGCGCGACCTTCCGCAGACCATTTTTTACTGCCCGAAGTGCAAGGGCAAGGGGTGCAATACCTGCGAAGGGTTCGGCAAACTCACCAGAGATTCGGTTCAGGAGCTCATCGCGCGCGTGGCCATGCCGCGATTTAAGGCGCGGCGCAACAAGYTCCACGGTGCCGGCCGCGAAGACCTGAATGTGCGCATGCTCGGCAACGGGCGGCCTTTTGTGTTCGAAATGCAGAAAGCCAAACGTCGCGATGTCGACTTGGTGGACCTGGCCGATGAAATCAAGCGCCGTTCCGAAGACCGCATTGAATTACTCGACCTGAAATTGTGTGAGCGATTCCGCGTGGCCGAAGTCAAGGAGATGCATTGCGAGAAGGAATATCTCGCACGGGTTCGGTTTGATGAGGGTGTTGAGGTCGATGCCGCCGCCGTCGACGCCAAGCTCGCAGAGTTACTGGAAGGACCACGCTTAGATCTTCAGCAAAGTACGCCTCAACGCGTGGTGCATCGTCGTGCCGACATGGTGCGCGAGCGTTGGATCGACATCACCGCCTGGGAGCGCGACGGCAGCGACTGGTTAGTTTCCATCCTGTCGCAGCACGGCACCTACATTAAGGAAGCCATCTCCAGCGATGGCGGCCGCACCGTGCCTTCGATGGCTGGATTGCTTGGTGGTGCTTGCACTTGTGTGGAGTTAGATGTGCTGAACATCTTGGTGCCGACAGATTTAGAAGACTGAAGCTGCGAGCCCACAAGAAGGCAACCGTTTTTGTGCTAGGCTGATTCCATATGGGAATCCCGCTGAACCCAATCTTGAAGCAAGCCTCGAATCTCATGGCTTCCCTGGTTGCAGCCATGGGCGCTTCCTTTTTGGGCGGAGTGGTAGGCCTGATTCTTGCCATCATTATTGAGACGCTCTTATTTGGCACCCTGCATGAAAATGTTTGGAGCAAYGTTGGCGTGGCACTTCTTATTGGAGCGTGCGCTGCRCTTGCRGGTGGACGCCTCGTTCCGTTGCGCGGGACCCTCGGAACCGCGAATCTAAGCATCGTTTGGGTCATTCTGCTTGCCCTGTTCTTCCTCGACATCTCCGACTACTTGCTCGAAGTCATCGGCGCCCTTCTGCTCGGCTTCGGTCTGGTGTGTTGGTTTAGCTTGCGCACCTTTTGGAAACATCGTGCACAGAAAGAGAAGGCCGGCCTACKGGCGATGACCGAWTCCAATCACCTCGCAGCCAACATCCGCAACTTCATTCTATTTGTGGTCATGGGATTCCCTTTCGGCTGTCAGATCAAAGATGAGATCGGGAACCAGGTCTATAATTTCGCCTTGATGACCGCCGACGGCGAGATCTATCGCACCCAAATCATGCAGTTCATGGTCGAWCATCGCCGGGTGCCGAAGGATTTGGAAGAGGCTGGYCTGGAGCGCTACTCCAAGAATTATGGACCGTGGAAGTATCGAASGTATACGAATCCCCTTGCTGCGGGGGTACACATGGGRGATTACTCTAAATATGGATGGGAGATTGGTTGGGGATTTTCGGCCTCTTACTACAAYCCCTTGTCTACCTCCGATACCGCCTTCAARGCAGAGGCTTTGGATATCTACTYGCTAGTGCTGCAATATCGTCTGGATGTTGGGCGGGACCCCRTGAGTGTGGAAGAGCTTGGRATCCTGCCTAGTTGGGGGGAATACGGCCCTTGGATATTAGAGTCGATAAAGAAAAAGCATTACCAAAGTTGGCCGTCGACTTCGATTAGTCGGGTGGTGGAGCAGCAGCCAACGGTCACTCTTCCGGTGCTGCACTATGGCAGGGATTCTTGGTGGAGAGACACTTAAGCAAACGATGGATTCAAAGCGATGACCTTCCCAAACTTTTTACGACAAAGCTTATTTGGCATTTTTGCCAGCCTGGCAGCTTTGGGCACGGGATGCCTTGGCTTCTTCATATTYCGYGGGTTGGTAGGCACTGCGGAGTTTCTCGTCGGCATTGCGCCACCACCTAAGGATTTATTTCGCGACCTWAGACTTGTATGGGTCTTTTTCATGGGCCTTGGTTTTCTCTCGGTCGTCTTTGGTGGCTTTTTRCTRCCGAAAAAACGCTCTCCCTATGCWGCTGCGGTCGCCTGCTCYYTGATGATGGCWTCCAGCATGCCATTGTTTGCACTTGGCTTTGARTTASAGATGGAATGGCAAGCGGTGCTACTTGGAGGAGCATTGGCTGCATCGGGATTCTTCTTGCCGCGGTCGATGYCTTCAGARGAACGYACKCAGCCTGAGAAAAATCTACACAAGGGGTGCGGTTGCATTGGAGCGCCTATKGTTTTTCTTATTTTTAGTGTCGTGTTGATGGTTGAGTTATGGGGGTGTCCAAGTGGGCGTGCGGGCGATTGGGAAAAGGAAGGTAATCAACATGCAAATGCCGCTTTTGCTTACTACCTGAAGCATGGYCATGCGCCGGAGGATWTACGTGATGCTGGTGTCATTCTGGARGGATATTGGCGTACTGGTTGGAAATACAACAGCTCCGACGACTTGCTYKTTCTWGAWTTAAGATTCTCCGATTACGGAGCCTGTGGYTGGGAGCTTAGCTGGCRMTTTARCGCCTTTTGGGATGACACAAGTGAAACTCTTAACCAAGAAGTGCAGCTCGAAGCTCTGGAATTGTTTGATTTCGTCCTCGTGTATAAACTCGCACATGATGCCTATCCACTCACCATGGAAGAGCTTGGATTAGAGAAATCCTGGGGAGACCATGGCCCCTGGAGCCTTGCACCTTCCACCGAGAAATCTGAACAGTCTCTGCGCTTTCGCGGGCGTCCCATCCCATGGTCATCCATTCGCCATCACGCCCTTGCAGAAGATCCTATCGGTCAAGAGGTCATCACCTATCGTGACCATGGGTGGTATCACGACTCCTAGGTCGTCGTCTCACTGCCGACGCCAATCACCAACGCCAATTCCATTCACCCAAGGGCGCCATTGCATCTTGGGATTGCCGAGTGGATAGGGTTCCGATTGGTCGCCAGGCAACCGTCGCCACTCGGCCATTGGAGGACCACGTCGCACATAGCTGTTTTGGACCTTTCCATTTGCATCGAGCTGCCATTTTGCAAGCGCAACGGCATAGTGGCTTCCTGAAACGCGGCATTGAAGGTATCGCCAGCCTTGCGCCTGCTCYTGAGACAAGYKAATCRGTACGCTGCYTGGGCCRCCGGKACCKAGRTARCGAGTKGTGACYGATYCACCATYYTCTGCGATAAAGAGATGCAAGGTTTGATTGAGCATGCCATCGGCATTGGTGTCAATCTGAACGGCAACGCCACCACTTCTGAGTGGCAACTGAGCCAAATCCTGCTTTGCCAGCAACGCGTTCCCCGGAATTTCGGAGGACGAAGTTTGCGTGGGTAAAACGCAGGAGGCGCCGGCGAGAGAGAGGCAAAGGCAAATGGAAATCCACTTCATATCTGCCTCGGTCTAGTCAGTCCDACTTACAGAGATACACCCGTAATCGTCGCCTGACTCACCATGACCCCGTCTTCRCGGATCATCTGGCCTTCCCACTTGAAGTARGGACGACGCTTACTCGACTTTAGAATCTTGCCGGCAACCCACAGCTTTTCGCCAGCTTCCACCGGCTGACGRAAACGCACBCCYTCGAGYGCGCCAAAGCCCATGAATACGCCGAGGTCTAACTCCAGCTCATGGTGCGCATGAATCGAKGCAATCTGCGCCATRCATTCGATTTGCAACACGCCTGGAAATAGTGGGCGTCCAGGCAAATGTCCGCGCTCCCAGAATTCATCGGGCTGCAACACTCGCGAGCCGACCACCAAGTTGCCGGGAAGGTCAAGATGCAGAATGGAATCCAGCTGCAAAAACTCGAAGCGCTGCGGGTTACGCAACATGCACTCCTCGGCCGACATGAAAACCTTGTCGAGCGGGTAATCCTTGGGGTCGATGAAGGGGACGGAGGAAGCCACGCCCAAGAATATACCGCCGAGTCGGCGCGGCTGTCTATTTTCAATCAGGCTTGGCGCGCATGCTCATTGAGTCAGTTGCAAGCTATGCGACTCAGAAATAAGATCAATGCTTCCGCCCGCACCAAACACAACAAAGGCATGGTCTAGGGTTCTTCCAGCGTGGTTGAGGAAACGACCAGGGATGAAATTAATCGTGGCTGCCGATTTCCCCTGGGCATCCAAAGCGGCGCGGAAACCACTGAAGTAAATCAGGTTAGGCTGAAACACAGYGACCGCAAAATAGGGGTCGCTATTGAGGGGTAAATGGGATCYCGCACGGGTTTGGCCAGGGAAACGCCCGGTATTGGCGCCAAAGACAAAATATTCCTTGTTGGCATGGGCTACACCGGCGTCGAGAGAGAGCACGAAAAAGCCGCCAGCCGAGAGCGAAACCGAGTCAAAGTTTTGCTTCAGGTGGTCCAAGCCAAGGTGGCCATTGCTATGAATGTTTTGCCCGAAGATGTCATCGTTACCGTTCCGGTCATCTTCCCAGAACACAACCGCTTCTTCCGAGGTGCTCATGGATAACGATAAACGAGTCGAGCGGTTGCTTGGCAGGCTGCAAACGGTTTTGGGGCCACCCCAGACTTGATCTCCAGTGACATTTAGTAAAGTTGCGATGACTTCATCTTGGCCGAACCCACCATTCGGGGACCAKCCGAGCACTGCAATGGCGCCATCATCCATCGGCTCGACGTAACTTAGATATTTGGTCGCAGAATCTACCGGCAGGATTTCCACCCCATTGCCCCACAGCGCATTGCCGCTGGAGTCGACTTGTTGGGCAAACCAACCACTCTGCGCTTGGCCGCCATCCTTCTCACTCCAGAAGGCGAAGATGCTGTTGGTGCGCTCGTTAAAAGCTGCGCGTGGTGCAATGTGGTTCATACCAGGAGCATTCGATAGTGGTACTCCGAGATGCGGAAAGAGTTCGGTGCCGTTGCTATCTAGGCGTTGCACAAAGGCATCGAATAAGAAGCTGCGGTTCGGGTTACTTACGTGCCAACACAGAACTGCGCCACCGCTGTCATCGGCTAAAAGCTGAGGACTGTACGCAATCGGCAGATTGGAGGCATCGTAGACTTCGCGCGGTTGCGGCCAGGCTGGGGCGCCTGAAGGATCAAAGGCCTGTACGCGTAGATGTTTGATGCTGGTGAAAAAGTTAATGTCGCGGATCCAACTCACGATGACATTGCCTTGGTCACTAGCGACGACTTCCGCAAATCCAGGCGAAGCGCCGGCTTCCGAGGCAATCACGACACCACCAGGTTGGAGTTGTGGTTGGCCTGCACCATTCAAGCGTTGCATGCGGATCACCGGATTGGCGCTGAACTGACTCCACACCACCACAAAGTCGCCGGTGCTAGTTTGGGTAACCATAGGGTCGGCTTCGAAATCTCCGTTTACAGAAAGCGTGACTCCGTTGGGGCCCCATGGAAGGCTTCCTGTTGCTGCAATGCAGTAGGCATAGACGTCGAGGTCACTCCCGGCGCGGGTATCAGTGAATACGAGAACCGCGTTACCACCCGTGTCGGCAATCAAATCCCAGTTCACCAAACTGGAGGACTGTGGATTACTGCTTACTAATAATCCACCAGGTGCCAAAAGTGCTTGCCCGGCGGGGTCGTAATACTGTGCGTAAACATCGTAGTTGCCGGAAGCGTTATCGAACCAAGCGACCCAACGTCCGCCGTCAGCCGTCGCGGCAGATTTGGGCAAAGCTTGGTCACCAGGGCGAGTGACGACAGCAGTGTTGAGGTTGGCGTCGTCGCTCCATTGAGCCGCAAGGGGCGAAACGCATAACAAGAAAACTGGAAGAGCAACCGTAGAGAGCTTGGCCATCCTTCCATTCTAGTCAGGAAATCGGAATCTCGTTTTTGCCTTCTGGAGCAGAGCTCAGGTCGTCAGCAGCAGGGGCAAACAGGCGCATGCGACGGAACAGCCAGAATATCGCCGCGAGCTTGAGGATGTTACCGACATTCAAGGCCCACCATATTCCAGTCGCGCCAAAGCCGAGGCCGGCAGAGAACCACCAAGCAATCGGAATACGCACCAAGTTACCCGCGATGCTGACGTAAGCCATCTGCAAAGTGCGTCCGGCGCCGGTCATCACCTGTTGCAGGGTGGAATAGGCTGCAGTCGCCGCTTGGGTGAAGGCGACAATGGCCAAGTAAAGCGCGGCTTCATCGAGCACATTGGGATCATCGGTGAACCATGAGGCCAGGCTGCGTCCGTAAAACAGAAACACTGCTGCGGTGAACWSKKCWAANNYWACCNNGASANKKCCAMRKCMAYTNMAKCNGYWYCRCSWKWSSCRMSTWSMWMAKSMWKCRMSMSWWGWYGTNCRSCCGACRAYGMYCGAWKMWRMSRYYGCNCGGGCCCATCATGCCGCAATAACTCACCGACTCCAATCCGTTAAAGCCAACCGCTAAACCCGCTTGCACATGTGCGCCGAGCGGAGCCACGCTGGTTTTCATAATCGCCAAAAAGCATCCGGAGTAAGCCGCATGAGAAAAACCAACCGGTAATCCAATCCGGACCACGCGTTTGAGTTCGGCAAAATCAAACGAGCGCTTTAAGAAACCGCCAAGGCCAAACCACTTCTTAAGCGCAAGTAATCCAAGCAAGGCGCAGAAGCCGCGCGAGATTCCCGTCGACCATGCGGCGCCTTCCATGCCCATAGCCGGAAAACCCCACCAGCCGTAAATCATCGCGGGGTTTAATACCGCATTCAGCGCGACCGACAAAAAGGACAGCAACAGAGGAATGACGGTATTCCCCATGCCAAGGAATACGCAGTCAATTAGCGGTTTAAACCCAATAAGAGGCAGGACGATGTAAATCGTACTCAAGTATTCTTCCGCAAAAACCGCCGGCGCACCACTGCCGCCAGCCATTTTCACCCAGAACGATGTGGTCATCCACCCAAGCACGCCAATCAGGCTAAACCACACCAAACCCGCGCGACATGCGGTGCCAATGGTGCGTTCCACATGTTGATGCTGTCCCGAACCCGTGTAAAACGCAACCCTCGCTAAAACTCCACTGGTGATGATCGACAGAAACGAAAAGTTGAGGATCAACATAAACGTGGTCAATCCCATTGCGGCTTGTGCGTCTGGGCCTAGATCTGCAATCCAAAATTGGTCGTTAACCCGGTAGCCGGCGTGCAGCAAAAACGACAGCGTGATCGGCCACGACAAGCGAAAGGCTTCGCGCAAACTTTCGCGGCGCGAAGTGATGTGCGCGAGGGGAGGAATGGAAGTAGGACCCAAGGCCGCGAATCCTACCGAAAGCTGCGCATAGGAATGGTAACCGCGGTCGGTAAATCAGCGCTGACAGATGCCTGGCGGATGACTTTGCGGTAGGGGCCTCCGTAGGCCGAAAAACTGTAGTTCCCGGGAGGAAGCGCGGTGAAGTGGACATCGCCATCCTTGCCTAGAGCTAGGCTCTCGGAAAATCCAAGTCCCTCACCGACTCGGGTGGCTTTTATTCGCATGGCGGACCAATCTTCGGCGGCAGCTTCCGGGCCATCGAGGAAATCTACGCTGACCGTCGCGCGGCCCATCTTCATGACCGTGAACGACACATAGGCTTCCGGCGCCTCGCGACTAATCCCAATCACTTTCAATTCACTGAGCGGGTTGCGGAAGGAGCCTACATAAATATTGTATTCCCCATGGCGCAGACCAGAAATGCGGAACTGCCCGTTTTCGTCGGTCGATGCCATCAGCGGCACCTGACTCGCGCCGAGTAGGTCACTGCGGAACACCGCAGCCACCGGGATTTTGACCACTGGCAATCCCTGCTCATCGACCACCAATCCAATCACGCTGGCCGCCGGGACGATGCCAATCGAAGCAAAATGATTGTTCTGCTCGGCCGACAAGGTGAGCAAGAGGTTCTGGTCCAAACATTCCGCCGCAGTGAGCTGCAGCGTGTAGTTGTCGAAAGGCACCCGCTCGAAATTGAAGGTAGGGTCTTCTTCCGAGGCCGGCGCGGTGCGGATGGCCGGGCCGCCCGACTGCGGAATGAGGCTTACGGTGATGGCTTGTGGCCAAATCACCCAATTGGCGGCGACCACCCGTCCGCGGATGATGCCGAATTTCGGCTGGTAGCTGAGGTCGTTGCGCTTCGGATCGGTTGGCAAATCCACCTTTTCCAAAACCGCAGATTCGAGTGGCTCACGGTTGGGGGTGTCGGCCGATACAGGAGTCAGTGGCTCATCGCTTTGGTCCGAGTTCGAACCGGTTCCAGTGTTGAGCACCCAAAACACCGCCACGGCCAGCATAAGCAGTAGGCCGGGGACCCACAGGCTGGTTCTTCCGAGGTTGGTGCTACGAAACGGCATCACGCGAGAATAAACTATGTGGCCCCAAAACGAACCCCAAACATCATGATTCGTCGACCTCTCTCTCTCTTGGCGCTGGCTGCTCTTTCAAGCCTCGCCGCACTCCCACTTTTCGCGCAAGGCTCTGGCTCCGGCGATTCTGACCCTACTAAACCAAGTGGCGAAACTGCAAAAACGCAACGTGTGGTGGTTCTGGGTATGGATGGCATGGATGCCGAAATGGCCGGCGATTGGATCGATGCCGGCGAACTGCCGAACTTCCAACGCCTGCGCGATGGCGGCACTTTTGCGCCACTCATGCCAGCGAACCCAGCGCAATCTCCAGTTTCTTGGGCAACCTTGAACACCGGCGTGAACCCTGGCAAGCACGGCATTTTCGACTTTGTCGGGATTAGCCGTAGTGGTGGCAAACGCAATCCGGTTATGCCCGGCATTGGCTTTCAGGAGGCGAAATACTTCACTGCTGAAGAACTCGGCATGACACCCGCATCTGGCGGTTCCAACTTCATGATTATGGGTGGCGGTGCTGTGCTCGGTTTGGTTTTGTTGTTCGGCATTGGCCGCATGAATAAACCAGCCGGATTGGTGATTGGTTTAGCGGTTGCGGGCGGCGCAGTTTTCTACGGCCAAGGCGATGAGAGCGTTTTGCCGGAATCCTTTAAGGATTACGAAAGCCTTAATCACGCCAAGACCTATTGGGAATCCTTGGATGACAATGGTATTGAGTTCCGCGGTCAAGGCACGATTGTTGCCTATCCAACTCAAGAGTTGAAGCACGGTAAATTGATTGCTGGCCTCGGTGCTCCTGATGCAAAGGGTGGTCTGAACTCCAGCGCGATCTACACCACCGCGAAGAACCGTAAAGGACGGCGCAAGGATTACGCCGCACTTCCAGCAACCGTGATTGAAGAGACCGATGACTTCAACGTCCGGGTTGGCAAGGGGGCAGGCACCACGCGCGTTTTTGAATTCGTCAACGAGGGCGGTACTTTAAAGTCGCACCTTTACGGTCCAACAAATTCGATTCTGAAAGCGAGTTTGCTCGCCGAACGCACATCTTTGGGTGAAAGCGGAGATAACCCTGAGCGCCTAAAAGAAGTCGAAGCTTTGGTGGGTGGACGTCGCAGTAGCGGCAACCGCGAGTTGCTGAATACGTCGGTGCCGATTGCTGCAACTTGGACTAAAGGTGTTGCGGTGGATCTCACCGTAGATGGAGTGGCGCAGAACATCGCGCTGAACCATTGGTCAGATTTTTACCAGGTGGAGTTTCCTTGGCACCCGTCGTACAGCACTTGGGCCTTGGTCCGCTTCTGGGTAGAAGAACGCGAAGGGGAGTTGGAAATCTTTGCATCGCCGTTGCAGATTGACCCGCAGAACCCGACTCCTGGTAGTCGCATCTGTYGGCCGGCAAACTTTGCTGCGGACATCGAATCGCGGATTGGACGCTTTGAGACCCTCGGTTGGGCTTGTCAAACCCACGCCGTAAAAGACGCAGAGTTGTCGGACGACGCCTTCTTGGCAGACATCGAGTTCACCCTTGGCTGGCGTACCAAAATGCTCAAAGATGCGGTCGACCAAGGCGATTGGCAAGTGTTGTTCCACTTCTTCGGCACCCCGGACCGCATTTGTCACATGCTTATGCGTCACATGGATCCGCTGCACCCGCAGTTCGATGAAGCAGAAGCGAATCGCGTGGTGCATTACTTTGGACAAGACTTCGCGCTGAAAGATAGCGCCTTGGTCATCTACAAAGAGATGGACAAGATTGTCGGCTACGTTCTCGACGAAGTCCTCAACGAGGAAGATGTTCTGATGATCGTTTCCGATCACGGCTTTGATAGTTTCCGTCGTCAGGTCGACCTTAACGCTTGGCTTGCCACGGAAGGATTCATGGCTTTGGCGAACAAGTCGGCGCTGGGCATACCGAAGACCGCAAGCGACATGCGCAAAAGCACTTTGGCTTTCGTCGATTGGCGCGAGTCGCAGGCCTACTCGGTGGCCATCGGAAAAATCTACCTCAACAAGAAAGGTCGCGAAGCCAAAGGTGTAGTCGCGGAGGAAGATGTCGACGCCGTGCTCAAGGAAATCAGCGATCGCCTTTACGCGATGACCGACCCGGAAAGTGGCGAAAAGGTGGTCAAGAAGGTTTATCTACGCGATGAACTTTATCATGGACCTTATGTGCACCGTTCGAAAGGCGGTGGCGAAGGCGCTGCAGAAATCACCATTGATTTCCACAAGGGATACCGTGCATCTTGGTCGGTGACTGGCGGTGGTATCACCTTGAAAGATGGCGTGAATGAAGACGGCGACGCCATTGCGGTTGCTGGCGAGTTCATCTACGACAATGATTACGCTTGGTCGGGTGACCACTGTGGAGTCGACATCATGGAAGTGCAGGGCATCTTCTTCAGTAACCGCGCACTCGCGTTGCCATCCGGCGACACTTGGTACGACGCCACTCACTTGGCACCAACCGTGTTGTCTTTGCAGGGCGTTGCCATCCCTGAGAATTACGATCGCGCCCCGCTAGAACTGAATTAGCGAGGCGCGATGAGGAAAGGTCGGCGGTTGAGTTTGACTCAGTCGCCGACGTAGCCAAGTTCGCTTTGGCTGACGTTAGGACCAGAATTCTTAATCGTCTCGATTGCATTGGAAGCTTTGACTAGCTGATCTTTGACTTCAGGAAAGTTTTCCATTGCGTAGAGGACGAACTCTTCTGCAGCACCCGCCAAAACATTTCTTGCAGCGGTGTCAGCAAGCTTGACCATGTTCTCACCATTAAGGTAATCGGGCATTTCCGACTTCAACCGCTCGAATGCAGCGAGCGCATCATCTTCCATGCTGTTTTTAAGTCCGAGGTCAATGAGCGCAAACAAGGCATCGCCCTTTAGCTTGGTGTCGCCATTCTCTGCGGCGTACTCATAACCAGCTTGTGCGGTCGATGCATTGCCGGAAGCTGCGGCTGCGTCGGCCTGGTCCATCGCGGCAACCGGATCGGTGAAGGTTGGCGTGGAATCTTTGGAATCGCCGGAGCAAGCGGCCAGGCCGAGCGCTAGGACGAGTGGGAGGGTGTGGGTGAAACGCATGATGTGTGTCAGGTCGGAGATATCCGGGGAGGAATCTTACTCTTTACGGCTAATTTAGTCGCCAGGGTAGCCAAGTTCTTTGACTACATTGTCCACAGGCGCGTTTTTACGCAGATCCTCGAAGGATTTCTCCAGCTTCACCAGTTCGGCTCGCAGCTCCGGAAAACGGTCTGCAGCGTAAGCAAGCATGGTGTCACCGGCCTGAGCCAAGCTTTGCGCGTCGGCAGTTTGCAGGAATTTGATGACATCGGAGCTTTTTAGGCGGTCCTGAAAATCGGCCGATAGGCGGTGGAAAGTATCGATGGCTTGGTCCTCCAAGCCGTTTTGCAGTTGCAGGTTGAGCATGCCGTACAGGGCATCGGCCTTGGTGGCAGCATCTCCTTCTTGAAGTGCAAAGTCATAGGCAGCTTGCGCGGTTTCGGTGTTGTTAGCTGCTGTGGCGGCTTCGGCCTGAGTCATCGCCGACTCCGCATCTGAGAAGTGGATTTCTGGGGCAGAATCACTACTGCAAGCTCCTAGGCTGAGCAGGCCGAGGGTCAGGAAAAGAGGTGAGAGAGTCTTCATAATTGACCGGCAGGTGTATTTGAAAAAACACCTTAGTCCTAGAGATTATCGGAATTGGGCGGAATATGCATAAAAAAGGCCGTGTCTTATGGAAGTTCAGATTAAGTTCCATCGGCGTTCCCCTAACCCATGATTAGCCACAGTTTGCTCAGCTACACACTCCTTGCACTGGGCGTTTTTGTTTATTCCACGTTGCAGGATGAAAGTTCGGGGGAGGTATGGAAGATATGTCCATGAGAACATTCCTTAAGGTGTCTGGCGTAATTCTCGTAGCGGTGATGTTTGTGTACTTCGTCATACAAACTCCGCAATCGGAGTCGTCGCAGAGCGAGGCGGGTCCACCGATTGCAACCGATGTGGAGCTCGCAAATGCCGCGCCAGAAATTCCGTCTGCCGACCTCGTGCAACGCAGCACAATCGATGAGGATTTTGCCGGCGCTATGCCTTCCCTAGCAGGAAACAAACTGCTGCGCGTGATCCTAGAGGGAATCAGTGAGGAGGACGCAAAGATGACAAGGGTCACAGTGACCGGCGTGAAGGAAGGTGAGGAATGGTTAGCTGAAATCCAGGATTCGTGGCTATGCACGGGCTTGACTAGCGAATTCAATTTAGCTTCGTTTTTTGCAAGTGTTGCGCAACGAGATGAAAACTTGCACCTCGAAGAACTAGAGATCAAGGTCGACCATCCCTTGCACCTCATCGAAACGACTCGGGTTTCGCTGACCCAGGCAGTGGATCGTGACAGCGGCGAAACCGTCTATGAGGTGCGGGTGCGGTTGGTTCCCGTCGCTGTGATTCATGGCCGCCTAACCCGGGCGAACGGTGCATCAGCTACGCAAGGCTTAGTAGGGGTCTTGCTACTTCAGGGTGGCTTTCCCATAGAAGAGGAAGGGCATGCCGTCGAATGTGCGGCGGATGGTGAGTTCGAAATCCGCATTCCTGCCTCTGGCCTCTATGCACTTGCAGCCTACGAAGGCGGCCGACGTCCGACCACCAYGCACGTGGAGGTGTTGGTCGGAACACGCATCGACGTCGGCAACCTCGTGCTTGAATCTGGCCACACCATCAGTGGTCAAGTGCTGCGCCAGGGCAAACCACTAGCTGGCGCATCCATCTCCGCCACGCCGCCAAAAAGGATTACTTCCGCCGACCCCGCGGCTGTCGCCAGTGGCATGTACGCGACAGTCTACGAAGGGCGAACCTTTGTCACCTCCGTTCGGTCCGTGCATTTCCATTGGCTACCGACGGGCTTTGCGACTCATAAGGCGACTCATGAGGCGGGTACGGGCTCGCGCCAAAATGGCCGCTTCGAGTTGGCAGGTCAGGAGGTTTCTACAGATAAAAACGGAGCCTTTGCTTTCGAGGGTTTGGGGACTGGTGAGTACCTGTTACGTATGGAGGAGCTTGCCGAGGCTCACGACTCGGTGCCCGGATACTGGGACAATTCCGAAAGGGAGGACATGCACCGCATCAACGGCGGTAAGCCTGCCCTGGTGGTGACTGCCCCGGAAACTGGAGTCGAATTCGCGTTCCACTGGACGTCGATTCGTTTCGAGCTTGCGGGCGACCTCGAGGATGAGGACGAAGGCCGCTTGGTTCTGAGGACCAAATCGGGATCGACGGCCGAGATGAGGGCTATGGCTCCACAAAAAAACCTCTCCATCGCGCCAGAATACTTCTCGACACAATTTCCACTATCCGGAAATGAGGCAGCTTTCATTCTTCAGGTTCCGCCTAAACGACACCTGTTAGGTGAGGTCGTCTTCCCCGGTCGGCAACCTGTGGCGCTCGATTTCTGGACCCCTGAGCCTGGGGGAGAGATTGTCGTTCCGATCGAGCTTGTGCGTGCCGAAAATCTGGCGACTCTGGTCATCGAGTTGGAGAATCCGCGGGCGGAAATCCCCGATGCATTTACGGTCATGCTGTGGCGCATGGGTCAGGAGGATTATCCTTCCGAAAAGCGCCTGGTCGAGGTTTCGAAGGGGCAGTTGCGAGTGGAGGGCATCCTCCCCGGAACCTACCGCGTTCAGGTGCGCGCAGGCGAAGACAAAAATTATTCAGCAGGACTCTTCCATGTGCATGAGTTCGACTTCGAGCTTCATCCTGACCAGGTGGCCTCGCAGTCGATCCTGATGGGACAGGGCGCAGGGTTACACGTCACGGTGCGCGGCGACGACGGCGAGTTGCTGACCGGCGAGTACGAATTCTTCGACGCCATCGGAAACCCGGTTGATCTCACCCTGCAAGCGGGCGGGTGGATTAGTAGCTGGAAAATATATCCGCACGGAACTCACGAGTCGCGCAACGAACTCCACCCTGGACGCTACCGGCTGTTACTTCGCTCGCCGGGTTATGCGAATCAAAGCGTCATCGTCGAACTTCGCGCGGGAGAGTACGAAGAGGTCGACGTCACCCTGGCTCGGTAAATTGCGATACCTATTCTTGTCACCAATCAAACTCACAAAATCTGTACTTCAACCCATGAAATCAAACTTCCTCCTCGGTCTTTTTCTGTGGTTAAGCCTGACCTCAACCGCGCAAGCGCAAGAGAATCAAAAACCAGCGCAACCGCTCGGAAACGACTCGGAGTTCCGCGCCCTGCACAACCCTGTTATCTCGGCCGACGGAGCCTGGATGGCGGCGGGGGAGCGTTCGGACCGGGGCGATGAGAACGTTCGCGTGTGGTCGACCGAAGGTAACGTCACTTTCACCATCGAACGCGGAGAGAATCCGCGCATCAGCCGTGACTCGCGTTGGCTGAGCGCTCTGCAGAAGCCGCCGCTCGAGGAAACAAAGACGGACGGGCCGAAAAACCAACGTGCGGGACAGACACTGGTCTTGTTGGACCTGCAGGATGGTTCGCGAAGGACGTTCGACTTCGTCCTGTCCCATGAATGGACCTACTCCTATGACGGGATCTACACCTCTATGCACTTGGTCTACTTGCAGTCACCGAAGACGAAGGCTGACCAGGAAGGGCCCTCGAAAGACGAGGCTACGAAGCCAGCGAAGAAGCCAGCCGCGAAGGAACGCAAGGTGGGAACGTTGCACCTGGTTCACCTGAAGGGGGACGGCAACGATTGGATGCAGCAGAACGTCACGGAATACGCCACATATCAGAGAAACCGTTACGTCGCCTATGTGGTGGACGATTGCCAGGTCGTATGGCACGCCCACGAAGAGCCAGGTCGCGATTCACTCCACATCGTCGGGTTCTCCGCGCGGAACTTGGGCCTGAACGCAATATACGACGGCGAGAAGATCGAAGGTCTGTGCTGGGCGCGCGATCAGCTCACGCTCGGGTTCCTCGACAGCACGGAGACAACCGGCAAGGACGGGAAGCGGCGCGTGAAAAGCGCGCTCTACACGTGGCCATGGGGCCAATCTGCCGGCGACACATCGGGGACGGCGCAGCCGTTGGCAATCCGATGGCGTCGTGGATTCACGCGGGCGGACACCTTCCAGTGACACTTTGATCTTTTCAACCAAGAACGAAACGGGGACGCACCTTATTTCTTGAATGACCGAATTGTTGACTAACAGCAAGTAACGAAAATGCCAAACACATCAGCACGTCGGACCATGAAATCGATTTTCCTCTCCGGCCTCGCGCTGATGCTGAGCCTGACCTCGACCATGCTCGCGCAAGAGAACTAGGAGCTCGGTCGCGCATGGTTCGCGTACTAAGCCATGAATGTCAGTCCCGATAGCGCGCTCCGTCTCGGTTCATGTAGACGGAATCATGGAAACTCTGGTGGAGATCACATCGCCCGTGAACTCCTCGGTAGGTAGCTCTTTCGATTTTGCCGCGGCATCGGCCTGGTCCATCGCGGCAACCGGAYCGGTGAAGGTTGGCGTKGAATCTTKSKMWTYKCSGSWRMWMTAGTCGCCTGGGTAGCCAAGTTCTTGGGCTGCTTGGTCCAAGGGGCTGTGGCAGCCGAGGGTGGACATATAAAAAATCAGATTTCCTGTTTGCGCCTATAGCCCATGGATATGCTCGGGAAACCCCCTGTACGGCGCTTTTGCGACGACTCTTCCCCACACCCCTTTTTACGGAAAATCAATGCTTGCAATTCTACCCCTTGTTCTGGCTCTCTCGCAGCTCGGATCCACCGGAGTTTACGACGAAAATGGAAACCCTGCTCATAGTGTTCCAGGGACCCAGGCAGCTGGCGATATCCTGAACTCTTATGCTGCTGGCGGCAGCCCCAACTCAGGTGCTGCGCGTAACGGCAGCACTCTCTTGCTCATGGGCCCTTCGCTGATCTATCAGGTCGACGAGGCGACAGGTGCCTCCTTAGGCACTATCTCAATCGGTGCTGGCGGATTCGGCCTCGGGTACGACAGCTTGCGTGACTTGTTTGTGACCACAGATGCCGGCTTGGACACAGTGAGCACCTTCAATTCTGCGGGTGCTCTGGTGAGTTCTTGGCCAGCACCTGCCTTCGGTCCAGTCGGTGCCGCTTACGATGCCGGTCGCGACGTCTACTGGATTTGTGATTGGCAGACCAGCACCGTCACTTCCATTAGCCCGACTACTGGAGCTTCCATCACCACGTGGAGCACTGCTGCGGTCGGTGGTACCCGCCCTGCCGGCGTAGCCTTTGATCAGGCCAACGACCAAGTTATCGTTGGCGGTCGGGACCAGAGTGCGATCTTCGTAATCGATGCAGCGACCGGCGCTTTAGTGCGTTCCTTCGCGGCCGTGGATGGCAGTAACAACCCGCAGGGTCTTGCTGACAGCAGCAGCGGCAACGTCTGGCAAACCAGCTGGAACTCCGGCACCGTGTTTGAGCTCGACCTTGACAACGGCGGCGGCCTAGTTCTGACGGTTAGCGGCCCCTGCCCCGGCCTTGTGTCCGTGTCCGTGACCGGTGCTACCGCTAACGGCGGCGTCGCAGTGGCCTTCGGCAATGCAGGCAGCTTCACCATTCCGGGTGGTATTTGCGCGGGGGTTAGTCTCGATATCAGCAGCCCGACTCTCGGTGGCATCTTCAATGCAGACGGTTCCGGCAATCTCTCGCTTAGCCGCACTCTTGGCGCTGGCCTCTGTGGCCTGACGATTCAGGTGGTTGACCTTAGCACTTGCACCGTGAGTAATACCGATATTCTCTGAGCCTACGCTCTAAGACTCCCCACCCTATAAGGGCCTCGAAGCTGTTCGAGGCCCTTTTTTTGTAGCTGGAGACCTCCTTAGGCTATGGGGTCGACACTCCGATAAGGCTACGATTAGAGTCAGAAAGCACTCCAATAGGGTATCTATTCGCACTCCAATCAGTTACCCTGTCGCACTTCTGATCCTCTTTGGACCATGCAAAAAGAAACCCGCGTCACTGTTAAAATCCCGCGTCCGCTTTACCGGCGGATTCAGCAGGTGATTGAGAATACCGGTTTCTCGTCTCCCACCGAGTTCATCGTCTACGTCCTCCGGGACCTGATGAGCGAAGTGGAGTCCAAGGAAGAGAAGGAATTTAGCCCCGAAGAATTGCAGGCCATTACGCAGAAGTTGAAGAACCTCGGCTACCTGTAAACCCTTTTAACCAAACGATTTAACCCTTCAGAATCATGATTGCTCCGCACGGTGGAAAACTGATCAACCGCGTCGTCGAAGGTGGCGAGCGCGACTCCTTGCTYGAGAAGGCTGCATCTTTGCCAGTCCTYACWCTCAACTCYCGCGAAGCCAGCGATCTTGAAATGATYGCSATTGGCGCCATGAGCCCTTTGGAGGGTTTYATGGGTGAAGCCGAYTACAACGGCGTCGTGGAWAACATGCACCTCGCATCKGGTGCTGCMTGGCCACTTCCTGTGGTTCTTGCTGCAAAAGATGGCGAAASCGCAGCTACGGGTTCTGAGTACGCTCTGAAAGGCGAAGAYGGAAGYMTCTACGGCATCATCGCCGTCGAYAGCGTCTACTCYCCAGACAAGAAGAACGAGCTRSARAAGTGCTACCAGGGTGACGAAGAGCAYCCAGCATGGGGCTAYCTKGCATCCATCGGTGACACCTACGTCGGTGGYCAAATCACCGTGKCKAACYTGCCTGCTTACGAGRAGCACAACGAGTACCGYCTCACCCCAGTGCAGACYCGCGCKRYWTTCGARGAGAARGGYTGGGAKAGCATCGTCGCTTTCCAAACTCGTAACCCAATCCACCGCGCTCACGAATACTTGACCAARGTTGCGCTGGAGCAGACCGATGGCCTCCYGATTCACCCACTMGTWGGTGAYACCAAGGCCGATGACATCCCTTCCGATGTCCGCATGAAGTGCTABCACGCACTCCTAAACAAGTACTACCCACTCGATCGCACCATGCTCGGCGTTTACCCGCAGGCCATGCGTTACGGCGGTCCTCGTGAGGCGATTCTGCACGCGCTTTGCCGTCAGAACTACGGTTGTACYCACATCATCATTGGTCGCGACCACGCWGGYGTTGGCTCYTACTAYGGMACCTTCGATGCMCAACAGATTTTCRASCAGTTTGCCGATGGAGAGATTCTCATYGAGACCTTRCTCTTYGAGCATGCGTTCTACTGTAAGTTGACYGGCGGCATGGCTTCGACCAAGTCCAGCCCRGCCACCAACGACCAGAAAATCTTCCTTTCCGGCACCAAGGTGCGCGAAATGCTYGCRAAYGGCGAACGYCCGCCAGCTGAGTTTACGCGTCCGGAAGTTGCCGACATTCTGATCGCATCCTACGCCCAACCGGCGCAGGCTTAGTTCCTAAAAHACATCGCAAGCTAGAGATTCATGTTTGGATTCGGTAAAAAACGCGAGAACAACCATCTGTTCATCATCACCCTCGACTCGTGCCGCTTTGACTCGTTCATGGCGGCCGAGCCGGAGAACATCGCCAAGTTGTGCGGTGGTCTWAGYMATGTTGAAAAGCGTTATTCCTACGCTGGGTGGACGGCTCCKTCGCACTACAACCTCCTGACCGGCCTRGTGCCGCACGTGAGTCCTACCGARGTTTACGCTTMGRASTWSWMCRMAKMSRMTCTCNATAWGYTYWRKSWTYSCCWYRSTKKKGAAGACGCTGGYTTTGAAGCCATGATTCCRCACCTATGGCTACCGGCRTACATGAAGAAGAARGGYTAYGARACCCAYGCATTGGTTTCGTTGCCGGTTCTGAAYCCTGCTACCGGTATYAACCGCGACTTCGACACTTTCAAACTCATGCCTAAGCACAACGACATGTTGGCTATGTTGGATGATATGGAAGAGCACAAGAAGCGTGATTCTAAGGGTCTAAAGGGCAATACGCCGCAGTTCTACTTAATGAACGTCGGTGAAACCCACTACCCRTACGGCTTGCCCGRTGAGGACAAGAACGATTTGCCGCACATCTCTGGTGTGAACGGYATTTTCAAGAAGCTGGATAAGCAGATTGGYGAAGACGGTGTCCTAATCTCGGATAARGAAGCCGGGGACTTCATGGATGCRGAACTCATCGAGAAGTGTCGCCAGCGTCAAATCAAYACGGTGAGGTACCTCGATCAAGAGGTCTTCCCAMGGTTCTACGACCTGCTACCGAAAGATAGTTGGGTCATCGTCACCGCTGACCACGGTGAACTGTTCGGTGAAGGTGGCTATTTTGGCCACGGACCGATCATGCACGAAAAGTGTTTTGAAGTGCCCTTCCTCGAAGGCAAACTCAAGTAATCATCCCCGTTTAACAAAAAGATTAGACCCATGTCTGACCACAAAGGATTCGTACTCTGGTTCACCGGCCTMTCTGGCTCTGGTAAGTCCACYCTYTCCCGCATGATCGAAGGCGAGTTGCGYAAGCGCGACTGCAAYGTCGAAGTGCTCGATGGCGACGAAGTKCGCGAGAACCTCTCGAAAGGCCTCGGCTTCTCGAAAGAGGACCGTGACACCAACGTCCGTCGTATCGGTTACGTTGCCAAGCTTCTGAGCCGYAACGGCACCATCTGCATCACTGCTGCKATCTCTCCTTACAAGGAMGTGCGCGACCAGTGYCGTGCAATGAACCGTCACTTCGTTGARATCTACGCAGATTGTTCGATTGAGGAACTTACCCGTCGCGACGTCAAAGGCCTTTACGCAAAGGCMATCTCCGGCGAGATCAAGAACTTCACCGGCATYTCGGATCCTTACGAGGCTCCTGAGAACGCTGAAATTACGATTAACTCGGAGACCCAGTCCGAGGAAGAGTCGCTCAAGGCCATCATGGAATACCTTGAGGGCCAGGGATACATCCCTGCCGTAGCAGCAAACGCATAGTTTGTTTTCATTGACTGAGGGGAAAGGGGAAAAAAGCCCTTTCCCCTCAGTTCTGTTTCAAGCATAATTCGCCCCTTCGCCATGAAGCGGTCCCGCAGATTCCTTCTCCCCCTCGCTGTCCTTTTCGCATGGCTCAGCGCCCCCGACCCAGCCTCGGCCTACATTGGTCCTGGCGCGGGTTTCGCATTTCTGTCAGGTGGCTTGGTCCTCATTGGATCGTTGTTCCTGGCGGTCGGCATTTTGCTGATCTATCCACTGAAGATGCTCTTCCGCATCGCCACCGGCGCCGGCAAGATCAAGGGCGAAACTAAGCGCCTGGTCATCATTGGATTCGACGGCATGGACCCGCGCCTCGCGCAACGGTTCATGGACGAAGGTCGCATGCCAAACATGAAGGCGTTAGCAGAGGAGGGGAGTTTCTCTCCACTGCAAACTACTTATCCGTCGATGTCGCCGGTTGCATGGTCGTCGTTTTCTACAGGTGTAGATGCATCGCGCCACAACATCTTCGACTTCATTACGCGCGACCCGTGCACTTACATGCCGATCCTTTCCAGTACCGAGATTTACTCGGCGGAGAAGGCGCTGATTAAAATCGGTAAGTTGGAAATGTTCAAGCGTCCAAGCTCGGCAATGAAGCTGCTGCGGAAAGGCACTCCTTGGTGGAAGACGCTGGGTGATAAGAAGATCTTTTCCAACATCATTCGGGTGCCGATCACTTTCCCACCGGAAGAGCATCATGGCGTGTTGTTGAGTGGCATGTGTGTTCCTGACTTGAAGGGAACCCAAGGCAGTTTCACTTTCTGGACCAGCGACGAAACTCTCACCGGCCCGGATGCCGGCGGCGATGTGTTGTTAGTTGGAAAGAATGGCAATGCCTACCGTTGTCCGATTACCGGGCCGACCGACCCATCGGTTGCACAAGCTACGCCGATGCGCGTGCCGATGAAGGTGGAGGTTCTGGTCGACGGTGAGAAACTACGCCTGACCATCGGTGCGAAGGGAAGCGAGCAAATCGTCAATCTTGGCGTGAAGGATTACTCGGATTGGATTACCCTCGAGTTCAAGGCGGCCAAAGGCAGAGCCAAGGTCACTGGCATCGCGCGTTTCTATTGCATGGGCACCAATCCTGAGTTTGGCCTCTACATGACGCCCATTCAGATTGACCCATCCAACCCAGCGATGCCGATTTCGCATCCAACGGTTTACTCGATCTACCTCGCGAAGAAGCACGGTCCATTCTCCACGCTTGGTCTTGCCGAAGATACTTGGGCACTGAATGAGCGCGTGATCGATGAAGAAGCGTTCTGGAAGCAGGCGCTGAACATCTGGGAGGAACGCCGTAAGCAGTTGTTTGATGCACTGCAAACCACGCCGAAGGGGTCCATCGTCTGTGTCTTCGACGGCACCGACCGCGTGTCTCACATGTTCCACCGTTACTTGGATGAAAGTCACCCTGCCAATGAAGGGAAAGACACCGAGTGGGGCAAGGACAAGATTGCTGAAATCTATTCCATTGCGGATAGTTTGGTTGCCGACGTGCGCAAGAAGCTGAACCCGAAGAAAGATCGCTTAATGATCATCTCGGACCATGGTTTTTGTCAGTTTAAGCGTGGGGTCAACCTCAACGCTTGGTTGCGCGACAATGGTTACCTGGTCCTGAAGTCCGATGCGCCGGTTGACGAAGAAAGCGGTAAGCAGATTTCTCGTGATTGGCTGGTGGATGTCGATTGGCATAAGACCAAGGCGTTTGCACTTGGACTGACCGGTATGTTCATCAACCGTAAAGCGCGCGAGCGTGACGGCATTGTTGAAGAAGGTGCCGAATTGACCGCTTTGAAGGACGAGATCGTCGGCAAGCTTTCCGCACTAAAGGATCCAAAGAACGGCGAGTTGATTTTCAAGGAAGTCTTCGACGCGGACAAAATCTTTACCGGACCATACGTCTTCCAAGCTCCTGACTTGTTCATGGGTTATAAGCGTGGTTATCGCAACTCGTGGGATTGCGCCACCGGCTCTTGCCCGCCGGAAGTGTTCTCCGATAACACCAAGTCGTGGTCCGGTGACCACTGCATCGATCCGCGCGAAGTCCCAGGCGTGATTTTCTCGGATCGTCCGGTTAACACTGATACTCCGAACCTGATGGACCTTGGCCCAACCGCGCTGCAAATGTTCGGCGTCGATGTGCCGAAGTACATGCAAGGGCAACCGCTGTTTGGCGAGCGCAAAGAAGAGGTGAAGTCATGAAGCACACGCTAAAACTTGCTGCCGTTTTGGTTGCTGGTCTCAGCCTTTTGGGTTGTGGCGAAAAGCAGTCGGAGACTCGCGTCGTGGTGTTCGGTGTCGATGGCCTCGATCCGGAAATGCTGCAGGAACGCATCGACCGCGGCATGATGCCAAACTTTAAGAAGCTGCTGGATAACGGCGCTACTTTTGAGAAGTTGCAGACTTCTTGGCCTCCGCAATCGCCGGTCGCTTGGTCGAACTTCATCACGGGAGTGAACCCGGGCAAGCATGGTTTGTATGACTTCATTCATGCGGATTATGCGCAGGGAAACTATGGAGTGAAGACTTCCATGGCGGACGAAATCGCACCAACTGCGGTGCTAACCATGTTTGGCTACGACCTTCCAGTGGGTGGAGGCCAGGAAAGCACTCGTCGCTTCCCAGCGTTTTGGGAGACTCTTGCTGACCAAGGTGTGCCTACTTATGTTCACCGGATGCCTGCGAGTTACCCGCTTTTGGAGACCAGCGCGACGGTTTACCCTGACATGGGAACCCCCGATTTGGTTGGTGCCGCATCAGGGGTTTCTTATCTTTGGACCGAGAATGAGTTCAAGGGCGATGGTTTGGTGGGAGAGTCTTACCGAGTTGAGCTCGTGGACATCAACCGTCGCAAGGACGACATGTGGATCCAGTGGACCAAATTGTATGGCCCGCCGTTAACGATYCTTAATGTCGACGACCTCAAGGACCAAATCCATGAGGCCATCGAAACTGGCAATAACGAAAAGGCGAACGCTCTCCAGAAGGAAATTGAGCGCAAGCAAGAAGTCTCGCTGCCAATTGCTTTAATGGTGGATAATACCGGCGATGCACCACAACTCGCCGTGCAGATTGGAGATCAATACGCCACAACAGGTTTGGGCGAATGGAGTAATTGGGTGAAAGTCGAGTTTTCGGTTTTGGGTGGCATGATGCCAATCCCTGGATACACGAAGTTCCGCTTCCTTTCGGCACAGCCATTTGAAGTTTATGCTTTGCCACTCCAACACGATCCCTTCGCACCGGCAGCTGAGATCTCCATGCCGCCAGAAGCTAGCGCTGAACTTGCGGAAGCCATCGGGCCTTACATGGTGCAGGGATTCGCCGACGCCTACAAGTCGTACAAAGGTGAGTTGCTCGATACTTCGGGCTTCATCAATCAGTCCGACATGGCTTTGGAAGAGCGCACCAAGATGATGCACTACGGTCTCGATCAAATCGAGGAAACCGGCGGACTCTTGTTCCTCTACACCGGCTCGCTCGACATGCGTTGTCACATGTTGTGGCACACCCAAGACGACGAGCATCCGCACCAAGAAGAAGCGGGGGAGTACCTCGGCGTTCCTTACGACCAGCAGATTGACCGCATTTACGCGCAGGTCGATGTCATGCTCGGCGAAATGGTCTCACGCATCGAGAAGATGGAGGCTGATTCTGGCAACAAGATTGAGCTCATCGTGATGTCGGACCATGGCTTTGCGCCCTTCCGTCGCAAGATGCACATCAATGATTGGTTGGTGCAAGAGGGTTACTTGGTGCTGAAGGATGGCATCACCGAAACGCACGACCTCAACCTCAAGCTCGACGCCGATGGTATTCCAGAAAAAGGAAGCGGTCCCGTTGATTGGTCGAAAACGAAGGCCTACTGCATTGGCTTCAACGGCATTATTCTGAACCGCGTAGGTCGTGAGTCAGAAGGCATCGTCACTGACTCCGAAGTCGAAGCCCTGCTCACTGAAATCACCGGCAAATTGCTCGCACTTGAAGACGGCGGACGTCCAGTCCTCACCCGCGTGCTTCCGGCAACCGAGGTCTTCCAAGGCCCGGCCGATGTCATGAAGCATGCCCCGGATTTGCAACTCGGATTTAACACCGGCTTCGGCGCWTCTGATGMATGCGCGATTGGCGGTGTCGTTGGYGGGGGTGCAYTCCTCGTCGACAACGAYTCTCGCTGGTCGGGATCGCAYCTCATGGACCCCGAATTAGTGCGGGGTACGATCATCTCTACTTCCGGAAARACCTTYTCGAAGGATCCGGCGCTAGAAGATATCACCGCAACCCTCTACAGTCTGTTCAACGTCACTCCCCCCGAGGACATGGACGGACKCCCTCTTTACTAACCTCCAGAATCGGAGAACATCATGTTTGGTGGAAATAAACTAAAGATCAACAAGGACATCATCGAGCGCTGCAAAAAGTGTTCGGAGGTCGCTGGCTACTCTTCCGTGGAAGAGTTCGTCGAGCACATTCTCGAGAAGGAGCTGAAGGGCATTGAAGGTGCCGGCACTTCCGACGAGGCGATTACCGAAAGCCTGCGYGGCCTCGGTTACATCAGCTAACTTAAACCGAATCGAAATACCCTTACCACGATGAAACAACGMATCATCGTCATTGGCATCTGCGCACTWCTTGTGGCGGTTGGCGTTCTTGCGCCTCCGGTCATGAATGCGATTTTCAATGTCTTCGACTTAGCCTTYGGCTGGGCCGGCCCRTTTGCGGTCGTCACCCTTGTTTCCGGATTGGTTGGGGTGCTGTTCATTCTTGCCTTCCCGCATGTTTCCTCGCARAAGGGAATCAAGTCGGTGAAGTCAAAGATCAGCTAYAACYTGGTTTCGATWCGTCTGTTCCAAGACGATTTGCCAACCGTCATGCGGTCYTTRGGMTCYACGCTKWCTTGGAACTTCRYCTACCTKGGSYTGAAYWTGCTKCCKATGGTGGTGCTTGCCGCGCCATTYATGATTGTGTGGTTCCARCTCAAYGCGCTKTATGCTTATCAGCCGGTCCACGCTGGCTCCGAGCAAATGGTGGTGGTGGAACTAAGCGAGTCGGTCGCTAACCCGAGTGATGTGGTGGTCACCATGCCAAATGGCGAGGTCCTCCATTCCCGCGTCAACCTAGGTAAGCGCTACAACACCGAAGATCCGCCAGTTCAAGAAGCCGCGACGGTGCTGCTGCGCTTCACCCCAAGTGTTGCCGGTAGTCACGAGATTACCTTCAGTTACGGTGGGGAGGATGTCACCAAGACGGTCGAGGTCGACACCGACCCGCGTCGCCTGTCGCGTATTCGCACTTCCGACCCGATTGGTGGATTCACCTCCGCAACCGACCCTATCGTCTACTTCGGTGATCCGGTTTTGCCGTCGAGCTCCTTCGTGCGTAACGTGACGGTTGATTACGCTGTTGCGCCGCTTGGCTTTATGGCTGGYGGCGAAATGTCGAYCATGATTTGGTTCGTGGTCATGTCGATGGTCGTCGGCTTCGCGCTGAAAGGCCCGCTTGGGGTTGAGATTTAGGGCTCAGGCTGCCTAAGTCACCCCCCAGCCACAAGGCCCCAAGGTTCTCCTTGGGGCCTTGTTTGCTAGACTGAGGCCCATGGAAACTGAATCCGGCATTGGAATCGTCGCCATCCTGCTGCTCCTATTGGGCCTAGCCTTGTTGCTATTCGTTTTTGTGCGTGCTTGATGAAAGGACTGCGAAATATTTGTGCATCTTTGCGCTTTGGCCGCGTCTTCTGAGAAAACGGAGAAGAGCTTAATTCTTCTTCATTCCAAAGACTCCGAATCTGGATTCAAAATGAAGTTTGCAAGAAAAATTGTGTGTGCGACAGCCTTCCTCATTGGGGCAGCGGCTTTTGCGCAGTCTGGCACAACCGGCCCGAAAGCGAAATGTCCAAATAAATCCGTCGATCATGTGGAAGGCTCCTTCTCCGTGGTGGGGCCAGCAGCCTGCGACAATGGCCTACTAGAGTTTTCGTGGGGCGGCATCACCGTTACTTGGGAGGACCCAGTGTGCCCTTTGATGATGGTTTGGACCCCGCCTTATGACAATATTATCGATGGAGCTGGAACCACGATTAGCTCTCCTCAGTCAGCGCGGGCGATGGCATTTTTCTTTGCATGCGAAGATGACAGTTGCGTACTAAGCAGTCACATTCRCTTGAGTGGAGACTATCTCACGTATACCGWGGAAGCCTGCCAAGGCGGAGATCCAAGGTAATGAAACGTAATCCCCTTCTTCTTCTATCCTTTTGTGGAGCCCTTTTGCTCGCGGTGATTTTTTTGCCTTCGCAATCCACAGACTCTCAAAAGGTAGAAGTTTTTAACCCATCGGATCAAGGCAGGGCTCCCTTGCCTTTTTCCTCGGAGGTGCTGACTAGACATGCATCGGTGGAGGAAACTTCCACCGATGTTACCTCCCTTAGCGAGCAATGGAGTGTCATCAAGCCCATGCTACTTGTGAAGAAAACCCGTGGCGTTGGGATCGCCATGGCGATGGAACTTCGTGGCCTGCCCAACTTTTTTCTCGACAGAATTCCTTTAGAGATGGAGGAGAATCAAGAGTTTGCCAACCCTTTTGGGCATCTCATGGCGGTCATGTTGGAAGGTTGGCTGCAGATTCCAGGCGAAACCGAAGCCTCATTCGTGTCCTTTTTGCCAGACCTATTTTTACAGGCGGAGCAGTCTGAAGATATTTGCCAAGTTGCTGCCAACGCTTGGAGGGGGAGGCGATTATTGAACGCAGAGGACTTAGATTTGGTTCTTGAGTTGCGCCCCGAAAACGTGGATCAATCCCAGTTTCCGTGGCGCGTGGCGTTTTTCCTATTAACTTTGGAAGACACTTTTCACGCATTGATGGAGGGAGGAGATTCCGGACGGGTGGAACGTTTCCTGGAAGATCCCTCACATAAGGTTCGTTTGGTTGCCATCCGCGTTTTGTTCGATGGAAAGTCATCGGCTGATTGGGCAAGCATCATGGGACTGCTAGAAAAAATGGATTTTGCCGATGTCGTGGCGTTAGCGGAATGGATTGCAACAAGCCAAGAACCGCAAGTGGCCGGTGAATTGTTACGCATGATTTCTAGCAGCATGAATGCCACTGGAGGATTCCTTTCTGCTTGGGCCATGCTTGGGGGACGAGATCGCAGTGTCTTGGAATGGACCCTGCGCTCGGAGTTTGATTTCCTCACTGCAGAACAAACTAGTGAGCCTCCGACAGGTTTTCTTCCAATCGAAAATGTAGGGGAGTTAGATTTTCTATACCACGAGGGATCCTTACGCAAAGAAGTCATGGACGCTTACTTCCTGAATTCTCTATCCAAGGGAGAGCCTATGGATGCGGAAATGTTGAATTGGCTTGCCCGCCTGGATCAAAATCCACTCACCCGAGGACAGGCATGGAGAACCTTAGGCCGCTCTCCCGATGATGCGAACTTAGCACTTGTGCTCGACCTGTTTCAGGAACCCGGGTATTTGGCATCCTTACGTCTACCAGGAGAAGATAGCGACCAGCGTGCAGCGGAGTACTTGATTCAATATGTATCGCCTCGCCTTGACGCAAGTGAGCGGAGCCTCTTCCTAGCGCAATCCCAAGAAATGCTGCTGTCCGCCGAGGAGCGGGCTGCTTTGGAGAAGGCCTTTTCGAACTAAGGAAACTCTGATTAAGTCTGGCGGCGACTCCGCGGCCGAAATCGCTTGCCCCTGCGTTGCTTCATCTTGCCTGTAGCGACACTACAGCCTTCGATT
>NVWJ01000001.1 GCA_002746235.1 Planctomycetota bacterium
GGGAATACAACAAAGCGCCCGCCGGTAGCCCCAGGGTGACTGCTTCCAGCTCTCGGCAGCAACATCCAGCAAGATATCTCACCGACGGCCGCCCCGAGACCTTCTGGCTCTGCGACTCTGACGACGCCGCCCCATTTATCGATGTGCGCTTTAAGCGCCCGCGTAAGTGCGAGACCTTAAAGTTGGTTTTGGCCCCAGTAGATCCACGCGAGTTCTCACCCACTCCAAAGATCACCCAACTCGAAATCCAAATCGACAACGACAAGCCAAGAGTCATTTCGTTGCCCGGAGATCTCCAACAAAAGGCGGTCCTCGAGTTTGAGGGCACGCGGAAAATCAGCCGTATACGTTTACGAGTGCTTTCGCTCAATGAACAACGGCTGGGAGAGAACGTCAGCGTTGGGCTGGCTGAGATTGAGCTTTATTGACTCGTTTTAGGGAAGCTCTGATTAAGTATTGTGCGGGAGGCCGTGGATGGAAATCGTTTGCCCCAAGGCGCGAATCGAAGGCTGTAGTGTCGCTACAGCCAAGATGAAGCAACGCAGGGGCAAGCGATTTCGGCTGCGGAGTCGCCGCCAGACTTAATCAGAGTTTCCTTAGGCAAGGTAAAGCCTGGCCTACGTCAAAATGCGTGACAGCGGCCCATGAAGAGTCTATTTTCTCTGTCCTGGAGACCTAACCTCCGATAGACCCGTGATGCTTACCTTCCTCATTGCGCTGGCGCTGCATTTTGCTCCCAGCCAAACCGACGCGCTTCAACAACCCGCGCCCGCTGTCACCGCCTCCTTAGAGGAGCAGCTGGACCGGTTTCAGCAACTGCGGCGCGCTGCCGATTCGGAAGCAGCCGTTTCTTGCCTACATAGCATCGGCCTCATCGGCAGTGAAAATGCGGTCGATGCCCTGCTCCGCCTGGTGCCTAAATTGGAAGGTCCGATGCAGCTGGCAGCGGTTCACGCCGTCGCGCTTAACGGAACCGATTATGCCCACGATAAGCTGCGAGTTTTAGCGCGCAACCGCACTCATCCCAATGTGCGACGCCAAGCATGTATTGACTTGGCAAAAGGTTCCGAAGACGACCTGAAGTATCTGCGTGATTCTCGACTCAAAAAGGAAAAGGACCTGCGCATTCGTGGTGAGATCTTGCGTAACTTGATTGAGCGAGAAGTTCCAAAGTTGGACAAGATCGTTTTGAAGGCTGCTAAATCTAAGGACAAGATTTATGCCAGTGTGGGTGTTTTTGGTATCGGACGTCTGCATTTGGAACGCGGTTTACGCACGGTGGAAAGTTATCTCACCAGCCCCGATTTGCGCTTGCGGTTGGAATCGTTTCGCGCACTCTCCACCTTTGGCGGAGCAGCTAGTTTTCRAACTTTRTTGGCGGCCTATGAACATGCCAAYAATTTAGCYTTACGGCCCGACATCGAAAYYCTTTTRGGGGGCGCGACCACCATTCCAGAAGTGAATGTGTTAATTCAAATCGGCGTAAACCATGAAGATTTACAGGTCGTCGCTGCYTGTGCRAAGGCACTTTCCATGGCCGCTCTTCGACAACCGGATTTARCKGCACCCGCCTTGCTGAAACTTTTAGAGCATCGCCAYCCAMGGATTCGCGATTACGCMATAGAAGGCTTAGTCCGCGCTCACCCWGACGCAATCGTGCAAGTTTTACTCGAACAACTTGGCCACGACAATCCACGCACRCGCACCACSGCGGCRTGGGCGCTTTCGCAKATTGGCGATTTGCCRGCGGACCTCGCACCCCACCTYTTGCTYTTAGTGAAGGAYGGRCGSTATGCGATTCGCCTGCACGTAATCACCGCCCTAAGCCAATTTCCAGAATCCACMGAGGCCTTGCAAGCTGCGATTCAAATGCTYCACGATTCYCAATGGKCCGTCCGTGCAGCAGCGGTCGCAACCTTGTTAAARTTTCGGCGTGCAGAATCTATCGGTCCTTTGGTGGATTGCATCGACACCGAAGTYGGGCGGGTACAGGACGATGCCGTGGAAGCACTTTGTCAGTTAACCGGTGAAGACTTTGGGCCTGCGCGCAACATTTGGCGCAAGTGGTATGAGGATTTGCCCGACGATTTCATTYTGCCCGAACAAGCCGTTGCAGAAGAGAAGTTGGCGAACCGTCGAGAGCGTCGCACCAAGGGACATGATTCCATYGTGACGAGTGTTTATCACGGAGTGAAGGTCCCAAAGGGTGGAGTCATCTTTGTTATGGACATCAGTGGGTCYATGATGGAATCCTACGAAGATGGTGAGACTTTCTACCAGCATTTTTCAAATGCACTGATCGAAACCATCGGCCTATTGAATGAAGATACAAAGTTCAACATCATCCTGTTCTCGGGCGGAGTACAGGCATGGAAGCAGGAATTGGCTGCAGGCACGCCGGAGAATGCTCAAGATGCGCGTATTTTTCTTGAGGAGGTCCGGCCGGAAGGTCCAACCAATCTTTACGGCGCCTTGATGGCCGCGCTGACTTTTGAAGATGTACAAACGATCTTCTTGCTGACCGATGGCGACCCCACCTTTGGCCGCGTGGTACTCCCCGACGCCATCTTGATGGAACTCGAACGCGCCAACCGTGACCGCAAAGTGGTGATTAATACCATTGCTGCAGGTGAAGTGCGTGCCGAGTTTTTGGCTGAGTTAGCTGCGGAGAACGGTGGCGCTGCTGTGGATTTAACCGATGCCACGCAGTAGGTATAGCCTTTAAAGCGGATCCACGGTGACGCCCTGCTTTTGGCAAAGGTCATAGAGCACCTCGCGCATGGCATGCAGCCCGTCGCGGTCAGTTTTGATTAAAATCTGACGACGAATGCGACCGCGCAGTTTTTCAACCGGCGGCGCCGAAGGTCCAAGGATTTTGGTGCGGCCAATCATGCATGCACGCAATGCCGTCGCTGCCTCCTCCGAGGTCTTCTCCACCCGCGACCGATGTTCCGCTTCAAAAGTAATGCGCATAGCTTTGCCATATGGCGGGAAGCCGAACATCTTGCGCTCTTCTAATTCCTTTGCCGCAAAACTCACATAATCGTGTTGCGCTGCCGCACGAATCGCCGGGTGATCCGGCATCCAGGTCTGCACCACAACTTTTCCGCCAAGCGCACTACGCCCTGCGCGTCCGGCAACTTGCGCAATCAAGTTAAAACAACGCTCACTCGCGCGGAAGTCCGGGTGATGCAAAGCCGTATCTGCATTCAACACTCCCACTAAAGTGACGTCCGGGAAATCCAAACCCTTGGCTACCATTTGCGTGCCGAGCAAAATGTCTTTCTTGCCAGAACCGAAATCGGCGAGCACTTCTTCGTAGGATTCGCGTCGAAGCATGGTGTCCCGATCCATGCGTGCAAGGCGAGCATGCGGAAATAAGCGCTGCACGCTGTCTTCCACTCGCTCAGTTCCGACGCCGACCATTTCCACCGGACGACCACAGCCTGTGCAAATTTGCGGTGGCGGTTCTTCATGCAGGCAGTAATGGCAAATCGCCTTCTTACGCCAACGGTGATAGGTCAACGCGACATCGCAAGTTTTGCAATGCACGCTACCGCCACAACTTTTACAGTGCCATGCTGGGGCGAAACCGCGTTGATTCAAGAATAGAATCGCACGTTCTTTCCGTTGCAARGTATCGCCCAAGGCTTTGACCARGGGTTGCGAGACGACCAACCATTTTCCTTTCTCCGGTTTCTGCACACGCATATCYACCACYTGAATCGTCGGCAGCACACCGCCGGCCACGCGTTCGCGTAACTCCARCAAACGYAAKCCACCAGGATTCACCGCCGASGCCCACGATTCCAARGCTGGAGTCGCACTYCCTAAAACACAAACKGCCTCTTCCAGGCGACAACGCTCCAACGCGACATCGCGCGCGTGATAACGCGGKGTGGAYTCTTGCTTGAAGGAAGACTCATGTTCTTYRTCTAAAACGATGAGCCCTARCTTTGGCATCGGGGCGAAGAGTGCCGAGCGYGCACCTACGACTACACGTACACGYCCTTCGCGAATCGCRAGCCATTGATCATGCCGTTCGGCGTCGGTCAGGCCGGAATGCAARACTGCCACTTGTCCGCAKCGGGCRCGRAAMCGMGAAACGGTYTGKGGAGTYAGSGCAATYTCCGGAACYAACACAATYGCGCCRCGSCCTTGCGCGAGGCAGTGYTCYARAGCATGAAGATAGACYTCSGTTTTTCCGGAACCGGTGATACCAAAGAGTAAGAACGCATCGTAAAGTTCGCGGTCGAGCGCGCCGATGACATCGTCCACGCAACTTCTCTGCGCTGGAGTGAGCTCTGGCGGCGCATCGCGCACTACTTCTAGTCCGGCAAAAGGATCCAGCACTTCTTGCTTGCGCCCAAACTTCACAATGCCTTTCTTGGCCAAGGTATCTAATGGCGATTTCGTAAGACCGGTGCGGTTTCGAAACTCGCGCACTTCCATCGGCCCGCCGGCGCGCTGCAAATACGCCAGCGCTTTTGCTTGTTTCGGAAACTTCTTTTCTAGCTCCTCGCAGAATCCGGCATCGACCTCCTTGACTAACTCCACCACGGGAATGGTGCGCCGCGGTCGATCCCGCCGCAACGCTGCCGGCAGCATGGCGGAAAGCGCCTGGCCCCAGGAGCAAAAGGTGTCGTCGGCAATGCAGTGCGCCAGGCGCAACAATGCAGGATTCAGAAGCGGTTCGACATCTAGAACCGCGAGCAAGGATTTAATCCGATCGGGCGCAACATTGGCCGGTGCGTGGTCATCGACAGCAACCACGACCCCCACACTTTCGCGGCGACCAAAAGGAACCCGCACCCGGCAGCCCGGTTCTAAGGGCTCGCAGTTCTCAGGCACAAAATAGGCAAACTCCCGACGCACTGGTGTATCCAGTGCGACCTGCGCATACCGACCTTCCGGCGCGCCAAACAATGAGCCCTGAAACCCCAGCACCATGCGGGGATTGTAGCTAGGCCGAGCAGTCCGATTTCAACCACGGAGTCGTCAACAGGCAACGCCGCGACTTCCGTTACTCTATGCCCATGTCGGACCCAACCCAAGCTCTGCAAACCCCGGTGACTTTGCTCTCTGGGTGGCTTGGTGCAGGCAAAACCACGTTGCTCAATCACCTCCTGACCAACGACGCCGGTACGCGTTATGCGGTTCTAGTGAATGAGTTCGGTGAGATTGGAATCGATGACCGGCTGATTGTGCGCAGCACCGACGACATTGTGGAACTGGCGAACGGTTGCGTTTGCTGCACCATTCGCGGCGACCTGGTCGAGAGCCTCATCAAGCTTCGCCGACGACGCTTCCCGTTCGGAAAACGCCGTTCTTTTGACCGCGTGGTGATTGAAACCACCGGCATTGCGGAGCCAGCTCCTCTTCTGCGCACCTTCTTGGTCGAAGATGAAATCGCCACTTATTACCGCGTGCAGTCGGTGGTGACTTTGGTCGATGCCGCCAATCTTGAGATTGCATTGCCAAACAAAAGCGCGGTGGAGCAAATCGTCCTTGCGGATTTATTGGTGCTGAACAAGACTGACTTGGTCGATGCACAATCCCTCCAGCAAACGCGCGCACGCCTCCGCGGACTGAACCCAACTGCAGATTTGGTAGAAGCTACCAAGGCCGACGTCCCGCTGCATGCAGTGCTTCAGGCCTACGAACGTGAATTGCCTGTACTTCCTGAATCACCTCCGGAAGAACATGTACATGCTGGGATCCAAGCGATTTGCATCACCAGTAAAACGCCGCTTGACGAATTAAAAACGCGGCTCTGGCTCGATACCTGCGTGCAACAGCTCGGCGAACGCTTAGTGCGCTACAAGGGGTTTCTGCACATATCGGGCTTGCCCTACCGCTGTGTTTTGCAAGGCGTCTACGATTTATACAGCGTAGAAGCGCATGGCAATTGGTCGGAGGAGCATCCGGCACACACCGAAATCGTTTTCATTGGTCACGACTTAGAGCGCGACTTTTTTGAACGCGGACTAAAAGCTGCGCTCAGCGATTACGACCGATAGTTTCGAGGTCCTGCTCCTTTTGCGGGCGCGGGTCAATCAAAACAGCGGGGCTGTTGTCGGATTGCCAATCGGAAGAAAACCGAAGGCTCTGAGTGGGGCCGCCATCGTCCTGAAACCCTGGGCCAGTGCAGGCGCCGCACAGCAACATCATCAAAATCAAAACGCGTTTCATGCTTGCTCCGGGTCGGGTAGTTGTTCTAAAGCGACGAGCAAGGAAGACTCCAAGTTCTCGCGCTGCCAATCGTTCAACGGTACCACCTTCAGCAATTCCTCGCTGTTCTGCGGTAAAGCCTTGCCAATCGCCTCTAAGTGACGGCGGTGCATTAAGCGCTCGCTCGGCAAATCTAAATCGCGCGCGGCCTTTTTGCGCCAATCACGCAGTGCATCCATGTTTTCGCGTTGCACCTTACGACGACGACGTTCTTCCGGTGACACTTTCGGCACACTGGTGTCAATCGTCTTGCCTTTTGCAGAACCTAAGGCGGCCATCATGTCATCKCCATAGCGCTTAGCTTTCTTCCAGCCKACGCCTTTGATTTCTGCCAACTGCTTGCGATCCTGCGGCGGACGCTTRGCCATATCKACYAAAGACTGATTSCCYARCACGCGGAACAAAGGRATGTCGCGGCTCTCGGCAACCGATTCGCGCCAATCAAAAAYCGCTTTCAAGGAAGCCATGGCGGAAGGATCCAGCCCACGAGCGCCTTTGATTTTGCGATAACGATCTGGATTCGGTGGACCCGGAATTAAAATCTCGCGCTCTTGACGTTCGAACTCGCCGTAAGCCGCGCCGGTCATGTCGGCCTCGTCTAACTCCTTCACTAGGCGACTATGTAAGTCGACCAGGAAATGCGTATCGATGCGTGCATAAGCAATCTGCTCAGCGGTTAGCGGACGTTGCCCCCAGTTCGAGCGTTGCTCCTTCTTCGACAACTCAATGCCGTAGTAACTTTGAATCAACGCAGCGAGACCGGTCTTGTCGTGGCGCAACAAGGTCATGGCGACTTGAGTATCGAACATACCGCGCACTTCGACATCTAAATCTTTGCGCAGGATCATCAAGTCGAATTCGGCGGCGTGAAAAATCTTCACGATGTCAGGATTCGCCAACAGCGGGTTGATCAACTTGAGATCATCGCCCAGCGCAATCGGGTCGACAATGTAATCCTCCCCACTCGCGGTAATCTGCAAGAGGCACATCCGCTCGTGGTAAGCGAAAAATGAATTCGCTTCCGTGTCGRCACCAATGATGCCAGCCTTCTCCCAAACCTCGATCCCCTTTTTCAGGCTATCGACATCTTCAATCCGGCGCACCGGGGACCAATCTGCAGGAATCCTATCAGGCATCCGGCGGGATTCTAACAGAGTGGCCCCAATCCGAACTCATCGAAGAGTGATGAACACGGGAGTGGTGACTGCACCTTGCTGGAAGGTGGCGTTATGCACTTCCGCGCGATACCAGCAACTCGAAGTTGGCAGGGTGTCGGGCACCTGGAGAGTGCCTGCGCCGGTTAATCCGGAGACGGTGTGAATGATGGTCTCGCCGATGCCCACTTCGCCGCGGTAAACGGTAAGAGTGGAGCCWACTAGGTCGACGTTGTAGCTGACGTCGACAAAAACCGTGAAGTTTGGCGGGATGCGCGAGSCAGGCACCGACACCTTGCCACCCATRGGYAGGCCRCGAMYKCCSCCATCGCTGAGCACGGCTTCCAAGAAYGGGCCRTTGGARAGGTAACTGTTGCCKCCCCTTAGAGCAGCRGTCAGCGAAGTTTGGTCCAGCGCACCGGCAACAAAGGTGTGCATAGCGCCAAAGTTGTAARCRCTGTCGTGAGTGTCACTTCCCGAGTATGGGAACAGGCGCATACCCTCGGTCATGCGATCCACCCACCAGTTGCGGTGGAAGGCTTGCCAGACGTTTGGGCCTTCGGATCCGTTCCACACCTCAACACCCCAGACGCTATTGGCCTGTTGACCRCCCATCCAGCCAGTGCTGTTGTARGCCCAGAAGTCCGATGACGGGTGGTGCGCAACTGCAAACCCRCCTTCGTTGTTGATGGCYAGGGTGTTGGCGCCTTGTTCSCCCATGGGAGAATCGCAGAAGTCGAGAAAGCCATCGCGGCCACCGAGCTTRCGCGARCTRATGTTGTGCGCKCCCATGTGGTGGACAWMGAARTCGCCAAAWCCTAGRGCGCAGAGKARGTCGGCACTATCGTTSCCRGTCTGTGGGCCAAGYTCGGCGCCAGAAACCTCGGTGCTCGCCAACATGACAAAGTTGGGATCCGAAAGGGTGGCCGACTCGGTCAGCACAGCGTTGAATTCYGAGTCAGAATTAATGCAGTAAGARTGRGTGGTGGAACTGAAGAARTCGAAACCKAGGGATTGGAAYTGATTCTTGAGCTGRGCRTTRGTGAACGAACCRGTGATRTTGGTCGACTCCGCCGAACAKGARTCACARCCATTGATGGCCTCRTCGCGACAGTTGTGCACATGCATGTCGCCGACAATCCAAGAACCGACACCGCGTCCAAAGGACCAATGTCCAGGAGGAGGGGAGAGGAAGGGGCTGATGACGCCCACCGTGCGCGCCAAGCTGGTTTGCTGAGTGATGCCGGTGCCATCGTTCCAGCGCACGCGAATTACGTATGGGACCAGGTCTCCGACTTGTGAAGGCCCGCCGAACAGAGTGTTGAGGTCGATATCGAACGGTGCGTTATGCAGCTGAGGCGCGCCCGTGGTCTTGAGTTTCTCCACACCATCAATCACCCGACGTATTCCTTCTGCTTCCGCCTCAGGGCCAATGTCCTCGCGATCCGCCAAAGGAATGTAAAGACGATTGGTGTGGCGATGGCTGAAATCGGGGTTGACCCGCTCCATGTCCATGTAGATTTCCCGCACGGCACCGCCATCGCCCTGCAGGGGTACGTCATTTAAGTCCCACTGCGACAAGATTTCGCCTTCCGGGGTTAAAATACTGAGGTCGAGCAAGCGCACCGTGGCTTCCCCCGGATTGTAGAGCTGGACCTGCATGGGCACCGTCATGTCGGTGCGACGCACTTCATTCAGTAGGCCAAAGGGTAGGATTTCTACCGTAGATGGGCCTAATTCGAGTGTTTTGGAGCCCGCATCTGCCTGCGTCAACAGGCCGATGGCGAGGGCTCCACCACAGAAAATCGGGAGGAGGAAACGCCGCATAAGCTTATTCTGCCATGGATTATTACTTTTATCCTAGAAAATGGCCTTTCCCTTCTCATTCACCTGATAAAACTAAGAGCTGGAATCGCACTGCGATGGCCCCTTTGCCGCTTAATACGCTGGAAAATGGGGAAATTGGGGAACCTGAGCTTCCTTTTCAGTGTCCCCTTAATACACCGGCCGGTGGCATACCCAACTGGCTCCGAAACCCTCCCTAGACCCTAAATAAAAGATGAAAACATTGCGCTGGCTACTTGCTGCTGCGTCCATGCTCCTGCTCGTGCAGGGTGGATCGGCTTGCATCGAGGAGTTGGATCTCGCCAAAATGATTTCGCGGACTGATTCTGCAGTTCACGGAACTATCACCGATGTACGCACCACTGCGTTCACACCGGAAGACGAAGTTCAACTGATTTACACCATCCTCACCATTCAAGGTGAAGACCTATTCACCGGTCAACCGACCACCGTGGAAGCTGCCTTCTTAGGCGGTACTTACCAAGGTGAATCCATGACCATAACCTCCATGCCTGCACCTGCAGACTACCGCTTGGGCAACGACGTCGTCGTTTTCCGTGGCGCAGTCGAAGGATGGGGCCCGGAGATTGACCACTGCGTTTACGCATCGATGGGCGGTATCTTCCGCACCGTCGACACCAAGAAAGGTGTTGTGGTCCTTGGTAAAGGCGAAGGCTTTGCAATCGATGGCAACGTTCGCGTTTCCGCACTAAAGTCTTCCATCAGTGCCCTTCGTCAGGAGGCTAAGTAATGAAGAACGTCCTACGTTTTGGTCTTGGTAGTGCAATCCTAGCGGGTTCTACTTTCCTCGCCATGCCTCAAACTGCTGAAGGCTTTTCAACCCTAGGTCCTGGTGAGAACTTGAACCTTGGCCAACGTGATTTCCGTCACTTCAACGAGTTCACTGGCGCTGCTAACAACAACACCGTCATTCACCCAAACTGGCCTCAGTACACGGGTGCCGATTTGGCTATGTGGAAGGCAGGCGCTGAATGGGGCTCCCGAATTCACGGCGATGGAAGCGGCGACAGCTCGCAAGGCTTTGTCGGCTCCGGTGAAGCTGACTTCAGCTTCTTCTGGGAAGGCGCTGCAAACGGCATTGGTGGCACCAACGACAACATCATCTCCTCCATCTCCGGTTCTGCGGGCGGAGTTTTGGCTTACGCTGAGACGCCGATTAACAACGGATGGCGAATTCGCTTTTACCGGACTGCATGGTCCTGGCAAGATGGTCCTGGCACCGTAAGCTCTGGCATTGACATTCAAGGTGTTGCTGCACACGAGATTGGGCACGCTCTAGGCCTCGGTCACTCAGGTGTTGGCGGATCGACCATGTTTGCTTCCATTAGTGGAACTGGACAGGGAAATCGTTCGATTCAGAACGATGACATTGCTGGCGTTCAGTTCATCTACGGTGCACGCTCWGCCAACATGCCAAGCATCACCTCGATCACTGGCTCGATGGTTCCTGGCGGCACCATCACCATTACCGGAACTGGTTTCTCGACCAGCACCAACCGCATCTGGCTGCAGAACGACCTAGTCGACGGCGGCAATAACGGTGGCGCTCACGTCACCATTCCAGATATCGCTTCGACCGGTGGCGGCACTTCGATTTCCATGACTCTCCCAGCTAGCGGTTGGGAAGGTGGTGCCTTGCACGTCAAGCGCACGACTGGAAACGGCGGTGAGCTGCTCTCCGAAAGTCATCCATTCGATGGCGACGGCGGCGGAGCTGGTGGCGGTAACGACACCATTAACTTCACTGTTTCGGATACCACTCCAAACACGGGTCAAACCATCACCTTCTCGGCTGATAACTGTCCTCCTCTTCAAACCTACACCTGCGTATGGGCAAACTCGGACAACAGTCCGTTCTTTGCAACCTTCAATGGTACGGTTGGATCTGGAACCACCGACAGCCTCGGCAACATGAACTTCAACCGCACCGTGCCTAACGCCGGCGCTGGTCGTACTTTCTACATGGAAGTTCAGGTCTTGGGTGAAGATTCCAACACGGTTCAGGTTAGCGTTAACTAACCCAACTTGTCCGTTGGACCTAGCAGGTCAGGCTTTATGCCTGACCTGCTTTTTATATGTCGCAAAAACTTGCTCAGACAAGGCTTAAGCAGGTACTCCTAAGCAGTCGATAAAGGCCTGTTGCGTCACTCGAGACGCCCCTCGCCCCATGCCTACCTCACAAGAACTGCTCCGGCACGCCCATCAATGTCACGAAGAAGGGCGTTTTGTTGCTGCTGCCGACTTTCTTCTCGAAGCCTTCCGTGCAAACCCAGRAGCTCCAGAAGTCGCTCGCGAATTGGGCAAGGTCCTGCGCTCCGTGGGTGATTTGGAAGGCTCTGTTGCCTACCTGAAGCGTTCTTGGCAGCACGAACCAACCGATGCCGGCACCGTGGCGGAATTGGTTTTAGCCTTGCACGAACTTGGACGCGGCCAAGAAGCGGTGCAAGTCATGCTTGGAAGTTTGGAAGCCGGACTGGAAGAAACCAGTTTCGTGCTCAACTTGATGGACAGCTAGCTTCGCCATTTGAGCGTACACTGGCCGGGACGTGATTGAACCGTCCCCACAGAAGTCCTCCGAGCCGCAACGCTCCACATCGGCGAACCCGCTGAGTGAAGATGCGATTGTGCTGGAAGATTTAGCGTCGGTGATTCGCATTCCAAACTTGTTTCGTCGGGTGCGCCGCGTTTTGGACCGCGCCTTTGCAAYTTATCATTTGCCTGAGGACTCACCCTTTGCGTTGACCTCCACGGCTCCTGGCAATGGCGAAACCGATTTCGGCTATCGATGGATCGACGGGCAGGGTTTGATTCAGCTTTTCCTCGGCATGGCCTGGGGCGAAAAAGGACATGATCCAATATGGGAGGTACGCGTAGAGGCAGACTCGACCGACCTTGCCACGCATCTTCGTGCAGGGCATTGGCATCGGCTTGCTGCGCGGCGGGCAGATTCACGGTTYAGTGAATGGGATCGTTTTTGGCAGGAGGATGAGCCAACCGCAACCTTGTTGTTTGGTGCTTCCGCTGCGGTGACCCGGTTCTTCGAAGAGGAAGATCCAGAACGKATGGCTGCCGATTACTTGGCCGCTGCGCTTTACTCTTTGCATGCATCCGGCGCGGTGACTGCAATCTTGGAAGTKGCYCGAGAGGCCGTTGGCGGYGGCCATTTTGGGAATGTCGCACCTGGYCATGGTTGAACGCTGGAASAAGGGGCGCTCGAAGACGCATGGAAACTATCGYATCTTTTCGGTACGGGARGATTTCTACACGCACCCGGATAAAGAWGGGGAGCGTTCGTTTTTTGTCATCGAAGCTTCAGACTGGGTGAATGTRGTTGCGGTGACTGAGGACGATGACATCGTCATGATTCGTCAGCATCGKCCTGGTGTTGGTGCGGTGCGTTTAGAAATTCCAGGCGGCATCATTGAGCCTGGTGAAGARCCRGTGGTTGCGGCKGCACGAGARCTYGCAGAAGAAACCGGSTACCGTGGCGATGCGCCGGAATTGATTTGTGCGGTAGAACCCAACCCCGCCACCCAYGACAATCACTGYTTCTCCTATTTRGTGCGCAACGCCAAACGCGATATCGCGCGCGACCTGGATCACGATGAAGTCATCGATGTCGARCTRCTTCCGTTTTRTGARTTGTCKGCWCTTTTGGAAAGAGGCGAGTTGCCACATGCATTACTGCAACTRCCGCTGTTACATTATTTACGATGGCGCGAGACCGRACGTGAGTCGGCGCCTAGTAWGRWWGMGKMWKGWRTKCWGCSARWAYYSWMKKSCGWKRCMMSSTTWGMWSMKMYGMWKYSWKYACCTACAGCGATGCCGTCGAGGCTTTGGAAGGTGGCGCCAAATGTTTGCTCTGCGCCGGCAGCCTCGATCWYGATGTCTTGAAACATGCCGTYGAYCACTGGGAAGATGARGCCATCCTYGAGGAAGGCCGCACSCARGCTCTRGAYAARAGTGAGTGGYTGGAGGAAAACGAGTGGGTCGAGAGCGGCATGGATTTCGGCGATGAGGGTGAAGACGAGGAGGAAGACCTTGGGAAACTCTGATTAAGTCTGGCGCTTAGGGTGTCGGTTCTACGTTGATTGGAGAGTGGACTGCCGATACGGCAGACCGGAGATGGCACGAGGATTGCTCTAAACGGGCGAGGAACCCTCATGACYTACCGAATTCTCGTAGCCGACGACCAAGACGACCAGCTTCGCGCTGTCGTGGCCCTATTGCAGGGYCTGGACGTTCGCATCGAGATGGCAACGACCGGCGCAGATGCTCTGCGTCAGTTGCTGGCGACCCGTTATGACCTCTCTTTGCTCGATATGCACATGCCAGGCCTCACCGGCTTGGAGGTCATCGGGCAGGTACAACAAGCCGGGCAGCTTGTTCCCAGTATTTTGATGACCGGTAACCCCTCGCGTGAGATTGAACTCGCCGCGATGGAGTTGGGTGTCATCACYATGCTGAAAAAACCCATCCCGGCGGAGTTGCTACGCATCACCGTCCAACGCATCTTTTCCCAGTCGCYWGTRAAMCCCCGTCCTGCCCAGGRCGAGCCCRAGARYSARCCRCCCWTYRGYGGTGARCCTTGGTAAWYCGGCGCTACGAGAAACCTGAATCAAMCATGGCCAAGACCGCCAAGAAAGTCGCAATCCGCCCTTTGGGCGACAAAGTTCTCGTCCAGCGCCTCGCCGCTGCTGACATCTCCGCCGGTGGCATTGTGCTGCCAGACTCCGCAAAGGAGAAGCCAGCCGAAGGCACCGTGATCGCATTGGGCGAAGGCCGTTTGCTGGATGACGGCACCCGCACCAAGTTTGCCGTGAAAGCCGGCAGCCAAGTGCTGTTCACCTCTTACGCCGGCACCGAAGTCGAGTGGGAAGGCGAGGAGTACCTCATCATGTCGGAAAACGACATCCTCGGAATCGTTGGTTAGGACTTAGATTATGGCTAAAAAAATCGCATTCGATCAGGAAGCTCGCGAGGGCATCCGCGCTGGCGTGCAAAAGCTCGCTGCAGCAGTCAAAGTCACCCTCGGYCCACGYGGCCGCAACGTCATCATCGAGAAGTCTTTCGGCACTCCGATTGTCACCAAGGACGGTGTCACGGTTGCACGCGAGATTGAGCTCGAAGACGCATACGAAAACATTGGTGCACAACTGGTGCGTCAGGTTTCCGCTAAAACCAGCGACATTGCKGGYGATGGCACCACCTCTGCAACCGTGCTCGCCGAAGCCATCTACGAAGAAGGCCTACGCAACGTTGCTGCTGGTGCWAACCCGATTGAACTGAAGCGCGGYATGGAAGCTGCAGTGGAAGCCGTCGTCGCATTCTTGAARAAGAAGTCGACCAAGGTRAARACCACTGAGGAAATCATGCAGGTTGCGACYATCGCTTCCAACAACGACAAAGAGATCGGCGCCAAGCTCGCCGAAGCTTTTGAGAAGGTTGGTAAAGATGGCGTCATCACCGTGGAAGAWGGSCGCKCGCTYGAAACCGAGATTGAGTGGGTCGAAGGCATGCAGTTCGACAAGGGCTACTTGTCTCCGCACTTCTCCACCAACATGGAGAAAATGGAAGTCGAGTTGGAGGATCCTTACATCCTCATCTTCGAGAAGAAGATTTCCAGCGTACGCGACATGCTTCCAGTGCTGGAAGCCGTAGCTAAGTCCGGTAAGCCTTTGTTGATTCTTGCAGAAGATGTCGAGGGTGAAGCGCTCGCAACTTTGGTGGTCAACAAGTTACGCGGCATCTTTAAATGTGCTGCAGTCAAAGCTCCAGGCTTTGGCGATCGTCGCAAAGCCATGATGGAAGACATTGCTGTCCTCACTGGTGGCGTCGCACTGATGGAAGACCTCGGTCTGAAGTTGGACGCCGCAACCGTAGAGCAGCTCGGTCAAGCCAAGCGCGTGGTCATTACCAAAGATACAACCACCATCGTCGAAGGTGCTGGCAAGAAGTCTGCAATCAAAGAGCGCATGGATTTCATTCGCGCTGAGATTGAGCGCACTTCCAGCGACTACGACAAAGAGAAGCTCATGGAGCGTCTTGCGAAGTTGGCCGGTGGAGTTGCTGTGCTGAATGTTGGCGCTGCAACCGAAGCTGAAATGAAGGAAAAGACCGACCGCGTAAATGACGCGCTCGCCTCCGTCCGCGCAGCCGCTGAAGAAGGCGTGCTTCCTGGCGGTGGAACTTCCTTAGTTCGTGCGCAAGCTGTCATTGCTAAGCTGGACTTGTCTGGTGATCAGAAATCGGGTGCTGAGATTATCAGCCGTGCTCTCGAAGCTCCGATTCGTCAGATTGCTACAAACGCCGGCGTCGACGCCAGCATCGTCGTGGATAAGGTTCGTAACGCAAAAGGCTTTGCTCAAGGTTACAACGCTGCCACTGGCGAGTACGTCGACATGATTAAGGCGGGCATCATTGACCCAACCAAGGTCGTGCGCATCACTTTGCAAAACGCTTCTTCGGTCAGCACCTTGCTCCTCACCACCGAGGCGATTGTCTCCGAAGTGAAGGAGGCTGCTCCTCCGATGGCGGCAGGCGGCGGCGACCCAATGGGTGGCATGGGCGGAATGGGCGGCTTCTAGAGCTGCACCATCTTCACTCGAAAGAGCTCGCATGTTGGTTCATGCGAGCTCTTTCCTTTGCACTTTGCCGAAGTGCAAAGGTATTACAGGAAACGGACCTCGCCTGTGCCCAAACTATATTCGGCACCAACAATTTTCAGTCCTCCCTCCTCAGAGTGGCCCTGCAGAACCAACGATTCGGTTTGCAGAACCTGAACACTGTGACGCACGTTTGCGCGCACGGCATCGGCCGGAGAATCGGCGTCAACTACCGGGCGGATTTGATCGACTACGCTGCGTAAATGCGGCGATGCTATTTCGGCACCATCTTTGATCTGCGCAATGGCTGCGGCAACCGCTCCACAAGAAGTGTGCCCCATGACGACCACGAGCTGTGCACCAAGATTCTCCACCGCATATTCCACACTCCCAATCTGCGATGCCGCCGCGATATTCCCCGCAACCCGCACCACAAACAAAGCTCCCAATCCTTGATCAAAAATTACTTCGGTGGGTGCGCGCGAATCAGAACAGCTCAGAATCACCGCAAAAGGCTTCTGCCCTTCGACCAAGGCTGCACGATGCGCTTGCACCTCTAACGGCGCGCAATGCGTTTCCCCGGCGACAAAGCGACGGTTGCCGTCGACCAACTTCTGTAAAGCTTCGGTTGCTGAAATCATGGATTTGAACTTCGGGTTTCTCCGCAGATGGCCCCCATATTAGCCACAAGCTAGCTCCAGTGCTCTACCCAGCCAAGGATTCCGGATTGTGATTGACCGTATGGGTTGAACGGATAAGGTGTTGCGCCCAATCCCTGGCTTGGGCACGCCGACATCATGTTTGAACTCAATCCAAGCCCGCGCTTCAACCTTAAGAACGACATACTGTCGGGCCTCACCGTAGCGCTGGCATTGGTCCCAGAAGCCGTGGCTTTTGCGTTTGTGGCCGGAGTCGACCCGATTGTCGGTTTGCATGCCGCCTTTATGGTTGGATTAATCACCGCAATCTTCGGTGGGCGCCCAGGCATGATCTCGGGAGCAACCGGCGCTATCGCGGTGGTGCTTGTGGCTTTAGTTGCGGAACATGGAGCGGAGTACATGTTCGCAGCAGTGCTCCTCATGGGGCTCATCCAAGGTGCGGCGGGAGTTTTCCGATTAGGAAAGTTCATTCGCATGGTGCCACACCCAGTCATGTTGGGCTTCGTCAACGGATTGGCGATTGTGATTTTCCTTGCGCAGTTAGGGCAGTTCAAAACCCTCGGAGCTGGCGGTGAAATGCAATGGATGGCTGGCTCGCAGATGACCATTATGCTCGGCTTGGTCGCTGCCACCATGGCCATCATTCACTTCCTGCCCAAGCTAACCAAAGCAGTGCCGTCTTCTTTAGTTGCGATTGTCGGCATCACTTTAGTGGTCATGGGGCTCGGCTTGGACTCGCCATCGATTGTGGATTATCTGCGCTCGATGACCGGAGATGAAGGTGCAACGCTTGCCGGAACCCTGCCATCGTTCTCTATTCCAGCAGTTCCGTTCACCCTGGAAACGCTGTGGATTATCTTGCCTTACTCGATCATCCTGGCCGCGGTCGGATTGATTGAATCCTTGCTTACTTTGACCTTGGTGGATGAACTCACCGAAACACGCGGACGTGGCAACAAGGAGTGTGTGGCTCAAGGTGTCGCAAACGTTACCTGTGGTTTGTTCGGCGGCATGGGTGGTTGCGCGATGATTGGCCAAAGCATGATCAACATCAACTCCGGCGGACGGGGACGCATTTCAGGAATCACTGCAGCCGTCGTTTTGCTTGCCTTCGTGTTGATCGCATCGCCCTTGATTGAAGTGGTACCAGTCGCAGCCTTAGTCGGCGTCATGTTCATGGTGGTCATTGGAACCTTCGCCTGGTCCAGCCTACGCGTCATGACTAAAGTCCCCATGTCCGACGCCTTCGTCATCGTTTTAGTTTCTGGAGTGACGGTGGCCACTGACCTTGCCATGGCGGTTTTCGTCGGCGTGATTGTTTCCGCCTTGGTGTTCGCATGGAAGCACGCCAAAGTGATTCACGCGATTACCCACATTGAAAAAAGTGGGTCCAAGGTTTACTCCATTCGCGGCCCGCTGTTCTTTGGATCGACCAAAAGCTTCTCTGAATTGTTCGACCCCAAAGGCGACCCGTCAGACATCATCATAGAGTTCGAACACGCGCGCGTTTCTGATCACTCGGCGATTGAAGCGATTGATTCTTTGGCCGAGCGCTACATCAAGGCTGGCAAGAGATTGCACTTGCGCCACCTAAGCCCTGACTGCAAGCAACTGCTTGGCAAAGCTGGCAGCCTCATGGAAATCAATGTGCTGGAAGATCCGCAATACCATGTTGCGGACGACGCCCTGGCTTAAGGCTTAGGTGAAGCGGGATGAAGCGTTGGCCTTCTTTAGCGGCCGCTATTCCAAGGACCACCGCCACCGCCACGACGCTGTCCGCCACCACCTGACCGACCGCCACCGCCACCGCGGCGGGGCCCGCGGCCATCCTCACGTTTCGGGTCTCCCATTTCGCGCGATTCCTTACGTTGACGCACCTTACCTTCCACTCTTGCGCGACGCACTTCACCTGCCTCAGGCTTCTTGAAAATCAGCAAGTGGTTGAATCCGCGTAGGAAGAACTTCTCCTCCTCTGCCGACTTGTGGTAGTTGCCTTTTTCCAAATCCTTATTCCCGCGTACCACTGCGATGTGATCCACTGGCAAAAAGCGCTGAGCCAACATTTCAGAAAGGATGCTTCCAATCGGCACAAAGGCACTGCTCTTCCAAATATCGGAAACGTAAATCGCCATGTAACGGCCGGGGCGCAAAATACGTTCCACCTCTGCAAACACCTGCTCAAAGGCTTCAAAGTAACGTGGGTCGGTCGCCGGGATTTCGCCGATGCATTCCGGTAGCCCGGAGTAAGTCAGATTGTCGCCATACGGCGGATCCATAAACACAAAGTCGGCTTTGTTGTTTTCCAGCGGCAAGTCACGAGCGTCGGCACGCAGGACCCGCTCATGATGCGGCTGCAAGTCATATCCCAAACCCTTGCGCTTCATGTCGGCGGCCACATCTAAGGTGGTGCCGCTGCCGCAAAAAGGATCGACCACCAAATCATTCTTCTTGGTGTACCGCTCCAGCAGGTTCCAAATGATGTACGACGGAGTTGCACCGCGGTAATCCTTACTCCCCTGCTCGCCATCACCGTAGTGCTGCGAAGGGTACTCCCAAAGAGTGGTGGTCTGGACGCTCAGTTTCGGACTTGGCATGGTTCTAGATTTTAGCAGGCCGCGGGAATGTGCTTTCCGAGCCGGTGGCGCAACCTGGTGCCAAAAAAAACGAGCCACCCGAAGGTGACTCGTGATTTGGTGCCGGGAACAGGAGTCGAACCTGCACTGGGTATTAACCCAACATGGCCCTCAACCATGCGCGTCTGCCAATTCCGCCACCCCGGCTGGGTTGCGAGGGGGAATTCTAGCCGCCCCCCCGTTCCTGTGAACCCCTAGCCCAACAAAAATGCCGGGGCCAACAGGCCGTGAATAAGTACTTTTGTGGCTCGGCGGTCTGCTGGGCTCAAGCTACCCACCAAGTTCTGCATGAATCACAACCTCGGCATGGCGTCGGCTCATGCGCAGTCCGAAGGAGAACCAATCCATCACTTGCAGTGGCAGCCAGGCGCGGCGGTTTTCTTCGGTGAGCACTGGGATACGGCGGGCGGACCCAGTGTCGGCGCTGAGCAGAGCATCGTCGATGGCATCGAGCAGCTCGGCTTGCTCCACCGCATTCAAATCAGTGCGACCATCAAACATGCGCTCACGTAAACGCTTTTCTTCTTGCGGTCGCAGGCTTCTCCACACCGCTTCTTTCTCACCGCGGAAAGTCTCTTCTGCCGAGGCCGCGGAGTTTAACTCCAACCATTCCCTAGCCTTGCCGGGGTCCATCCACATAAACAAGTGTGCGCCATTGCTGCTGCCAGCCAAGGCTTCCGCGAATCCCTTCTGGTGTAGAAGTTGGCGTTGCTTGGCCTTGGTGCTGCGACGTTCTAAGAAGGCCCGATCGTTTATCGTCTGTGCAAAATCTGCCGAGTTGGTGAGTACCAAAGTTTCCAGAGTCGGGATATAAAGCAACACAATCTCGCCAGTTCCAGGAATGACCCGTGAAACAAAACTGGTTGCAGTCGCTCCACTGCTGAAGCGCACCGTTTGGATAGGGTCTTCACGACGCCCCGTAAACTCCGTCCAGTTCTGTTTTAGGAAATCGAAAACGCGTTGGTAAGCCTCGTAACTGCGCACCTTTCCCATTACCGCAAAGAACGGTACCGGCGTATTGTCATGCACAGGGGCATTGCTTGGCTTGCCCTCCTCCGGAGGTTTAGGCGCAACATATTCGCTCAACACCACCGCGATTCCTGGTTTATAGATTCCACCAATCTCACGTAGTAAATGAGCCATACCTTGGTATTGCCCGCTTTGCGCAACCGCCTCATCCATGGTGCGACGTAAATCGCCGGCCGTCAAATCATAGGCTTCCATCAATACCTTCCCAGGATCGCCTCCAATCGCAGTAAAGGAGAAGCTTGTCGATGGGGACATCGAGGCAAAATCTTTCATGCGTTGCGCGCCAACTCCTGGACCTTCCAACCAAGAAGATGTGAAAGCATCCGCCGCGCTCAGGTCAACATCGCCAGACAAACGCAACACCATGTGTTTGTCGAGTTGCAAGTAGCCGGCGAGGTAGCGCAAGAGTCCGGTGTGAAATAGGCGGCCGACAAACTGCGAAGCAAAATCTTGACTGTTTGGGTCCGGCCAACGACCGATTTGCGCACCCATTTTGTCCCATCGGAAAAACACTTCCAATGGATTTTCACCCGGGCCAAGGTATGCGGTTACGTTATCGCGAAAGTTCGAAGCTTGCGCCAAAGAATCTTGGCCAGAATGTAAATGCAAGTCGCGCGCCTCTTCAATCATTTGCAAACGGCTCGAAAGAATAATGATGTCTTGCACCCGCCCCAGGTAAGCATCTTGAAAACCAAAAGGCTCAAACTGAGGGATTTTGTAGACATCGTTATCTAAGGCTTCGAACTGCAAACCTTCCGGCAATTTATTGCGCACGAAATCGAAGTCGAGCATGGCCACGCCCATCTTCACTTTATTCGAACCGCGCAACATGACCATGCCTTCGAATCGACTATCGAAATGCATTTCACCCTTGCCAGTAATCACCACCTCGCCAAGGAAATCATCCTTTAGAGAAAGGCCTGCCGGCAAGTATTGCGCGATGTTGCCGATTTCACTCAGCATGCTGGTCACACCCATTTTCACCCCGAGCGCATCCATCGCCCCGGAAGCACTTGCCTCCTCAAAACTCGGACTATCCTCGACAAAAGACCACGCTTTCGGCTCTGGGAAATCGCCGAATTGATCTCCGGCGCGGTCCCAGCGAATGAAGTAATCCACCTGCGCCGGCACGATGGTCGCCGTGTCGTCTAACTTTGCCTCGAAAGGATTAAAGATTAGGGTGACAAATAGCATATATAGGAACAGCACCACCGCGAAGGTGATGGTGATGATCCACATGAAACGACGGCTGCGGAGGAATTCGCGCAGCCGATCTAAGATTCCGAGTTCAGGCATGGCAGTTCTTTGGGACGCTCGGAGAGTAGAATTCCGTCCCCCCGCCCTGCCGTCAACCATGAACCCATCCGCGATGACATCTTCACCCCGCCCTTTTGCCCAACGRGCCGCCGGATTAGAGCCCTCTGCCACTTTGGTGATGTTTGCTCGGGTGAAACAATTGATGCGTGAAGGAGTCGGAATTCTCAATTTGACCGCCGGAGAGCCGGATTTCAGCCCACCGAAATGCGCCGAAGAAGCTGCGATTAAGGCGATTCGAGAGGGAGCTGGGCGCTACACCCCCGCAGCTGGAATTTTGGCTTTACGTCAGGCGGTGGCTGATCARCTGARSCGCGAACACGGACTCAACTACACCGCGCAGCAAATCGTCGTCACCAATGGCGCCAAAATTGCACTGACCCAAGCCCTGATGGTYATGGTYGAAAATGGCGATGAAGTTCTCGTGCCAACRCCCTGCTGGACCTCTTATCCAGARATGGTCAAGCTCGCCGGCGGAGTTCCGGTGATTGTGGAATGYGGRCCRGACCATCTGCCGRTKGTTGCCGAGCTCGAGAAAGCGCGGACCGAAAAAACCTCTGCCATCATGCTGAACTCGCCGAGCAATCCGACCGGAGTGGTTTAYCCGGAAAGCATCACCCGCGARATTGGYGAGTGGGCCGCCGAGAARGGTGTGCGCGTGATCTCCGATGARATTTACTGTGGCCTCACTTACGGCGACGCCAAGCATGTTTCTCCGCTGGCTTTAGTGCCCGCACTRCAAAAGACCAGTGTYTGGATTGGCGGCATGAGCAAGGCCTATGCCATGACCGGTTGGCGCATGGGTTTCCTGGCYGGCCCGGACGATGTCGTCGATCGTATTTCCACGGTTGCGAGTCAACTCACTGGCTCCCCCAATGCCATCTCACAGCTGGCTTCTCTGGCTGCTCTGGAGCATGCCGATGCGGAGCGCGAATCCATGCGCAAGAGCTTTGAGAGTCGCTGCAACCTGGTCTACAACGCGTTACAGGGAATGCCGCAAGTCGACTGCCCGCGTCCGGAAGGCGCCTTTTATGCCTTTATCGGGGTGCGGAAGATTCTCGGCAAAACCGATCCCGAAAGCGGTCGTACGATTCATKGTGGCGATGACTTCGTAGAGATTCTGCTCGAAGTCGACCGAGTGGCTTGTATTGGCGGCACTGCCTTTGGTGCGCCTGATAGTTTCCGACTTTCCTTTGCGGCATCGGAAGATGTTTTACGCGAATCACTTAAGCGGATTGCAGCGCGTTTAAGTGCTTTGGAATAAGAATCCCCATAACGGCAAGGAGCCCGGCAAGGGTCCCGGTGTGCCAGCAGCAGAAGTTGTTGTCGCGATATCATCCACGCCTTCTTTACTTCTAAAGAGCGTAGAAGTTAGCAAACTTTCTCGAATTGCTAATTAGAGAAGTCATGCAAATTATCGGAACACACTGGGTCTTCTGCCCGTGCAAATCTAAACTAGCTTTTACGAACCTTGCCTTAGGAAGCTCTGATTTAGTCTAAACAGACAAAATCATAATTTGCCTAATTGACGAACGGAAAGCCGTCGTTCTCGAGGGTGACTGCCCAATCGAGACTAGCCGCAGCACTGGTTCCCAGAAAAGGATGGACGATGTCCGGGCACAGGTACCTTTTTGTACCCTTCTCGTTCTCCAGTAAAAGCATGGAATCGATGTCGCGCAGGAAGAGGTCTAGGACCAGACGGTCCTCGCGAATCGAGACCTTCAGTGCATCGAGGTTTTCCTTGGCAGCAGCAGTCAAGCCTGGCAGGTCGGCGCCCTCGGTGGTCGAGAACTCGAACTCCTGATGGTAGAAAGCTACCTTGGCGACCGTCTTGCGGAACATGCCTTCGATTTTCTYGCCCGACAGCTTGGACTCGTGAAAGATCCAAACACCAGGKGAACGRCGATCGGCCCAGACAGCCCAGACCTTTTTATCGCYTTCAATCACYCGGGATGCGCTACGCATGGCCTTGGCATCGTTCTTAAGCGGCTGCACTACCGAGAGTTGYAGCTGAGTGACTTTGAAGCCGAGCTTCTTCAGCGGCTTCTTCAACTGCTTRGCRATCTTTTTCGGCTCGCTGGTGCGGACAGCCCAGACWCGTTGGCTGCGATCSGCCATYGCGCGGATGGAATCGCCCACAATCRCYAAATCCTCATCGCCGGCCARGCGGATGGCWAGYTCATCGGCGCTGACCTCTTTGTAATCYCCGGAAATYCCAAGGAAAACCACGCTTTCRGCAGCCGACAACGACAAAGTCCCACGATCACGGAGGAAATCCGGTGAAGCTTGGAGGGCACCAAATAGCAACAMGGYGCCACAGACAAGAATTAGGGTTCGAATCATTTCCTCAGGGGACGAAATTGGTCGGGACATGACCAACGAGGTGTCTTTCATTGTAGACGCCTCTCGCCCGCCCGTTACAGGAATTGCCTAGCTGAGGTGCCCGCTGGVGGGGCCAGAACGTTGGTCGCTTCCGGGAAGAACTCGGCGCAAATCTGGTGCGCCGCAGCAAGCTCRRCSGGGTCGTTACTGAGAACATGAACATAGAACTTCCACCCYCGCGTRTAGCTCTGTTCYAAGTCRCGCAAACGTGGGACCTCATCYGCATAATCGGCGAGCGGSGCCAATCCTTGAGCTCCGGGCCARTRCACAAGCATTTTTGCTTGTTTGAGYTGCATRTGGCCRGCRGGRCAATACAGCATCACYGGGATYTTGYKKCCRSTRRCCTTYTCYAGRGCCTCMGACATYTTGCGYTCGRYRSCACGACGATGTTCCGCYGAGCCMGAMCCAAAGAASCGATCGATNAGGTCCTGYTGGATTTCCTTGTTSGCATAAACCGGRTAGACCGCRGCSCGTTTRGGCAARACCCGRCGYGACAAAGCCGACARGTAKAGATCKAGCTGRGCRCGRCGTCCGKSATCYGCRATATCGGCACGYTCTAGGAGRCCGAACAGGCCAGCATCGGTGGMRGTYTGTAGCTCCTCRAAGCTRACYGCATTYTCYAGCAGGACAATYTCGACSGCCTTSGCYACCAAAGARCCTGCAGCGATTTTSGCRTGGTGGTAATACACYCGCTCSGARAAGTARTAGCGGGCYTCCAGRCADCGGATGATTTCGCTGRGYACSGCTTCCTTCAGATAWCCCTGACGTCCGAGGTCGACGAACAACTGTTGAGAGCTGCGGTCGACGCGAAAAACRTTGAAGATGCGCGGGTCATACTCAATCTTGAGCCCGGTGAACATGGCATCGCGCGCGAGGTAATCGAGCATGTCGGCATCGATGGTGCCGCTGACTAGGCCGCCCCAAAARGCTGGCACGCGTCGGTTTTCGGATACTAGCTCRGGCGCAAGAATGGATAGGACATCTTCACGCGCWCCAGTGTCGCGTAAKGCACGACCAAGCTCCGTGGAGTCCGAGAACATTTGTTCAAAACGACTCGGGGTGTCRTGMCGCGGRAGCAATCCRGTTTGGTCTTCAATGTTATGACCAAAAGGTAGATGGGTGGAATCGTGAACTAATGCGGCAAGACGRATRRTGCGCAGTGCGTGGTCRTCGTAACCATCTAGTCGGCCGTCACTTTGCTGGTCGCGTACCTGGTTAATCGAGGTRGCCATCTTGGTGGCCAAGTGCGCTGTTCCGACGGAATGYTCAAAGCGTGCATGCTGCGCGCCAGGGTAAATCAAGTAAGTCACACCCAGCTGCCGCACRTTGCGCAAGCGTTGCATTTCYTTGGTGTCAAGGATCCCCATTTCCTCTCGGGTGAGCGGAATGTCRCCATGAACCGGATCGCGCAAGGTGCAATCGAACTTAAGCAAAAGGAGGTCCTCCTTGCTTAGGCCCCGACCTCTTAGGGCCTGACTTCTTRGGTCCCGATTTTTTCGAGCCTGACTTCTTCGAAGAGTCCTTCGGCATRCGCTGAAAGCTRCTCTTCACATTYTTATTAAACCGCTCCGGSGTRCCTTGCGCAGTTTTGGCCGGYGCTTTATTCGGRCGCTTCGGYGCGTATTTTGGATCCGGCAGCAAACTGTCGTCATCRTTTTCACTGCGCGCATCTTCCACCAAAGCATCGCGCTCGATGCGAGACAGCGGGCGCAACATGCCCTTCTTCACTCCCYTCACGCTGAGCGATCCAATGCGAATGCGYTTAAGCCGTTGCACACCAAATCCAAARCGGGCYARGAGTCGACGGATTTCACGGTTACGACCTTCWCGAATGCTGATCTCCACCATCGTGCTCTTCGGGAGCTTGCGGATGACGCGCACACTTTTAGGAATGACCTTCACGCCGTCTACCCATGCACCACCCTTCAAACGCTCCAGTTCTTCGCCACTAATCGTAGAGTTGATCTGACAAACGTAGGTTTTTTGCACACCAAAACTTGGGTGTGCAATCAAGTTGGAGAAATCTCCATCATTGGTAAGCAGGATTAAACCCTCGGAATCCTCATCCAATCGGCCAATTGGGTACACTCGGCTTGGCACCATCGGGTCCACTAAGTCGCACAAACGCGTCCGGGTTTCACGCGGGTCATTGGTGCACAAAACGCCACGTGGTTTATAGAAGATGTAGTAAAGGCGGCGGCTAATGCGAATGCGCGCGCCGTTCACCGACACTTCGTCTTCCGTTTGTACCTGGTAGCCCGGGGTGTTGACAATGGTTCCGTTGACCATCACCTCCCCGGCGAAAATCTTGTCATCGCATTTCCGACGCGAATCGACACCTTGCTCAGCAAGCCATCGGTTCAAGCGCACGCCTTTGTCCGACACCGCTTCGATGCCGCCGCGGTCCGCAGCCACCGAAGTGTCTGCCGATTTACTCGCTGCAACAAATCCATGCGCGACGCGTTTTGCGCGCTTGGATATTTTCGGTTTACCCCGACCACTACCTGCGAGCGGCCGCTTTTTTCTGTTTACTTTACGACGTGCCATTACAGAGCAATTCCCATCAAAATCTCAAGCGGAGCTTCTACGCTCCCCACTAAATTTACTTGGTCTAAACTTCCCGGCACCAAAACGGTATCGCCGTAAACAAGTTCGCGGTCGCCAAGTTGTCCGCGACCACCGACGACAGCCAGCGTCAGTGCTAGGCCATCGGTAGAAAGGTATCCGCCTTCCGCGCCAACTTGCAGCGCAGCCAAACGAAAGTATTGGCAACTAGCCAGCTCTTGAATCTGCAGGCCCGGTTGCGCATCAAATTCAGCGTGGGTGGGCCGTGCAGGGGCGAGATCATAATCCACAACCTCTAAGGCCTGCTGCAAGTGAGTGTCGCGCGGCTTGCCATCTAGGCCAAGACGATCCCAGTCGTACATGCGATAGGTGACATCGGAAGTTTGTTGCACCTCACACAGCACCACGCCGGCGCGAATGGCATGCGTTTGGCCCGACGGAACAAAAACACAATCGCCGCGCTTGACTTCGATTTCCGCAAGATGATTACGCACCCTTTTGTCGCCCGCCTCCGCCTCAAAGACTTCGCGCGCGGTGCCTGGCTTCAAGCCACAAATCACACCACTGCCTGGCTCCTGATCAAGGATGTACCAGGCTTCGGTTTTGCCCACTCCGGTCGGCGACTGCGGGCCATCGGCAGGGTGAATCTGGACGCTGAGATCGTCGCCGGCGTCAATAAACTTGACCAACAAAGGAAAGCGGCCATCGGCAGAAGGTCGCGAACGGCCGAGCACAGCTGCGGAATCCTGCTCCATCAGCACGCGCAAACTAACCCCATCTTGAGCTCCGCCACGCACGGTGGTTTCTTCGCCGGGATAATCACTTAATTCCCAGGTTTCCCCCAGCGGACCCTCGAATGGGAGGTCCAGCTCAAGGGTTTTGGACAAGCTCTTCCCACCCCACACCTTCTCCTTGAGAATGCGGTGGAAAAAAAGCGGTTCCAAGGGCGAATGGGAAGCTGCCATAGCCCCGTATCTTACCACTCAGACAAAATCCTGCGGCCTTCGAAGGATAGGTTTCAATCCTTAGTTAGGGTCGGGAAAATTAACTCGCGCAGCTCGCCTTCGACGCGGGCTCCCGGAAGATGAAAGGTGTGTTTGCGGCCCTGATACTTACAAATCAGTTGATAGGCCTGCGTTTCCGGGACATGACTCATGGAAACTTGGCCGCGTGCATTGGTGGTGGACCATTCGCGGAAGCCTCCACCGAGCAATCCACCCTGGAGGAGCACATCCCCGTCCAGAGACCGAGCGGCAAATTCAGCCCCCTCAAGGACCCGGCCCTCGGGGTCAATCAAACGCAATCTCAAACTACGCGCTGCCGCGAGTGGGATTTCAAGTGCCTGAGGGCCTGGAACGATGGCTCGTGAGTCCAGTCGTTTGGTGGTAAATCCTTGCGGCGCCCACACAGTAAGTGACCAACGACCAGGGGTTAATCCAAACTGGCGATAGCGGCCACCTGCATTTTTCACAATCGTAGCTGGCAAGGTGATCGGCTTCTCTCCATCTAGCTTGGTCCAAAACAGGTAATARGTCGTCACCGGCCGGCCACTGAGTTCCTCGAACACATGAATATCTATCGTGGCYTTATCGGCCATGCCGCTTTGCGGATATAGGTGCACATCGGTGTCGCCGCTATRGGCCTTTGCAAATCCGAGCGGACGACGACGTAACCCAAACCAAATTTCAACATCGGTGTCGGGYAGGCCATGGAAAACAAAGCTGCCGTCRGTYGCAGCCAAGACTTCGTCCATGCCGGAGACTTGCCACCAACCAGTATCYACGCGTTTGTTTTCACGCATAGGAAACGACGTCAATGAGAGCTCTGGAATAGGGCGAATGAAAACGCGGGGCCGATTGCCTRCGARGCCTGGCGCTTGAGAATCCCACACGACCTTCCCCGCGATGGAATGCCCGGTCTGAAGTTCTACTGTTTCAGTCCCCTGYSGACCGACGATTTCCCATGCGGACTTTTGCCAAAAGGCATATTCAGGATGAGTCACCGTAAGGTGCACTTCTTCTTTTGCAGAGAGCCCTTGGAAGGAAACCACGCCCTCGGCATCGGTCAAGTCGGATCTCCGCTGCGTCTTGGAAAACAAGGACACCGAGGCACCCACCACAGGTTCGCCTTCGTGGGTCACCAGAATYTGAGCCTCACTGCCYTTGCTTAAGGTTAAAGAAAAGCTCGATGGCGCTTCAAAYTCAYTKAGCTCTACCGGACGAAAATCTACATGCTGCGCCGTCCATTCCAAGGCGCCATCTGGGAGTTCTGAAAGCACCACGRCCCCAYCYTGTCCGSTAACTCCYTGAGCCCTCCAATCCCTTAAATAAGTGCCAAACTCATAACTTAAATCAAACTGTTCGGCTTGCACGCGAGTGGTCATGACAGTCGCCCCTTCAATCGCGGATCCGTTTTCGGATTGGACTAGAACCTTTGCCTGCCTTGTAGCAGGAGCGAGCACTAAGCTTATCCCAGGATAGTCCACACCAAAACCTGCATACCTTTGCATGCGTAACGATTGCACCGAAGCGTAAAGATCTCCTCGCGGGCGTAAACGAAACCCACCTTGGTCGCATGCAATGTTTGGAATACTAAARCTGCCGTCRGCTTCCGTTGAAAGCGTCATCACCGGGTCTTTACTTAATCCTCCTGGCGCATCGAAAAAAACATCGACCAATACATCGGCAAGTGGATGGTTKTGYGTGTCGACGACATAGCCAGAAGCGGTTCCAGTGCGACGTACCATTTCTAGAGGAACACTTTCRCCAGCGAGAGCTTTGCGTTCGAATGCYTTGAACCGCGTGCTGTAGCCTGAAAGACTGTGCGTGGRACTGTGAGTCCCGAGGACCAACATGAGRTRRGTGGMCTCCTCCGGTGGATAAAAACGCACGCCACCTTGCGAGTCACTSAGTYCTTCGGCTTCGCCAAGCTTCCACCAAATCCGGTCTTGCGGYTGGAAAAACTCYGGRGCATGRSGCTGYARTCTTTGTTCAGAGTTTGCCGGGCGCAGAAACAGTACACGTAAACGTAATCCTTCCAGGCCAACCCCAGTGCCGCGCTCTTGTAAAAYAAAGTTTTGGCTKGGAGGAAGTMGTGCAGGGACAACTCCTACCGATGGGATGGCACCATGCGCGAGARKGTTCCGCTCGACAACTTCACTCTGCGMCTTTGACGGTTGCATTTTTGCGATCAACGCAACATCGTCCACGYGCCCCATCTCGYTCTCTTCCTNTGGGGCNGAACCAAGTCAAGCCAACAGCCAAAACCGKCAAGGCCCCTGCCGCCCACCATCCYTCTCCAAAGCYGCCCRGTCCAACSGCTGTCATYGGTGGGGGYGTCGCTGGCGGCGGRAAACGCTTWATGAGCGGCAAGATTCCAAGCGCCCAACTTTCTTTCCCATATTGACCGACCAGRCGTTTGCGCAGTTGCTCCCGCGCRCGCCGCAATCGAGTTTCCACGGTCCGCGGGCTAATCCCAAGTTCCTCTGCAATCTCTRCCTGTGATCGCCTGCCGTAATAGAACAAAAGCAAAGTTTTTCGATATGGATCCCGCAACTCCACCACCGCCGAAGAAAGCAGATGCTGGCTTTCCACTTGTTGAGCCAAYTCTTCCGGCGAGGTCGTRGCTRCTGCACCGGAAACTCCTTGCGCGCGAAGTTCTGCCKTTTCCACCACCCKTAACTCTCTAGCTCGCCGCCGTGATTCCGTGCGGAAATATTGCCGGGCGAGATTGCGTACCGTGCCCACTAACCACGGCTTCAAGCGACCCGGCTGCCAATCCTTTTTACGCGAAGCTTCCTGCAAAGCATGCTGCACCAAGTCTTCCGCGGCCTGTTGGTCTGCAACCATCGAGACGGCTAAAACTTGCAACCACTCCAAATGATTGGATGCCTCCTCGAGCTCGATCAACATGGATTTCTCTCCCATGCCTCCAAGTTGCCGCGAGATCCCTTTCCCCTTCACTTTTTTCTTGGTCGACGCCAAGTAATTCCAGCAATGCGCACCGTTCTGCGACGACGCCTCCGCCTCCGTGAAGCGCGTAGTCCATCGACGTTCAAATTATGCGTTGCGCTGGTGGATTCACCGGCCAAACGCATGAGGTTTTTCCATTCTGCGCCATGTGGGGCAACTCGCAAGCCGTGACGCGCGGTGACCACCAAATGGGCAAGTTCATGAATCACTACACCGCGCATTTCTTCTGGGTGGCGACCCAAGAGCAGTGGATTTAACTCCAACAACCCTTCCTCTAAAAGCGCGCGACCGATGGTGGTGCGCAGCCTTGGATTCCAGCACCAGTTCAGTTGCTCTGCAAGGCTTTCGGCGCCCCAGCGAAATAGCTGTTCTTGGATGAGCCGCTCAATGTGTCCCGGAGGCCAATCGCGCAACAACGCCGCRATRTTCCCGCGTTCYCGATCAAGAGGACTTTCTTGCGCCATTTATGCTCCGAKRACCCGACGTCCRCCAATCCAAACCGGTCCGATRCTTCYGCCATCTTCCAGCACCACAAAGTCTGCGCGATGCCCTGMACKMAGCTCACCGCAATCTCCAATCAGRCGKCCTGGATTRGWGCAACCGATGCGCACCACATCCGCCATGCTCAAATAYCCATCRCGATGTGTACGCAAAAGCATTTCTGGAAGTGGGTCCAAGGTTCCCGACAAATTTCCCTTCGCATCGAGCGCAACCGCRCCACTSCGATGAAGGCGYTTGCCGCCCGATGTRAATCCRTCGGCCAGCCATCCAGCATGCGATAAGTTRTCGGAGGTKGCCATGAGGGAGTCTTTCATCGCCGGCGTCKTCGCCCACAAACGCAGAGTCTCCGGYGCGACGTGCACCATATCTGGAATCACGCCCACCCATGTTGCAGCGCCTTCCATRGCAAATCCGATGGGCCCCATTTCGCGCGCGGTCAGGGCCGGCAGGCGGTTACCCATGTGTGTGATCGCGCAATCGCCATTGGCCGCCARCGACAGGCAATCTAAGTGTTCCGCCTGAGTGTGGCCKATGGATGGGATGAYTTTTGCAGCACGCAAGACTTCGACCGCCTCGATCGTGCCATTCAGTTCCGGCGCCAAGGTGCAAAGTTTTAGCCAGCCATCGCARGCTTGRACCAGYTTYTTCGCGTTGGCTTCAYTCGGTTTCAGCATGTCTTTGCGCGGCAAAGCRCCGCGCAAYTCTGGMGCAAGRAATGGGCCTTCGATRTGCCATCCGGTGAACCGCGTGCGTGCMGTCCCACGCTCCGCCTTCCACTTCCCCCATCGCTTCGAAGCCRMGCGTAACTTGGCATTCGATAATGGATAAAAACCTGCCAAGGCCGTGGTCACCCCGCTTGCCGCAAGAGCACGACTCATGCGTTGTAAATCCTTCACCGAACCCTCACCGCAATCCACGCCGGCGAATCCGTGGAGCAAAGTGTCGACGAAACCCGGCATCACTTGRCTCAARCCGAGGTCGTGCAGGTCGGCTTTTTGCTTACGGCTTGGCGCTTCAAAATTAACCTGATCGAAGCWACCGGCTTTCCAYGTCATCCAACCGGGGGCGAACTTGCGTCCGTTCCAAAGTTGAGCTTGAATGCCACGTTTCATGCTTGAGGTTTATGCCACCAGTAAAGGGAAGTGTTGCTGTAGTCGCGGCGTTCCAAGCCTGGAAGCGCAGCGGTTTCGCGTTCTACCAGGATACCGCGTGGAGTATGGACGACGACGCATCCGCCGGGGGTGGTGAGCTTGGCCAAATCCAAAAACAGCTGCCACACTTTTTCACGTCGGCCGCCGCCTTTGCGGAAATCATCGTAGGGAGGGTCGAAAAACACCAAATCTGGCGCTGGGCCGAGGCCCTTCATATTGGGTAGACGGTAGGCGTCGCCGCGCAGACATCGGTGGGCTGCTTTCACCTGGAGAAGGTCGGCATTTTCTTCAATCTGCAAGGCTGCCTCGCGGCTGAATTCCACCGCCAGGACAGCCTTCGCGCCGCGAGAAAGCGCCTCAAAGCCAAGGATTCCACTGCCGGCGTAGACATCCCAGACCACGGCATCGTTCACCAACTCCTGCAGGTGATTAAACAGCCCTTCCCGCGCCCGCTCAACAAGGGGGCGGGTTGCTTCAACCTTCGGCACCTTCAACCGACGGCCGCGGAACTCTCCGGCAGTAATACGCAGCATGGAAGGCGTAGAATACGCGCGCCATGCCACGACTCCACGTGAACATTGATCATGTCGCTACCTTGCGGCAAGCCCGCCTCTCCCAGGAACCAGATCCGGTCCTCGCTGCAGGCATCTGCGAACTTGCCGGCGCCAACGGCATCACCGTGCATCTGCGCGAGGACCGGCGTCACATTCAAGACCGCGATGTTCGCATTCTGAAAGAGACCGTAAAAACGCTGCTCAACTTAGAGATGGCGTGGACCGAGGAAATGCTCGACTTCGCTTTAGAGCTGAAGCCGGATCAGATTTGCGTGGTTCCGGAAAAACGTGAGGAGCTCACCACCGAGGGCGGGTTAGATGTCGCCAGATACGAACAGAGCTTGACCGAAGAAATGGATCGCCTGCACAGTGCTGGGATCGAGGTCAGCATCTTCGTCGACCCCAATCCCGACGCCATCGAATGTGCTGCTCGCTCGGGCGCTGATTTTGTGGAATTGCACACCGGCTCTTATGCCAACGCGCGCGGGCAGAATCGCGAAAACGAATTGAAGCGTTTAGAAACCGCCGCGAACTATGCACACGAACTTGGCTTGCGGGTTAACGCTGGACACGGATTGGATTATGAAAACGTGCTGCCGATTGCGCAGCTACCGTGGGTGGAAGAGCTGAACATCGGCTACGCAATTCTTTGCCGTTCGATTTACTCTGGACTCGACCAGGCGGTCCGCGAGATGCAAGATCGTATTTTGGCTGCTGCGCCTCCCGACCAGGAATAGGCGCTGTGACAAAACCTATTCCAGTGTTCATCAATGCGCGATTCCTCACCGAACCGCTCACTGGTTTGCAACGCTGGGGTCGAGAAGTTTTACGCGAACTCGATGCCATGCTGGAAGACGGAAGCATTGATCGGAAGGCGTATCGGTTTGTGTTGTTAACTCCAACTCAACCGGACAACATGCCTGAGTTTCGGCATTTGCAACTTACAGTCAGGGGTCCACTGCGTTCTCACCTATGGGAACAACTGATTTTGCCTATGGCGGCGAAGGGCTTCTTGTTGAACTTCAAAAATACTGCGCCGACGCGGCATAAGAATATGGCTGTGGTGATTCACGATCTTCAACCGATCGCGCGTCCGGAAACGCATACCGCCATGTTCAACCGAATCTACCAATGGATTTTGCCACGTGTTGCAAAACGGGCAAAGGTGCTCTTGGCGGTATCGGAAAGCACTGCGCGAGAAATTCAAAAGTACTTTGGCATTCCGGTCGATCGCATCGCGGTGACGACCGACGGCCACGAACACGTTTTGAGGGTCAACGCCGACGACACCATCATTAAAGAGCATGGGCTCCGGCATGGCGGCTTTTTACTTGCCGTCAGCAGTTTAAATCCCAATAAAAACTTCGCTGCAATCCTCCGCGCGATGAAGCTAGCCGATGTACGCGTGCCCCTGGTGATTGCTGGCGGTGCCAATCCCAAGGTTTTTGAAGGACAGGATGGCATCGATGCTCTCCCAGAGAATGCCATCCACGTAGGCCGTGTTTCCGATGCAGAGCTGCGTGCCCTCTACGAACAYGCGCTCGGTTTCGTGTTCCCATCCTTCTATGAAGGCTGGGGCTTGCCACCTGGAGAAGCCATGCTGTTGGGGTGTCCGGTAGTTTGCAGCAACACCACTTCCCTCCCCGAAGTCTGTGGCGACGCTGCCCTCTATTGCGACCCCGCCGACGACGAGTCCATTGCCAAACAACTATTCCGCTTGGTCGAAGATGGACCCTTGCGCCAAGAATTATCCGCTCTCGGTCGCGCCCGCTCCAGCCAGTTCACTTGGCGCAAAGTGGCTGAAAAAGTTTGGGCGGCGGTAGAGCCTGAGATTCAGGCAAGCGCAAAAAGCTAAGCCGTCCGCCTAGAATGAGAAGTCGTCAGCGGCTTCCAAGTCGTCCTTTTGGAGACGAAGCCCTGACAACTCCAACTCCATAATCCCTCTTATCAAGGGCATGAAAAGGATGTACTCCTCATCAAGGTTCATGATTGCATCCTTTCCAGTCGGCAAGGCTTGTCCGGTTCTATTTTTCGCGAGAACCCGAGCAAAACGAAACCTCATCTCCATAATGTCCGCCCCGAGCCCACTCTCTGCTTCGTCGTGAATGAGGAAGGTTCCAGCGACATCATAGGAAAGGGTGTCGCCAGTGATGCGATCGAAAATGGCTTCGATCGAAAAATCCTTAAATCCACTAATTTCAATCGGTGACTCCCCATCCTTAAAAGCTTGGCTTAAAGCATTCGCATTCACCGACAACTGCAGCCGATTGCGGTTTTCCAAGGATCCCCAGCCGACTATGTCCACAGTGTCTAAAGATGGAATCATTCTAGTCCAAGCCGACGGGTGTAAAGCTGCACCGCCGCCTTGCAAGGCATAACTCCTATAGAGAGCCTCATACTCTGGACCCTGGATTGCATTCATTTCACTGATAAACTCAATGAGCCAACTGCCTAGGTCAGCGGTGTTTTCTGCTGAGAGCGTAAAGGCTTCGGGTATTTCGATATCGAACTCTTTCGCGAGAGCACCTTTGTCGTCGAAGAAGACCTCCAAGCCATCTACATTTCTGCGTATTTCAATACGACTGATGGTTTTGCCATAGCCGCCATCAATGACTCCATGGATTTGCAGGAAGCCCCAAATATGGAAATCTGTTGCGCTATGACTTAGAAAGTCAAAGACCAAGCGAAAATGGACATCGTCCCCCTCGTAATTGCTGGGAGTCGTAAAATCAAAATCCAGCTCGACGTGGGACTGCGCAGGATATGCAAAATCTGTAGGCAACTGCGCAATCCATTCAAAACAAGTTTGCTTGGCCTCCGCACCCAAGTACGTAATCGGGATTTCAACTTCACTCCGTTGGCAGCTTAAACCGCCCAAAAGCATGCCAACCGAAAGAAATGCGGATGTTAATTTCATGCTGAGCGGCTGTTAAAACTCGAAATCGTCGGCGGATTCTTTTTCACCTTGAGCCTGCTTCGCTTGTTCAGCTGCCATCTCCATAATCATTTCCATCATTGGATAGTAGTTGTCAAAGTGAGAATCTAGATTCATCACGCCCTCTGCCGGAAGCTCCATCGTGGGTGCGGCCTCAGAAATCGGAACTCTTTTCATCTCCATCTTGAAGATCATTTGCCCTTCCATCTCTGGCTGATTGGGGTCAAGATTTACCGGCAAATCCATCTCGAAGCTCCAGTCCAAAATCGCACCGGAAGAAGTCTCCACAACCATTCGGTATTCCATCTCCTCAAACACTTTCCAATCGAAAGGAGCCTGCTCTCCTTGCATCGCCTTTTTCAGGAGTTCTATATCTACGTCCATTTCGACGATGGCCTTTCCATCTTTTTCGCCCCATCCAATCACACTCCAGCCTTCGGTGTAGGTCATGTAGCGGGTCCAAAGAGCAGGGTGCATAAGTTCCCCGGGACCTTGAATGGAGCGGAACACCTTCATCATCTCTTCTCCATAAAGAGGGGACATGGAGTCAAAAAGTCCCATGTATAAATCAGAAACCTTCCCTATGCGGTCTGCTGACAAGGTAAATCCTGCGGGAACAGGAAAGCCGAGCTCCTTTTCTATGGTGCCCCCATCCTGAAAACTCATACGAARCCCTTYTTCATTTAGGCCAACCTGRAWTTGTRCATCCCAATCAACGSTTTTCTCTGGAGATCCCAATTTCACTTGCCAATCGCCCCAAACCTGTAATGACTTAGGCGAGAGGGATAMAGAATTCATATGGCCCACAAAGGAYATRTCCATCYCRATGGATGGGACCGTCATGCCCATTTCAAACYCGACATMCATTTGCAYCGGGTAACTAAGAGYYTYCGGCAAASCCTCGRCCCACGAAGCATAKGCYGCGGCAGCAKCTTCRCCGGTTTGAGTCACRGGAATATCAAAGCCCGRCTCTTGGATAAGAAACGGGGAGGCCAGGAGTAGTGTTGAAAAAATCATTGCTTGCGGNGTTGGTTAGAAGGGAATGTCGTCGTCGTCTTCCTGAATCTGACCTTGCATGGAGCCTAAGCCCATRCGCATGAAGGTGTCGATTGGAAACGGGGTGCGTCCTTCCAWGCTTTGGTGCTGGAAGTGGTCGGAGGAGAATAAGCCGTCTCCTACYTTGAAATCTAGGAACTCYATKGAGAARTCCATGGTCATACCTTCGGCGCTCATCTCCATGCCCATGCTGGTCGGAATACCTGAGTAGCGGTCGAAGCTTAGGTCATAAGTGATGTTCTCCATCATCTCGCGAGTATTCGGATCRGGGAGCATCATGCCATCCATCCACTCGTCCTTGAGTCGGGCGGTCACTTGCACTTCACCCGAATCCACGCGGAAGTTCTCAATGTCCGCAGTCARCATATACATTCTCGCCCACGCCGCCGGGTTAATCCCCCTGCTGAAAAATTCTTCGGTGCTCAGSCCTTCAGGAAGCAAGCCACTYAGGGCGATGTCTTCGCTGTCGAAATACTCCCAATACACCGAAAGCATTTCTTCGAGGATGTCGAGGTCTAAAGTAAAAACCATCTTCTCGAAGCCCATRTTGGTTTGCTTAAGRGTTTGAAGCAGCCAGTCGTCTTTGAAGCCGGGGGCAAAATGCATAGATTCGCCGTCCGCATTTATGTGCAGTCTGACGTTGATAGGCCCTATCGCCATGTCTCCTGGGAGGTCGCCTAGATCCACRCGAAGATCAATGATYTCACGGAAGTGGCGCATGTCTGCATATTCAATCGAACCACTAATYTGAACTTCTACGGTCATGTCCTCAGAAGGAACATGGACCACAATCTTGCCCGTAAAGCCAGCTTGAAAAGGCTTACTCGCTTCACGGTCCTGGTTTGGCAATGTGTCCAGCCAGCCCGCGTAAGTTGTCGGAATACCTACKGCCTTCACCYTTCCACCCGAAAGGCCCGTTTGGGCTKGGTTGGAATTCGTTTGCGGCGCAGCACATGCGCCCAAAAGTAACAGGCTAGTCAGGAGGAGTTTCATTGRAAGCGTTGGTCTGCTGCATTAAAAAGGGCGGGCACCCCATTTGGGGGTACCCGCCGGATGTTTGAGGTCCANGGGGTCCTAGAACTCGAGGTCGTCGTCRGCAACCTCTTCTTGTGGCGCCATCATTTGSATCATCGAAGTGAGRTCCAWGACRGTTTGKCCYTCWGCRACRGTGAAKGTGAAAGTGCCTTCYGGRAARTTYTCGACGATTGCGTTTTCGGTTGCATTYACAACCGCYTTGYYTTCATCRAARCTCATTTCCATGGAAGAAAGGAACCAGTGCTTTTTCTCAAAGGTRATGAAGCCGTTGACCTCTTCGCCGGACAARGTAAAGCGACGGAGWCCTTCGCTGGAGCCTTCTTCTTTAAAATCAAAGCCTTCRAGGGCGCCGGAAACCATTTCCTTAATCGCGTCYTTAYCWGGTRCACCTTCCGRTGCCATGCCGCCGCCCATTTGGGAAGCCATCATCTTYTCGAWAAGTGCGAGCTCYACYTTGACKGGGCCACTTGCCATTCCKYSMGAAAGCTCRGCCATGCTTGGMGWGTCAAYGTAAAKGAAGGTGCCRTCGGCRAGRATCGAGAAGGTCATTTTCTTCTCGCCTTCAAAATCGTCCTCGACAGTCATGTCTAACTCGATRGAGAAGTGCTTCTTGTCCTGGAACTTCACGCCAGCAGTCAGAGCCATCTTCTGGCTTTCACCCTCATGGACCGAAACGCTAAAAGTGGACTTCCAAGAATGCTCGAGGATTGCTGGAACGTGCTCGAGAATTGCATCTAGTGCAGGGTTCGAGACTGGGGCGGCTGCTTCGAGCTGGACTCCGTCTTCTTGAGCGGAGATGGGCGACAGTAGGGCTGCCGAAACCGAAGCGATGAGAAGTGTTTTCTTGAACATGTGTCTATTTTCCGGGGAGGGAAATCCGAGCGGATTGTACCGCTGCCACTGCGTTTGCGTGGCCCATTGCCTACGCCCTAATCCCAAAACAGTTGGCTACTGATTGGTTTAAGTCCAAATTTCGGCAAAAACCACATAGCCCCAATATCCAATTTGAAATGCGCCTAAGACCATCTTGGCGCCCTTTCCTAGCAAGATGCCAAAGAAGGCCCCGAAGCCAATGCCCATCAGGTGGCGGCTCTCACGGTTTGCAAACACGATCTCAAACAACACTGCGCCACCAAAAGCGCCCGCTGCGGCGCCAATCAGGGTTCCGAGGATTGGAATAGGAATGAAAGGAGTGGCGAAGATGGCACCCACAATCCCTCCAAAAAAGGCCCCCCACTGTCCAGATTTCCCGGCCCCAGCTCGTTTTGCCGTTTTAGTCGCTAAAAGGAGCTCAAGGATTTCTGCCACGGCGGCGGCAGCGAGCAAGACTAGAAGTGGAGTCCATCCCAGCCCTAGGGTCGGCCCTAGCAAGCCAGCAGCAGCAATGATCCAATTACCCGGCAAGCTAAAAGGGATGAGCAGCAACCCGAACCCAGCAATCATAAAACTGAGTAGGCCAAGCAGGACGATGCTGATTTCGGACATGAAAACAGTCTACGGGCGTGACTCTGTCATATTGGCAGATGTTTGCCGGCAGCGGCGTTGCGCATTATCGGACGTTGGCGCTCTACCTCGTCGGTCAAAATGACATGGTGACCGAATTTTTTGCTTCGCGGAGCCGTGAGGTAGGCCGTTCGGGAGTCGACGAGGGTCGGGCTTGAAACGTACAATCTCACCCAGTGATCCGCACCCAAGAACTTTCGAAGAGCTACGCCGCGCAAGATGTCCTGCGTGGCGTTTCTCTTCATGTCGAGAAGGGTGAAATTTTCGGTTTCGTTGGGCCGAACGGCGCCGGCAAAACAACCTTCCTGAAGTGCTTACTTGGGATCGCTCAGCCCCATTCGGGAAGCATGCACATTGGCGGCATCGATGTCCGCGCAAATCCTTTGGCTGCTCGCAAGCTATGCGGTTATGCACCCAGCGAAACTGCGATGTACGATTCGCTCTCAGTGTGGAGCATGGTGCGTTTCGCATTAGCCGCGCATAAGCAAGCCGATTACGCGCGCGCGAAACAACTCCTTGATCTTTATCAGCTCCCGCATAAGGCGAAGGTGCGCACCTTAAGCCACGGCATGAAGCGTAAGCTTCTTTTAACTCAAGCGCTTGCCAGCGGTGCGCCGGTGCTTCTTTTGGATGAGCCAATGGAAGGCCTAGACCCAGAGGCACGACGTCTTTTTGAACGCCAGCTGCAAAAAGAAGCCTCCGCCGGACGCACGGTTTTCTTCAGCTCGCACGACCTTGCCAGTGTCGAGCGTGTTTGTGAAAGAGTGGCCTTTTTGCGCAACGGAAAACTCCTTGCTTGTGATCGAGTGGAAACCATTCTGGAACAAGCCGGTCACACATTACGCGTACACCTCCGCGAACCGCGCAGCCAAGACCAGCTTCCCATCGCCCCCGGCATCACTTGGTCCGGCAAGGGCACCCGCTGGAAGATGCACTTTGAAGGCGACATGGAAAACGCTATGGCCTTGCTCCAGTCGCTTCCCATGACTGGCTTGYGCGATGCATCCGGCGGACTGGAGGAAGTTTTCGAAGCGCTATACGGCCCGGAGTTGAGGGCATGATGCTTGCACTTCACTACGCCCGCGAACAACGCTTCTTGGTCATCGGCTACTTCGGCTTGCTGGTCATTAACCTTGTTGCCGGAACTATGTATTGGCCCGAGATGCGTGACAACTTTCCAGAGATCATTAAGTTGATTCCAATCGAACCACTGCAACAATTCGTGCGCGCCTTTGAAGAGCAAGGATTCTGGGCGTACTTCTCGGTGCAGCATTTCTTTAAGGGCGCGGGCATGTTTGGGCTTGCTGCAGGCGGCCTCATGGGTTCTGGCATCATCGCTGGCGAAGTCGACCATCGCNYSRYGSNANGCYTCKMCKWTCACGACCCATTTCACGCGCTCGCATTTTATTCACACGTTGGGTGACCGGCGCGATTTTACTTTTTATCCCATTCTTTACAGCAGCGCTCGTCGGCATGGGGCTCGCCCCTCGCGTCGACGAAACCTTAGCCTTCACGCCACTGCTTCAAGGAACGCTCTACACCTTCCTGTTTACACTTTGTTGCTTCACCGCAGCCACCGCACTTTCATCGCGCTTCAGCCACAGCCTAAAAGGTGGCTTGTTAGTGCTCGGCTTCATGCTTCTGCAGCTAGCGCTTTACATGATTGACAAGCTCTGGGATTACTCGCTCTACAATCTCATCGATCTCGATGTCACCCTGCCGATTGAGCGAGGGATCTTCCCGTGGTATGAGACGGCATGGCTTAGCGGATTGATTGCTTTGTTTTACGCACTCGCCTTCCTCGGGTTCCGTAAGCGGGATTTTTAGTCGCCGTTTAGGACAACCCCCACAAGGGATTAGTCCCGATAATCACAATCGCCTTGGCAGTAAAACCAGTTGCTGCCATCCATGACTGCGGCCAAAGTTGCGTAGGCTTCATCGCTTTGCTCAAAGGGAGTGGAACCTGGCATCGGGGTACAGATGATTTTGTCGACGCGTTCATACGGGCTGCGTCGGCCGTTGCGAAATCCCTCGAAAGCCTTTTGCTCGACTCCATTTTCTTTTATGGAGAAGCGCAAAAAAGCGCAGCCGGCCTGCGCTGCTAGGCGACGCGATTCATCGAGCAAACCGATGACCGTAGTTTCGTCATTGCCATGCCACATATCGAGAACCGTTGCAATGCGATTGCCTTGGTCCTCCCATTCACGCCACACCACATAGCCGACTAACTCGCCATCGCGACGTGCCTCGACCACGCGGTGGTCCCAGAACGGGTTATCCATGTAACGCCAATTCAAAGTCGCTGCATCGCGCCAGAACACGACAGAGTATTGGTCACGGAAGCGCTCCCACAGGGCATCGTAATCGGAATCGAAACGCTTGATCTCTTGAAAGTTCAAGCCGGTCGGTGGAGTTTTCCAACGTGCGCGAAAAAGTGGATCCGCTACGGCACCAATCATGCCGCCGATGGTATTGCCGAAACGACTTTGATAAGCCAGCTTTTGGCCGAGGACGATTTCCCAACAAACTAACTCGACCACGATTTGGAAACCGAACCAGCGTTTGCCGATTTTAATGGCATCGTCACTCGACTGGCCGCCGTAACTCCAAACGATTCCCTGTTCATCGTTGACCGCGACACCGAATCCTTGCATGACGCTTTTGAACAGGCGTCCACCCCCGCGTGCATCGGGGTCGGAGCTGGTTTCGCAGGTCAAAATCGCTGGAGCTTCTTTGCCGTTGATCCAAACTTGTTTGCGGATGCCGGTGGAAGTGGAGAGGTATTTGCCGGTTTCCTTTTCGCGAGCCAAAATGCCAAATGGCGGGCCGGCCGGATTCTCCCAGTACTTCCACTGATAATCCTCGAAGCTGCGTTTTTGATCAAAGGCCCGGTTGTACAAATCATTGATCGCCGCGCCGTCTTCCCGTGTGGCCTGCACGTATTCCACGGTGGCGGTTTCCTTCGGATACTTGAAGTCTGGGATATACTCACGCACATCCATGAGACGATTGCTCTTCCTGGTCTCCGCAGTTGCGCTCGCCTCGGCCTTGCCGGCTTGTTGGCGCGCGTTCTCCATGTCCTCGGCCGGTGGCTGGTTCGAGGTGGGCGATGGATTGTTGTTTTGGCTCACGTGGGCTTCCGATCTTGGCGGCCGACGCCTTTTGCTCGCCGCCGGATTGGCGCTCGGGCTGGTGGTGGTCGCGATGCGTTCGAATTCTATCGGTGCCTTAGGCGATCCCTTTGCTGCCACGGTCGACATTTTTTCCAAACCGCTGATTGTGGTGTCTCTGATTGCTTTTGCTTTGCTGCCAAAACTCGTGGTGGCTGTGCAAAGCCCCGACACCAGCACCAAGCCCGACGTACTCTTCATTCTGCTCGACACGGTGCGTCTCGATCATGTCGGCTGGGGAGGGTCCGAACTGGACACCACTCCCAAGCTGGATGCGCTCGCCCGTAAAGGAGCCGCGTTTACGCAGGCCATTACGCAGGCTCCTTGGACCAAACCTTCCATCGCTACCTTATTCACTGGCCAGGTGCCGGGTTTTCACGGTGCCACTGCAAGACGCGCGGTGCTCTCTAGCCAAAAACGCACCATGGCGGAAGCTTTTGCGGCTGCTGGTTATCGCACCGCTGCGTTTAGCTCGAACCCGAACATCACCCCGGTGTTTGGATTTGAGCAAGGGTTTCAACGTTTCTCCGTCGACACCAAAAGCTCCGCGGAACCCTTTATTGCTGCAGGAGAAACTTGGCTGCAGCAGGGTGGGGATCAAGCCTCCTTCCTCTATCTGCATTTGAACGATGCCCACTATCCCTACGCACCACTTCCGGGCTACAAAGGGTTGTTCAATCACACTGGAGTTTCGGCTTCTTTAGATGGCGAGTCGGAGCGCAACTTTCGCTCGAGTCTGGGCGATGGATTTACCGAGGAAGATGTCGAAAGCCTGCGCCTCTCTTACGCGGAGGAAATTCGTTACCTCGATGATCAGGTTGGCGATTTTGTAGCCGAGCAACTCGCGGCCAACGACAACTTATTGGTGGTGATTTGTTCCGACCACGGTGAAGAGTTTTTGGAGCATGGCGATTTGGGGCACGCACATTCTTTGCACGAAGAACTCATCCGGGTGCCTTTGCAATTTGCATGGAGCCCAGCGCTCGGGGAACGGCTTGGGTTCAAGGCCGGCATTCATGATGATCAGGTACGGCACATCGATGTGCTTCCAACCTTGCTTGAGGTTGCTGGATTGGAATGGCCGGAGGGTGCGCACGAGCTACAAGGTGCTGATTTACTTGGGTTCTTCCGTAAAGAGGCCTCGGATCAAATCCGCCCAGCTTTCTCGGAAACCGACTCCATGGGTAGCGCTTTGTCTGGGCCCACCGGCCCACTTCGGTCTTTACGTTTCCCTAGAAGCAAACTAGTGGTCACCGACCCTTGGTTTGAAGCTTCTGCAAACCGCTATTGGCTTTACGACTTGATTGCGGATCCTGGTGAGCGCAAAAACCTTGCCGTGGAAAGGCCCGAGTTGCGTCAGCAACTTTGGGATCAGCTTATCGAGCTTGGTTTTATGATTGAGCGCTCGCACATTCCAGATGTACAGGTTGTGCTCTCCGCCGCTGAGAAAGCGGACCTAGAAGCCCTTGGCTACGTCGAAGATGTGGATGAAAACCCCTTCGACGAAGAACCGTACTTCGACCCACGTGCGGTCAAGTGGGTCGRAATCAAAAACTAGGTCAGGTCCCGTTCGGCGCGGTGCGGTGCCGTGCGGTTAAGCGAACTTCGTCTTGCCTGGCGTGGCCTGGACGACGTCGATTCCAGTGCCAAACTCCCACGATTTTGGCGTGAGGTCTTGCTTGGAAGTCATCGCTTGTTCCCAGGTGATGCGCTGTCCAGTGTAGGCGGACATACGACCGAGGATGGCAGCCATAGTGCTATGCGCCATCGAGACACCTTGATTCATGGCAGCGCCAGCACGGATGCTCGCGAACAACTCATCATGCTCGGTTTGATACATGTCGTTGCCGGGGCCGTCGTATTTCCACGGACGCGCACCCTCCACCTCAAAACGATTCGCCCAACCATCGATGTTTGCGATACCCTCAGAACCGACGATGCGGTCAAGGTTTTCCGAATGACAGCCATTCTGCTGTCGAGTGACCAGGTGTCCGTGAGTCCCATCGGCCCATTCGTAAACCACACCGAAGTGATCGAAAATGTTGCCGTACTTTTCATCGGTACGCACCTGACGTCCGCCCATGGCGATGGCGCTGATCGGCATGACATCGTTCTTGGCCCACAATAACTTGTCGATCGAGTGGATGGCCTGCTCGACGATGTGGTCGCCAGAGAAGTTACTGTAGTAATACCAATTGCGTAACTGGTATTCGAGATCGGTCCATTTCTCCTGACGTTTTTTATACCAAACGCCGCCGGCCAAGTAAGTCGCGTAAACATGGCGTACGTCTCCAATCGCGTTCTCCTTCAAAATACGGTTGTAAAGACTGCGATGTCCATTCGCCGCGCGCCAGCAAAAGCCCGATGCCAGCGACAACCCTTTCTTCTTCGCCACTTGCGCCGTTTTCAACACCGAGCGCACGCCAGGTGCATCGACTGCAACTGGCTTTTCGCAGAACACGTGACAACCGGCTTCAATGGCAGCGGCCAAATGCATCGGACGAAAAACCGGTGGTGTGGCAAATAAGACCACGTCGACCTCTTGCACAACTTTTTGGTAAGCATCGAAGCCTACGTGCTGGCGCACATCTGGAACATCAACGCGTTGCGCAAAGTTTTCAGTGAGCCCGCCCAAGCTCGAAGTTAATCGGTCGGCGAAAAGATCCCCCATCGACCACAGGACTACGCCGGGATCCGCTTGAATCGCTTGGAATGCTGCGCCGGTTCCACGGCCACCACATCCGACTAGGCCGACGCGCAAAGTATCTTTACCGGAGGCGTAAGCAGTCGCACCCAAAATAGGCAAGGCGACCACACCAGCTGCAGTGGTCTTTAGGAATTCACGTCGAGGGAGATTGCGGGTCATCAGTCTGTCTTAGTCTTGGGAAAAAGGGCCATCCAGAGTAACAAGGCGAAAGCCGACAAAGCCTCCATCGGACATCCACCAGTTGCTCTTGGGGAACTGCGGGTCTCGCTGCTGCCAGGAGAGTGTGTAAATGTTGCGCGCTTGAGGACCGATTTGGTCGATGTCGGATAGATAGCTTCCGCCTAAGGCAACACCCTTCTTCTCGCCTCCTTGAACCCACTCGGACACGTTGCCGAACATGTCAAAAAGGCCAAACTCATTGGGCTCGCGATCGGCGACTTGGTGCGGGACATCGTCGGCATTGTCCGAAAACCATGCGAGCGATGGAAGTTCGTGCGGCTGGGGCTGAACTCCGGCAGCAAAGCGCCATTCTTCTTCATTTGGTAATCGAAAGTTACGATCCTGCTCCTGCGAAGCCCAACGACAAAACTCCTGTGCCGCATGAAGGGTCATGCCGAGGGCTGGAATACCATCGTGACCAAAGCCGCGCGTGACTGGAAACACCGAACGACTGGGGCCGGTGATGCCATCAATTTCTACTTGCTCATCTTCGCGTAAAAAGAAGAGGTCATAGATTTCCCAAGGGACTTCCGTTGTGGACATCCAATAGGTCATGCCATGCGCATCTGTGATGGGCGCGAATTCTAAAGTGATTCCTGGGGCAAACTCATGCTGGAAATTCGCGGCGGTTAATTCTTTTTCTCGTGGGAGGCCCGCGTCATTTGTCGGCGCAGGCTCGGGCGCGACGGTTGCCGCGGGCTCGACGGTCGGTGCGGGCTCGACGGTCGGTGCGGGCTCGGGCTTAGTCGCGATAGCAGGCACTAGCGCAACAGGGCCATCGCAAACCGCCAACGTGCCTTCGACAAGTAAATCGCGGAACCACTCTGAATTCCACAGCGCGGGACGATGTCCAAGCGCTGTGTAAAACACTCCGCCTTCCCCCTCGCGACGTTCCCAAGCCAACGCAAAATCCTGATCCGCGCGATGGATGACTTCTGAATCCATGTTGACCGATGTCTTGTCCAAGGAAAGCAATACGTTCAATCGCGAGCGATCGTAAGGCGCGCGAAACTGATAGATCTCATCCGTGAACGAAAATCCAGAAGTCAGGCCACGGGTTGCAACATGCCCTGCATCTTCCACCGTCAAGCGCACTTCTTCATGCCACGGATGTCCATCAAAGTAGCCGCCGAGCATTTCTCCATACTCTGGCCATTGATAAAAAGTGTCACTTGCGCAATGCGATCCAACAAAGGTCCCGCCAGTGCGCACGAAATTTAAGAGCGCCGATTTTTGCTCGTCATCCATGGGCAGTTCACCGGTGGTGTAGAAAAACACCGCATCGAACTCCGACAATCCCTCGTCGCTAAATCGGGAATACCCTCGGTCGATGGTGACGGAAAAACGCAAGTCGGCATCAGCCCAGGTCATCCAACTTCTCTCCACCAAAGAAAGCCCGGCGTCATTCGCTTTTGCAACGGCGTGTTCATATCCGTGAGAATCCACATGCACGAGAATTTTTCGCTGTTGCTTTTGCTCGACAAGGAAGGCGACTAAATCATCCAACTCTTGTTCACTTAGTAAGTCGGAGAAGTTTGGCGGCATGGTTGAAAATGCAAGCACCTCTCCCTTTTCATCGAAATACTCAAATCCTTTGACGATGCTCGCCGTTGGCTCCAAAATCGATTGGCGAAGGGCCGCTTTATCTTGCACGAGGCCAACCAGGGAAAGGTCGGGGCCGGCAGGGTTGCTTTGTCCAGCAGGAGTCACGCCGCGCAGAGAGTGGCATTTAGTGCAAGCCGCCAGAGCGTGACCGGAGAAAATCTGTCGGCCGCGCTCTACTGAATCGATTTCAATTGCTGTGGAGAATGCGAGAGCCTTATCAGCAAACCAATCCGCAACTCGTGGACCGAACTCTTGCGACTCATTCATCAGCACATCGAATTCATTTGGGCGATCCCAGTTTCTAATGTACTCCTCCACCTCCTTACGCAAAGCATCGTCCGCCTTTGGATTCGAAACATAGGCATAAAGCAAACGCGCTTCTTTGGCTCCACCAATGCGGTTGCACATAGCCGCCGCACGGCGCGCCATGGGTTTTGTCAACACCGAGGCTTCGGACAAACGTGCGGCCAACTGTGGAGAAACGCCTCCCAGGTCATAAATCGCACATGCTGCTTCGCTGGCAACAGAAGAATCTTCATCTAAAAGGAATTCCTCCAAACGGGAAAAGTCTTTTTGGTGRCGCAGMGCCAACACCAYSACYTTGCGCAGGATTGGATTCTCGYTCCAYCCTTCAGGRAAGGTCTCTTTTSCCATCGAGCCTTCCGAAAGAGCCCAWGCRGCYGCYTGRAYCAARGCKCKATCTTTRSAMCCAACTTCRTCCAAWGCYGAGAAAATCAACGCTGGRCTCTCSGMCGCGAACARCACGGCCTCYAAYCGAACTGGCAAWGAKGCRTCGGYRAGCAGTGGTTKSAGTTCAGCGRCRGACAGRTCCYTRCCKAGACGRCGCATGACTTTGATTGCCTGSGTGCGCACCTCAGCATCGGCATCTTGCAGGAGTTGGCGAACAGCCACCATAGTTTCCGAAGCAGGTTCYGCCAGCATGCCGACCCCCCACAACGCATGTATGCGGGAAAGCTGAGCCGCTTCCTGATTAGATGCTATTGAAATCAGGGCWTCGGCAGCCTGGCGATCTGCAAGTTCCCACTGAGCCTCCAAGCGCACCCGCCGGTCGGGATGATTTARCAAAGAAAGTAAAAACGTTTCTTCTCGTTCCGAAAATCCTTCKCCCAACAAAGYCGCGGTRGCACTCATTAAAGCCGCGTCTCCATTGGYRTCGGTTGCGCGATATAGGCGCCCATAWCCTTCTCCAATCCAGCCACGCACCCAATCGCTAATCAGCATGGAGCCRTTCGGTTCAAAGCAGACATCGGTCGCCAAAATACCCCACARATATTCTTCCTCTTCRCCCAAAGCAAAACTCGCGCCACTTCGYTTCACCGTAAAGCGTCGAATCCCGCTGTARCTGCTGCCACCTAAAAAATCACAAAGRAAAAAACTCCCCTTCATYTCTGGGCCCATGCCGACACCCGGATAAGCCGCAAGCCCTGAAGGTCCGCTCGAGATGTTGGCTAATGGAGCATTCAAAAAAGCGGGGTGRYYMGGMAYYTCGGCTGCCGGCTTCCACCAAYTYTCACTCATCCAAGGTCCACGGTCGGGGAGGTATTGAAAGTTCATGCGCCAGCCACAGTCTCCTTGTTCAAGAACATGTACCAGGCGGGCGCGGTCGCCGGCATCGCAATTGTTGTCTACGGTAAACAGGTTSCCAAAGTCGTCGAAGGCTAAYTCTTGCGGRTTRCGYAAACCRCGCGCAAACACTTCCAAATTACTRCCGTCTAAATCGCAACGAAAAACAGCGCCGCGGCCTGGTTCGGAAAGCCATTCGCCTTCTTGAGTTTGCACGTGATAGCCGCGATCGCCAATGCTGAAATAAAGTTTCCGCATCGGCCCCAAAATCAGACCATGCATGTCGTGTCCGCGAAAGGCAACACGCACTCCGTAACCGTGGTGCAAAGCAGTTCCACTTTCGGCGACGCCATCGCCATCCGCATCGGTTAGCTTCCAAAGTTTTGGGATGCATGTGAAGTAGACATCGGAGCCGCGAGCAAGCAAACCAGCACCGGTGCCATCGACCAAATCGTTAAAGCCATGAGCGAAAATCTTGGAACTCTCGGCGACTCCATCTCCGTCTAAATCTTCCAAAAGTCGAATGCGGTCGTCATGGTCGGTCCACTCCGTTGCAAACTCCGGATGATGGCGCAAGGTCATCTCCGCGCGCTCCTCGACGGTTTGCAACCGCAAATCATCCTGCAGCCATTCCGGGAAAGTACGGTTGTCTGGAACCCCTTCGGTCTCTTGACGGAAAGTTTCTGCTACATAAATTCGTCCTTTTGCGTCGACCTCAATCGCAACCGGGTTCGCCAGCAGTGGCTCCGCAGCGACCAATTGAATGGTGACGTTTTCTGGGATTCGGAATGCGGAAATTGCGTCGGCTGCCTCTGAGCTTGCCTTCTGGACCAATGCTGGGAGCGGTTCAGCCGGTGGTTGATAGAGTTCTGGCTCCTGCGCGTGAAGAGGCGGAGCAACAGCAAGGAGAGCAAGGAGGTAGTGGTAGCGCAGCTTCAGCAAGGGTTTTGGCCCATGGGGGACTTTCAGATGCTAATCGGAGAAGGCGAATAACGCCAGGTTGCTTTTCCTGCACAAATCGCCGCGATTATTGCTGATTTATGGAGTAATTGCTAAAATCGACAGCTAGTTTTTACAATTTATGCGATTCAAGAGCATCGCCTGGGGTTTTCCTGTATTCTTCGCACGTTCACGTCTCCCGTGCCACCCCTTTCGGAACCCTGTCATGACCACGCTCACCATGGAAAACCTCGATCAAGCTCGCGAAGCTTGCTTTGCCATCTCTTCTGAAATGTCCCGCGCCGAAATCCTCGCGCACATGAAGAAATACAACGTACGGTTTCTGCGCTTGCAGTTCACCGATATTGCCGGCACCAACAAAAACGTTGAGGTTCCAGCAAGTCAGTTCGAGAAAGCTCTCGACGGCGAGATCATGTTTGACGGCTCCTCCATCGAGGGCTTCACTCGTATTGAGGAGTCCGACATGTTGCTGCGTCCGGCCTTCGCAACTTACCGCGTAGATCCTTGGCCAAGCGAGGGCCAGGCGCACAGTAATCACGGCTTGGTCGCGCACATCATTTGCGATGTCTACCTACCCGGTGGCCTTCCCTTCCCAGGCTGCCCGCGTGGCATCCTGAAAAAGGTTTGTGCCGAAGCCGCCGAGATGGGTTATGAGATGAACGCCGGCCCGGAAGCGGAATTCTTTTTGTTTCAACGCGCAGCYGATGGAAGCGCGACCACGATTACCCACGACTCCGCGGGTTACTTCGATCTTGCGCCAACCGACCTTGGGGAACAGTGTCGTCGTGAAATMACCATTGCTCTTGAGCAACTTGGTTTTGAAATTGAAGCTGCRCACCACGAAGTCGCCGCYGGCCAACACGAGATTGACTTYAAATACGGAGGCGCGCTAGCTACTGCTGACCGCCTTTCYGTRTTCCGCTTTGTAGTGCGTAAGATTGCGCGCGACATGGGGTTGCACGCAACCTTTATGCCGAAGCCRATCTTTGGCGARAACGGATCCGGCATGCACGTWCACATGTCTTTGTTCGAAGGCRGCACTAATGTTTTCTTTAAAGAAGGCGATGACGACGAAGGYGTTTCGGATCTCATGCGCTACTACGTTGGTGGCCTRCTKGAGCAYGGYCGCGCACTTTGTGCGGTCACCAAYCCKACGGTGAACAGCTAYAARCGMTTGGTCCCCGGYTACGAAGCTCCAACCCAYCTTGCATGGTCGATGCGCAATCGCTCTCCYTTGGTTCGRGTACCAGCACGSCGCGGTATTGGAACGCGTTGCGAATTGCGCATGCCCGATCCGAGCTGTAACCCATACTTGGCCTTCGCAGTCATGTTGGCKGCMGGWTTAGATGGCGTGAGGAAAAAAACCATGCCGCCRAAACCGGTGACTGGAAACGTGTACACCATGAGCCAGCGCGAACGTGCACGCCTTAARATTAAGAGYTTGCCTGCAAACCTCGGCGAGGCGGTTGACCTGCTAGAGAAAAACTCGGTGTTGAGGAACGCRCTAGGRGAACATGCTTTCACYCAGTTCATCCACGCAAAGCGCACCGAATGGCAGGAGTACATTGCAATGGTTCATCCTTGGGAGCTAGAGCGCTACCTGAACCGTATGTAATGCTGCGAACCAAAGGCGATGAAAGCCCCTTTGGTTAATTACTCAATCACCACACTGACGCCCTTCGTTACCGCGGGGGGCGTTCCTGGGTTAAAGGGGTCTTCAATCCAGAATTGAGCGTGGAAAGTTTGGCCGATGAGATTGGGGTTGTTGGGGAAATCCAACTTTACACACCACATGCCATCGTCGTCGCCGATGCCCGGAAGAGTGAGGGTTAATTCCATCACCAAAGTRGGWGAAAGGTTYGATGGCGCGCCCAAGATGAGTCCATTGCCRCGATTGCGCGACAAGCCGAAATGCGCAAAGCCRCCACCTTGTGCATTTGCTAAGCCGAASCGAACTCCATCTTCACCACTCCARATCGGTTGAGGTGCAATRATCACTGGAGATACGCCTGCWGTAGATTCCGATGYGCCCCCGAATCTGTTTTCGCCAAAGACATGGTCTTCACTCCACAGCCTYGGGCGATCAAAAGGAAAKGTCTTGCTCGCGACGCGCGGATCGGTCAATCCATTTTCCACGAAGTCCATRATGYGATCCATGTCGACGCCGGGRACRGTGTTGAGTTTTTGTAGCAGCGGATCAAGATTGCCGCGRAATAAACCTCCTCCGTTTAGATACACAYTCCCAACTTGTTCCAGTGAAACCACGGTCCCGTTATGGAAGAAGCGGTCGCGCAARCCAGCATTGCGTAAGCTTGGAGTTTTAAATGCTGCCAAGTCGTCCAAGTCTCCTGACTCAACAAAACGACCYTTGTCAGCGCGCCAATGYCGAATGCCGTTATTGTGGAAATCGCCATCACTAAAAATCGGCGGAGTGTGGCAATCGGTGCATCCGGCAATCCCTTGRAACTGCAGCCATCCGTCTTCTTGCTCTGGAGTGAGTGCAGCAGTGTTTCCATTCACATAATCATCCCAAGGYGTTTGATCCGGAACCAAGGTTCGTTCGTAGGTYGCAAGTGCAAAGGCGATACGCGTTGGGGTAATYGCTGGGTCGCCAAACGCGGCCTCAAACAAATCYGGATARGTCGGGYCCACTGCAAGCGCKGCCAAAATATCCATYGGRACATCYGAWGCTAGACGCATGGGAGTTGCAYCKGCAATYTGYGCRATRATCTCTGGCCAGTCACGGTCCATGTGACTCATTTCCACCTCRGATTGGATGGGGGCAAGCGCTTGGTTYTCAAGKGCACCCCCAAAAGGAATCACGACCAGCCCAGATTGAGGATCTACAAACTCGTCCCCTGCGCGACCATCCCAAAAGATTTCATCTTGGTATARGGCGCCGGTGAAATCGTTCGCACGACGCGGCGTAAACTGTGGACGCAATCCAAAGACCTCATGCGCCATATAGTTGCTATCGGCGTCCATTTGCACCACACCTGGAGAAGTGAAGAGGTCGTCAAAACCGCCATCTTCTCCATCGTTGCCAAGGGTGTGCCCTTGGCGACTGTCAGTAAAGCCCTTTTCGGGAAGATGACAAGTTCCACAAGCGATGCTTTTATCTGTGGACAGTTGTTCTYCCCAGAAAAGCATTTTTCCCAGAACCGCTTTTTCCGGTGTGATGGGGTTTTGGGCTGGGACAGGGGGAGGCTGGAGCGATCCAGTTTGGGCAAATAGACCTACGCTGGTTGCGCCAAAAGCAATGATGCATAATGCAACATCCTTGAAAAAGCTTTGAAGATGGGGGTTCATTTGAATTACACGGGTTGTAATCCGCAGAGGGAAACGGAATTGGAAATGATTGGGAGCGACATCAGCCCAAATAGACAAACTGGTGCCTGACAGGATGTTTAGACATGCATTCCTTATCGGTTACCCGACATCGCCGGCTAAAATTCTGTGCGGCCGATCTCTCTTAAACAGCTGCCTGAGCAGCCATCTTTTGCTTCGCTAGCACAATAGCCTGCTCAAACGAATAGGCAAAGGGGCGGGCGTCGGCCTTTCCAGTACGAGCGATGTCATAGGCCGCGCCATGCATTGGGCTGGTTCGCAAGACTGCTCCGCCGACAAAGACTGTGTAGGAAGATTCCCTGGGGAGCATCTTCAGCGGCAGAAACGCCTGGTCATGGTAGAGCGCTACCACGACATCCCAGTCGCCACGGACGCCCTCGGCAAAGACCACATCGGGAACGGCAGGACCAGCAGTTTCAAAACCCCATTCTTCTTTGGCCATAGCAATCGCAGGCTCGAGAATCTTACTCTCCTCGTCGCCGAATGCGCCGCCTTCACTTGCGTGCGGATTTAATCCGGCTAAAACCACCCTGGGGTTTGGAATTCCCAAGGTTTCACGGGCGGCCTCGTGGGCAATCCGGATTTGCTTGGCTACAAACTGTGGGTCTAAGCATTCCAATGCGTCCCGCAAGGACATATGGCGAGTTGCCACAAGAACACGAAGTTTGCCCGCACAGGCCAGCATGCCATAGCGACGCGAGCGGCATGCTTCGCCAATCATTTGGGTTTGCCCTTCAAATGGATAGCCCGCCAGGTGCATGCTTTCCTTGTGAATCGGTGGGGTCACCATGGCATCTGCGGAACCTTCTAGGCAAAGGCTCGCCSCACGCAACACACCTTCAACGCTTGCCATGCCAAAGCTGGCAGCCGGCCGACCKGGTGGATCATTAGGGACCGGATTCTCAAGCTCCAAAACAGGRACCGGCTCACCTACYGRAACYTCRAARCCWGCCTTWGCRTTTTCRGTWGGCTSRAGTKCAATTTCGATGCCRAGRTTTTTGGCAATCGTGCGCAAGGCCTTMAGGTGGCCCAGAATCACSGGGCGGCATTGCCCGCGCAACTCTTGATTGGCGAGAGAATGAAGAAGGACCTCGGGGGCTATTCCCCCGAGGTCCCCTTGTGGAACCACAATCTTCGGATCCATTGAACTTATGGCAAGTAGTTGATGGTGACGACTTCACCCACGATGACAACATGAACGGTGGTCGTAGCACCCATAGTGCCTGCGCCGGTGGCGGTAATCAAGGCATCGACGATCGGTGCCGGCGAAGTCGCCAAAAACTTCAAAGGAAGGTCCTTCGCTTYCTTCTCGATGGTGGAGCTGAATGTTCCAATGTTAGAAACCATCGTTACGCGGCCAYCCAAGTATTCCTCAGGGAACCACTGCTTCAAACAAACCGCACCAGTGCGGGTATCGTCGCGGTCGACCAAGATTGTGCCAGTATTACGTAAGCCTAAAATGGTGAACCCMCCGTTCCGGTTTACGTAGCCACTTGGTGCACCGAAAGCATCGAGAATAAGGCTTTCGAGCTCTGRGCCACCAATTACTGCAAGAATTGGATCGCTGGCGTGAATCACGCCGACTCCCGAATCTTCGCCAAACATGGCGTCTAGTTCGGTATCGATTTCAATCGGCAAACTGCCGACAACTGGATTGTCCCCGTGGTCACCGTCACCGGYTCCACCCGGCTGCTGCGCACTCATAAAAGTGCACACGGTTAGGATGGACAATGCTCCCAGAAGTCCGGCTAGAAAGCCCGGCTTGTGTTTCTGGTAGGTGTTAGTCCTGTAATTCATGTTATTAATTAAGCGGCGAAAAACGCCGGTTCGAGTTGTTCCAGGTGGCTTCGGCAGGCTTGGTCCGATTGCAGGGCTTCGAGCAGCTCTGGGGAGCTGTGAAGCCATTCCATTACCATTGGCCATAGATCGCCATACTCGTTGCGAATAAGGCCAAACAAAGGCAGGGCCTTCCGCGGTTGGTTGAGCGCAAGGTGCTCAACCGCAATGTTGTACAGCACGAAAGCGAACTCCGGCTGATGATCAAGAAGGCCGCTTGAAACAACCCACCGGTAGTAACGTATCGCGCGCAAGTGATTCTTGGTGCGATCGTGAATCATGCCAAGCTGAATAGCAGCGTGTGCCCGATTCAAAAKGSGRWYCGKSTWCAKGNAAGACNKYCSANAAWWCWCNGGCYNTNCYSCCYWKKMKGGKWTMWTTTCAGCTTGGTAAACAAAGCCAAGGTAAATCCTGGCCTCTGCAAAACCAGGCTTCAAACTCAGGGCCTCTTCAAGAAAGCCACGAGCCYTTTCTAAGTGACACTCGGTTTCGCCGACAAGGTGCGCAAAGCGTGAGTTGCAAGCGCCACTTTCTTCGGCAATCTGAGCAGCTTCCGCAGCTTCACCGTTTTCAAAGGAGTCAATCTCAACCGGCTCCTCAGCGATTCGCATGAGGTATTCGCCATCGGTGCCMGCCAGCGCATAGGCTTTGCCCAACTCATAAAGAGTGGTYGCCAGGCGGCGTACGATYTCAGAATCCGTMAGGCCACGGAAAAGATCCTTGCCTGGCAGACGGCGAAGTCGGCGCGACAAAGAACCCGGAACAGCAAGGTCRCGATGAGCAAGTGCCTGCAACCGAATCGCGTGGAAGAACTCTCCACAATCATGGCAMGCCTCAAGGTGRGCCATGGTYCGRCGCGCATGRCGTTCAGGAACYTGGCCRTCTARMAGAGCACTTAGCTCCCGCTGGAATCCGGCGCAAATCAAKCGCGGCGAAGCRTGCACGTTGCGGATGGCATCGTGAAAGCCAGCGTAGGCGCTGTGGTCGGAATCCGGCTKATGGAAACTCACGCTCCACYCTCCATYTCTGCATCTGCTTTKGGCTTCARACTAGTGAARCRRGTCTTYCGCAGAGAAGCCGATTTCTCGACTGCCGGAGCCGGGGCATGCATACGAACCTGTGCCGTAGTTGCCCGGCCGACGTCGGCGCTTTTCGCGCGCACCTTGCGGACGACATCACAATCGGAAGCGGCTTCGCCAGCGGCAAACTTGCGCTTCATGATGGTGAAAATCTTGCGACGCGCACGGAAGATGCGCATCTTTAAGTTCTCAACACGCACTTCCAGTTTTGCCGCGGCATCTTTGTAGGGCATGTCATCGACCTCTACCAAGTAAAGCGCGCGCTTCTCACGAGGAGTTAAGCAGCGATAAGCCTCTTGGTAGAAGTGCAGGTAGAGCATCCAGGCGCCCACCAATTCTTCATTGGTTTCGCGCGCTTGGGTTTCCTGAAGCGGAGTCCGCCCATCGACGTCTTCCGGCTCGAGGTTCGGCATGTCGGATTCGCCATCGCGCTCCGGACCAGTCAAAGACAACACATGATTGCGCTGCGCTTTTCGACTGTGCTTCAAGGTCGTGTTCCGCACAATGGAATGAGTCCAGTTGCGGAAAGCAGACGGCTTGGTGGGGTTGAAGTTCTTCGGGTATCGGTAGATGTTGAAGAAAACTTCTTGGAGGACGTCGTGTGCATCAACGGCAAAGAAGCTGCGGCGCAAATGATGGTAAATCAAACGCAACACACCTTCTTGATTCAGTTCGTAAAGCAAAGCGAAAGCTTCGTTGGATTCCTGGGTTGCATAGCAAGCCATCAAGTCCGTAGAAAGGCGATCGCGTTCTCGGGTATTTAGGGTTCCGAGACGCTGACTGAATTCGAGGAGCTGTTCATGACCGAATTCCTCCGCGAAAGCCTGAAGCCTAGCGGCGAAGCTTTCGAGTTGTTCGGTTTTTAGGGGGGCGAAGGTCATGTGTCTTCAGCAAAGGCTATATTAACTGTGTACGACGGTAACCGCTGAAGTTTCAAGTATTTGCGAAGACTTGAGCCTGTCAAAGAGTGGCGTCTTGGGCACTATAATTCCCGGCCCAGCGTGGGCTTTAGTGGAAATCCTGTGGATAACTCGTGGAGAGGTAGGCGAAACAATTGGATTGGGTTGTTCGTGAGGAGGAGAAAGGGAACTTCTCTGCCCACTTGGGCCTTGAAATTTACCCCAAATTTTTGAGCAGAACAGCGTTATTCTCCAGGAAATCTTCTCACTTCTCTTCTTCACGTTCTTCACGAACACATCCCTCGGCGTCCAAGTTTGGCGTTTTCCAGTCTTTAGGAAGGTCGTGGTCCTGCAGCCCCTCCTCCACCTGGGCCCAAATGCGACCAAGATTTTCCATGGCATAGGCCTGGGGGATGCCGGTGTAGCCAGAAACCTCACGGACGCTGCACCTTTCCACCATATAGAGGTAGAGCAGGGCACGATCGGCATACGGCAAACGGTTGAAGCGCTGCTGCAACCGGGCTCCAGGCTCTCCCGCGSCTCCATTGGTCGCGCCGAGCTCGTCSWTMKSGWWGNNSCYANNNCGCGCAKAATNNCSMGGAWTCCACCCAAATCTGATAGATGACATGCGATTTAGGCAAGTTTTCCCGCCTACAYGTCTTCGCAAATAAACGCGCCACTGCCATTTCTGTCGGAAGAATAATGAAGTGGCGAATCGTAACGCCACGAATCGCACGCTCAAYCCAGGGACARAGCTGCTCGAAAAGCGCTCCCAAATGCTGGAACCGTTCACGCGCAGGAACGCTTAAATAAGTCTGATAAGCCTCAGARGTGGCGCACCACTCTTCTTGGAGGCGTTGACCGAGGGGATCACGAGATTGGAYTAGGGGGGGCTTACTCACRGGGAAGCWTTGSAGAACTAGGGRTGTTGACCGGGGGATCAACGTTCCTATGCGACCTTACCGACATTTCCAGCCCTAGGGGGTGGGATTYTCTCGATTTTGCTTTTGCTTATTGGTGCCARGACTTTGAGTAGACGAACTCMGAGAGCATCGACACGTCGAGTTCGGGGAGATAGTCTCAAGCCCGTTCATGGCGGTTCTCCCTCGACTTGCACGGCGTTGGCATCGCATCGGCGCGATCCTCGTTGCGATTCCCTTCTTGGTGGTCATCGTGAGTGGCCTGCTCCTGCAAATGAAAAAGCAGTGGAKTTGGGTTCAGCCCCAGACCTTAAGCGGCGAATCCACCACCCCCACCTTAAGTTTTGAGCAAATACTCACCGCGGTTCGAGCGGTACCGGAGGCYGCGGTCGATGGCTGGGATGACGTCGACCGCCTCGATGTTCGCCCAGGACAAGGTGTCATCAAAATCCGCTGCAAAAATGGGCTTGAAGTGCARYTGGATRGTGCATCKGGCGCATTGCTTCAGGTTGCCYCGCGGCGCTCCGATTTTATTGAAAGCCTGCACGATGGCAGCTGGTTCCATCCGCAGGTCAAGTACTTCATCTTCTTGCCAGTCGGGATTGTGGTYTTCTTYTYATGGCTGAGTGGGCTTTACCTGTGGTGGCTCCCACGATCCGTGCGCCGACGCAAGCGCAAAAAGAARYCGTNGAANMYCGWRGCCTAGCCTTCGATSGCTTTTTCGAGCAGCTTCGCCAACGTGGTGAGATCRCGATCGCTCATGTGCTGCAATTGCGTGGCGTGCATCTTCGTGACTGCGCTATACATGCTTTCACACTTTTGCCGCCCTTCCGAAGTTAGSTGCACCGTCACCGCACGACGRTCATCGGTGTTGCGCAAGCGAGTCACGAAGCCATCTCGTTCCATRCGATCGAGCAAGCGGGTGATGTCCGGAACGCGCTGGATTAAGCCATCGCCGACYTCYCCAATGCGCATCCCCTCCTTGGGGCCCAGAACCAGAATGCGCATTGCATTAAATACCGTGGGAGTTAATCCGTTCTCGCGGAACAGCTTGCCAAAATCACCGTGYARRTGATCCCAMGCAATCACAATATTGAGGTACGCSGAGCGGGAAGGACTATYTGGTATCTTCTTTGCCACATTCGCAGTATATGGTTTCCCACAACTTGTTCCACCGGATTCCTCACCCACAGCCAACCCCCACGCTAGGATAGGCCGCAATGGGTGAATTCAAYGTCACTTCTTACCGCGACGAAGATCAGTTGCGCTTCTTYACCAAGGCTTTGCTGCGCGACTTGCAGGCCTTGGAGCAAATGCTGAAGRACGGRGGTTTAGAGAGCGATCGTCAGCGCATYGGCGCCGAGCAAGAAATGTTTTTGGTTGACCGTGGCATGCGCCCRGCRAATCTTGGAGCGCGKCTTCTWGAGACTTTGGACGACCCGCAYTTCACTCCRGAGCTGGCCCAGTTCAACCTCGAATGCAATCTAGACCCGCTGGACTTTAAAGGCGATTGCTTGCGTAAGTTAGAGGCGCAGAATAATGAGTTAGTCGATAAGGCGCGCGCCGCTGCAAGAGAAGCCGGGGGCGATGTCGTGTTAATCGGCATTTTGCCCACTCTTGAAATCGAGGATATGACTCTCGACAACATGACCGCAAATCCGCGCTACTTCGCGCTGAACGATGCCTTGGCAAAACTTCGCGGCGGACCATTTCGTTTACGCATTAAGGGCATCGATGACCTTCGTTTAACTCACGACACCATCATGCTCGAGGCTTGCAATACTTCTTATCAAGTGCACCTGCAAGTTCCCGCCGATGAATTCCCAATGCATTACAACATTGCACAACTGGTCGCAGCGCCGGTTATGTCGTGTGCGGTGAACTCGCCACTCCTGTTTTCGAAACGCTTATGGCGCGAAACCCGATTGGCTTTGTTTCAGCAATCCGTCGACACGCGGCGCACCGAAGTCCATCATCGCGAAATGCAACCGCGGGTTAGTTTCGGCGCCTCCTGGGTGAAGGATTCAGTGATTGAGCTTTATCGCGAAGATATTGCCCGCTTCCGAACTTTGATTGGTGCGGAAGAATACGAGGATCCCTTCGCTGCGCTGGAAGATGGGCGTCCACCAAAGCTAGATGCCTTGCGCATGCACACAGGAACCGTTTATCGCTGGAACCGTGCGTGTTATGGCATATCCGATGGCAAACCCCACCTACGCATCGAAAACCGTTTGTTGCCATCCGGCCCTTCGGTTTTAGACGAGATTGCGAACTCGGCATTCTGGCTCGGCCTCATGAAAGGCGTGGCGAATGAGATTGGTGACCCACGCGAGCTGATGGACTTCGATGATTGCAAAAACAATCTGTTGGCCGCCGCGCGTTTGGGTTTAGATGCGCAACTCACTTGGGTCGATGGCCGCACTTATCCAACCCACGATTTGATCCTTGCCGTTCTCATTCCAATCGCGCGCCGAGGTTTGCAAAGCGTTGGCATTGATGAARACGACATTGATCGCTACATCAACGTCATTCAAGAGCGSGTGGTTGCGGAACGAACCGGTGCGCGCTGGCAGCTGATATCCGCTGCAAAAATGCGCAAAACCGCAACCGTCAAAGAGACTTTGACTGCCCTGGTCCACTCCTCGATTAAGAACCAGGAGACGGGTGCGCCRCTGCATGAATGGCCGCTCGCGGAAGTTTGCGAGACCTCGGTTTCTTGGCGCGATCAGTACGAGCGSATTTCATCGCTCATGAARACCGACCTSTTCACSGTGCGCGAAACYGAGCTSGTCGACCTCGCSGCRAACATGATGGATTGGTGGCAYTTRCGGCACATCCCGGTGGAGGACGATGRCCACAATCTCGTGGGCTTGTTGACTCACCGYGTGCTCATGCGCTTCGCATTCGGGCGCGATGAGATGGACGCACAGATCCCCGTCTCCGAAGTCATGGACAAGGAGCCYATCYGRGTCACYCCCGACACTCGTACCCTCGATGCCATCGCCCTCATGCGTCGCGAGAAGATATCCTGTCTGCCCGTGGTGGACRCCAACAACCGCTTGGTTGGCATGATCACGGAAGACATCCTCATGGGCATTGCCGCCCGRYTGCTTGAGAGYAARCTCAAGGAATANMCCCGANTTKGGCGATGAAANTGAGGATCCTTAATGGTCCTAGGACAGGAATGTGGATTCTGGAATCTCRACAGCYGCGGCCGTGAAYCGCYACCCAAGAGTTCTTGGTCGTTACGACGGYCAGGAAGATGGCCCGYTRGTGTTATGCCTMGGCGGRATTCATGGCAAYGAACCWGCKGGSGTGCATGCRYTRGAGCGTGTGTTTGARRYCTTGCGYAAAACSCARCCYGAAATGCGCGGCACTTTGGTTGGRCTYGCSGGCAACTTGCGSGCSCTSGAAGCCAAGAYYCGSTAYCTMGAYCGCGAYTTGAAYCGCGCGTGGTTRCCGGAGCGCRTGGMGCRRATTKCYACSTTGGAAGATGGYTGCGCAGAAACGCTGGAGCAACGCGAATTGCTCGACACCATGCGCAATGTTGTCGGCACCCATCGTGGCGAGATTTACTTTTTAGATTTGCATACTTCGTCGGCAGAGGGAGAACCTTTTGCATGTATCGGCGACACCATTCGCAACCGACGTTTTGCACGTAGCTTTCCGGTTCCAGTGATTCTGGGATTGGAGGAACAGCTGGAAGGCGCGTTACTCGAACACCTGAATAACCTTGGTTTCATTACCATGGGCTTTGAGGGTGGCGAACACCTTTCTGAGTCAGCCGTTGACTTTCACGAAGCCGCTATTTGGCGTGCACTCGTGGGGTCGGGTTGCCTAAACGATGAAACTCTTGCCGAGACGCGCCACGCAACCGAAGTGTTGCGCAAGAGCCGTGGTGATTTACCGCAATGGCTAGGCATTCGTTACCGGCATGCGATCCAAGAGGACGATGGCTTCCGTATGCGTCCTGGTTACCGCAACTTCAGGCGGGTAAGCAAAGGCGAAGTGGTTGCTGAGGATCGCACAAATGGTGAAATCAAAACCTATTATCGTTCGCGCATTCTTCTTCCGCTTTATCAGGGCAAGGGCGATGACGGATTCTTCCTCGCACTCGATGTTGCACCAGCTTGGCTAACCCTCTCCCGCTGGATGCGGCGCCTTCGTTTGGATCACATCGTGCACTGGATGCCAGGAGTCTCCAAGGTGAAGGATGAGCCAGGTGCCATTCGAGTTAACCTAAAAGTCGCACGCTGGGCAACCGTGGAGATTTTCCACTTGCTCGGCTTTCGCAAACGCCGCATACATGGCGATCATTTTATTGTGCGCCGGCGTAAATTCGACCTGAAAGGCCCGGACCGAGTTAGCCTTTAAGGGTTCTCGGTCGATCCTCGCGGAAAAGTTTTCGCGCGTATTGGCCCGCGGTGGAATCGCGAAAACTGTTAATCAACGCTTGCCCTTCCGGCGGGAATCCTTGCAAACTTGGAAGCTTGACGAAGTAATTGTCGGGCACCACCACTGGAACCGATGTGCAAGCAAAGGCAATGTCGGCAGCGGAGAGAGTGTTGCCGAAAAGGTACTCGCCCTCTTGCGAGAGCAACTGCTCCACCTGTGCAAAGACCTCGTTCACCTTCACGCAAGAACGCTGCACCGAATCCGGGTTAATGCTGTAGGCGCGGCGTACCAGCCAACGAAACATAGGGAAGGCAAAACGTAAGCCGCGCACTTCACCGCGAGGGCATTGTGCTGGGAATGCATTGAAGAACGCTTCCTTTTTATCGAGAAGGTAGGAATAAATAATGCGCCGCGAATGCGTGCCAAGGACTTCATTACAAAGGACGACGAAGTCTTCCACTTGCTGGCGGAGTTCCGGGTCCTTCGGAAAAAGTCCGGCCTCTGGATTCCTCCGGTCGAGAAACCGAAGGATATCCATCGAATCGTTATAGGTCTTTTCAGAAGTAACCAACACCGGCACGGTGGGTTTGCCTCCCGCCTTTTTTGCGTGGCGCATATGAAACACCGGCATATGCATTTCTTCTGCGTAATCAAAGCCAACGAGGTCCATCGCCCATCGCGCTTTTTCGCAATAATGGCTAGTTGGAATGGTAATGAAACGGGCTTTGCTCATAGGACTTCCAGGGCTAGCTCTGGCGGGCGGGCGACAATGGCACGTTCACCGCTGACCACAATCGGTCGGTTAATTAACGATGGAGTCGCACAGCTTGCTGCGATTCTTTGGGTTGGCGTGGCGTCGGCCAAACCCTGGTCGATGTAGCCAACGTCTTTGCTGCGCAAAAGTTGCTTTGCTTCTGGATCGCCCAGTTTAGAGAGGAGGTCTTCGATTTCCTCAACACTCGGCGGCTGCTCCAAATAAAGCCGGTAGCGCGCTTCAATGCCGCGCTGTTCCAGTAACGCTTTCACGCCACGGCACTTCGAACAAGCTGGGTTAAACCAAACGGTCACAGTCATACGCAGAGAATAACGTAGACGCAAGCGGACCGTAAATAAACGACTCCCACAAGCAGCTAGCGACTTTGGCGCCACAGCTTCCACAATTCACGATAGCTTGCAAGCCGTGCGCCCTGTTCCCTGTTGCTTGCTGCAATAACATAGGCCTCGCGCCAATGTTGACGGAGAATGTCGCGCGCATTTTTGACCGTATGTTTTGAGTCGTACAAATGCGCGGGTTCACCGGTTAAGCCATTCAGCTCTAGGATGCTCAGGTTGCGGCCAGACCGGAGGTCTTCCTCGCTCGGCACTCGTAAATCAAAACGCCCAAGGTGAAACCCTGGTATGCGTGTGCAAATTCCTTGCATGGTTTTTTCCAGGGCTGCGGTGTGCAAATCCTGGCGCTCGATAAATGCAGCGCCACGGGCATGCGTACCAAGTGAGCCCAATTCGAGGACCTCCCCTAGCGCCGGAATCTCATTCAATCGATCTCCATTAGCGCCAAGAATGGCCTCTGCTTGAGCGACGTGCCGCGGATGGGCCAACACCAAATGCTCTAAATGGTGCTCTCCGTCCCCCACCACGGTCGGCGGAATTTTCGCCCCTACCGCAACAATGTGGATTTCGGAATCACCCGGCATGCGTTTGCAGGAGATGCCGAACTCAAGGCCGTCTACAAACTCTTGAGCAAGAGCGTCCGACGGAAACTCTTCGCACCATGTTTTCACTTCTTCTACGTTTTGGATTTTTCGTACGCCACGACCGCGTTCCGCACAATCCGGTTTCAAGATGATTGGAAACTCAATGCCCGCATGGTCCATCCAAGCAACCACTCCCAATGCTTTTTCCTGCGGACCCAAACTCTTCGACAAAGCAAGGAAGCTCGGAACGTGAGCGCCTTGCAGCGCGTGAAAAGCTTTTGACTTTGATTCTCCAACCAAGCCACCTCCTTCCATCGCAGGGTTCACTGCGGTCACGACCCGAAAGCTGCGATGTTTCCACGCTGCATGGAGAATGCTCGGCACCACTGGCAGGTAAAGGCGCCAGCGCGGCCAGTACTCCCAATGACCAAGGCGTCGGACGCAACCGGCTAAGCCACGGCGACCGCGGAAGCTGAACATCGGAACAATGAGTTTGACCATCACMAAGGCGATGAGAAGTARGCCAATGAGAATCCACGTCGCATGTTCTTGAAAACGAGCSAGTAAAACTTCAGCGCCAATRCCTAAGCGGCTAGARATCCACACCAGTGCGGGAGTCCAAAYCACCCCTGCAATGGTGAAGTAGAGYAAAAACCAGGTGAACTTGGTTTTCARAACTCCCGCTGCAAAGTAAGTCGGCAAACGCAARCCTGGCATAAAGCGAGAAGCGAAAATCACCCAGGCACCACTGCGTCGGAACCAGGCGGAGGCACGATCGACCGTGYTTGGAGTCAGCATCCAGCGCAAAGGGATGCGAGTTAAKGCGCGTCGGCCGAGTGCGCGASYSSYKWSARASRSYWGRRSWYYKYSGMGGMGRRYKSCRGYMMMRCRTSCACCGCTGCCTGCGATCAAGCCAATGCGTCCTTGCGCGACCAACAAACCGGTGGCAATGCACGTGAGGTCTTCCGAGATTAAGGTCGCCATCGCCAGCATGAAAAGTGCAAACCAAAGCGCAGGCCCGCTAAATGGAGGAATACTCGACGAATCAAACTCTAGCGCGGCACCTGCTATTCGATCTGGCTGTGCCGTTGCCAAAGTCGTTGCATCTTGCGCAACCACGCGGTCGACAAACTCGCCGATACGTTGCGCGATTTCATCCGGCCGAGTCCAGAGGAGAAAGTGGTTGTCGTCGTACACTTCCAACTCGCTCTGCGCGACCAAGCGATGATGTTCCCGTGCCGCTTCTATAGGCACCAAAAAGTCGTCCGCGCCGTGCAAGACCAGCATAGGCGATTCGATTTGCTGTAACCACTCGCGGTATGGTCGCTGATCCGAATCGTAAAAGTTTCGAGCATAGGCGCTATTCAGGGGCCAGCGATCCAGCTTCCCAAAGTGAGGGAGAAGCCATTCGGCCGCAGTAACGCCAGCCAACTGTACCGCATGAACTGCGTGGTTTAACGCATACGAACCGAACAACTCCAACTCCTGGACCCCTACGCCGCCGGCAAAAGTTAGAGATTTCACCGTGCCTGGATAGCGATGCGCAAACTCCAAAGCCACGGCGCTCCCCATGCTGAAGCCCACTAAATGAACTTCGTGGATGGCTTGCTTTTCAAGAAGTTGGGCAAGATAGTCGGCATGCGCGGCTGGACTGTAATCAGGAAGGTGCGCCCAAGAATTACCGAAGCCCGGCAGGTCGGGAACCAGAACCTGAAAATGCGGTGGAATCCGCTTGGCGAAGTCATCGAAATCCTGCATGCTGCCAGGACTTCCGTGCAGTAAAACCAGGGTGGTGAACTCATCGGTATCTAAAAGGTCTTCGAGGGTTGGACTTATCTCTGGGGTATGCAAACGAAAAACCAACCGCACCGCCTCTTCCTGTCGTTTGCCCTGGTCATAAACCTTCAGGGTAGAAATGAGCTCGCCATGACCAGGGGCCGGCCCTTCCATGCTAAAATTTCGGTACAGATTCGAAGCGACCAGCAGAACTAAATAGAAAAGCAATAGGCGGCGCTTCATGGGAAATCCTTAAGTTGGAATCCCCGAGTCTTCGCTAGGGTCTACGTGGGTCCATGCATGCATCGGTTCAAACAACTCTTGCATGCGATTCCTTGCAGCTTGGGCGAGTTCTTTTCGGTTCTCGGCTTTTACCGGATCAGTAGAAAAACGGACTCGAACCTGAACGCCTGGCATGGTCATTAGATAATAGAAGTGGCTGGCGAAACTCATATCTCCCCACCAACAAACGCGTAACTCGGTTGGGTTCTTTTCGCTTTTGGTGGCGTAATGCAAACACGCTACATGAACCGGAAGACCCGTTTGCACTGCAACTTCAAACAAGCTGGACTTGAAGTTCAACAACTTTCCGCCGGAGGAGCTTGTGCCTTCGGGGAAGAACACAACACCATTACCTAACGCCAAACGACTCTTCACTTTTTCAATTGCGGGGATGACATCGGCACGGCGGTTGCGGTTAATGAACAAGGTGCCGGCTGCGCGAATCAATGGCCCGAACAATGGCCAGCTTCCGAGCTCTGATTTGGCAAGGAAGTAGGTGTCCAAACGACTCCACAACACGAAGATATCCAAATAGGTGAGGTGGTTTGAAACTAGAAAGAACGGCACCTTCGGAGGTGTGCCCTCGGACCGCACCTTGATTCCCATTACCAGTAAAGCGAATCGCGCCCACCAACCCATAATGCGCACCCGCAAGTGCGACGCAGCGCGCTCGCTCACCGCTCGAAGCAGTAGCGGGAAAATCCAACCGACTACGAGGACCAGTAAACTGGCCGCTAGCACTATCAAACGGAGCAGGGCACGAAGGTGCCCAAGTGGCGAAATCATTTCTTAGACGCGAAGTTATGGAAGGTTCGCTCGTCCATCTCATCCAAGTCAACCACTGTGAAGAAATCCAAGGTATGGAACAGGGCATCGTGAGCTGGCGGCCCGCATACCTTAGCGCCGTAGCGTAGATAGATTCCAAACAGCGGCGGAATCTCCAAAGTCAGGTCCTCTTCAACCGTCAGATTTCCTGGGGGGCCGCACTCATAGCCCGGCCTCGGTGCCACCATAAACTCAGGATGCACATGCTTGTGCTCGGTCAAAAAGAGCATCATGCGGTAACCCTCGACTCGAGATTCTGAAGGTAGAGAGTTGCAGCCAAAAAAGTAACGCTTTTGATGCCACAAAACATAGGCCGCCAAACCCTTCCACAACAAGAACAGGGTACGCCGATTCCTATGATGAGTGCACACGCAAGCACGACCGAGCTCCACGGAATCTTCCAACATTTCATTCGGCAAAGCACTGAGATCAAATTCCTCGGCACTATAGAAACCAAGCCCCTGATGGGCTGACTCTGCCGTTTGCAAACGATAGGTTCCAACCACGATGGCCTCCTTACCATCTTCAAAAAACTCGACCAAAAGATGCTGGCATTGCGCATCGAAGGGATCTTGGTCTAAGCCGTCAGAAAAGGAAGACGTTAATCCCTCTTCCAGCTCTACATTAAAAGTTCTAAACCTTAGGCGGAGAATCTCCTCGATATCTCGTGCGTTGCTTGCAAACCGCACCCGATAATTCCCGGACCGATTCTCGAAATTTGGGGTCGGGCCGTGGGCTAATGCCGGCGCAGGATCGTCTGAAAAAGACGCGAATGCGGAAGCGAGAGGAGTCAAAGCGTTGCAACAGTTAAATGGGAGAGCCCAATGCTACCACGCTTCTAGGGAAGCTCTGATTAAGTATGGTGCGGAAGGCCGTGGATGGAAATCGTTTGCCCCAAGGCGCGAATCGAAGGCTGTAGTGTCGCTACAGGCAAGATGAAGCAACGCAGGGGCAAGCGATTTCGGCCGCGGAGTTGCCACTAGGCTTAATCAGAGTCTCCTTAAACAGCTTTCCGTTTACGGCGTCGGGATAGGCCGCCTGCAGCAGCTGCGCCACCTGCAAGAGCGATCATGGTGATTGGCTCAGGCGAGTTCATCGGCACGCCACCATGCCCACCGTTTCCTCCACCGGCATGTCCACCACCTGGAGGACTTTGCGCCACGGGAGGTGGGTTTTGCACAGCATCGGTATCGGGGGTCCCTCCTCCGAAGAGGATAAGAAAGACGGCGGCGATGGCTTGTTCCATAGGTAATCTGGCTACTGAGAGCTCATACAGCCCTCACTTGACCAAGATTACACCGGGGAATCTAGCCCTATCCAGGAAATCGCTTTTCGGAACAGTGCCTTCTCGTGAAAAAGAAGAAGGCCACGCCTGAAACCACTGCACCCACCACATAAGCCAGGCAGGCGGCTCCGATAGTACTCAAGCCCAAAGCCTCGTTGTGGCTAGTGCCCCACCAAACCAGGGGAATCACCAGGCCAAGGGTGCGCAGCGCAGCAGCAAAAAGCGATGGGCGTGGCTGCTGAAGGCCATCGAAAGTGGCGCGACACAGCAGAAAGGGAGCGAGACCGGCGACCGCAAAGGGCATCCAAACCAAGGTGCTAAGGGCTAAGGTTTCGGTGACGTCGGTATCGGTCAAAGCCTTGGCGACAAGGGGGCCGACAAAATAAGTCAGCGGCAAAACCAAGGCCACAAGGTAGATTCCGGAGACCCGCAAACCAACGTTCAACTCCTTGCGGATATCGCCCATGCGCCCTTCACCTTGCAGCCGCGCAACCAGTGGCAACAGCGCAACTCCAAGCGCGATGATGGGCATAGCGAGGAAGCGCACCGACTGATCAAAAATGGACCAGGCGGCAATAGCAGAGGTCGGATCCGGCAAATCCTTCAAGATAAAGTTCACCGACAAGGATTCAGTGCCGAGTAAAACGAATCCCAAGGCCGATGGAATCGCCAGAGCCAAAATGCCGCGAATGGGGCGTGCGATTTTCCCAGCAACTTGTTGATCCGGGTGCGCCATGCGTAGCTTCTCATGATGACCCGCTCGCGACCAGGCATAAGCAAGGCCCGCAAAACGCCCAAGCACCGTAGAAAGCGCAATGCCAAAAATCCCCCACTCAAACACGAAAAGGAATAGCGCGTTTAAACCAATGTTGGTGAGACTCGAAGCGAGGCCGGCCCACATGGTGGCACGCGTATCTTGATGCGCTTTCACCAAAGAATCTGGAAGGATGGACCAGAAACTGGAAACCGCAGAGCCGGCCATCAAAACCGTCGCGTAAATTCGGAACTGTTTTGCAAGTACCGGATCGAGGCCGAAGGCATCGGAGGTGAACCAAATTACGGCCGACACCCCAATGAAGAAAATCGCCAGGCCGCTAATAATGAGAATGGCGGCACGCTTGAGTTGCGCGACTTTTTCACTCGCGCMCTCCCCCATGGCATTGGCTAAACGTGCAGTCAGTCCGTTCGATGCGCCAACCCAACAGGCGGTCAATAGAAACTCCAAAGGCAAAGTAAGGCCAATGGCTGCAATCGAGGCATCGCCCAGCTTGTCGCCACCGGTGCCTTCGAGGGTCGAGGCGAAAATAGTGTCGATCCACCCGAAGGCCGACCGCAGCCAGAAGGAAACGACCAGCGGCCCAGCCAAAACGAGTAGCTTGGACCGTTTCATGGCGCGTACTCTAGCAGCCCGCGAATAAAGTACTTTCGTGCTGTGGTTGGCAGCTTGAAAGCATTTCCGTGTCGATGGCCGATGACCTCGTCTGCGTGGGGTGGATGAAGACGAACGATTTGCCTTGCTTGCCTTGCATGCGGCTCCCGGATTGGGGCCAAAGCGGATTCAGCGTTTGATCTTGGCGCAAGGCTCGGCCGCGGCAGTGGTGCGGCATCCGACCACTGCAGGGTGTGCGGTCAAGCCGAGGATTTTGCGCATGCCGGAGCGTACATTCCTGGAGCGTGGTGCTGCAGAGCAACAAGTCTTGGCGAAGGAATGTGGTGCGCAGACTTTGTTTCTGGGCGATGACAATTACCCCACGGTGCTACTCGACTTAGAGGAACCTCCGACCGTTTTACATGTGCTGGGCAACGTGGATCTACTGCAAGGGAACTTGTCGCGTACGGCGGTCATCGGAGCTCGGGCGTGCACCCCTTATGGTCGATCGCAAGCGGTGAGATTTGGAAAAGGACTAGGTTTTTCCGGAGAGGTTTTAGTTTCTGGAGCTGCACGCGGGATCGATCARKTMGSCRYSTKKGKWGYRCTCGAAGCGGAAGGAGCGGTGATTGGAGTTTTGGGGTCCGGATTGGATAAGCCCTATCCGCGAGAAGGAATTGAGCTCATGGAGCGCACCATTCATCAGGGCGGCGCCATCCTTTCGGAATTCCCCTTTGGCACCGAGCCGCGCGCTGGGCACTTCCCGCGCCGCAACCGTTTGATTGCAGCTCTGGGCCGCGCAACTTTGGTCATTCAAGCGACGACTAAGTCAGGCACCATGAACACCGTGGATTGGGCCTTGGGTATGGGCCGAGAGGTTTACGCCTTGCCTGGTCCGGTCGATGACTTGGCCTGCTCTGGAACCAATCGCATGCTGGCGGAAGGTGCCGGCTTGGCGTTAAGTCCAGAGCAAATGCTGTGCGAGCTAGATCGCTGTGGCACCGAGGAAGATCTTGGAAAGGAGCCGCAGCTCATGCAACTGTTATTACTCGGCGATGCCCCCGCAATAGACCTCTCGAAGCAATCCGGTCTGGCGGAGGAACAAGTGCGCATGGAGTTAACCGATTTAGAAATGCAGGGTCGGGTGATGCGTCTGCCAGATGGGCGCTATCATCGATGCGGTCCACGTCCATGAGTTGCCGCCCTTCTGTTTTGCTGTTGTTGATTGCCGGAGTTTGCTCTGGCATTTCTTGCGGTGATGCAGCCAAGGAGGATGCCGCCCTCGCGTCAGCGGTGCTTCGTGTGCAGGCGCATGATTGCACACCGGTGCTTGGGCGCTTAACTGCCGAAGACAGCAGTTGGATCACCCCTTGGTTCGGTAAACCTGCATGGTCAGCCGATGCACCCGAAGTTTTAGGCGACACACGGCCTGCGATTTATGCTTCCACGCCATCCAGGTTTTCGGTCGCCATCGATGCTGCTTTGGAACCGCGCAAGCTGACCACTGCCGTCCGTCGAGCTGAATCTAAGATCCTCGCTGGCTCCGAAGGAATCATCCGCAGCGAAGTGTTCTGGGATCAAGCCGGCGATTTAACTTCCCTGGGTTTCGTCGAATTGCCACCCGATGGCGAACGGTGGCTGGAGTTGCAAGTCGATGTCCCGCCCGATGCAGGAGTCCTAGTGTTCTCCTCTCGCTTGGCAGCTCCCGGCATGGCGCAACACAGTGCCACCGGAATCGCCTGGCAAGTCCCCGTCCTCGCGCCGCAACGCCGCGCCGACCAGCCCGATGTCATCCTCCTAGTCATCGACACCCTGCGTTTCGATGCCGTGCCGCACATGCCCTATCTGAGTTCACTGATGTCAGAAGGCATGGCGTGGGAAGAAGCCTATGTACCAAGTAACTGGACGCTTCCATCCATGGCTTCCTWGATGACYGGCCTATCCCCCAGCGARCACGGATGCGGACGCGGCCCATTCCTCACCRSKAGTGCGACTGGCGAAATCGAAAACCGCGATTTCCGCAGCCTRAACGATGTCCCCACTCTCGCCGACGCCATGAGCGGAGCTGGGTATGCCACCATGGCCTTGCATCAGAATCCGTTTATGGAAGCTTGGACCGGTCTGCATAGAGGWTTTGAGCGTTATGTRCGCACGGCCGACCGCGCYGATGCGAATCGAAGTACKGCRCTCGATTGGTGGGGTGCACAGCAGCATCGCAAKCGCTTCTTAATGCTCCACTTCATGACACCCCACCTTCCAAATGGTGCGGTGAGTGCCTTGGATGCACTKCAGGTGGAAGATTTCTTYGCMCTMGATCAAAGCGCCGCACARCGMMTCGCRTTTTTCRATCTCACCCCCCAACAGCAAACCGAAGTGCGCGATGCTTATCGCTTAGCSACGCAACAKYTMGATGMRGAARTWAAAAAYGTGGTGGAGGCYTTACGTCAAAGCAGCCCGRATTGYCATMTTTTGATTTACGYSGACCACGGYGAGGAACACTGGGATGCTGGCGGTTTTGAACACGGCTTTCARTTYGACGATAGYGTGATTCATGTGCCACTTGCTTACATCGCRGGCGGTGATGCGGAGCCGAGCACCRTCAGTGGCAAGGTTCCGGCGCATCATCTAGGGACTTACCTACTGCATCAACTCGGCATCGAAAATCGGCTGCCGGCCTCGGCGCTCAGTGGTGTGCCAAACGCCGACCACAGCGTGCAAAGTGCTTATCCGCTCTATCGTGCAACCGTCGGCGGGAGACTTTGGGAGCCAACACATAAGCAGTGGGTCGACCTTCCATTTACCGGTGAAGGGAGCCCTGGACAAGAAGCTTATCTAGATGCCTGGACCGCCGCGCGCTTAGCCGAACTCGGTTATGCCGGGAACAGTACGAAGCCGCTGGTGAAGTAAGCCACCGCGGCAAAGCCTATTACCGAAACCGAGAACACCATTGCACGGCGCAGTGTCCCGCGCATGATGTCAGACTTTTCGTCTTCGCGAAAACAGCTTAATACTGCGGCCAGCGCAAAGCTGAACACCAGTAAAAGCAGCAACATGACCAGTGGGTTGGTCATGCTTCAACCTCCTTGGGCTTGGCTCCAGACGACAACCAATCATGCTCGGCACGATGGAATGCATCGAGTGAAACAATCACGTTGAAGAATCCGGCTGAGGTGGTGAACAATAAACCCGCATCTTGATAAGGCAACACTGCATGGAAGTTGCGTCCGCTGACCACCAAGGAAGTCAACCAACCGGGTACCCCCATGAACATTTGCCCGACCCAGTAATAAGGGTGGCGCTGGCGGTTGAAGTCAGCAAAATCGCCGAGCGCCATGCCAAGCAAAAACAAACCGAGGACCGAACCGCCTAACAGGATTGCTTTGAACTTACGTCCAGTCTTCCAATGGCCGAGGCCTGGAATAAGCAAAGTTAGTACTGCCGCGCGTCCAGGAGTGATTGGCTTTTTGACCAAATCGGAGCGCACCGGATGACCTTTCGCCAAAGCTTGCCCTGCCGCATGCGCCGCACAAAACATGGCGAGCACACCGGACATCCCGGAAAGGATGTAGCCGAGATTTCGAAGCGGGAAGGCATCTGGGTATTCGCCGCGGTATTCCATACTTTCGTACATCCGCGCGAGGAGTTGGGTGACCAGGAAGTTGCCGCCTTCTGGAATCAGGAAAAAGATGAGGTCGGTTTCGCCAAACCCAAAGGTGCGGCCGTAATCCAACTGCGAAAACCCAGCCAAAATCAAGCCGAGAACCAGAGTGATCTGACAAGTCGCAAACCAGAACATCGCCCAGCCTTTGCGTTCACCTACGAAATGGCCTAAGCCGGGGATCAGAATGGAAAATCCAACCGCCGCCAAAATGCGTTCGCGAGTGCTTGCTTCAGGAGCCAGGGTGTTGGGCATGAAGCGGGGATTGTCTCAGATGAGGAGGGCGGGCGCTACGCCTACAATCCAACAATGGTCGCCCATGATTCCACCTACCGCATCCTCTATCGCGACATCGACCAGATGGGTGTCCTCTATTACRGCCGRTAYYTGGAYCTGTTTGAAATGGGCCGTACAGAATGGGCGCGCTCCCAGGGCTTTTCTTACCGRGATATGGAGGAAGTGCTCGGCCTTATGCTTCCGGTSACCGAGGCCAGCTGCCGCTATCGSGATGGCCTGCGCTTCGATGARGTGGCCATCGTCCGGACCTCGATTGCCGCTTGGTCACGCACSACCATTCGCTAYGCTTTTGAGGTTTTTGASCAGGAAACGCAGCGATTATGCGCGACTGGAGAGGTGGAACTCGCTTGTGTGMAACGAGATACWAAGAAACCKCATATTCTTCCAGAWGCCTTCACTGCGATCATGGAAAAGGTCGCTTTAGACAAAAAAGGGCGTCGKCGGCCTAGATAAAACSTGTTTKGRGCTTTAAAGAGCACCAAAAGCATGCTATATTGTGGTGTGCTTCGATTGACGAAACGTTCTGAGTACGGGCTTATGGCCCTTGCCTACATGGCCCAGTCGGGTTCCGCTTACACCAGCGTGAAGTCGATTGTGTCKGATTTRGGCGTACCTAGGCGGCTTTTGGCCGAAGTCTTAAAGGAGTTGTCCCGTGCCAGGCTGGTGGAGGCCGTGCGCGGGCCAGGCGGCGGTTACCGCCTCACTCACTCTCCAGAAGACCTCAGTTTGGCCCGTGTGGTCGAGATTCTRGAAGGTCCMGTCCGTGTTGCCGAGTGCACCGATGGCGGGCAATGCGAYCTTTCTCCATCCTGCACCATYCAGAGTGGAATCAGTGTGGTWGCAGCGCGCATCAAATCGGTGCTCGATACTTACAGCCTTGCCGARYTGGCAGGCGCTAATCAGCAGAAAGAWCTGCAAAACGATAAATACGCGGTCTGATGTCCGACACCTCTCAAGAGCCACARGTTTACCTCGACTACCAAGCGACCACTCCGGTGGATCCCAAGGTGCTYGAGGCYATGCTCCCCTACTTTCAGGGYCAYTTTGGCAATGCTGCYTCRCGCAACCACTCCTTCGGATGGGATGCGGAAAAGGCGGTCGARAACTCGCGCAAGTCGATTGCTGATGGCATCGGCGCCTCCTCGCGTGAAATCGTTTTCACYTCCGGCGCMACCGAGTCCAACAACCTCGCCATTCTTGGCGTCGCACGGATGTACAAGCCGAARGGYAARCACATCATCACTTGYGCGACCGAGCAYAAGGCGATTTTGGATCCGGCGCAGTACCTCGGCAAAGAAGGGTGGGAGATCACCATTCTTGGCGTCGACGCAGACGGCCACATTGACCTCGATGAACTGCGTTCCGCGATTCGTGAGGACACCGTGTTGGTGAGCATCATGCACGGCAACAACGAGATTGGCACGCTTCATCCCATCGCGGAAATCGGTGCGATTTGCCGTGAGAAAGGCACCCTCTTCCACACCGACGCCACGCAAACGCTMGGYAAGGAAGAAGTCAACGTGCAGGACATGAACATTGACCTCCTGTCCGCCTCGGCACACAAAATGTACGGTCCCAAAGGCATCGGCATTCTGTACGTGCGTCGTCGCAACCCACGAGTTCGCCTCGAGCCAGTGCAGCACGGCGGCGGACATGAACGCGGCGCGCGTTCGGGAACCCTGAATGTTCCTGGCATCGTCGGCTTCGCCAAAGCGCTGGAGTTGTGCTTGGAAGACCGCGAAGGAGAGCAGAAGTTTGTTGCTGGCATGCGCGATCGTCTGCAAAAACGCCTCAACGATGCGCTCGATCACGTGCACTTAAATGGCGATGAAAACGCACGTCTCGCATGCAACCTAAACTTGAGTTTCGCTTTTGTGGAAGGCGAATCCATGCTCATGGGCATGCACGGTATTGCAGTGAGCTCCGGCTCCGCATGTACTTCCGCAAGTTTAGAGCCGTCCTATGTGCTGCGTGCACTTGGCGTCGGCGATGAACTTGCACATAGCTCGATTCGTTTTAGCGTCGGGCGCTTCACTACCGAGGATGAAGTGGATCACGCCGCTGACCTCACCATTGCAACGGTTAATAAGTTGCGCGACATGTCTCCCCTTTACGAGATGGCGATGGAAGGCATCGACCTCTCKACRGTMCAATGGAGTGGACACTAAATCATGGTCTACAGCGAKAAAGTCATTGATCACTACGAAAACCCACGCAACGTTGGCTCTCTAGATAAAGACGCCAGCGATGTCGGCACCGGCATTGTCGGAGCCCCCGAATGTGGCGACGTAATGAAACTTCAAATCCAAGTGGAAGATGGWRTYATCAAGGAAGCCAAGTTCAAAACYTTYGGYTGYGGYTCGGCGATTGCATCGTCYAGCYTGGCGACCGAATGGTTGAAGGGTAAAACCATTGMWGAGGCCACCGMAATCCGCAAYGTRGATATCGTCGARGARTTGGCYYTRCCWCCAGTGAAAATYCACTGYTCGGTGCTYGCCGAAGATGCCATCAARCAAGCGCTTGCTGAYTATGAAAGCAAGCAGGAGARCTAAAGATGWCSGMAACCMAAACTCAAGATACGCGCATTYTAATGACCGAAACGGCGATTGCCGARGTCAAGCGCCTGATTGAWGARAACRACCTTCCWGAYACTTCCGGMGTRCGCGTYGGYGTGAARGGCGGCGGCTGTTCYGGYTTCACYTACACYTTRAACTTCGATCCMGCGCCGGCARATGGCGAYGWGRTTTTYGAATTCGAARGYGTRCGTTTGTTCTGCGATCCWAARTCGTTGATTTACCTRGTCGGMACCACKCTGGARTACACCAGTGGYCTGCARGGCAARGGATTCCAGTTCATTAACCCGAACGCCGCCAGTTCTTGCGGCTGCGGCGAATCGTTCTCGGTTTAGACCTAAAGCGCTGAGCCTCCCGTGCTCGACCCATTCCAGATCCTCAACCTGCCGCGCGGGTTTGATTTAGACGACTGCGTTTTGCGCGGTGCGTTGATTAAGGCGAGCCTCAAATGGCACCCTGACCGTTTTGCTTTAGGGTCGCCCGAAGAGCGCGAGAAAGCGGAGGATGTCATGGCGGACCTGAATGAGGCCTTCGTCATGTTGTCGCACCCTTTGAAGCGCGCAGAAACTTTGCTCGCACTTTCCGGATTTGCACTGGGCGATGGCACCGACCAAACTTCCTCGCCCATGTTCCTTATGGAAATGATGGAGCTCAAGGAAGAAGCCGATACTGTGCAAAAAAGTGAGGACATCGATCGCATCGGGCAGATRCGGGCGCGCATTCAAGTCGACATCGACCAGCGCGTCGAGCAACTCAAAAAWTCTTTCCGCGCGTGGAAGGAAGCCGATTACTGCCCCGGCACACTSACYCCWCTSCGCGSCCTTCTYACCGAAGCGGTTTACTTGCAACGCACCTTAGATGGATTGCAAGCAASCACCATGTTCCAGTCATGATTGAGCTCCCCATTTACGGGCAAAACTCKGCCTCCGAAGAAGAGGCKGGCCCCATYCTCGGCATYGACCTTGGCACCACGCAYAGTTTGGTTGCKGTGTTYCAACATGGGGAGGCGCGCGTCCTGTGCGGCGAAGACGGCGACGCTCTGTTGCCTTCAGTCGTTTCCTACCCCATTGATGGCGCTCCCGTGGTTGGCCGCGCTGCGATCGAACGCGCGCGCCTAGATCCGAAACGCACTATCTTYTCCGCCAAACGTCTCATCGGACGTGGCCTAAAAGATCTGGCTGCGATCCGCGCGACCTTGCCCTAYGACTTAGTCGAAGCGGAAGATCGTGAGATGGTAAAGATCGATTTGGGTGACCGCTTGATCACTCCGCAAGAAGTGAGTGCACAGATTCTCGCGGCCTGCCGTGACCGTGCGGTCAAGCAACTCAAGTTGCCTGCAGAAAAATTGAAGCGCGTGGTGATTACCGTGCCAGCTTACTTCGACGATGCACAGCGCCAAGCCACCCGTCGGTCGGCGCAACTTGCTGGACTGGAAGTCTTGCGCATGGTTTCGGAACCCACTGCTGCAGCTCTAGCTTATGGATTGGATAAAAAGGAAGCCGCACGGGTGGTCATCTTCGACCTCGGCGGCGGCACTTTCGATGTCAGCGTTCTGGAACTGCAAGAAGGCGTGTTCCGCGTGCTTGCAACTTCTGGCGATACTCACCTAGGCGGCGATGATTTTGATCGCGCGATTATGGTGCAGATGGCTGCTGAGATTCAGCAACTATCCGGCATCGATGTTTTGGCTGACCCAGCAGCGCGTACCGCCTTACGCCTGATCGCTGAAAAAACCAAAAAGGCTTTGTCCGATGCCGAATCTGCCGAGTTCGTTTACCACGACCCATCGGCCGGCATTGCCTTCCGCAAGGAAATCGATTGGCGCATGTTCCAGTCTTGGATTACGCCCTTAGTGCAACGCACGCTAAACGGTTGCGCCTTGGCGCTGCAAGATGCTGGCGTCACTCCAGAAGACATTTCCGATGTCCTCCTAGTCGGCGGATCCACCCGTGTCCCCTTGGTCAAAGCTGCGGTCGCGCAGTTCTTCAACCAACCGGCCAACGATGAGTTGAACCCCGATCAAGTGGTGGCGCTTGGCGCTGCGATTCAAGCTGGAGTCCTCGGCGGTTCGGTGCGTAACGCACTACTGCTCGATGTCACTCCGCTGTCCCTTGGCATTGCAACCGCGGAAGGCACGGTTTCGAAGCTGATCAACCGCAACTCCTCAATCCCGGCGCAAGCCAAAGAAGGCTTCACCACCTTTGTCGATGGGCAGTCCGCGGTGAAATTCACCATCGTCCAAGGCGAACGCGAGTTGGCTAAAGACTGCCGCACTTTAGGTGAGTTCGTTTTAAGTGGCATCCCACCGCAGCCGGCGGGACTTCCGCAGATTGGAGTGCGCTTCAGCTTAGATGCAGACGGGGTACTCCACGTCCGCGCGATGGAAGAGCGCAGTGGCGTTGCTGCAGAAACCGTGGTCACTCCCAAGCATGGCCTCACCGATGAAGAGGTCGAAACCATGCTCGCCGATGCATGGGAGAACGCCGAGGAAGATCTCGTCACCCGCCGCGCCATGGATTTGCGCGGCCAACTGAAAAATGTACGGCACGCGGTCGCCAAGCACATGGACATCGCGCGTGAGTTCATGGAAGAGGACGCCTTAGAGCGTCTCGAAGATGCGTATGAAGATGCGGAAGATGTCGATGACATCACCGATCCGAATCCACTGAAAGGAATCCTCGACGAACTTGAAGAGGCTGCAAATCCTCTTGCCGAACTCCTCATGAACAAGGTTGCGACGGAAGCCGTACGCGACCGCAAGGTCTCTGACCTCATCGACGAATGAGTTACAAAATCACATTCCAACCCCTGGGTAAGACTGTTGAGGTCGACCCGACATCGCTCGGCGAACCACGTGACGGATTGCGTGGTGGAATCCTGCAGATTGCGCTTGATGCTGAGATTGGCATCGACCATGCTTGCGGCGGGATTGCGGCATGTTCGACTTGCCATATCATTGTCAAAGAAGGTGGCGACTCGATTCCAGAAGCCAGTGACGATGAAGAAGACATGCTCGACAGCGCGCCAGGGCTTACTTTGCAAAGTCGTTTGGCGTGTCAAGCCGTGCCGGATGGAAGCAAAGATCTGATCATCGAAATCCCTTCTTGGAACCGCAACTTGGTCAAGGAGTAGGTCATGGACGAACTCCAATGGTCTAGCATTGATGACATCGGTTACGCACTTTGGGAAGCCGAACCAGATTTTGATCCACTCACCATTCGGTTTACCGATCTCATCGACAAAGTCATGGCTCTGCCTGGATTTGTCGGCGAACGCGATAAATGCAATGAGAAGATTCTCGAAGCCATCCAAATGAACTGGCTTGAAGAATTCCGTGAAGATTAATTAGGCAAAGCAACATAAATATTCGGGTTAATATGGTGGATGCTTGTCCGATTCTCCTCATACCCATATATGTTGCCCCTCTTAGCCCCGCTTCTTCTCTGCGCCCCCCTTTGCGCCCAAACTGGCGGAGCCTTCCAGGAGAACCTGCGCTTTCGAGGCGAACTCTCCTTTGACAGCTTGGGATCCTCAGTCTCGCGGGCGGGCGACATCAATGGAGATGGCGTCCAAGACTTCCTTGCTGGAGCTGAATTCGCAGATGCGAACGGAGTGATTGCATCTGGCAGAGTTTATGTCCGCTCCGGACAAAACGGCGACCTTCTCTATCTCCTTGAAGGAACCGGCCTTTTCCAATTCTTCGGTGCCTCGGTTTCTGAGCTCGGCGATGTCAACGGCGACGGTATCGACGACTTCCTGGTTGGGGCCCCCGGCACCAAGGTCAATGGCATGAACAGTGTCGGCGCGGTGATGGTGTATTCTGGAGCCGACGGCAGCGAACTCTACCGCAAAACCGGCTCTGCGGTGTTCGACCTTTTTGGTTCGCACGTTTCCGCGGCGGGCGATGTCAACCAGGATGGCGTTCCAGATTTTGTAGTCGGTCTCTTCTATCTTGACGTTGGGGGCCTCAACTATGCTGGCACCGCGAAGGTCTACTCAGGTGCTACCGGCGCTTTGCTTTATCAGTTTGATGGCACACTTCAATACCAAGGATTGGGTCGTGGAGCTACCGGCGCTGGCGATGTCAACAACGACGGCTTCGATGACATTATCGTCGGTGCGCTTAGCGGAACGCTCGTCGATTCCGCCTTGGTTTTCTCAGGCGCCGATGGCAGCCAGCTTTACACCCTTCAAGGCGCGGGCGATGACTACCACGGAATATCCGTTGATGGTTTGGGCGACATCAATGGTGATGGTTTTGACGATCTCGTGGTTGGTGCAAGCCTCGCCGACTCCCAAGGCCTGAGCAATAACGGCCGTATCTTGGTTTACTCCGGATTTGATGGAAGCGTTCTACATCAGGTGGACGGATTCAACTCTGACGACAACCTAGGTGGAACCGTCTCCTCTGCTGGCGACTTTGATGGCGATGGAATTACTGATTTCATGGGAGCCGCGCAGGGTGTAGATCACAATGGTCTTGACCTCGCCGGGTCGGTGTACATCTATTCGGGAGCAAGTGGCGCCCTTATTTCAGAAATCGCATTCGAAGAAGTCGGCGGCACGCTTAGAAACTTTTCACTGGACTTCATCGGTGACCTTTCCAATGACGGATACTCCGACATTATGGTTGGCGACGCGGCAGCCACGCAACCCTTTCAAGGTTCGGGCACCACTTTCCTTTACGGATTCAATCCATTCCTCAACCCCTCCGCCACCACAGTTTCGGCGGCATCCGGAGGCACGATTTCCTATGAGTTCGATTTCTCATCGGAAGCCGGCCTGTTTGAATATCGCATGCTAGTTTCCGCATCGGGCCCGGGACAATTCCAGTTTGGGATCGACATCCCCTTGACCTTTGATGGCTTGGTTAGACGAACCGCCAGCGGAAACTACCCGACTGGATTCACTTCTGGATTTAGTGGSTTGTTGACCTCATCGGGCAAAGCCAATGGCTCTGCGACTCTGCCTGCAGGAGCTTTGACATCCCTGATTGGCACCACGCTTTACATGGCTGCGGTCGCCAATGAAGCCGGGCAACTTCCGAGTTTTAGTTCGGTAGCTGTACCGCTAGAGATCTTGCCTTAGGACCAGCTAGCAGCGCTAAAACGTAAGGAAAACCGCACAGGTATTCCACGCCCCATGACCCACAACGCTGCCCCACAGCGAGCCGGTTCGAATGCGCAGATAGCCAAGCACCAACCCGCCAACGAAGCGGTGTGGGAACTCCAACCACAACCCACCGTTTAGGCCGTGCATGAGCGCAAAGATTGCAGCGGTTCCGATGAGGGTTGAGCGTTGCGAGCCAATGCGTCGGAAAGCTTCCCACGCGACACCGCGGTCTAACCACTCTTCTAGCAGGGGGGCCAAAATGACAATGCGCCACCAACCATCGGTAGGGTCATCCATCGGATCTGGCTCCGCCCCGATTATGGTGTTCAAAAAATCAACATAGAGGGAAGCGAACGCAAAAGCAGCCAAGCCTGCAAGAAGGCTAAAAAGGAAACCTTTGGCCGAAAGTCGCCCGCCAAGAATTTGCCTCGGTGCAGGCCATCCTAGGCGCCAAAGGGCTAAGCATCCAATGACTAGTCCAAGGATTGCAAAAACGCCGCCAGTAGTATCTTCAGTTTTATAACTCAGTAAAAGAGCTGAAATCGTTCCGACGAAAATGATGGATATGGCAACTGCAGCGCCACGCTGTTCCGCACCTTCGGAGAGAATCTCTTGCCGCACAAATTTTCGGCCAGCACTGGTTGCGCAGCCACAATCATTGCAAAATCGAACGCCTGGAGAAAGCGCTGCGCCGCAATCTCTGCACTTAAAACTTGGACCTTTACCGAGGCTCACCGTTTGGGTGGCTTGACTGAGGAAACAACCCAGGCATCGTCCTTTACGCGGAAACGAACCAGCACTGCACCTTCGGAAGTGCGCAGAATGATTTCCATTCTCTCGCCCCCACCTTGCACGTCGCTATCCGTGGATGGCGGAAGCGAATCCCAATCCCGTCGCCGAGCCATGCTGGACAAACTGCGGCTTGAACTTTCAGGGTTTTCAAACATTTCCGCGAGGCGGTCGATGTCATCGTCATTCCACGCGGCAAGCCATTCGGTTTCTGCAGATGCGAAATCGGGTGCTGGAATTTTCAGCTCGTTAAGTTGCCAGGCATTTTCTGGCRSGYTSYWRKASCRWGAGARYTCACCGCTGGCAAGAGAGGCCTCCACGATCTGACGATGGCTGGCGTTCGCTTCACTTGAAGAGTAGAGATGTTCTTCCTCTTCCGGCACAGGCCAGCTTGCTCCCCAGCCGCGGTTGGTGGAAATGATCTCCAACCGATGTCGCTCTCTCTTTCGTTGCGATTCGGGAAAGTACTCCACCACTTCTTCGAGGCGTCCATGCGACCAATCATCCTTGAAGTCTTCCCAGGAACTGTCAAAACTTGGCAGATAGTTATCGACGCCAATCATCGTGAATCCAGTGATTGAAATGCCAAGTACCACACCAGAAAATACGTATGACTTCTTTTGTGCGCGGCGCTCCGCCAGACGATGCGCTTCCTCAAAGTCGGTTCCCTCTTCGTTCGCCCGACGGGTGGATACACCGTGCATTAAGCGCGCGATGTGGAGATCTGGGTTGTCCGCAATTAAGCGACGCACTCGCGATGCCATTGGAACGAAGAACCAAAACAGTCCAGCCCAAATCACTCCGATCACCAGGTAAGTCATTTGGAAGTCGTGAGTCACCACCGCAATAGCGCGGGTCAGGGTCACCAAGCTCGCAAGTACAACACTCCAAAAGAACGGCCGGAAGAGAATCATGCGCGCGCCCATAAGCATGACGGCAGCTGACAAAGCTTCGATACCAAAGACCACCACGAATGTTCCGTAGGCGAGGTCGATAACATCGAAGGCTAGAAGCCCAACCAGGAGAGTCAATATGCTGCCAAGGAAACTGAGAACGAAAAATATGCGTAACGTTTTCAGAACGCCGAAAGCCTTTACTAACTCACGGGACGCTTGGTGACGCTCCTCTCCTTTACGTCCACGCCGCGATGCTTTCTTTCCCGAGCTACGGACGACCGAAACCTGGTCTTCCTCAACAGAATCTGCCTCCTTTCCCTCCGCCTTTACCGCTTCTCCGCAATCGCTGCAAAAAAGGTCGTCGGCCTGCACTTCCGCATTGCAACTTGGGCAGGCCAAAGTTTCTGCTTCCACAACGGCACGCACCTCCCCATCGCATTCCGTGCAGGAGTAGGCGGATTCGGAATCAGGGACGCGATACTCCGAAGAGCAAGTGTCGCAAACGGCAGGGTAATCAGTGGGAGTCATAGTGGTTGACAGCAGCAGCGGCATCTTACTCAAACAATGCTCCCTTGGCAGACCGTGCTCAAGCCTTCCGTATAGGACAATCGGATTGTGTTAACATCAAAATTGCCAATATGAAGAATCTCTCGCTAATTTGTCTTCCACTTGCTTCTCTTTTGATGACGCCAATAAGCCACGCGCAGGTTGGTGGTGGTTTTTCGGAACTCGGCGGTAGATTAACACCACTTTCCCTTTACGACACTGCTCAACGAATTGCCAACGCCGGAGACCTTGACGGCGACGGCGTCCAAGATGTGATTGTGGGTGACCGGCATTCTTCTCTATCTGGTCTTCAAGGAGCGGGAGCTGTCTTTGTTTATTCCGGAGCCACCGGAAACTTGATCTACCAAATTCTTGGCAACCGAGCGCAACAGTCATTTGGAAGCGATGTCACCGGAATGGGCGACGTTGACGGAGATGGGATCGATGACTTTTTGGTTGGCGTCAGAGCCGCAAAAGTGAATGGCCAGGAATTCACTGGATCCGTACTCCTTTTTTCTGGTGCAACTGGAACTCTTATTTATCGAGTCGATGGCCCCACCTCAGAAGTTCTATTTGGCGAAGTTGTTGCCTCAGGCTTGGACATTGATCAAGATGGAATTCAAGATTTCATGGTGAGCAATGGCGGCGTAGTCTATGCCGCGATCTATGTGTACTCCGGAGCAACGGGGAATCTCCTTCTTCTGATTCCACCGCCCGGTGGGCACGATGGATTCGGATCTACGCTTGCTGGAATTGGAGATTGGAATAGTGATGGCGTTGATGACATTGCCGTAGGAGCACCCCGTGCGGAAAACCTTTATCAAGAAGAAAATGCCGGAGCTATCGTGATTTACTCCGGCTCTGACGGCGCAATCCTTTTCCGCCTCGATGGTCCAAACGGCTCAGGGCGATTGGGGACATACCTTGCTAATGCTGGCGATTTGAACCAGGACGGCATCGACGACCTTCTTGTTGGCGCACCCGGAATTGGGACAGGGTATTTTTCTGGGACAGTTTATGTTTACTCAGGAAGTGACCAATCCATCATCCATCAAATAGATGGAGAGTCTGATTTTGCCGCACTTGGGCCAGTCGCCAATGTCGGAGACCTTGACAAGGATGGCATTCCAGACTTCGTGACTGGCGCACCCGGCACTAGCGCAGAGGGCCTCGCCACGAATGGATCTGTACTTTTCTTTTCGGGAGCCGACGCCACTCTTCTTCATCGTGAAAACGGGAAAACGCGACTCGGTGGATTCGGATCTACCGTCACAGGCATCGGTGACCTAGACGCGAATGGTTTCCCTGATGCCCTAGTTTCCAGCTTCCCGGAAGATCGCTGGGCAGCCAATCATTATGAAATCTTTGGTTTTTCACCCTACCTAACATCTTCAAGCAACACTCTCAGTGTTAGTGCTGGAGGGACGATTCAATATCAGTTGTCCTTTCCTGCCGATGCCGCCCTTTTGGATTATCGCATTCTCGTTTCGGCTTCGGGTACTGGCCCGACTCGGTTTGGAGTAGACATCCCGTTAACCGTAGACAGCCTGGCACGACGTACTGCCCAAGGGATTTATCCGTTAGGCTTCACCGCAGGTTTTTCAGGAACGCTTAATGCCAACGGCGATGCAACTGCGACCGCCACGGTCCCTGCCGGTGCATTGAGTACTCTCATTGGCACAAACCTTTACTTTGCTGCCGTCGCCAACCGACCAGGAAGAATGCCTGAGTTCAGTTCAGTTGCTGCGGTTTTAGAGATTACTCCTTAGGGGACTCCGCCGCACCTTTAGGCAAGCGCACAACGAGCCACTCCTTTTCGTTTACCGGAAACGCATGAGATCCTTTGGGGATGGCCTCAAAGATTCCACCGCCCACCATCGCCCGCACCACCCGGGCATCGGCAAGGCCATGGGTGGCATCGGAAATACCTAAGTCGCGGGATTCGAAGCCATCGACCGTCCATGGTTTCCAGTTTGCATGCTCGCATTGATGCCACACAAAACGCTGACCTTCAAACACCCGATCTGGATTGACGGTCGGGTTCGGTAACTCCAACTCATGGTCCACCAAGGTTCGATGCTCGGCCGGGCACCCGATTTCGATGACCTCTAGGCCATCGGAACACTCCAGAACCCGATGTCGAATCGTCGGCGGTTGCAAAACGCAGTCGCCGGCTTGCATGACGAAGGCATCGCCCTGGTCCTCGTAAACCAACTTCGCCCAGCCTGCTTTGCAGTAGATGATTTGAAAATCGACCTCGTGGTAGTGCACATAATCTGGCACCGGACCACCGTGTGGGATACGAATGTGCGATGCAATAACTGCACCACCCAAACGCGATGGAATCAAATCACGGTACTCCATGCCTGCGCGGCCAGTGACCCAATCGCCGTCCCCGGTTTCGATCGCAAGCTTGTCGATAGCAGGCGTATCAATATCTAAACGTAAACGCACGCCATCGGCGCTCATTTCAGCAGTGCGTGGGGCGTCGGCCGGGAAGATCGCATCCAATCGGAAACCGTGCTGCTCGTGCATGCGGTCAATCCACGATTGGAGGTCTTCGTTAGCCATCTTGCTCCACCTTGTCCTTCGCCATTTGCACCGCGACGTCCATGGTGGAGGCATCTTCGGCTTCACTGCGTTTAAGAATCTCAGTCATGGTTTTGCCAATCCCACGGATCTCCTCAGACCAATCTTCACGCCCAGTTTGTCCAAAGCCTGCACCTTCAATCAAGGCGCCGGCGTTGAGCACGAAGTCTGGCAGGAACAAGATTCCACGGTCGCGCAACAACTCCGCTTGTTGCTGATGCCCARGCACATTGTTTGCAACACCTGCAACCACCGAAGTRCGCATGCGCGAAATGGATAAGTCATGCACGGTTCCGCCTAGTGCGCAKGGTGCGAGGACATCGCACGGRGTTTCGAAYARCTCGGAKGGYGCAAGRATTTCAACACCATCGGCCTTTGCGGCTTCACAGGCGGCTTCTGAAATATCGGCACCAACCACCCGGCAACCTAGCTTCAAAAAGCGCCGCGCCAAGGCACCACCCACCGAGCCCAAACCTTGAATGGCAATGGTGAGYTTGGAGTCATCGGTCACACCCAAGTGATCCAAAGCCGCGCGAATACCCCACTCAGCACCTTCGGCAGTCGCYTCYCCGGCTGATCGCATTTTTGCATTACCGTGAAAGTGGGCCAGATGTCCAGTGCCCCTAGCCAAGGCAACCCGATCCTCCTCRGTAAAACCAGCATCAGGGCCGGTTTGATAGACACCACCGAGTGCTTCAATCTCGCGACCAAGCGCTTCCATGGCGGCCGGGCGATCGATGAGGTGATTGGCATCGACCACCGTCTTGCCACCGCCACCCTGCACTCCAGCAAGAACGCATTTGAAGGTCATCGAGCGGGAAAGCCGTAGCGCATCGGACAGGGCATCGGCCTCGGTGCGGTAATTCCACACSCGAATGCCGCCATAGGCCGGRCCGCGCCCTAAATGATGCAGAGCGATAAAGGCGCGCAGGCCAGATGCCTCGTGGGAGATCGCCACAACGCGGTCATGCCCRCCTCGGGCCATTGMWGAAAGAAGTTCCATGGTCGGGGAAGATGTCCCGGGGGGCCGGGGTCTATATTGTACGTCCCAGCCATGCGTCCCCGCCCTGCAACTTATCTCCTTCCGCTCTCGCTCGCGCTTTTTGCGTCTTGCGGTTCGGCCCCGACTCAAGACGGTCCAGCACTTCCTGGACTGGAACAGTTACAAGCCGATGTCCAGAGAGGCAAAAACCCGATTGTTTCAAGCACCGGAACCGCAGCCATTGATGACCGTGGGCAACGAGACCTAACTGGCCGCCCGCAGTTCTCCGAGCGCTCGGAAGAAGCTGCGAATATTGGACGCTTGATTGTGGATTGTGATCGCCATTTACGCGCTTGGGCCGATGCCATGGCACAAGTCCGCGACCCAAAAAATCAGGAGTTGGTGCAGTACACCACGCAATCCTTGGGAGTGCTGGTCGCGAAGAACCGCAACATGTTGGAAGGTCAGGCGGTCAGTGGTGCAACGCGCAACCGTGGGATTGCCTGCGCTGCGCTTGGGTTCTCGGGAGACAATCGGGTAACGCCGCTTTTGCTAAATGGCGTCAGCAGTGGCGAGCCAGATGTAATCGCAAAAGCTCTGCTCGGCCTCGGCGTTCTTGCCGACCCGTTCACCTCCATGGCGCCGATTCACGCCGCAGTCGTGAGTGCCAACAGCACCAATGAAATTCAGAGCAATGCGGCCTTCGCTATTTTGCAGATTGCGATCAAAACAGGGATCGATTCCGATGGCACCATGGCTTCCGCACTCCTGAGTTTGGTCAACTCCCCGGACCCAAGCGTTCGCGCCCAGGCCGTTTTGAGCCTAGGTTTGATCCACGCCAACATTGCCTTGCCGCAGCTGACCGATCTACTCGCTGGCGACATGGCTCCCGACGTCCGCACTGCTGCGGCTTATGGCTTAGGCCAGATTGGGTCTACCGCATCGACCCAACCTTTGGTCAATGCACTGCGTGATCCGAGTGAATTGACTGCCGGTGCTGCTCGCGCGGCCTTAGTGCGCATCCACGGGCGCGATCTTGGTCCAGATCCGGATAGCTGGAGACCCTTGATGACGCAATAATTGCGTCATGGGCCAACCCGACCTCCGCGAATCTAAAAAAGCCAGCCGCTTCACCGAGTCCGTCATCCGCGAAATGACGCGCGTGGCGCGCGAGCACGATGCCATCAACCTCGCCCAAGGCTTTCCCGATTTTCCCGCGCCGCATGCATTGAAGGAGGCCGCGGTGAAATGGATTCGCAATGACCTGAACCAGTACGCCGTTACCTGGGGCAGCAATCGTTTGCGCGCTTCGATTGGCGAGTACATGTTGAAGCGACGCGGGGTCACCATTGACCCAGATGCGCAAGTCACTGTTTGTTGCGGCGCGACCGAAGCCATGATTGCCGCGATGATGGGTGTGCTTGATCCGGGCGATGAGTTTCTGGTGCCGGAACCGTTCTACGAAAACTACGGCCCCGATGCGATTTTGGCCGGCGCCATTCCGCTCTTTGTGCCCATGGGCGATGGCTTCACGTTGGATATCGATGCTATGCGTAAAGCATCGGGCCCGAAGACGCGCGCGGTAGTTTTGAATACGCCGCACAATCCAACCGGTCGTGTGTTTACGCGGGCCGAGCTAAAGGAGCTGTGCGAGTTCGTCATCGAACGCGATTTGATTCTATTCACCGATGAGATTTACGAAGAGATCTTGTACACCGGCGATCATCATTGCCCGCTTTTAGAGCCTGGCATGGCGGAGCGCACCATTGTGATTTCTGGCGCGTCGAAAACTTTCAGCGTGACCGGATGGCGCGTGGGTTGGATTATCTCTCCCCCACACATGACCGGCGGCATTCGCAAAGTGCATGACTTCCTCACCGTTGGTGCGCCGGCTCCGTTGCAAGAAGCGATTGCCGAAGCCTTGCTATGGGAGGATGACTACTACGTGAAAATGCGTGAGGAATACCGGGCACGACGTAGCGTGATGGTCGATGGYCTGCGCGCCGCCGGCTTCCCCTGCGATGTCCCCGAAGGCGCYTAYTACRCCATGGTCGATGTSMGTGAACAYCAGCGCCGCGACGAATCCGATGTCGAATTTGCCATGCGCYTRGTCACCGAYGCCGGTGTTGCCACAGTGCCGGGCTCTTCCTTCTACAGYGATCCGRCCGACGGCAAGCACCTGGTTCGTTTTTGCTACGCTAAAAARATTGAAACACTRGAGGCTGCAAACTCTAGATTACTGAAGTGGGCAGGTGCATGAAWAATCGATTCTGSTTCCAGGTTGGCATAGTCCTGYTTCTTGCAAGCTGCGGCGATGRMGTGCGTGAACCGGAGGTTCTAGATGTGGAGGCCCTCCCACTCACTAAGTTCGCCGAAGCGCGGGGCATGTCGGCGGCTGAGCCTAAGGGCCCGAATAAGCATTATCGATTGGTGGGTGATTTAGTTTTCYACCAAGCYGAYCAAGAAATYCCKCAGGAAGGAGAGCTCTGGATTGGCGGCACTTCTCGCATGCGTTTTTCMATGGGCGTWGGCACSGARTACCCCAATGTATTCTTACTTGCTGACCCGGAAAACTGTTGGSTTCGCATTTACAAAGAGGAGTTCAAAACTTATGACTCCCTCGAGCTATGGCGCGAGACGCTGATTCGCTGGCACACTCTGCGCTTTCCATGGGGCTGGCAAGATGCCGAACTGAAAGAGTTCACTTTAGAAACAGAGTTAGGGATTCTGACCCTCGAAGTGGATGCCGATTTACTGCCATCTCGCATTTCCTTGGGTGATTCTCATGTTGCACTGAGCGATTGGAAAGCGGCATCGAATGGCTCGGCGCTCTACCCTATGCACTGGGATTGGACTTATGAAGGTGGGCGTCGGGTCGAAGACTTCACATCGATTCACGACCGTGCCTTGCTTGTAGATTCTGCGTTTACGCCGAAAACGGCAAAACGTGACTTCACGTATTTGGTGAATCCAGAAAACGAGTTCGCCGCACCTAGCGAGCACTTAGATTTCCTCCGGATTGGTTGGCAGTCGGTGGGCTTGGGCGAGTGGATGGACTCTTCCTCGGGCGCACCTGGGATTTGGTATGAACACCAGGGGGAACGCCGTTATGTTTTCGCCCCCGGGGTTGAGAACCAACTCGGCGCAAAGGTCCTTGAAGAGCGCGATTGGCTAGTTTGGAGCACCATGCAAGATCTGACCCAGGACGATGCCATGGAATACCTCAGCTCCATCTTGCTTCAGCTCAACGCGACTGTGGATGGCGAATTATGGGCGCATATCCCAGAACAGGGCATCGCGAACCGCCGGGTCTTTGTGCTTCCGGTTATTCGTAAGTAAACCGTTCGCGGCAGGCTCAACCCCCGCGCGTATGCATTTCCAATAATGGATCTGCAAGCAAATCATCAAGGCTAACCGCTGGGCCGCGTTCTTTAGCGGTAAGGCGTTGTTCCGCACCGCGGTCATCGCGGTTGCTCCATAGATCACGCAAGACCTGAACTAAGTCGGATGTCGAACGACCGTCGCGCAGAGCATTGCGTAAGTCGGTTCCTTTTTGCGCATACAGGCAAGAGAACCAGGTGCCGTCGGCGGTGACGCGGCCGCGATCGCAGTCGCTGCAGAACGGGGTGGTGGTCGAAGCGATGATGCCGAACTTCATTCCACTGGCTGTGCGATATAAACGTGCTGGCGCTGATGGATCCTGCAGCGGCACATCCTCCACCGCGCCAAAATGAGCACTCACCTTCTGCACGATTTCTTCACGCGGCACCACTTGCGATGCCGACCAGTGCGTAGCACCACCGACATCCATGTATTCAATGAAACGCAGCTGCAAGTTTTCTTCGGCGGCAAATTCTAGAAGAGGGATGACCTCGTCATCGTTGGTGCCGCGAATCAGAACCGTATCCAGCTTGGTGCCACGGAAACCTGCATCTTTGGCTGCTTGAATCCCCTCTAGAACTTGAGGTAATGCATCGCGCCGAGTGAGGGATTGAAAGCGTGCGCGGTCGAGCGTGTCGAGACTGATGTTCAGGCGCTGGATGCCGGCGGATTTCAGTGAGCTTGCCTGAGCTGCAAGCAACATGGCGTTGGTGGTTAAGGCGATGTCCTCAATTTCCGGAATCGCCGCAACTTGCCGGATCAACTCGGTGAAGTTCTTGCGTAACAAGGGCTCGCCACCTGTAAAGCGCACCTTGGTGACTCCAACCTGAGCAAAGGCTTGCACCAAGCGCGCCATCTCCTCCAACGAAAGGATGTCCTCGCGCGGCAACCAGGAATACTCCTCCTCCGGCATGCAATAACTGCAGCGGAAGTTGCATCGGTCGGTGACCGACAAGCGCAGGCTGCGCAAAGGGCGGCCGTGGCGGTCTAGGAGAGGATCCACAGACAGATTGTACCTTGGATTCTAGATTTCTAGCTCTAAAGGGCCGCCGGAAGGCGAAAACCATTGCACCTCGGTGGTGCGTCCGGTGGCCTCGGCGTAACGCTTGGTCACACTTTGCTCGAACTCCTCGCGCGCGGCYGGATGGACCAGGGCCACTGTGCATCCGCCAAAGCCGGCGCCGGTTAAGCGCGAGCCATAACATCCRTCGACGGCGATGGCTGCTTCGACCATGACATCGAGTTCCGGGGTRGAGACTTCRAACAGRTCGCGYAGGGAATARTGCGCRCGRGTCATGCAATCGCCAAATGTGGCGATATCGCCTCTRCGCAGGGCATCGGCGCCTTCTTCGCAGCGCTGCACTTCSGCGATCACGTGYTGCGCACGACGCGCCAACGCCGGCGGCAGACRATCGGAATACTGCTCGTAATTTTCAGCCGAKACATCGCGCAGGCAGGTGACGCCAGGGATTTGCTCCTGGAAAATCGACAGCGCGCTAGTGCATTCCGCAACCCGCTGATTGAATGCYGACGATGCCAACTCACGYGCCACACCRGTATCCATAATCGCAACCRTRGCTTGMYYGCTATCTARKGGCACRTGCTCGCGGGTKARCTCCAARCAATCGAATACCAAAATCGAATTGGGTTCGCCMAGGAAGATCGCGGTTTGATCCAARATYCCACAGCGCACTCCGACATAACGAGTCTCCGCAGCATGMGCCAGGTGAATCATCTCTTCGGCATTKGGCTCCAAACCCAACAGCTTGGCCACGAYCAACACCGCAACGCATTCCACGCTCGCGGAACTGCTCAACCCYTTYGCCATRGGGAGRTCGGCATCGAGCACYAAATCCAARCCGGGCAACATGCCCCARCGTTCCATYGCGGTCCACAATCCGCCTTCCACATARCCRGACCARGCCTTGGTGCGSCCKGGCTTSARRTCRGCRAGCGGCAACTCCACCACYTGATTYGGRAAYTGKGCGGACTCCAGATGAAGGATGCCATCGTCCCGYAAGCCKGCCGCRGCATAGGTGCCYTTSGAMAGAGCGACCGGCATRACCGCRCCGCCGTTGTAATCCATGTGSGCSCCYAAMAGGTTTGCCCGSCCWGGAGCRAAAAAAGCGCGCGGCTGTGCACGGCTAATCGCGCGGAAACGCTCTAGGCAAAGGTCGAGGGGGCGGCTCTTCGTTGGCATCAAGCTTGAGGTTACGATGGCGGGACCAAGCTTTCCGYATTGCCATGCTGTCGATTCTTCTACTACTCACTTTTTCACTTTGCCCAGCCCAAGAACCTGGAGCTGGGGATGCCCTAGCTCATGGTTCGCCGAGCGCGGAAGTCCAAGAGCTGCTCCAACAGCCGGCCCTTCAGCAGGGCGAGCGAACTTACACCGTAAGAGAAGTGCTCGCTGAAATGTATCCCTTAGATGCGTCTCTGCAAGAAGCGCTAGAAGCCAATGCTGAGTATCTGCATTTCTACCTTGATTCGCTGCGCTTCTACAACCAGGTGCGTTGGTATAGCAACTTGCTGCTGCTCGATGCCGCCAAGATTCCAGACGTCAGCCAAGAAGCCTTGCTTGCCGAAGCCTCGGCTTGGAATATAGACCGTGGTGGAGACGGTCGTTTCCCCGAAGCCCTGCTCGCGCGCGGCGGATTAGAGATTGTCGGACGTGCGCGTTTGATCGCGAAACAGCCCACAGAATACTCCATGCGCGAGATTCGCACCCACTTCAATCGCTCGATTCCTGAGTTCTTTGGACGACTAAAGGTTTCTTGGATTCGCCTTCCTTTATTTGATATGGAAACCAATCGCGCGGTCGGCGAGGAAGAACGACTCGCTCGTTACAGCTTGCTGGATGAAGTCGCAACCAAACTCACTGCCAAGGAAATCACCTGGGAAGATGCCGTGGAGCGCTACTGCGAAGACCCGGTGACCAGCAAACAAAATGGAAAGGTGGGTTACATCAAGCGTACCGACCACCGTTTCGACGAAGAATTCCTGCGCCAAGTGTTCGTGGATTTTGGTATTTCAGTACCAGCTGGCTCGGTTTTGCGCGGCCCGATTACCGGCAGCCGTTGGATTTACCTCGCCCGCGTAGAAAAAGTCTTCACCGAAGGGGTGGTGGACGTACAACGAGTGCGCAACCGCGTGATTCGCTCCCTACGCGTCTACTCCATGTTCCAAAGTCTCCACTCCCTGGCCTCCGGCACCTCACGCCGGATTCTTCTCCCGATCCAACAAGGATGAGCGACAAGGTTCTCGAATTACAGGGCCTGGTGGTCAGCTACGGCAGTTTCACCGCCCTCCACGGGGTCGATGCCATCTTTCACGGCGGCGCGCTGGGGCTTTTAGGGCCAAATGGTGCGGGCAAATCCTCCATGATGCGCTCGATTCTAGGCCTCGTCCGTCCAGCTGGCGGCAGTGTCAAGGTGCTTGGCGAAGACACCCAAACAGCAGGCGCCCAGTTACGTCGACGGATTGGCTATATGCCCGAACGCGATGCCTACATTGGTGGCATCAGTGGGGTACGCGGCCTTGCACAACTCGCGGAACTGTGTGGCTTTCAGCCGGAAGATGCCATGTTGCGCGCCCACGATGTCCTCCACTTCGTCGGCCTTGGAGAGGAGCGGTATCGCGATGTCTCGACCTACTCCCTAGGCATGCGCCAACGCTATAAATTGGCGGCAGCTTTGGTGCATGATCCAGATATTTTGTTTCTGGATGAACCCACTAACGGTTTGGACCCGCAAAACCGCGTGCGCATGTTGGGTCTTGTAGAGCGAGTCAGCAAAGATCATGGCATTCATTTGATTTTGGCAAGTCACCTGCTCCCCGACGTCGAGCGTTTGTGCAATGAGGTTTGGGTGCTGGATAAAGGTCATATGAAGCACACTGGTTCTTTGGCCGAGCTCACCGCCGCAGCCCGTGGAGCCAAACGTGTGCGCGTGGAGATGGATTCGGTCAAGCCTTTTGAGAAGGCCGCCAGCGATGAGGGTTTAGATGTGGAAATCGGCCGCGTAAATGGCGAATTAGTTTTATCGCATCCAGAACGCATCGTCGAACCCAATGCTGTTTTTGCGCTGGCCCAAAAAGCTGGCATTCCCATTCTTGGCATCAAAGATGCAGCGCGTTCGCTTGAAGATGCGTTCTTGGAAACTCTGGAGGCTGAGTAATGGCATTCCGCGCAGCTGAATACGAGCGCTTTCATGGAGAGCGCACCTCGCGTCCGACTTGGATTCCGATTGCAACCGCCACTCTGGCCCGGGGATGGGCATCGAAATGGGTGCGACGCATGTCATTCCTTTCTTTGCTGATGGGCTTCACCATTGTGGTGTTGCTYTATGTCTTTAACCAGATTGCGCCTGATTGGCGCCACGTGGTAGAAACAGCAGGCTCGAGGGTTTCGGAGCAGGACGATGGCTTCCGCATTGATTCGAAGTTCTACYTGCATCTACTCGGAATTTTCGTGAATCCCTTCGTGCTCATCTTGTCGCTGATGTTCGGGCACGACCTCATTGCGAGTGACCTACGCACCAATGCTATGGAGGCGTATTTCTCMAGGCCGATCACGCCCTTGAGTTACTTGTTCGGGCGCACGATTGCCTTCGTCGGTTTCCTCATGCTGGCAACCTTCGGGCCCATCATGTTGATTTGGTGCGGAGACTTACTCTTCTCTGAAGAAGGCCATATCGATGACATCGCCAGCGTGCCACTAGGCATGTTCCTGTCCTTACTTTTGAGTTGCACGGTGGTAGCACTCATGGTGCAAGCCATCACCATTCTCACCCGCAGCGCGATTTGGACCAACCTAGTGTTCCTGGTGATCTTCGTCATGATCCAAGGCATGGGTGTCATGTTGTGGGGCATTACCGACAACTCATCCTTGCTCGCCATCTCCTACTTTCACGATACTTACGTGGCTTGCGCGGCAACCTTGGGYGAGCTTGACGGCCTGACCGCAAGCCACGCGCCTGCCCCACTTGCCTTCTCGGTGTTAATCGGCTTGGCGGTAGTTTCCTTCGCCATCATCATGCGCGGCTTGAAGCGCAGGAGTTTGTTGGCATGAGCGTTCCGGCACTGAAATGTGAAAACTTGTCGCGCTGGTATGGCGAGGTGCAAGGCTTGGCCGGACTTACGGTCACCATTGAAAGCGGCATCATTGGCTTGCTCGGTCCTAACGGTTCCGGAAAAAGTACGCTCATGCGTCTATTGACCGGCCAAATTCATGCTTCGCGCGGATGGGTGGAAGTCCTTGGCGAGCGCATTATCCCCGGCACTTACGACATCTTCCGCCGCATTGGATATGCACCTGGCGAAGACGTGCACTTTGAATCTGAGCGCTCCGTCGATTTCCTCAAGCTCATGGCGCGGGTCAGTGGCGATGGCGCGCAACAGGCCAGAAACCGTGCGGATAAAGCTTTGGAGTTGGTCGGCATGGCGAGCAAAGGCAATGTGCGACTCAATGCTATGTCCAAGGGCATGCGTCAGCGCATCAAGATTGCGCAAGCCTTGCTGTTCGACCCGGAGTTATTGCTGCTCGATGAACCACTCAACGGCATGGATCCGATTAGTCGACGCAAGACTTTGGACTTAGTGCGGGACATGGCGGAGAARGGYMAYACSGTGATYYTGGCCTCGCATGTTTTACATGAAGTGGAAGGCGTGACCGACCACATGTTGTTRCTCCACCAYGGCCGCTTGCTTGCCGAAGGGCGACTSAGTGAAATCCGYGAGTTGATTGATCAAAAGCCACGTCGCGCCACCGTCCGCGGCACCGATTTGAGCAAACTTGGAGCGAGCTTGTTGGCCGATGACTTAGTCAGCGGCTTGGAGTTCGTCGACGACGGCTGCATCCACCTTGATACGCGGAATCTCCCGGAGTTATTGGAACGTCTGCAAGTTGCAGGTGCRGAAGGGCTSATTCATTCYTTGGAAACCGACGATCAAGAACTCGAAATGATCTACGACATGTTGATTGGAGGATCCGCACGATGAACGCAATCACTGCTGTGGCTCGTTTCTCGTTTTGGCGCCGCGCTTCSGGCTTTAAGTTGTTGGGGCCAAGCCTCATCGCTTTATTGCCATGCCTGATGATGGCTATCGTCCTGCTTGAGGAGCCCATCGACGCCTTCGATTTGTACCGCGACTACATGGTCCCCGCGACTTTGTACTTTGTGCTGCCATTAGTGTGCATGTTCATTATGCTGCCGGTACTGAGTGAGCTCTATGAAAAGGGTTCGATTGGATACCTTTACACACGGCCGGCACCGCGCTGGAAAATGCTCTTAGGCATGTACCTCGGCGCATTCGCTGCAACCTTGCCGGTGTTTCTTATTGGAGTCGCCGGCCCGATGCTGCTCGGATTAGCCTCTGGTGGCAGCGCAAGTCTTGGCGAATGGCTTTCTCTGAGCCTTGGCATCTTTGCCATCTTGGCCATCGCAGGTTTAGCTTACGGCTCCATCTGCATCTTTATTGGGGTAAAAACCAAGCGCCCCATCATCTGGGCCTTCATTGTTTTGCTGGGCCTTGGGTCAACCATGGGGTCCTTGCCTGGCGCAGGCCAAGAGTTTTCTTTGCATTACTACTTGATTAGCTTGGCTTACAAGTGGTGCGGTATTACGGCGTCGAAAACCGACTTGTTCTCGCCGCTTGAATCGGTAGCCTCGGTGCCAGAAAGCTTGTTCATCTTGCTCGCCACCTCGGTTGCCATGATGGCTTTCACTGCGGTCGCAGCGCGTCAGCGCGACGTTCTTTAGGAATCATAATCATGACTCTGATTCGCAAACTTGAGGATTGGAGTCGGCGGCCTGTAGATTATGCTGAGCTTGCATCGCCACAGCATGTGATGTTGGCAAATCCAGGTGCGTTTCGGATTGAGGAAGCGCAAAACCCATTGATGGCCGCGGCCGATGGCACCCTGCATCAGATCGATCCGGAGCGCGCGATGCAGCAGTGGTTAGCCATGCGCACGGCTTTTGAATCTACCGGCCTAACCTGCCTCRCGCTYGATGCWGAYCCMGAWCTCCCCGAYCTCTGCTTCACCGCSAATCCATCCTTSGTGRTTCCAGTGACCGCACATCGGCGCGATGTCTGGCTMGCYCAMATGYGCTAYCCATCCCGACATSCGGAAGTCGATATCCATGCCGGCTTCTTCCACGCYTGCGGTTTYCTCCTCCACGAGATGCCACCCCAKGTGCAAAACTTYGAAGGMCATGGCGATGGTTTATGGCATCCRGGACGTTTTCTGCTGCATGCCGGAGTCGGTTCGCGCACCGATGAAAACGCWTGGCAAGTCATCCAAGACGCTTACCCCGAGCTCGATATCTTGCTCTACCAACTCCGCCCCGGCAATCAGTATCACACCGATACCGCGCTGGCGMYGCTGAATGARAACAYCGCYCTRGTGGTCCCKTCCGCCTTCGATGCCGACGGCCTAGCTTTACTCCACGCCGCCTTCTCCGATGTYATCGCACTCACCGAWAYGCAGGGRGCTGGMTTATTCGGCAACGCCTTCTGCGCGGATGGACATCATGTGTTCCTKCCKGCCGGCGATGCAGAACTCGCTACACAAATCGAAAGCCGCGGTTTTGAGGTCATCCAACTCGATCTCAGTGAGTTCCATAAAGCCGGCGGTTCGGTGTTCTGCCTCAAGCAGGCTTATYAGGAAACTTTGATYCCGTCAGAGTTTCCTAAGGAAGYTCTGATTTAGCCCGCAGACATTTCGCTTTCCTTCACCTTCGGCTTGGCGCTATCGCTTTCGCCATCTGGCCGCCCCACAAAGGCAAGGTCGATGAGGCGATCACAAAGCTCAGTGAACCCGACGCCGGTTTTTTCCATTAGCTTTGGGTACATCGAAATCGAAGTGAAGCCGGGCATGGTGTTGACTTCATTCAACACATAACGCCCGGTGCTCTTGTCCATCAGGAAGTCGACGCGCGCAAGACCCGAGAGGCGTAAAACGCGAAAGGCTTGGAGCGCGAGATCGCGCAGACCATCGGCGAGACGCGGTGGAAGCAGATCATCGTCGATGACTAACTTGGCTTCATTGGTTTGATATTTGGAGTCGTAGTCGTACCAACCGTCCATGACGATTTCCCCCGGCAGACTCACAAAGGGATGTTCGCCATCGAGAATGGCGATTTCAAACTCACGCATTTTGGCGACTGCGGGTTCTACCAAAGCATCGGTGCCAAACTGGAAGGCGAGTTCGAGAGCATCGTGCAATTGAGCGCGATCTTCTACTCGAGAGATCCCTACGCTAGAGCCGAGGCAAGTCGGTTTGACGAAACAGGGATAAGTCCGCTCGCGCTCCACTTCATCTAACACTTCGCCGCGGTTTTTCTGCCAGCAGGAACGGGAGACATCGGACCATGACAACACTGGAATGTTGGCGCTGCGCAAAACATGTTTGGCGACACTTTTATCCATGGCCAATGCTGAGCCAAGGCAACCACTACCGACAAATGGCATGTTCATTAACTCAAGCCAGCCTTGAATGGTGCCATCTTCCCCCATCGGTCCGTGCAAAACCGGGAACACCACCTCGGTCCCCTCCGGAAGATAAGGACCATGACTACACGGGGCGACCTCTTTGCCAGCAAGCAGCCGCGCCGAATCCTGTGCGCCTAACCAACCACCCTCTTTGCTGATGCCAAGTAAGCGGACATCGTACTTTTTAGAATCCAACTGCTCGCGCACCGCTCGCGCCGAACGCAAGCTAATCTCGTGTTCCGCGGAAATCCCCCCAAACAGGAGAGTCAGAACCATGGGCTTTGCGGATTCGTGCACATCTACAGAATAGTGCCTAGCAACTCGTGGTTAAAGTCATTCCGCGCCACAGTGGCGCTTTTGCCTCCCAACAGCGTCGGCGGAACCCACCCCTATCTACGAATAGGGGCTGAACCCGCTTCCTCATTGGGAAACAAAATCACCCACCGAGCCACGAAAGCACTTTATCCACGGGCTGCTAGCGCCGCCGCTTTCACCTGTAGATTTGACCGACACGGCATGTTTTTTGCACCTGATTTCCTATCCTTTGCCTGGCCCCTGCCTCACGGATGACTTCCGCCCGCCTCTACGCCCTGCTTTTCCCAGCCCTTCTCGGTTGCGCCCTATTCCTTTCGGTGCTGCCGGGAGAGTTTGTTTACGACGACCGGTCGCTACTCAGCCTCAATCCGAACTTTCAGGATTGGTCGGTGGTGCTGAAGGCTTTCACCACCCCCTATTGGGAGTTAGTCGATGCCGAGCGCTTCAGTTCCGGTTTCTACCGCCCGATCGGTGCCACCGTTTTGGCAACCGGCTGGCAGTTGGGCAGTGGTGATCCGCTTTTCCTTCACGGGATTTCCATTCTGCTGCACGCCGCCTGTTCGATGGCGGTCGCCGCGCTCGCCTTAAGCATGGGATGGCGCCCTCTGCTCGCCGGATGCGCAGGTGTTCTTTTTGCACTCAGTGGAGTCCATGCCGAACCGGTGGCGTGGATTTCTGCGATTCCCGATTTGCTCGCGACCCTATTTTGCTTACTCGGATTACGCGCCCTGGCTCACGATCGCATGTTGCAGCTTGGCATTTTCTTCCTGCTAGCCATGTTGAGTAAGGAAGCCGCCTTTGGTGCTTGGGCTTTGGCGATTGGCATTGCGGGCATGAAGGGCAAGTGGAAAATGGTTCTACCGCTTGCCGTTGCAGGCCTTGCGGTTTATGTCTTGCGCGTGAATGCTTTCGAAAGTGCGGTCGCAGGATTCGATCGCGTGAATACCCACCATGGCTTCGATGGTCAGGAGCAGTTTGTACTTTCGCTTTCGCTCATCGGCGATTACCTGAAGTTCCTAGTTTGGCCATGGCCACATGCTCCTTTTCGCCCCTTACGGGTCGATGCTGCCGGCATGGATGCGCGTTTGATCTCCGCCGTGATGGGTGGTGTCATCACTCTACTTGCGGGCTTGTTTTGGCTGCTTAAATCGCGCCGTCACCCGACCGCTCTATTCGGTTTAGGCCTACTCTTCGCCGGGCTAGTGCCAGTTTTGAACTCCAACGCTTTAGGGCAATACCCGTTCGAAGAACGCTTCCTTTACCTACCAAGCGCTGGTTTCGCTTTAGTCTTGGTCGGCCTTTTGCACTGGCTAGCCTGTCGGGTGAAACAAGAAAAGCTGTTGCCGATTGCGGTGACTTTGATCGCAGTGCCAAACGCACTTTCCGCATGGAGCGGCAGTCAGCATTGGCAGAATGAAGAGACCTTATTCTCCTGGGCACAAGTAGCTTCGCCGGGAGCCATGACCGGACACATTGAATACGGGCGCCTCATGTTGGAGCGGGCACAGGCTACCAACGATCCCTTAGAGCGCGATCGCTTTACCGAATATGCGCTCAACGCTTACCGTCGTAGCCTAGAGATTGACCCAGACGTAATTCTCGTGACCTCGGTGGAACGAGAAAAAGGCAACCTAGGCTTGGGCGACGCCCTGTATCTTTCCGGTGATTTCAAAGCGGCAGAAGCGGTGTACATGCAAACCGTAGAGCACTATCGGGTTTCACCGATGGGCTTCCTTGGCCTTGCCAACTGCCGGGGCCAAATCGCCATGCGCCATTTGCAGGACGGCCAGCCAACCTTGGCCGACATGGCTTTTGAGGAAGCGGTGCGGCATTTTGATACTGCGCTGGATCAAGCACCTGGATTGCCCAATGCCATCATCGGCAAAGCCAATGCGCTGTCACAACTCGGCTATTTTGAGCAGGCCCTTCCGCTTGCCGAGCAGGGATTCGACTTGGCACCGGAACGGCTCGACGTCGCCCAGCTGTTGTTCACGCTGTACTTCCAAAATCAGCAAGTGGAACGGGCCACGGCCACCCTGGAAGCCTTCCTGGCGCGGAATCCAGAACATCCGCAAAGCTTTGTGGTGCAGCAAACCTTGGACCAAATGCGTACCATAGGTGCGGATTTGCCCCGATGAAAGTGACCCCCGGCTGCTTCTTAATCTCCCGCCCCGCGATGCTCGACCCGAACTTCGACGGCACTGTGGTGATGATTTGCACCCACGATGAAGATGGAACGGTGGGCCTAACCATCAATCGCCCACTCGATGTCCCTATCGAACAAGTCCTGCCCGATGCTGATTATCTGCACGACGCCGATGTCCCACTTCTCTGGGGCGGCCCCGTCGGCACCGATGCGGTGCACGTGCTTTCCGGTGCAAAGCCGTCATCGGCAGATTCCTCTCCCGACCTCAGCGATGCGCTCGCTGCAAACGAAGGTTTCGAACTCAGCGACGCCCCGTCACTAGACGACGATATGGAAGACATCCTCCCGATCCTTCCCGGCGTGAACTTCGGCGGCGGTTTGGATTTGGTGCGTGAGGTCTTTCAAAGCAAAGGCAACCTGCGCTTCTTTCTCGGCTACAGCGGATGGAGTCCCGGCCAACTCGATGAAGAACTCGCCGCCGACGGTTGGTTTGTAGTCCCCGGAGATGTCGAAGAAGTGTGGACTTCCGATTGGCGTTTACTTTGGGAACGCCTGATGGCGAAGCTGAATCCTGAATTCGGCTGGATGCGGGAGATTCCTGAGAACCCCGAAGTGAACTAGTGCCTTACCTGCTTGCTCCAGCCCTTTTTCTGCCGCACGCATTTTTGGTTTGGTGCGTGGTGCGATACTGCAGGAACCAAGAGCCAGGCTTGCTTTACCAATGGATGCGCGGCGTTGGGTGGATTGGACTCTGCGCGCTTCCGATTGTGATCTATAAAGCCATTCCGTTGCTGACCAGCGGCTCCGATCACTTTTGGGAGGGACTCTTCCTTACCCTTGGGTCGTGGCTGGTGAACCTTGGCGGAGAATCGGTGATTCAGGTCTTCGAAGCAAATGTGAAGGATTGGACTGGGCACCGAAGAGACACCATGTTTGACAATGCCAATGTCTTTTTTGCACTGACAGCGGCTCAGGTGCTGGTGCTAAGTGCCATTGTCACCACTCGCTTGCGGATGAAAAAAACCTGGAGCGACAGGGTGGTGCTCAGCGTTGGCCTTTTCGTTTTGGTGAATGCAGGGTTTGGCATGAACTGGAAGTGGTTCGGCACCTAGCCAGAATGGACGGTTCGCCCTCGGTGCGGGTAGAATCGTGCTCCATGGACATCCCCGCCCTGTCCCGACGCATTCTCGCAGGAGACCGCATCTCTACAGAGGAAGCGCTCTTCCTGCACGACCATGCGTCGCTCGATACGCTCGCCTTCTTGGCCGATGCCGTGCGTGAGCGCCTACATCCGGAGCAGGTGGTGACTTACATCATCGACCGCAATCTCAATCCGACCAATGTGTGCGTGACCGATTGCGATTTCTGCGCCTTTTACGCCAAGCCTAAAGACACGGAAAAGGCTTATGTCATGGATCGCGAGGAAATCTACCGCCGCGTGCAGGAAACTGCCGATGTTGGCGGAGTGCAGATTCTTATGCAGAGCGGGCATCATCCAGAACTTGGAGTGGAATGGTTCTCCGAGCTATTCCGCGAGCTGACCGAGCGCTTCCCGCAGATTCAATTGCACGCGATGGCGCCTTCCGAGATTGAACATCTCGGTCGGGTTTCGAAAATGAGCACCTTAGATGTTCTCAAAGCACTGCAAACGGCCGGCATGAAATCTATGCCGGGGGGCGGCGCGGAAGTTCTCACCGATTCGGTACGTGCGATCATTGCGCCGCGCAAAACCTCGACCGAAGCTTGGCTGCGGATTATGGAAGAGGCGCACAGTATCGGCATGTTGACCACCGCGACCATGATGTTTGGTCATGTCGAAACTAGCGCGGACCGGATTGAGCACTTGGACCATCTGCGCAAGTTGCAGGACCGCACCGGCGGATTCACGGCGTTTATTGGTTGGACCTTCCAGCCCGGCGGTAATCCTATGGGCGATCGTCTGCTTGCCGAAGGTTGGCGCAAAGCCACGCACGCCGAGTATTTTCGCCTGACCACGATTTCACGCATCTTCCTCGATAACTTCCCCAACATTCAGGCCAGCTTTGTCACTCAAGGCGCCGATGCCGCACAACTTGCCTTGCGCATGGGGTGCAATGATTTCGGTTCTGCCATGCTGGAAGAAAACGTGGTCAGTGCTGCGGGTTGCTTTGAGTTAGTCAATCTCGATGACATCGAGAGCAACATTCGCGCGGCCGGCTTTGTGCCACGTCAGCGCAACCAGGCTTACGATGTCATCGATGCCCGCGGTCCGCTCCCCCAACAAGGTGAGCTGGAAAACTGTGGTGCATCGGCAACCGGCAAAGGCAAGCTCGCCGCGACTTCTTAAACGAAACTTCCATTGACTGAACTTCGCGATTTCCTCGATGCGGAATATGCCCTGCAAAGGGAGGAATCTGCGTGGAAGGGTGCTGCGGAAAAGGTTGGGCATCAATGCTTGGAAGATTCCGGGCAGTCGGCGAGTGATTTACGTCGCCATCTTGCCGCAGATGCACACCAGCGCCGCTCCTTGGTCAAGCAATGGCTGCAGTTACTACGCGATGAAGGCGACAAACTTCCGGGCGCGGCCATGGTGCGCGCGCATCACGGGCTGGGTTGGCTAGCCGTCGCCGTTGGTACCTTGGTTGGCCTGGCCTCTGGAAAAGCGGCGCTCATGACGACTGCTGGGCAGCCGATTAATCTTTGGCTGTTCTTGGGTATCCTAGTTTTTTTGCAGGTCGGCCTACTCCTTGCCGGCTTTGGATTCGCCGCGTGGGCTAAAATTCGGGGCAAAGCTTGGCTCGGATTCTTAGCGCGTGTCGCGCAAACCTTGTTTCGTTGGAATTGGGTGAAGCACCATGCTGACCAGAATTTACTCGGGGCGCTGCAGGAAACTTCTCGCGTAGAGCAATGGGTTTGGCTTGGTTTTACGCAACGCTTCGCCGTCGCCTTCAACTTTGGCGCAGTAGCCTCCTTTGTTGCCATGCTGATGTTCACCGAGCTGCAGTTTGGATGGTCCACCACTCCTGACAGCTTTGAGCCCACAGTCTTAACCGGTATTGTCGATGTACTCGCCGCGCCTTGGTCCTGGATAGCCCCAATGTCTTGGACCCCAAGCGCAGATTTTGTCGCTGGCACCCGCTGGGACACCCTAAATAGCAGTTTCCGCGATGCCAGCGCCGACGGCCGCGATTGGTGGCCCTTCCTCTTCCTATCCTTGCTGGTCTGGGGATTACTACCACGCTTAGTGTTGCTCGGCTGGATGCAAGCGCAGAAACGCAAGGCTTTGGCGAGGCTCACTTGGAATCACCGCGGTTATCAACGCCTGATGGAAATCATGCTGCCCTTACAGGCGGCGAACGTGCGCCCGCTGCCGCAGCCAGTCGAGGTCGTGACGCCAGCAAACCTCGCGCAGACCGAAGTACGAAAAGCCATCCTTTGGGGTGATTGGGCCACGAATTTGAGCGATTCCGACTTACTGGCGACCGGCTCTCCACTTTCCCTACTGCAAATCCAACCCACTCACTTCAGCCGCGCTGGGTGCCCTGGATTAGAGCACGATGCGACCGCCATCTCTGCAGCAGAGTCCGCGCAGCCAAGTGAATTTTGGATTTTGGTGGAAGCCGGCGAATCACCAGACAAACGATTCACTTCCTTCCTCGGCAAACTACGCGGAGCCATCGGCAAAAACTGCCCCATGCAAGTCTTGCCTTTGGAGCACGTGGATGGAACTTGGGGCCAAGCAAATCAGCGCGACCTTGAAGTTTGGACGCGGACCTTAGAAGGCATGCGCGACCGTCAGATTTCCGTCAGCAGGATTTCCGCATCATGAACACGCATTCCATTCCTACTTTTGTGGTGGTTGGACACGTGAACAAGGGCAAGTCCTCGGTGGTCGCTACTTTGTTGGAGGATCCTTCCATCCCCATCGACTTAGTGCCGGGCACCACCACCGAAGCCGCCGCTTACGATTTCAAAATAGACGGGAAGAGCATTTTTCGCCTCATTGACACACCTGGATTCCAGGAAGCAGAAGCGACTTTGGAACAACTTCAGTTGCGTTCAAAAAATGCAGGTGATCATCAAAATGCGATTCGCGATTTCATCAAGGAGTTTGATGGCGCCGGCCGTTTCCACGATGAAGTGGAGTTACTCCGCCCACTCCTACAACCTGGGCCGGTCGGTCTGCTTTACGTGGTCGATGCCTCGCGCCCCTATCGTGCAACGCATGAGGCCGAAATGGAAATCTTGCGCTGGGTCGGACGCCCTGGCATGGCTTTAATGAATCGCATTGGCGAGGAGGACCACGCGGAAAGTTGGCGGCCCGTGCTGCAGCAATTCTTTAGTGTGGTGCGCGACTTCAATGCGCATGAGGCCGACGCAGAAACCCGCCTACGTTTGCTGGCCACTTTCGGAGAACTTCATGAGGACTGGAAGGCCCCTCTCAAAGCTGCGGTGGATTCTTTTTCTGCACGCACCAAGCAAAGGGCTACACAATCATCCGATGCCATGGCGCGTTTTCTTGTCGAATCTTGGAGTCATGTCGAGATGATGAACTTCACTCCTGCCAACTCATCGGCGGAGGGTGGAAAAGAAGCTGCCAAGTTATCTGCTCGCTACGAAAAGTATTTGCGCAAGCTGGAAAGTGATGCCCGGCGGACAGTGGAGTCGGTTTATGGTTTTGCACCTTTGGATCGCCTGGAGCTAAACTTCAATCTCACACCAGAGGATCTCTTCGACCAGGAAGGTTGGCGCTTGTTTGGATTATCTCAAGCACAACTCACCGCTCGCGCTGCTGCCGCCGGTGGCGTTGCAGGAGGTGTTCTAGATTTGTTCACCGGCGGATTAAGTTTTGGCGCAGGCGTGGCTTTAGGCTCCGTGGTTGGCGCCGCAGGAGTTTGGTTTGGCAGCCAGCGGGTCGCCAAGCAATGGACTCCGGAGCACACCCGCTTCGCGCGCTTATTCCCTGGCCAGCATGGACATGTACGCGCCTTTGGTCCCATCGCCAACGATGCCTTCGCATGGGTCTTACTCGACCGCGCTTTAGTGCATTTACGCGTGGTGCAACATCGAGCGCATGCGCGGCAGGGACCACTCAACCTCGAAGATACCGCGGGCTTCCGCGTGAGCGACATGTCGGCAGACCAGCGTAAAGTGGTCGACCACGTTTTGCGTGACTGCCAAGGCGCGGGCAAGCAAAGGCAGGCGCCGCATCCAGAGGTGGTGCAAAACCTAGCGCGATGCCTGAAAGCGTTCGCGCAGGGCGATTAAGGATTCCTCACTAGGAATACACCCCTGGCCGGCATAACGTGCTTGATGAATAGCATGAATCGCAACGGCGAGATCCGACGCCAGCTGCGCATCTAAATTTTTAGCCACTAACTTCTGCCGCAGACCATCTGCATAGATGGAATCGCGCGAGCAGGAAAGGAATAAAGCGAGATCATCGAGAAGGTCCTTGGGCTCTTTGAGGTGCGTGACGATAACCTCCGCTGCGGGAGATCGTTTGGGCAAAAAGAATATCGCGACGAACAAGAGGGTAGCGCCACCGAGCCACATCCATGGGATCTGTGAAGGATTGGTCTCGTCGCTTTCCAAAACCGGTGCGCCCACCGATCGGGAAACGAAGGATGCAGTGACTGGATTGAAGAAACTCCAATGCAGCTCCGGCAATGCTGCCTCGGACCGGGTTTCAAGATGAAGCAGGATGCCACCATCCACGACTTCAAGACGGTTTCCGCTGAGTGGAAAGTCCGCGAGCTGGGCCAACGAAGGCAGGTGCGCGGAATCCAAATGGCCGAAACCACGAAAGCCGATTTGCAACTTACGCGGAGAACCTCCTGCGACTTCCGAAAGTTGCATGGTGTAATCYCCRACCGCGCCAGAAAAACTGGAAGGCCGGTCYGTGRTKGGAATRGGGAGGACCTYGCAGTGAAAAGTAGGAGTSGTGAGCGTGGYGGATTGTTGATTGGTTGGGATAAGCCCACGAATCATGTCGTCTTCAAACTCGGTCGCCCAAACTAACTTTAAGTGGGCTGGCGSCAAYTCGAACGAGCCRCCAAGCACRAGGATTTTTCGCTTGAGTTGAAARCGAACYAATCCGTCMSCAGTGGTCTCCAATCGTTGYATGGAACCTTTTTCACGGTCAATGACCATRGAYGTRGARGCCGYRTCTKCSGTTTSYAARAGGCCCGCATCYCTCGTTTCCAAAATGCNGAAANGASGRCGWSGCCTCSAGCCATGGGGTTTTCAATTCGGCCTGAAAGTCCAAAGGGAAACGCCATTGAGGCARCAACTGTTGTTCAAGAAACTGCTGCTCTAARTCRATTTGGAGAACCAACCATAAGGTTTCACCTTGGTAAAYCGAGCCCTTATCCAKGACGCSGGYCTCGGTTTGCGYGCGCAAGACTTGCAACTCCAACTGCACYGGCGGAGCTTGRTCTGGTTGCAGAAAACTAAGCAACAGAGCGGCCAAGGATGCGACTACCACTCCCATCCCCCACTGGGCTTGGATTTTTTCGCTGCYTGATYCACCGCATGTTGCTGATCAAGRCGTTYGAGCTGTTGCATCATTTGAAGTTGCTTGACCTCGCTTACCGGTGGTGTATCGGCAGCAGACGGCGAGGCCATCTTCTCTGATTCCGRGGTGTCMACGCCAGTCGAGGAGGCCAGTTCTTCTGCGAGAGCTTGAAGCCGTGCACTAGCGCGTTGCAGATTGCGTTCCGCTTCCGCCCAACCGCTTGCAGCATTTAAAGCTGACTGCCAAGCATCTCGAGCAACCTCGGCCTGGGCGATGGCGCGTTCCACTGCACCAGCCGGGGGCACTGGACCATGCGCTTCCACTTCAGCGCGCAGGCTGCGTTCCCATGCAAGATTGCCTAGCAGGAAATCATGCCATGCGAGGTCCTTGGTCTGGCCTAGGCTGGCAACTAAAGCAGTTGCGAATCGGGCGTTTTCCAAATCTCCGAAACGAAGTGCTGCGAGCGCAAGATTCTTCTGCAACGGCACCGAGTGGATTCTCTTCGCCGACTCCTCGAACAAATGCACCGCTTTTTCAAAATCGGCCTGCTGATAAGCGATGATTCCAGCCGCGACTTCGGCATCAGGGCTGCGCTGCAACTTCCACAGAGCCCCGGCAATGAGCACCACGGCCAGCAATCCTTGCACTAGTGTTTTTCCCTTCATCGACGCCTCCTGCCGCATCCTGCAAGACCGAAGATGGCTCCCAACATGCCGATGCCTAGGAAGATTTGGAATCGGTTTGCACGTTGGAAATCCGCGTCGGAAGCGGCTGCTTGGATGGCTCTGGGCAAGAGAACCTCGCGATAACATTTGGAAAGTACGCCAACCTCAGAGCGTAGGTTAAGCGCCATACCACCAGTCTCTACCGCAATACGCGCGAGTGAATCAGCATCGTATTTGGAAACGACCTCCACTCCAGCTTGATCGGCGAGGAAGAACTCGACTCCGTCTGCATCGGCCAAAGTGATTTTGCTGCCAGCCAAGGTGCCCATGCCAAGGGTGAAGACTTGCACACCAGCTTCTTTGCACAATTCTATTTGCTGCTGAACCTCACCGGAACGATCTTCGCCATCGCTGATGAGAACTACATTTCTTTGCAGTGACGGTGCTGCTTCCAATAACTCACGCGCCATCGCCAAGGCCGAGGCTAGGTTGGTMCCCCCTTGAAAAACGCTTTCGGGTGAGGCTAATCGRAGGATTGCGCSATARTTGGAAAARTCATTGGTTAACGGSGTGGCGCGTTGGGCTTCGCCAGCAACCAAGATRAGTCCAACCCGGTCGGTGGTCATTGCGGAGAGTAAGTCCTCGATTTCWAGYTTCGCGCGTTGCAATCGATYCGGAGCGAYATCGCGAGCRAGCATGGAGCGAGAAACATCTAAGCAAATRAKTAGGTCGATGCCTTGTGCGCGCACGGCATCTTCCTCKACCCCCCACTTCGGCTGCAGAAGTGCAAGACTCGCACCAAGGAGAAGTAATAGTGTTGGCCAGGAAATCTTCATCGCTGCACCTCCCACCACTTTCTTCGCGTCCATGCGCCGAGCAGCCAAAGGGMAACTGCAAGAATCAGCACTGGYTGGAAGCGATCCACTTGATGCCATGGCAGGCGCTCAAAGCGAGTGCGTTCTARCTCGTCRATGGCRGCRTAAACTTGYTGCAGAGCSATCGCATCGGGCGCGAGAAAGGCCTGACCTCCGGTGGCYGCWACCACACTCTGCAAACTTGCGCGTGCTGCARCGGCATTGGGGCCGGTSGCAATCGCATGCACSCGCACTCCCCAATCGCGACATAAAGCCGCCGCRTCSATGGGCTTGATKGCGGARCTTGAAGCTTCGCTAGCGACGGTTTCTTCCCCATCGGTGAGYAGGATGACCACTTTAGAGTTGGATTCGGCCTCCTTYAARTAAACYGCRGCGCGGGCTAGAGCGGTGCCGATTCCGGTGGCATCGTCTTCGCGGCCGGCGGGAGTGAGTTCTAAATCTTGCAGCAATCCTTGTATGCTGCGATGGTCGAGTGTCGGCGGACTGACCAGATGAGCATCGCGCGCAAAAGCAAGGAGGCCGATGCGATCGTGCGGGCGCGCGGCGATAAAGGCCGATGCTGCACGGCGTGCAAAATCGAGCCGGGTGGGCGAAGAAGCATTTCTGCGGCCACTGGGGTCGATATCTGTCGTACCCAAATCCGTCGCGGACATCGACGAAGAGAGGTCCATGCACAGCAATAAGTCGATGCCCTGTTCGGTGATGGGTGCGCGCTCTTGTTGCTGCGGTCGCGCCATGGCGATGACCAGAAATGTGAATGCGCAGCATTGCAGCGCAAGTGGAAGGAAGCGAGTGCGTTGCCGAGTGCTGTATGGAAGATGCGGAATGAATGCATATGGCGCAAATGCTTTTGCAGCAGGGCGCCGCAGCAGGCGCCATAAAATGGCGATGGGCAAAAGCCCTGCCAACCACAGTAAATGAGGGTCATGCAGACTTCCGTTCACGCTTGTCCCTCGGCTAAATCATTCCACCAAGTTTCGGTCTGCAATAAAACTTCGGACCATTGCTCCTTGGTTGCGGGGCATCGGGCGAAAAGGATGCGCGATGTGAAGTGGAGGATGGGCTGCAGAGCACTGCCCGAGGTGGCGGAACAATGCGCGAGAAGTTCTTCATCGGTCGCACTCCATTGATGACGATTTGCGCGACGAATGAGGAGTGAGAGGCTGAGTGCTTCCGCGAGTTGATCGGCGGATAGGCTTAAAGTTGCGGCGCGTAAATCTTGGAGCTCTTCTAATACAGAGGAAACCGGGGCTGCTGGATTTTCCGGGATGGCGCTAAATGCAGAGGGTTTCCGCTGTAGGAGCCATTGGACGTAGAGATGAAGACCTAGGAAAACACCGAGAGCTAGAGCTGACCAAGCGATGATGTCGATGGGGAGCGGGGTGACATCGCTGGGCAGTTCGACTTCGCCGAGTTGGGGGTGGAGTTGCAGTTGGAGTTGGGGGACCAACATCAGCTGCGCCCTCGGCCTTGACGACGTTGGAAGAAACGCAGAATGGGGCGGGCGACGGCATCGGGGTCGGCGGTTTGTGGAATCGGGACATCTAGCACAGCAACTCCAGCTTGCTGAAGCATTTGCCGCGTTTCAAAATCCCACCTCTCTACGCGTTCTTCATATTGAGCACGCACCACAGGATCATCGCCATCGATCAAACGACGCCCCTGCCCCACCGCATTGCGCATACTCCACAAGCCCGACGGCATCTTGCGCAATTCCGGCGCCAACAAACGCACCGCAATCACTTCATGGCGCTTGGCGCATTCTTGCAGGGTTGGTTGCCATCCGCTGCCAAGGAAATCCGACACTAGGAACACGGTACTCTGCGCCGGCAAGGCTTGCGCAGCCAAACGCAACGCCGGAGCAGGATCACTCGCTCCTTCCGACGCCGGCAAGGACAAAAAATCGCGCACGATACGAAGCACATGACTTAATCCTTTTTGCGGAGATTCAAAACGTCGTACTTCTTGATCGTAGCCGAGAAAAGCAACCCTGTCGTCATATTGCACAGCCGCCAACATGAGGCATGCACAAACGCGCGCAGCCATTTGCCGTGGCGACCAGGCACCGAAGCCACACTCCATGGAAGCGGACAGATCCAAAAGAAATGCCAGGTTTAGTTGCCGTTCATCGACAAAGCGTTTCACGAATGGGCGTCCCATACGCGCGGTCACGTTCCAATCCACACTGCGCGGATCATCGCCTTCTGCGTATTCGCGCACTTCTTCAAACTCAATCCCGCTACCGCGAAACACCGAACGATATCCGCCCGACAAGGCACCTTGAATGAGTCGCGAACTTTGCACACGGATATGCCGAACCTCGCGCAGTAGTTGCTGCAATTCCAGGTCGGCCGAGGGAATGGTCATGGACGCTCTATGGGACTGGGACTGTGTCCAGAATCGTCGCCACTAAATCTTCTGCTGAAACACCTTCGGCTTCGGCTTCATAGGTAGTGACTAAACGGTGGCGCAAAACAGCTGGCGCCATCGCTTTAATGTCCGCCGGAGTGACATAACCACGGCCGCGCAGAAAAGCATGAGCACGAGAAGATTGCGCCAAGGCCAAGGTCGCACGCGGCGAAGCTCCATAAAGGATTAACGGCGCCATAGTTTCCAACCCACATGCTTCCGGTTCGCGCGTTGCGAAGACCAAATCCAAAATGTACTGCCGTGCTGCATCGGCAAGCAAGACMTCGTCCATTAMCTTCCGCGCGGCAAGRATTTGCTCGGGCTCCGCAACCTTTTTKGGCCGYGGCGGGCCACCACTATGCGCCATRCGTTCCATRATGAGCGCTTCTTCCTCACGYGACGGATGCTTCACCACCACCTTYAACATGAAACGGTCGATYTGAGCCTCCGGCAARGCATAAGTKCCTTCCAGYTCGACAGGGTTTTGCGTGGCCAAAACTAAAAACGGGTGCGGCAACTTACGCGTATCTCCGGCCAAACTWACTTGCCGTTCTTGCATGGCTTCCAATAATGCCGATTGCACTTTTGCRGGTGCGCGGTTGATYTCRTCGGCGAGCAAAAARTTACTGAACACCGGACCTTCGCGCACCGACCACGCRCCGGTGTCGGGGTGATAAATATGSGTGCCGAGTAAATCCGATGGCAATAAATCYGGGGTGAACTGMAGGCGTCGAAAACTGCCGCCKAGAGCAAGCGCYAAAGTTTCCACWGCCAGAGATTTCGCCAAACCGGGCAAGCCTTCGAGCAGAACGTGGCCATCGGCAAGCAAGGCGACCAGGAGGGAATCGATYAGCYCTTCCTGCCCCACAATCACACTTTGCATTTCGCGRCGCAGGTCGTGCAAAAACACGCCTTCCACCGCAATCCGTTCCGCAACTTGGTCCACATTTTCCACGGGGAAAGCATAACAGTCCGTGGGTTTGGCTGATAACCAAGGGAASGTGATAGCCTATCTCTTATCATGCGCGGACTCGGCTCTTGGATTTTCATTTGGATGGTTGCGGCTTTGCTCGCTGCTCCAGGACTTGCTCAACAGGGCAACGATTTGCCTCCTGGCGTGACTCGCGAACAGAWGTGGTACGCGCCAACCGCCAAGGATTGGGCCAAGCCAACCCTGATTCCCTGGCAGCGCACATGGTCCGATGCCRTGGCGCTCTCGAAGCAGTCGAAAAAGGCGATTTTRATCTGCGTMAATATGGATGGCGAGATTGCTTCGGAGCATTGGGCTGGGGTGCGTTATCGGGAGCCAGAAATCGCAGCGTTGTTTGAGCAATATGTTTGCGTGATTGCTTCCACCTTCCGACACAACACCCGCGATTACGACGCCAGCGGTCACCGCATTCCATGTCCTCGTTTTGGCGTGGTCACTTGCGGCGAACACATTTGGATGGAGCCAACCGTGTATGACAAATTTCTCGATGACACTCGGGTAGCGCCACGGCATATCATGATTGAACTGGATGGGTCTGAAACTTATGACCTCTTCTATGCCTTCAGTATCACCGCGATTGTCGACACGGTGCAAAAGGGTTTGGATGAACGCACCATYCAACCGGAAGATCCGCCGCATGGTGACCGCAGCCTTGCCGAATTAGTTGCTAGTCCAGATGCCACCGACCGCGCGCAGGTGGAAGACTCTTATCGTTCTGGCGATCGCCAAACCCGTCAGGAAATCCTTGCGGCAGCGCATCAGCTGGGTGGCAATGCGCCGATTGATCTTTTGCGCCAGGCGGCCTTCGGTTTTGATAGTGAACTGAGCGGCACGGCTTTGGATTTACTCGCCGCATCGGAACGCGACAAAGCGGTTGGCTTGATTGATGATCTGCTCCGTGGTCCGCTGGAGCCAGAACGTCGGATTGCGCTATTAGAAGCCTTGGAGAGCCTCGGAGAGCAGGTCCCGGTTGCTAAGCGGTTGGCCTCTGTGCACCGCGGATTGAGTGGACGTTCGGAGTTGCTGGATTTAGATGCCTGGAAGGAGGGCATGACTACATCGGAAGTCGCGCCTAAGGGAGGTTCGGTTCATATCCTATTTGAGGAAGCGGTGCGACCGGAAAACATCGCAGCGCTGTCTAGTCCGAACCCACGAGTGCGTAAAGTTGCTGAAAAGAATTTCAAGCTCGCACTACAAGCCGCTGTCGATGTCGTCATTGCTGCGACCATGGATGGGCAAAGCACCACGAAAGTAGATTGGAATCATTACGCAATGATTGCCATCGCCTCGAAGTATTTAGGCCACAATGCCACCGATGAAGCGAGGAACGCTGTCACTAGTCTTCCGGTAGGTGAAAGCAGTTGGAATGCTTATGCCGTGCTTTCCAWTTTTGCCGACGGACGACGCACTGCCATCTTGAAAGCTGCCGATGCAAGTCGCAYSKRRMYNNCMAGSNNAATGGCTYAGTGAAGTGCARTCCACCTTCGCSGTTTTACTSCARCACCCCTTCAGCACCGATGCGGAAGTCGCACGTCACTATGACTTCCTCATTCGCCTACGCGCAATCCCGACCGCAAGTCGTGCTCTGCAAGATGGCCTGATGCGTTTTTCTGATTCTTGGATCTTGCATGAGCGTTTCCGTCACATCCTCGCCTCCGAAAAGGGCACCGACGGCGTGGAAGCTGGCTACAAGAGTTGGTTACATCGTCCCGATGCCCCGAAGTATCTCAAATGGTATGCCGCCCAGGCTTCCTTGTTCACCGCCGAGCAAATGCGCCGCGAAAATCGCCTCTCCGACGCCGATGCCGCCTATCAACGTGCTCTCGACATGTTCGCCGAGCAACGCCGCGATGATGCGCTGACCACCGCAAGCTCCAGGGTTTACGAAGTCCTCGCTTATGCCGGCCGGGCGCGTCTTGCGCTTGATTTTGGCGACCAGTCAAGCGCGACCGGCCTCATTCTCACCGCTCTGCGCCACTACCCAGATGCCGCCGCAACTCTCGACGGCCTGATGGTGACTCCAGTCGGAACCGCTAAGAAAATCTTGGCCGCGCTGCTGAAGTCTGGCGACGAGGCTGCAGCACAAGAGGTTCAAGATATGCTCGACTATCTAAGCGACCTCGACACCGGACTTCTAGAATTGCCTGCCTTCGAACGCCCCATCGGTCCACGTTAAGCATGAATTTTCGCCACCTCCTTCTCCCCCTCGCCGCGCTTTCTTTTTGCGGCTGCACCAGCGATCCCAGTGAACCGAAGCCGCTGCAGGGCTACCGCATTGTCAACACGTTCCCGCACGACCCACTGGCTTACTGCCAGGGTTTGATTTTCCATGGCGGAAAACTCATGGAGAGCACTGGCCAATACGGCCAGTCCTCGGTGCGTCGGGTCGATTTAGATTCCGGCTCGGTTGAAAAGCGGATGCCCCTCGATCCCCGCTTGTTTGGTGAAGGACTGACCATCCACAATGGCGAGTTATGGCAACTCACTTGGAAGGCTGGCATCGCGCATGTGTTGGACCCGGAGACTTTGGAGATTAAGCGCAAGGTGAAATACACCGGTGACGGCTGGGGCATCACCTCTGATGGCACCCATTTGATTACCTCAAATGGAACCGAAACGGTGACCTTCCGCGACCCGGAGACCTTTAAGGAAATCCGCAGTATTCAGGTACACGATGGCGAGATTCCTTTCGACTTCATCAACGAGCTGGAATGGATCGACGGAGAAATTTGGGCGAATGTCTGGAAGCGGGAGTACATCGTGCGCATCAATCCTAAGAACGGCCAACTCAACGGCTGGATTGACCTGCGCGGCCTTTACGACACCAACCTGAATCCACATCCGGATAGCGTGTTGAATGGTATCGCGTGGGACAAGGCGACCAATCGTATTTTCGTCACCGGCAAACTTTGGCCGAGCTTGTTCGAGATTGAAGTGCTCCCGCCGCCGAAGAAATAGGCCTCGGGAAGGCCAGGTTGAAGCGACCTCTCTACTCTTGGTGGTCGGCCGTCTGCACGATTAACTCGGTGCGGTAGCGATCGAACAAAGTCGATTTAGAAACGGTGCCGAGGAACTTTCCATTCGCATCGACCACAGGAAGTACCCATGCGCCCGATGCCGCAAAGGTTTCCGAAGCACCGAGTAAAGTTTCCGACTCGAGGATGTGCGGAATATCCACATCCATCACCGTATCCACTGGCGTCACGCGACGTACCACTTCATCGAAAATGACTCCGCGCAGGGATGTGAGGTCGAGCATGCCYAAAAGGGTGYCATCGTCATCTAACACGGCAAAGTGATTGCGCACCGTGGTTGGYAACTGRCGTGCTAAATCATCTAAGCTGCTGCCRCTYTGAATSGTGACGGATTCATTATCTAGCATTTCTCCCACYTGCATCTCTGACAAAATGCGTCGGTCGGAACCCGGGCGCATAAGTTCACCGCGCTCCGCAAGTTCCCAGGTGTAAAAACTGTGGCGSAGGAAGGTGCGKGAGACCAAAACTGAAATCACCGAGACCAGAATCAGCGGCAARGTTCCAACCCAACCGGAAGTGATTTCCAGTGCCAGCATAATGCCGGTAAATGGCGCCTGCATAGCTCCAGCRACCAATCCGGCCATGGCTGCTAAGGCAAAGAACTCTGGTGAAGCGAACTCCAAAGAAGGGAAGATCGAGTTAATCAACCCACCGAAGCCATAACCGAGCACGGCTCCGAGAACCAAGGACGGAGCAAAAATTCCACCCGGTGCATTGCTGCCCARGGTCAAAGTGGTCGCGAGCAACTTCACTACCAGCAAAACTAATAATGCGCCGCCTAAATGTAACTCRCCATTAAGTGCCGCACTCACCGCTTCATAGCCTTCTCCAATTGCAGATGGTTCGAACAAGCCCAAAGCGCCAACGCAAAGTCCAGCCAARCCCGCGACCAGGCCAATCTTTCCAGCAACAATACCSGTTTTCAAGCTGCGCGTAATGCGTTCCATCTTGAAAATCATCGCGACTAAAAGCACCGACAATAATCCTGCGATTGCGCCAAGCACACCGCTCGCAATCAAGTCGCGACCGGACCATGCCATGTCGCCACTAATCACTTCAAAGGCACCGTGTGAGCCCATCGCCAAGCGACCMAGTTCGGTGGCAACGGTTGCAGCGATTGCGATGGGAAGGAGCGCACCCAAAGTCCACTCCGCAAGCACCACCTCCATTGCGAAAATCATGCCGGTCAGTGGAGCATTGAAAATCGCGCCAATGCCACCAGCGACACCACACGCAAGTAGCAACACGCGTTGCCGTTCGGCCAAGCCCATGCCGTTCGAAAGCGTACTTCCTACTGCTGCCGCGCTGTAAACAATCGGCCCCTCCAATCCTGCCGAYCCTCCAGAAGCCACGTTCACCAAACTTCCGATGAGGCGACTAAAAATGGAACGCCGCCGCATGTGTCCGGCTTTCCGAGTCACCGCTTCTAAAACTGCGGGCACGCCATGCCCACCCGGCTCACGGAACAAAACACGAATTACTAAAACACCGAGTAACGCACCGACTCCAGGCAAAAGCAACATGCCCCACCAAACTTCGCGGATGGGCGCCAAGGCTTCGAATAACAAATGTACGCCGCTGCGCAACAGAACTGCAACCGCAGCACTAGCAATACCCACMAAGAAAGCCGCGCCGGSTAATTGCCACGGTTCCGAACGCGCACCACGGGTACGAAAAACGGATTCGCGTTTCATCGGCCGAATCCTGRTTCGAGTTTATCRATTAACGCCAACAAGTCATCTGCGCAAGCWTGGGAACGCRGAGCATCGATGAAATCCGAATTGCGCAGYAGGAAGGCAATCCGTGACAGCACGACGAGGTGTTCTTTGGGGCTCGGGCTTAATAGAAGAATGGCCGTGTGCACTRGTTCTTCATCCAAGGCTTTCCAATCGGCGTGCCCATCTATCATGGCAATGACCACCATCGGTTTTTGCACGAAGGTTTTTGCGGGTGTGCGCGGRTGCGGYAAAGCGACACCATGMCCTAACGCGGTCGATGCCAACGCTTCTCGCGCCTGCAGTTGCTCTAACAAAGCCAGACGATYACAACTYTCGTCGAGCGGCGCCAGYTCCACTAAGTTGGAAAGCACTTCCCCTGCCGACACGCCGGGCACGCGATGCAAAATCGTGCCGCGCGTCACTGCTGCYACTAAGGGCTGAGCTTCAKGAGCCACCGATACCGGCGCAACTGCWGATTGACCGACCCCAACACTCAAKCCCTGGTTGCGTGCCCATCGTCCAAGCTCCGCCTCTTCAAAACGAAACTCGCCGCTGGGCTTCATGATGCCTAGCCTCCCCTGCCGAGCCCACCGTCGCACCGTCGCAGGTGAAACGCCGAGCATCTTTGCGGCTTGTTGGAGGTCGAGTGGCATGGCGCGGGAATTCTATCCCATTCTCAGCGCCTTGCACCTACGGGATTCGAGAACTCCGGCCGATAGACTCTAGGCATGGCCGATTCCCATTCACCAAGTGCAGAGCCCACCGCGACCGCCATGGAGCCATTTTTCATTGTCGGCGCCGAACGCTCGGGCTCAACCTTGCTGCGTTTGATGCTCGATCATCATCCGCAGATTCGATGCCGCTTCGAATCCGACTTTTTTGTCGATCACTTGACCGCAGATGGCGATGACCCCGAGCATGCCCAATTGGTCAAGGATTTAGCCACTGACCGCGTGGCTCGGCGTGAAGGATTCACGGTACGGGAAGAACTGGGGTTCAAAGCAGAGGTGCGTGCATTCCTCCATCGCGATGCGGAGAAAGTCGGCAAGCCCTGCTTCGGAGTTGCGATTCACCGCCGTTATCGGCATCTATTGAGCATTTGGCCGCAAGGACGGTTCTTAAACCTGATTCGCGACCCGCGCGATGTCGCCCCTTCTGTCATCGCAATGGGATGGGCCGCCAACACCTGGCATGGCGCAGATCTTTGGGTCGACGCACAAAAGGAAGTCGACCAATTGRAGTCGGTTTTGCAACCTGGACAAATCCTTACKGTGAAGTTYGAGGACCTCGTGTGCAAACCCACCGAAACGCTTCAGGCCATCTGCACTTTCCTCGGYTTCGACTTCGACTCCGCCATGTTGAGTTATCCCGAAGACACYACTTATCCRGYACCYGACTCCTCWGCAGCCGARCGCTGGAAGAAAAAAGCGTCGACGCGCGATGTGCARTTGGTGGAAGAACGGGTGGGARCCTGGCTGGAGAACGTCGGCTATGWGAARTCTGGGKTTGATGCCATCGTCCTSAGCRACTCCGATCGAGCGGCCTTGCGCAAACAAAACCGCGCCGGCAAGTTCCGTTTTCGGGCWAAACGCTTCGGTTGGTTCACGGTGGTYGCATCTGGAGTCACGCGCAAGCTGGGCCTTAATGGACTTGCCAAACGTCTCGAGATCCGCATGCAGGAAAAACAGGAAAAGCTTCTGCGCTAGGGGCTGTGGGATTTTGCCCTGCGTGAAGAACGTTGGACTCACTACGGGATTCCCGCCGCCGAGCCGATAAGGCTTAGGAATGCGCAATTCCCCGTGGGTACTCCTTTTGRTGACAGCTTCGACTGTGGCTTTGGCTGGCSTGGCTCTTTTGAGGCCGTCGGTGGAGCAGRMCGATGGCACCCAAAGCAGCCCCTGGGAYTTRCTGCTGGAATGGMGACATCAGGGTCAAGGCCCTCAAAATGCTGCGAAGAGGCTGGTTTCACCGCTGACCAAGCGCAATGGAATCCTTCWGGGACTGCATATACAACTCCGKGTGGAGGATGAATYGGGCAATCCRRTACAAGGCGCAACCGTTGTTTGYGACCGAATCATGGCAAATAGTTCCGGCAGAGTCGCGCAGGGAAGCACCAATCTCRGCGGCGATTTCGGGAGTACGCGCTTGGTCCACGGGGATTATGAGGTGCGGGTCCAAATGCCTGGGTTCCTGCCTTCCGATCCTCAATAYTGGACWTTGCCTCTRGACGGAGGTGCGCCGAAAACYATTCGCCTCARCCGTGCGWGTGYGCTTCGGGGTCACCTAGARGGGCTGGAYGGACTGCCTCAGAATCACGGAATCGTCGTCATAACGGCCCTGGATAGAGATGAGGAATTCGAAGTGAAACCGGACCCGGAAGGTGGCTTTGCCTTTGCCCAACTTTCCACCGGAGACTGGACACTGCGCTGGAAGTCTCATGCCCAGGCAACTGTGAACCCTGCGCTACAGAAGAACTTCAGCCTGGTGATTGGGCCGACTCTGGAGGTGGAAATCGTCCTGACTTCGGAGCTCCAAAATCCACCCGAAGAGGACCCGCTAAGGGGTGTAGGGATTTATGCCGTAGAGCAAAACTGAGGACGGAATTTACGCCAAAGGTGGGATAAGATTCGTGCTCAACCGTGGGACCGCCCCACCTCAAGATGAACCCTCCCCAACGCATTCTTCTCACCGGTCGCAACGGTCAACTCGGCACCGAGTGTGGGTTGATCATTCCTGCAGAGTGCGAAGTGATTGCTGTCGACTTTCCCGAGTTCGACCTGGCCGATGCCGACGTTCTTGCTAAAACCGTGCGCGATGTTCAGCCAGACATGTTGCTGCACACCGCGGCTTGGACTGCGGTCGATAAGGCGGAGGAGCATGAAGCGGAAGCTTTTGCCATCAACGCCACCGCGACCGAAGTCCTTGCTTCTTGCATGGCGGCACTTGGCGGACGCATGGTCTATGTTTCCACCGACTATGTTTTTTCGGGAGAGGGCGATGTCCCGTGGCGCGAAGACGATGCGGTTGCTCCCTTAAATGCATATGGAAGAACCAAACTTGCTGGCGAACAAGCGATGGCAGCACATCTTGGAGATCGTGGTCATGTGGTGCGCACAAGTTGGTTATACGGTCGATGCGGCGCCAACTTTGTGCGCACCATGCTGAACTTGATGAGCTCCGGACGCGCACTCAAGGTGGTGGAAGATCAAGTCGGTTCCCCCACTTGGGCTGGCGGTTTAGCGCATGCACTGTTTGCCTTAGCCCGCGCATCCGATGCCCCGCCGATCCTACATTTTACCGATGAAGGGATTGTGTCATGGTTCGATTTTGCGGTTGCTATTCGTGATTGCGGCTTGGACAACGGACTCGCTCTTGAAGATTCCTCCGTCAACGCATGCAGCGGCAGCGAATACCCAACTCCGGCCGCGCGCCCATCCTGGAGCCCGATGCATTTCTCCAATGCCTGGGATGATTTAGGAATATCGCCTTCAAACTGGAAACAGGCCTTGCATGAAGCACTTCCCCTGCTTCTCCAAGAGGACGCTAAAACCGCATAATTGTTGTGACCGCTACCGACAGCGTTTCTCTCTACGCAAATACTGCGCACCAAACTTTTCGCACCATGCGGATTTTCGGTTCGCTAGATGGCCTACGTTGCCTGTCGATTCTTGCGGTGATCTGGCATCACACGGCGAACACTTCTTTCGATTTACCACTTGCTAGTCGCGGGCATCATGGCGTCACCCTATTCTTCGCCATCTCGGGTTTTCTGATTACCACCTTGTTGATTCGCGAAAAGGAACGTGTCGGCACGATTTCATTGAAGAAATTTTATATCCGTCGTTCGTTGCGAATTTTCCCGTTGTATTACGGTGTGTTGGCGCTTTATGTGGCACTCGTTTTTGTCATGGAGTCCGGAACCGAAGCCGGAGCCATCTTCCGCGACAACTTAGTCCCCTATCTGACCTACACCTCGAACTGGTTTGTAGATCTCAAAGGCGAGCGAGTGATTTTCTACTTCGCTTGGTCTCTCGCAACCGAAGAACAGTTCTATCTGTTGTGGCCGTACATCCAAAAACGTTGCAAATTCTGGACACCGGTTTGGATTATGAGCGCGCTACTCGTCGTCGCCTACCTAGCTTCCTACGGCTACCTTGGCCTGGCCGATGGCTTCTTCCTCACGGTGTTGAAAAGCATCATGCCTGGCATTTGCCTGGGCGCGATTTTGGCGCACCTCTTGCACCACAAGCGCACCTTCCCAGCCGTGCTGAAAATACTCGGGCAGCGCTGGAGTCCGCCCGTATTCCTAATCGCCCTGGTTGCCTACTGCACCCTGCCGATCATTCACGATTGGGTGGTGCACGCACTTGGAGTCCTCCTGGTTGGCGCATGTGTTATCCGCGAGGATCATTGGCTCAGGCGCCCCTTCGATTGGTCGCCCATCCGATGGATGGGTGTGATTAGCTACGGCATGTACATGCTGCACATGTTGGCGAAGAATGCCTTCAGCACAATGGCTGGCAAGGCTGGGATATCGCTTGAAGATTCCACCCTCGGCATACATCCCGCCGTTATGGAGTTCCTCGGAACTACGCTCATCGTGGTGGCTGCCGCTACGCTGAGTTACAAAACCCTTGAGGCTTATTTCCTAAAATTGAAAGCTCGCTTTTCCACTACGGGATAGAGTTCCGGTCCACCCTTCGCTTGCCTAAAATATGCCCATGACAGCACCCCAACGCGTCCTTGTGACCGGAGGAGCAGGATTCATCGGATCCTCGGTGGTTCGCCACTTGCTCGCGGACTCTCAAGCAGAGGTCCTCAACTTTGATTCGCTCACCTACGCGGCCAACCTTTTATCGCTAAAAAGTTGCGCCGACAGTCCTCGCTATCGTTTCCAGCGCGGCGACATCTGTGACATGGATGCCGTGCAAAGCGCCTTCCGCGATTTTCGACCTACTCATGTTCTGCACTTAGCTGCAGAATCGCATGTCGATCGTTCGTTAACTGGGCCACAAGCCTTCATCGAAACCAACGTGCTTGGCACCGGCATCATGCTGCAGGCCGCGCGCGATTACTTCGATGCCTTAGAAGGCGAGGAGAAGGAGCAGTTCCGCTTCCTACACGTTTCGACCGACGAAGTGTTTGGCAGCCTGGAAGACGAGGGTGCATTCACCGCGACCACTCCTTACGATCCAAGCTCCCCGTATTCAGCATCAAAAGCATCGTCGGATCATTTGGTGCGCGCATGGGGACGTTCGTTTGGGCTCCCGGTTTTGATTACCAACTGCTCCAACAATTACGGACCCTGCCAGTTCCCGGAAAAGTTGATCCCCCTCATGATCCTTAACGCGAAGGAAGGCATCAAGCTTCCGGTTTACGGAAAGGGTGACAATGTGCGCGAYTGGCTTTACGTCGAAGATCATGCGCGSGCGATYTGGWYGGTGGCGCARAAGGGYCGCATCGGAGAGACGTATTTGATTGGYGGYGAAGAGGARCACACCAAYCTCGATGTGGTGCACACGATTTGTGACATTCTGGATGAAGAAGTGCCGCACSCWGAAATCAAGGACCGCAAAACTTTGGTCGAGTTCGTCACCGACCGTCCGGGACATGACTTCCGCTATGCGATTGATTGCAGCGCCACCAAAAAGGAGCTGGGATGGRCGCCGGTGGAAAGTTTTGARACSGGGTTACGTCGYACGATTCGTTGGTACCTTGATAACGAAGAATGGCTTGAGTCGGTACGCAGTGGTTCGTATCGCRAATGGATGGAGGAAAATTACGCATGGCGCTAAATCGCAAAGGCATCATTCTTGCGGGTGGATCGGGCACRCGTTTGCAYCCGATCACTCGTGCYGTTTCCAAACAACTGCTWCCGGTTTACGACAAGCCAATGGTGTACTATCCATTGAGCGTGTTGATGCTGGCCGGCATTAAGGAAATCCTAATCATTTCCACCCCGCACGATACGCCGCGCTTCCAAGATTTACTTGGCAACGGCAATCGTTGGGGATTSRASMYYSAMKWSSYSSTGCMRSMSCAWMCSAWYRKKYYRKSSCWMRYSKWKKYGMWYGSKSAMKWGTTTCTCGACGGCGCACCAAGTGCACTTGTCCTCGGCGACAACATCTTCTTTGGCCAAGGATTTTCTGCTGAATTACGAGCGGCCTCCGAACAAGAGTCCGGCGCACGGATTTTCGCCTACCACGTGCAAGATCCACATCGCTATGGCATCGCCGAGTTCGATACTAACGGAAAGGTGTTGAGCCTTGAGGAGAAGCCTGAGCATCCACGTTCGAACTTTGCGGTAACCGGTTTGTACTTTTACGATGAACGCGTGGTCGAACTCACCARGCAGCTCAGCCCGAGTAAACGTGGTGAATTAGAAATCACCGACCTCAACAAGCTCTACCTGGAGCAAGACGCTTTGCARGTGTGYACTYTGGGCCGTGGATTTGCCTGGCTCGACACCGGCACTTACGACTCCCTCATCGAGGCGGGMTCCTTTGTGCAAACGGTCGAAAAACGYCAAGGCATGAARATCGCCTGCCCMGAAGAAATCGCTTGGCGCAAGGGTTTCATCAATGATGCTCAACTCATCCTGCTTGCAGAAGAAYTGCGCAACAGCGGCTATGGGGACTATCTTCTGCARCTTTTAGAGGAACGAAAGTGAARGTTGTAAAGACYGCGCTTGATGGCGTCCTCATCYTRGAGCCCAAAGTCTTCGGCGACGACCGCGGCTTTTTCATGGAGAGCTGGAACCGCCGCACTTTTCAAGACGCGACCGGAGTGGAGCCTGATTTTGTGCARGACAACCATTCCTCATCCACCAAAGGAGTGCTGCGCGGCTTGCATTTACAAATGGCGCCCGTGGCTCAAGGGAAACTGGTGCGCATCGTTAGCGGTTCTGTCTTTGATGTTGCCGTCGACGTGAATCCGAAGTCACCCACCTACAAGCAGTGGGTTGGGGTTGAGCTCAACGCTGAGAACCACAAACAATTGTGGATTCCTGCAGGCTAKGCGCATGGTTTTCTCACTTTGAGCGAGCATGCCGAAATGCTTTATAAGGCCACTAACTTTTACGCTCCCGAAACCGAGTGCTGTGTGTTGTGGAACGACCCTGAAATCGCTGTCGCTTGGCCGCTTGAAGAAGGGCAGACTCCAACCCTATCGGCAAAGGACATCGACGGTGTTACCGTGAAAGATCTCGAGAGCCAAGGGGTTCTCGGCTAGGTCCGACCTATGGCAAAAGTTGTGATTCGAAACCTGCTGGCGCAAACTGGACGCGCCGCGGGTTACTTGGCTGCGATGGAACGCGAAGCCATGTCACAGCTCAATATTCTTTGCTACCACCGCATTTTACCGAGCGAGGACAAGGCCGCCTACTTCAGCCCCGATCTTGTGGTGACACCAGAAGCGTTTCGCTTGCATTGTAAAACACTGGCCCAGCACTACACGGTCCTTCCAGTGACCGAAGCGATTGCGCTTTTTGAGCAAGGCGACTATGACAAACCCATCGTTGCGCTCACCTTTGACGATGGCTATCTAGACAACCTACTTTATGCCGCTCCGGTGCTTAAGGAGTTCGGTCTACGCGCCACCTTTTATGTGGTGTCCGGTTTAGTCGGCACAACTTCGCCCCCTTGGTATGACGTGCTGGCTAAGTGTGTACAAAAATTGACTGCCGATGGCGAGAGTTTAGACAGTGTCAAGATTGTCGAGGAGGCCAAGTCGCTGACTCCGCAAGAGCGCAAAGATTTAGTCGCTGCGTATTGCGAACGCATCGATGGCGGACCCGACTTCCGTGACGTGGATTTATTAATGAATCCAGAGCAGCTGAGGCAATTGGCGGCGGAGGGACATGAAATCGGATCCCACTCAATCAGCCACGAGATTCTTCCACTGCTAGACGATGCAGAATTAGAACGCGAAGTACACGGTTCAAAGAAGCAACTCGAGTCCATTTTAGACCGACCGGTGACGTCGTTTTGTTACCCCAATGGCGATTACGATGCCCGCACCATCGAGGCGGTCAAAGCAAGTGGCTATGAAAACGCTGCCTCAGTACACCTTGGAGCGAATACCTCGGTACGTGACCGCTACACCCTAAAGCGCCGCTACATTCATGAGCAACGACTAGCTGGAGTAAGCGGCAAAGCTTCAAGTACGGTTCTACGGGCCGAGATTAGTGGCTTGAATGACCGCTTGTTAAGGCGCAAGGCATACCCGCAAACTCCTGGGCAAAAGTCGCAGAAGCGAAACATCCTCACCATTGCGGTCGAAGATTATTTTCAGGCCACCGCGCTGAAGCCTTTGGTGAAAGAAAAGCAGTGGGGGTTTATGGAGTCGCGAGTGGAAATCAACACGCGCCGCACTCTGGATTTCCTCGACAGGTTCGGCCACACCGCGACCTTCTTCGTGCTGGGCCGTATCGCCGAAGAACTGCCTGAATTGATTAGGGAAATTGTCGATCGTGGGCACGAAGTTTCAAGTAAGGGGTTTGAACCGCTTGACCTTCATGAAATGTCGCGCAATGAATTTCGTGACGATGCCTTGCGCGCACGCACCGCTTTAGAGAATGCAACCGGTGTGCAAGTTCTAGGGCACCGGATTGCCAAAGGTCACCTTGGCACTGACGATATCTGGGCGCTCGACACCTTAGCGGAACTCGGTTTCGCTTATGACTCCAGTGTTTTTCCACGCTTCCGGTCCGCAGCCCGTGAACCATGGCGGCGCTTCCCTCACTTCCATCGTTCCGGCGATCGTGAGATCTTGGAACTCCCGCTTTCCACCTGGGGCATCGGCGGCATGCTGGTTCCAGTGGCTGGCGGCAACTATATGCGCCAACTTCCGCCACAATTGATGCAAAAGGCAGTTGCGCATTGGGTTGAATCCTATGAATCTCCCTTCAACATGTACTTTCATGTTTGGGAGTTGGACCCAGATTTACCAAGGATTGCATCTGCCGGATGGCTGCGGCGAATCCGCCAATATCGCAACCTTCGTCGCATGCCGGAGATCCTTGGGCACTACTTAGAGCGTTATCGCTTTGAGAGCATTGCCTCCTTCCTTAGCTTGAAGGCCGAACTCATCAATGAGCAGACTCCCGTCTTGCGTAAACCTAAAGCGGTTATTTTTCCGGAAGCAGATCTCGCTGCAGATTCCTCAACGAGCAAAAATCTGGAACCGGTCACGGTCGTGGTCCCATGCTTTAACGAAGAACGGGTATTGCCTTACCTCGCGCGCGTGCTCGATAGCCTCCGCCTCACCCTAGGCAAACGTTACAACCTCAGGTTCCTCTTCGTCGACGACGGTAGCACCGATGCAACCTTCCACGCTTTAGAGGAACTCTTTGGCAAGCGCGACGATTGCACTCTGGTACGACATGGACGGAACATCGGCATTGCCGGTGCAATCCTTACCGGTATTGAACATGCCGAAACCGAAATCATTTGCTCGATTGATTGCGATGGCTCTTATGATCCGYATCAGCTCGAGACGATGATTCCTTTGCTACATGAGAAGGTCGCCATGGTGACCGCCTCGCCTTATCAYCCACTCGGCGAGGCGGTTGGAGTTCCGCAATGGCGTTTGTCTTTATCGCGCGGACTCTCCAGCTTGTATCGCAGGATTTTGACGCATAAGTTTTCAACCTACACCAGTTGCTTCCGSGTRTATCGRAAATCCTCCCTGCAAGGTTTCAAACTTAAKAACAAGGGATTCCTTGGCGTCGTGGAAATGTGYGCAACTTTAGATGCGCAAGGCGCGAACTTAGTGGAGTGCCCCGCTGTTTTAGAAGCACGTATCCTAGGGCACTCCAAAATGAAAACCTTGCGCACCATTCTGGGTCACCTTGGYTTATTAGTGCGTGTARTTTTCAGCCGCATGATGACTCGTAAGTGGAAATCCGMCCCTCCCGTGCTTGATGAATAAGCCGAWMCGCCTTGCCTTCCTTTTGGGCACTCGCCCGGAAGCGATTAAGTTGATTCCAGTGATCTTGGAAGCGCGGCGTCGGGCGGACGAGTTTGAAGTKGTGGTGGTGAGTTCGGGGCAGCATCGGGAATTGCTCGATGGSGTGYTTGATGAYTTCGGTWTCAAGGCCGAYRTCGACCTAGATTTAATGCAGCCAGGYCAGSAGCCAGCMTCTTTCCTGACYAAGGCGATGGATGCTCTCGGCGCSRAACTRAAACAGGTGCAGCCTGATTGCGTRGTCGTGCAAGGCGACACCATGACCACCTTGGCCGCAGCGCTYGCGGCAAGTTATCAGARGATYCCGGTGGCCCATGTGGARGCWGGATTGCGTAGTTTTGATCGAGCAAATCCTTGGCCAGAAGAAACCAACCGATGCCTRGTCACCCAAGTCACCGANTTTNCACTTTGCACCCACGGTCGCATCGCASCGCCATCTTCTCGATGARGGAGTGKCGCAAAAYGCGTGCTGGGTCACCGGMAATACAGGGATTGATGCCTTGCAMATCATYACGCAAAGGCATGCGAAGACCGCTTCCTCCTCCAAGCGCAAAACGATTCTGCTGACCTGTCATCGACGTGAAAACTTTGGYGYRCCGATGGAATCKATYTGCTCMGSWGTSYTRCGCATTCTTGAAGCYTGYRCCGASGTCGAKGTCTTGTGCCCCGTGCAYCCCAAYCCTKCTGCMCGCKCGGTCATYGAATCYAARCTKGGCRMYCACCCYCGGGTRAAACTWGTTGMRGCMATGGGKTATGCCGMKTTYKCYSGTGCSATGGCGGMMWGCACMYTYATYCTCACCGATTCCGGYGGGGTYCAGGAAGARGCRCCAAGCCTCGGACGACCAGTCTTGGTCTTGCGCACCACCACCGAGCGGCCAGAAGCCATCGAAGCTGGTTTAGCTAGATTAGTCGGCGCCGATGCTGACCTCATCTTCACCGAAAGCAAACGCTTGCTCGAAGATGCAGATGCTTACGCAAAAATGGCCCGCACCGAGAACCCCTTTGGCGACGGCAAGGCTTCGGCGCGGATTCTAGATCACTTGGTCCAGCAGTTACGTCACGCGGAACAGGATTCCCAGTCAAAAGCGTGAGCCAAGCCAAGCTCCAGGTCGTCATTGTGAACTTCCGTACTGCGGAACTGACGACTGCTTGTCTCCACACTTTGGCCGCGGAGCGAAAAGTGCATAAGAAGCTCCGTGTTTCCGTAGTCGATAATTTTTCCGAGGACGGTTCCGTTGAAAAACTGAACACCGTCGTGCAACAGCAGGGATGGGATTCTTGGGTACAAGTGATTGCGCACCCACGCAACGATGGCTTCGGTGCCGGCAACAATGTTGCTCTGAAAATGGAGTTGGCACAGTCCAATCCAGCGGATTATCTACTGATGATTAATCCAGACACCGAAGTGTTACCTGGAGCCATCACCACCTTCTTGCAATTCTTCGACGAGCACCCGGAAGCGTCCATTCTTGGTCCACGCACGGAAAGCACTCCTGGCTTAACCGATTACACTGCGTTTCGATTTCCTGGTCTTGCAAGCTCCATTGCCGAAGGGTTACGTTTCGGTTTCATCGACCGCCTTCTCGCTGGTTGGATTACCGCTCCGGCTCCACGCACCACGGCGCACCCCATCGACTGGGTTTCCGGAGGCTGCCTGTTCGTCCGACGTGAGGTCCTGCAAAAGATTGGCCTGTTTGATGAACAGTACTTCCTCTATTTCGAAGAGATCGATCTCCTGCTCCGCGCCAAGCAAGCCGGATTCCAAACTTGGTATGTGCCAGAGGCTGGGATTATGCACTACGCCGGCGCCTCGACTGGCGTGGTGAACGGTGCGCCCGATGAAAACCCTATGCCGGTTTGGTGGTTTGCATCGCGCGCGCATTATTGGCGCAAATTTCACAACCCGATTTACACTTTGGTCTGCAACTTAAGTTTTGTTGCTGGGCGTAGTTTGTGGAAGCTGCGCAATGCCTTAACCAAACGTCGACGCCCCGATCCTCCGCATTTCCTACGCGACTTCATCCGCTACCACTTACTCGGCCGCCGCTGGGATTAAGCAGCTCCGCTGAAGCCAATCGGCCGAGTTGGCCTAGTCGTCATCGCGTTCCGTGCGTTGCCATCCCTTTTGGCGCTTGAACAGGAAGGAAACGTAGACGCCGATTTTCCCAAGAGCATAAAACGGCGCCACCATCAATTTACGGAAGGGTAAATCGGCGCGCCCATACTTCCACCACCCTAAGAACACCGCGATTCCTAATAAGGAGAGTGCACTAAGGGTAGGCGCCATAACCGGCAGTTCGGTGGTGACTGCGCCAAGACTCAACACGCTTAGGCAAATCAAAACCAGCAAGGCGAGTGGCGGAACGAGAACATCGGCCAAATGGAAGATGCGCTTCAGGCTCGGCGGCAACAAGGCGGAACGCAACAAACCCGGCAAGAAACGTAAAGTTGCCGCGAGAATGCCGTGCTCCCAACGTCGGACTTGAGTGGCTTCACCTTCTTTGGAGCCGGGCGGATTGCTCAGCACCTCAACATCGGTGGTGAGATATGGCCCCACCCCTCTGCGCGCGAAGTTCCATCCCCACGAAGCATCTTCTGCCAATTCCCCTACCGGCAAGGGGAAATCGGCAAGCAGTTTCCAAGGAAGTGCAAATCCAGTTCCACTCAACTGAGTGGGAGCCCCTAGATTTTTCAGCCCACGCAAACGCGCTTCATTACGAAAACGAAACGCAAAACCGCGCAAGCCACCGCCGTAAATGCGATTGATCGCTTGCACCGGAACTCCACGCTCCGCAGCACAACGCAGCAAAGTTGCCGGCCCGCCGCAATGAAACCATGTGTCGGCATCCAAAAACATCACGACTTCGGGCGGATCTTCTGCCAAACGTTGCAGTGCCCAGGCCAGAGCGTAGGGTTTGCCGCGTTCGGTATGGTCCTCTCGCTCCCAGACTTCCACTCCAGCATCACGCGCGATCTGGGCGGTTTGGTCGGTGCAGTTATCGGCCAAGACTACCGGTCGCACGCCTTCCAAATCGGTCTGCAACAGGCGTTCGAGAATCAAGGCCAGCCCAGCTTGCTCAYTGTGTGCAGGAATCAGCAAAACTCCGCTGGGAGCTGGCGCGGACGACGGCTTGGGTTGACGTCGTCMTGGTAAAAGACCCACCACAACCTCCAACAACACGAATCCACATGGCAGGCACAGGATTGCGCCGCCCCAAAATGCGATGTTGCCCAAAATTTCCATCGGATGCGCTGTCTGGGGGCAAGAAAGCTCCCGAAAGCACCGATATTCTAGGGGTCTGCCGCGCTCGCCGCCCCCCTGAGACCAGCATTCCCTGCCGGACCATGAAAGTCCTCTACCTGATTAACCAATACCCGAAAAACAGCCACACTTTTGTGCGGCGTGAGATTCTTGGTGTCGAGGCGCAGGGCATTCCGGTGGTGCGCGTTTCGATTCGGCCGTCGACTGAGGTTTTTGTTGAGGATGCGGACCGCGAAGAAGCGAAGCAAACGCAATCGCTGCTGGCCAATGGTGCCAAAGGATTGCTTCCTTCCATGTTGGCGGTACTGCTCACTCACCCGCTTGGTTTTTTCAAAGGTTTCGCGCGCATGCTTCGTTTGGCCAAAGGCGCGGAACGTGGACTCGGTGTGCACTGTGCTTACTTTGGCGAAGCGTGTGCATTGCTGCGGATCTGCAAAAAGGAGAATGTGAATCATGTGCACGTGCATTTCTCCACCAACCCGCCGATTGTTGCCATGTTGAATGAAACTCTTGGCGGCCCAGGGTTTAGTTTTACCGCACATGGTTCCGAAGAATATTATCGTGCGGTCAGTTTAAAGCTCGCCGAAAAGGTGAATGCGGCGCGTTTTGTCGCAGCGATTAGTCGTTTTGGCCGCAGTCAGTTGCAGCTGTTTGCGCCACCCGAGATTCACCACCGCATTCACGTGGTGCACTGCGGTTTAGACGCCTCCTTTCTAGAAGCGGACGACGTCACTCCACCGAGCGGTAATCACTTTCTATTCGTCGGACGTTTATGTCAGCAAAAGCAACCGCTGGTCATGCTGGAAGCTGCTGCTCTTCTGAAAAATCAGGGAGTCGATTTCCACATCGACATCATCGGCGATGGGGAGTTGCGTGCAGCAGTTGATGCGAGCATTGCGCACCATGGATTGGAGTCGCACATCACCCTGTTCGGCACCGTCGATGGCGCGAAAGTGCGCGAGTGCATTTTGAAGAGTCGCGCGATGGTGTTGCCGAGTTCGGCGGAAGGCTTGCCGGTAGTCCTCATGGAATCGATGGCCTTGGCCCGCCCGGTGGTCACCACCTTCATTGCTGCGATTCCGGAACTCGTGCGCCAAGGAGTCGAAGGGTGGTTAGTGCCAACCGGCGATGCCAACGCCCTAGCCGATGCCATGAAGTCGGCTTTAGAATGCGATGCGGCCGCGCTTGAGCGCATGGGGCAGGCAGCGGCATCGCGGGCTAAAGCACGGCACAACATTGATAAGACGGCATCGCTGATGGCGGATTTATTCCGCCAGCACGCCGGATAGGGATCGCTGGCTGCTGCACGCTGGCTAAGACTCGCCGGATGCTGCACGCTGGCTAAGACTCGCCGGATGCGGCAGGTTGGCTAGAGTTCGCCGGATGCGGCATTCTGCCAAAGGAGTCCGGCCTTAGGGAGCTCGCCTTTACTTGTACTCGATAAGCTCCACCCGACCGGCGCGGTGGCTTTTGCGTTCATCGAATAAACCAGCTACGTGTGGAAACTTACTGGCCACACAGTTGATCGCGTAGAAAATACGTAACTTCGCACTTAAAACTTGGCCGCCGTTTTTTAGATGGCCGCTGATACGGAGAACCTGCAACGGGTAAACCAAATATCCGAGCAACAGTCCAGGGTGTAGTAATAATCCGAGCCAAAAAATATTAAGCGGCAAGACCAATCCCCAAAAATAAGCGCTGCGGATTTGACCTCTGCGAAAACCGGCCTCTGGATGGCGCCTAAAGTTACCGGCGTACGCATGACCAGCGCGTTTACTGCGTTGCCACCATTGCCTAAAACGGGTGATGTTGGCATCGTGCAGAGTCATCTCGTGGTCCAAGCGTTGAATGGTTAGGCCTTTTTCACGCAGACGGAAACACAACTCTGGCTCCTCCCCTGCAATGGAGGTGTCATCGAATCCATCGACTGCGACTAAAGCGGACATTTTCATCATGGCATCGCCGCCGCAAGAATCTGCCTCGCCGATGGGGGTATCCCATTCGATATCGCACAGTTGGTTGTAAACCGTAGCTTCCGGAAATCGTTCGCGTCGACGTCCACAAACAACGACTAGAGATTCTGCGCCGGCCAAAGCTACTTGAGCGGTTTCCATCCACCCCGGAACCAGCTCGCAATCCCCGTCCAAAAACTGCACCAGCTCTATTTCTGGATAGGCACTGCGCAAATGTCTCCAACCGGCATTGCGGGCTCGCGCGGCAGTGAAGGGAATCGATAAATCCAACTCCACCACCTCGGCGCCAAGCTTACGCGCCATTTCCAAGCTGTCATCGGTACTTCCAGAGTCAACATAAACCACCACACGACCTGCGCCGAGAACCGACTCCAAGCAACGGCGTAAACGATCACCTTCATTGCGTCCAATCGCAACGACGCCGACCGCAGCCGCACTCATTCCTTTACCCATTGCGGTTCCGTCTCAGCTGTCACGCTCTTCCAATTCGCGCAATTCAACTCAAAGCCAAACCACGCCTCCAGTTGGGTTAGGTCTTGATCGAACTTCTGCTCCACCTTACTCAGGGAAGCCGCGCTCAATTCTGGGCGTTCGGTCATCACCCAACGACTCTTCACTTTGGTGCGCCAGGATTTAGGCACCAAGGTCCGACGCAACCAACGTAAGGCTGGAATAGAAGCGAGATCGCGTGCGGAAGATTTGCGCATGCGCACCGCACTTACATTTTGATCACCCTGAGAATCATTCCACTTAGGCGTGCCTTCATAGCTGAGGAAATCGCAAACCCGTTGCAAAGTCCTTTGTGGATGTGCGCGTAAGCCATCTGCAAACAGTGGCAAGATGGCTTCTTTACCAAAAGCGTCGACCCACGGTTTTAGCTGCATGGCATAGCAACTGTACGCCAGCATTTCTGGATGCTGATCTAGCGCGACATCGATCTTGTCCGACACCACGCCTTGCGTCCATTCGTGAATGAAATGCGAAACCAAGCGGTCGACCGGATGACGCATCATGTAAATCAGTTTCACCGGCGCGCCGTCAAGTTCTTCCTGCAAACGCGCGATGGTCTCTGCATGCACCGGCAACTTGGTGTAATGCGTACTCGACTCACCACGGATATCTCCCTCCTTGGCCTCGGCAAACAAACTGCCATACCACGTGGAGCCTTGGGCGAAGACCTCATCGTCGCTGAAATAATTCGGCTCCTTCGGGGTACTCATGAAGAAGCCCGGCTGCGCGGCAAGCTGCACATGAAGAGTGCTAGTAGCGCACTTCATGGCTCCGATTATCACGAAGTCGGGTCGCGGAGGAGGGTTCATGCTTTGGGTGGAAAGTCGCCGCGCCAGACTTCAGGTGGGTTCACGGGACGGAGGAAATTATGCCATAAGCCACGCCCCTCCTTCTCGCATAGATGGCGCTTCTTCTTGCTAACCACCTCACGGGTGAAAGAAACCGTGCGGCCGAGGAGCCACATGACATTTGCGGCCAGTAAACCAGCGCGTCCATAGGACTTCGCGAAAAATCGGCTGCGAGAGGCGTAAAAATAGACTGGCAGAGGAAGACGTTTGGCCTGCTGCTCCTTCACCGGGCCGCTGCCGCCACGTAAATGCACCACGTGGGCAGCCGGCCAATACATGCTTTCAAATCCAGCAAGGCGCGCCCGTCGGCAAAAGTCGATGTCTTCGAAGTAGAGAAAGTAGCCTTCGTCCATCAAGCCAATCTTCTCGAAGACTTCGCGGCGCACCAAAATAGCGGCAAAGGATGCCCAAGCAAAAGGCAGCGGCTGGTCCGATAACGGCGGTGATGTCGACCAGCGGCGGAACACTTTCGAAATCGGGCCGGTGCCGGCTGCACGATCCAATTCACTCCACGGAGTTGGGTCGCGAAAGGCGCTCACCTGGGGCTCGCCATCGGGCCATTCCAAACGCGGACTAATCAACGCAGCTTGTGGATTTTGCTCCAACGCAAAGCGTAGTTCAGCGATGGCCCCTGGGCGAATTAAGGTGTCGCTGTTGAGCAAAAAGTAAACCTCTGCATCGACGGCTTGAATGCCAATGTTATTTCCTGCCGAAAATCCGTGGTTGCCGTCTGCCTCGCGCAACTCCACCCAACTCCCCCACTGATTTTTCTCGATGGCCGTTTGGATATGCGGCACCGAATCATCCTGCGAATCATTGTCGACAACAATCACGCGCTCGGTTTGCAGCAACTGTCCAACAAGTGTCTGCAGACAATCCACAACCATTTGCGGAGTGCGATAGTTCAACACCACAATCGCAAGCGAACACCCCAAATTGTCCGCAACGGAGCTTGCCGAGGAGGAGTTTTCGATTTCAGTTTGAGTGCGGTCCGTCATGCGAAGAGCACGTTAGGTGGTGGAAGTAGATTCTGCCGGTTGACCAAGCAAGCGGCGATAGCGGGGACCAGCATCCTCAGTTGCTGGAATGGGTTCTAATTCTTCAKGCTGTTCCTCGTCGTCGTTCCAACCTGGTCGGCAGATGACCGTAGAGATGGCGCCAACCAACATGGTGAACATGGGATTGATCATGGAGTTCAGCAAGTTGTCTATGCCGACCGCAATCAAGACTGCGCCCATAGACCCTACCAGGAACATCGTGGGGTCCCCTCTCCAATGGCGCGGATGTGCAAATCGAAACACCATCAAGCACGGGATGCAAAAAATGAGCATGGAGGAGATTAAGCCGACTAGTCCATAGGTGGCAAAGGCAATCAACCAAAATCCATCGGCGGTTTCTGCCTGATCACTGCCGTCTTCCCCGGCACGGTTAAACCCACGAGTACTCCAGCCGAGCAAAGGTTTACGCATGGCGTGGCGAGAAAGCGAATCTTCCGCATCTAAACGKGTTTCCAAGGAGCGAGCGCGTTCGGCGGAAACGAGGGAACTGGCCTCGACGATGGAATCKGTGGACAGGGCGCCGCTGGTTCGAGTAAACGCCCACAACAAAGGAATGATRGTTAARGCGAAAAGAAAAGCCTTCCCTCCCGTTTTACGGCTTAACAAWATYCCRAACCAGACCAACAGSCCAAGGATCAGCGCACCCAATGATTTCATTGCGATTAACACCAGCAACATGACCGGCGGAACAAGCTTGAGCGRAACTCCCATAAAGCGACCCAGTTTTCCTGCAGAGCCAAGGGTCCAACCCAGTAATGCGGTCATCGACATCCACATGCCAACCATGAGTCCGTGCTGTAAAAACACAATCGGGCGATAGGTRCTRCCACGAATGGACTGCGCGAAAGAATGCTGGTTGAATCCGTAAAGGTGGTGGTGCAGGACCGGACTAAAGCGGATTTCGAATGCACATARAGGAAGGTAWATCAGYCCRCCGAAAAACAAGGCGTAAGCCAAGTCCAACAGGTGTTCTTTGGTTTGGAAGTGAAGGCGCGCAATGAAGTACGGGCCCGCCCAACGCAAGGTCTGATAGAAACTGAGTACCACGCCTTCCTTCAAACCATAACCATTCTCCATTGCGGTGAACAACGGCACCAGGCAATAGATGATCATCGGTGCGTCGAACCAACGAATCCGGAAGCTTGACAAAAGGGCGCCGTCGCGGAATAGGATTCCGAGCAGCACCATAAATACTGGAGCAGTATTGCGATTCCAGTAAATCGTTCCAGCGACATCGAACTCCAACGATGGCAAGAATAAAAAACCGAAGAGCATGGTGGCTAACACGGCTCGGTGACGCGGCAAGTTGGCGTCGAAAATCAGCGCGAGCACGGGGAAAAACGCGCTGATTAACAACGCGATCACCGAGGCTCCTTGATAGTAACTCATGCTGATTTACGCAAAAGCATTTGGTACGCCGGACGGATGGTGATTCCCGCAAGCACCAGGGTGGTCACTCCCGCCAAAAGGATGCCCTGGAACAATGGAATGGTGACCGAATAGTTACCCACTAAGTATCCAATGGTGGCGAGAAACGCTAAGAGCAAGGTGCCGAGTGCATCTTGCATAAGGAGTCGCGTGCCATGCTTCCATAGGCGGATATGCAATCGCAGTAAACCACCCACGGTGCCCAGCGCTACGCCGACAATGAAWCCTTGCAAGCCAAACCATTGAAAGCCATACCAACAAGCRGGGGCCTTCACCAAAAGAATGATGAGGTTGGACCCRGAAAGYGCGCGCGAATCTCCATGCACYAACAAGGCACTGGTCGCTGARGCACGCAAAGTCTCAAACCAATARGCGATGCACAATAACTGCGCCACAAATACCGCRCCGAGATATCGGTCGGCGTACAGGATATCGATAAACAACGGRGCGATGGTCACGATGCTRATKACACCAGACATCGCYAAGGCCAACAGTGCTTTACGAGAGCGCAGAACTCGCTTCTCATGATTCACTTTCGAATCACGGTAGGACTTCATCCAGGTTGGRAACACCACTGCTGCTGAAATCGCAGACAACACTGTCGGCACCAAAGCTGCRATRGTGTCGCCGATGCGATAYAGGCCACGCGGGCCCGCTTCCAACAGRTCRGTCAARATGATTCGGTCAATCTGYGAAGCTAAAAAGAACARGGCKGTRCTTAGGAAGATCCATCGTCCAAAACCGAATAGCTCACGCAAAGCTTCGCGTTCAAACTGAAAACGCATTTTCACSCCAGGCAACATCAAATGGCTCAGGACYGATTGAGTGAGAGCATTGGCCACCCCACCTCCAACCAAGGCAATGGGAGARCGYGYGTAGTAGGCCCAAGTAATCGTGGTGATCAGGCTAACTACCTGGCTWATCACSGTAATCAGGGTTTTACGRCCCTGCGCGATTTGTCGGTCCAAAGTGAACCATGCCGGYGAACGGAAACCCATAACAAAGGGAGACAAGCCAACAATCAGCAAGAGCTGCTCGATGACTTCTTGCTCCTTCATGCCCGTCGAGGTAACCGTTTCACCAATCAAGCGTGCATAAGGCCCTGCAATCGCTAAACAAATGGCATACAAAAGAAAACCKCGGATGACTTGCACCGTCCAAACCGTGCGCAAGAACAYTGGGTCATCACCACGTTTCGAACGAACAATCGARGGGCCGATGCCGACATCGGAGAACAAACGTAGGCCGGCCATGAATACGCCAACCGGAACCATGACACCGAAGTCTTCCGGGAACAGCAACCATGCCAGAATGACGTTACTGATTAGGCGCGAGCCAGCCTCAAAAGCCTTTCCAAGCAGAACCCAAATCCCCCCACGCTTCGCCTTCCCACTCAAGCTCTGTGGAGCGGTGGACTTTTTGGGGGTTGCGKYTGGGGTMTCGCTCAAAGCTTAAAATTCCTCATAGAATTGAGAAGCAACCTTCGCCGTATCGGTTTTAATGAACTCAACTTCTTCRTCGGTGAGGCGCTTTTGCCAAGCCCTCAAGACTTCCTTGGCATCACGCGCCTGATAACGRGTGGATTTCCCCTCCTCYGGATTGCGTGCCGAGGTGCTTTCCAACACGTAYYTCTGAATCGACGGACYRAACTCCAAATCCAGGTGTTGRTAAATCTTCGCAAATCCATCCATMGRGTCAGCCGCGACCTCTTCATGTTTCACGAACAGCCAATCRGGGTATTGCTCGCGGTATTCCARAATCACATGGTGCAAAATATTCCACAGCAAAGTTGCCCGTTGTAAAAACKWGGTCTCCTCWTGCTGCGCACACATAGCCRCGACATCGTCCTGAAAAGGCGCCAGCACKCCCTGCATTAAATTCTTTTGGCGTTGCAGATTCTCAAAATCAAAGTCCCAGCCCGCAGCYTTCAGGCTACCGACAAAGCCAAGCGGGTTGCGGGTCATGCAAATGACCTGRAAACCGTACTCCTCRTARAGCCATCCGGCCGACATSAGTGCAATCGGATCCTTCACCAGAATCCGCGGCTGCATGATGGYTTCCTGAACTAAATGTTTGGYGTAGCGCGCAGGCGTTTTCCAATCTAACCCAGCAGCGCGGCARGCATCTTTCGCGAACTTGGCCGGGCTAGCATGCAATAAGCCACTAAAGGTCGATGCAATCTCATCTTGTTGCTTCGACGACCGAAAATGCGCATACCAGGTGTCCAACTCCAAACCRACAATGCGATTCGGAACTCGAACATGGAAAGGCTCCTGCACRTAGCGCACCTTCGCATGCTTGGCGATCGTGCGGCCAATCCAAGTCGTRCCKGAACGATGCGAACCGGTRACTAAAATCGGTCGCTTAGCAGGCAAAATGGGAATCTTTCATGAGGAAGTGCTGGGCAGTCATCAACTGAATCCTGCACGCAGGTTCACGGTGATTGTACCYCCCGAATCACTGCTATACTCAACATGAATTTCACGATTCTGGGCTCTTCCAGATTGCTTTCACTCCAAGYTGGAGACCTKCCATTYCCGCTCCAATCGCTGCCTTCCCCCCTCGCATTGAAATCATGGGGGTTTCTGCGCACGCCATCACTGARAGTGAGTGCGTAGCCTATGTAGCGCGTGCCTGGGAGCAYGGGAAAGGKGGGTGGCTACACACCATCAACCTGGATCATTTACGCATGATTCACGCMGGCYTGTTCTTTCCYGAAGGCCTGCCCGACGCCGATCTCCGCGTRTGCGATGGCGCTCCTTTGGTTTGGGCAAGCCGTATTCAAGGCACGCCGATTCCAGAGCGTGTWGCCGGCTCCGATTTAATCCGCAGCCTCWCCGCAGCCGCTGCCAAGGACCACCGACGCGTGTTTTTCCTTGGCGGCAATCCTGGWTCTGCMGAAGGCGCTGCCGAACAGCTCAGCAAGGAGTTCCCKGGCTTTGAAATCGCCGGAATCCTGTGCCCAGACTTCGGTTTCGAAAAGGACGAGACCTCCTTGGCAGCCATCACCAAGGCCCTGCAAGATGCGGACCCGCATTTGGTCTTTGTTGCAGTCGGTGCACCGAAAAGCGAGCGGCTCATTCAAGATTGGGCCAAGCTCATGCCAARAGTTTGGTGGGCTGGCATCGGGATTAGCTTTAGCTTTGTCACCGGGGAAGTGAAACGTGCGCCGCGATGGATGCAGGTGACTGGCGTCGAGTGGATTCATCGCCTCATGCAGGAACCAGGCCGCCTAGCCAAGCGCTACCTGGTGCATGGACTCCCGTTTGCCGTGCGCYTGCTGTTTTCCAGTGTGGCTTATCGCCTGCGCGGGAAAGGYMARGCRCGAGCCTAAGGATTCTCTGATTTAGTCAGAGCTYGGTTAAGGAAGCCCTGATTAAGTCCGGCGCGAGAGGCCGTGGATCGAAATCGATTGCCCCAAGGCGCGAATCGAAGGCTGTAGTGTCGCTACAGCCAAGATGAAGCAACGCTGGGGCAGACGRTTTCGGCCGCGGAGTCGCCGTCAGACTAAATCAGAGTTTCCTTAAGCCGRACCGGRAGGGAGCGCCTTACGCTCYTTCACYAAATCGCGGTAGTAACCATGTCCGCTGAACACTTTGGCGTTRATTAAGATRGAACCCACTGACGATGGCTGGATGGCCGCCAATACGTCGCCGGCGCGGTGCACTTCACCACGCACTTGCACTTCGGCTTCGACYACAAGGACGACTAAGTCCGCGGACGATGCCATGTGCTCGGCATCGGGCGAAGCGAGTAATGGACCACCCTTGATTARAACCATGTCATAGTCCTGAGTCGCAGCCCGCAAAATRCCRTTCCAACCACTGAGGTTGTGGCTGCTTTCGGTTTTAGGATTGCCATATTCGAGGAAATCCCAACCATCGCGAGAGAGCACCTGCAGGCCYTTACCGGCCAKTAAACCCAGGAATCCAGGGGTTGCATAGGATTTCTTCAAAGCRAKYCCRCGCGGTTCAGTGGCGTCRACCACCAGAATTTTACGTCCCAAACYSGCCAARGCYTCMGCGATGTCYTCAATRGTTTCTTGGGTTCCCTTCGCCGGYTTSACATCGGTAAAGAGRATTARGCGRGAACGTGCRTAAGATTGATCRCGATCGAGCGCGAGTGCGAACCTTCGAATCTGGTCGGAGGCAAGAAGGATTTGACTCTCCGATTTCTTCTGTGGCACCCAAATCGCAGGGGCAAAACCGAGGACTTCATGCACATCGGTGGTGGTATGAATRCGTTGRTCGCGGATTTCTAAAAGAATCGGAATGCCGAATGCAATCAAAAAGGCCAACATGGCGACGAGGCCATAGTTGCGCGACAGATTACTCCGCCCACGGCGGTCGACTTGCGATGCAGCCATTGCCACGCGCACATAACTAGGCGATTTCGCTTCAATCTCGAAGTGGCTAAGACGATCAACGATGAGCTTGCGTTGATCTAAGTCGGCGAGCAAAGAAGACTCCACCACCACTCCATCTTGGAAGGAGGTCACAAAATTGCGCGCACGGTTTCCTAAATCTTCAACCTCCTCATCCAGCTGGGTAATCTTGATCGTGGCGAGCTGCAATCTCTTCACCATGGTGGCGCGGTCAACCTTGGCTTGGCGTTGYAAAACGTCTTGAATCTGTGATTCAATRGCRGAAACRCGCTTTGCGAGGTCRGCGCGAGCCGGGTGYCCAGGCCCCATGTTAAGYAAACGGCCGAGCAGGCTTGCGCGMTCCTCCACCAAAGGYGAAACCATWAGCGCAAGGTTTTCTCCCACCGCTTCGGCACCACCYAAAAGCACMAGGTCCAAGTCGGTWGGATCGACGGTCGCYTCTCCTGCTTCTTCCAGTTCCCGCCTTAAGCGGCGCTCCTCRCGCCCGGMTTCCACTTGTGCGAGGCGTGCATTTTCCAATGGAATCARCCATGGATTARTSCGGCTGTCTTGGAAGTTCAAGACGTTGAGTTCTTCTGCTAGACCTTTGACCTTGCCACGTTTGATTTTGATCTCTGCATCGAGAGTTGCAAGRATYTCTCGCAGAGAATCYGGGCGGTCGTCGTTGGCAAAGGAGAACTCCTTGTCRTGCGCRTCGACAAAAGCTTCCAGCAARGCGTCAAGCGCGGGTTGCAAGGCTTTCGGATTAAAACCAATCAGATCCACTGCAATGCGGTAACTGCGCGACAGAAGATATATGTCTAGCGAATCGCGGAACACTCCTATCGAAGCTGCTGGGCCGTATGAGGCAGGCGCCCAAGTTCCATTGTCCAATTGTCCGCAGCGACGCAAGGCATCTTCAAGGACATCGGGGCGCAACATGAGGCCAACTTGCTCATTGCGGAAGATATCGTATTCCTGAGTATTACGCAGTTCCTCACGGTCCACGGAAAGCACTCTTTGGAAGGTACGTTCTACATGGATTTCAGCGACCGACATAAACACCAAGGTCTCGCGGTCTTGCGCTACATAGGCTCCGACGGCACCTAATCCGGCTAACAGAACCAAAGATAGAAGTATGTGCTTACGTAGCGCCTGAATCAGATTCAGGCGCTTCGGTTCCGGTCGGAGTCTGGGCCGCGCGGGCGCCAGACTACTACGCGAATCTCCCGGGTTCAATTGGTCGCGACCCCGTAGACAAGGCCGAGTTGAGTCAGTGGTTGAATCTGCTGGAACACCCAACCGATTTCAGCCAAGGTGTGACGTGGAGCAAAAATGACATCGCCTTGGACTAGCATGCGGTTTTGCAAGAAGTCACCTTCACTGAACTCTTCGTAATCGAAAGTTTCACTGCTGCCGGTAGAAGGACGCAGTACACGGATGCCATCGTCATCGCAGTCTTCGGTAATGCCGCCAGCTTGCGCGAGAGCATCAAGAGCCGTCATGCCGGAACGTAACGGGTAAATTCCAGGGTTCGCAACTTCACCCATGACATAAACCAAGCGCTGGGCATCGGCAGTGACGTGAATCACATCGCCAGGAATCAACTCGACGTTCAGGCTGAGGTCGCCTTCGTTTAGGAGCTGATTCAAGTCCACCCAAAGGATAGTTTCCTTGCCGCGCATGATGGCGCAACGTTCTGGGCGCAGGCCGTAGTTGTCTTCACGAAGACCATTAGCGGAACCGATGGCGCGCAACAAAGTCGGCACCGCTGCAAAGTTGTACTCCCCTGGGGAAGTCACACTTCCAAGAACGACCACGGAGTAAGCGGTGTAAGTGTCTACGCTTAAAGTGATCACCGTAAGGTCGGTATAGGCGTTGGCAAATGCATCGGACACGGCATCGCGTGCGGCAGCGCGGTGAAGACCGCCTAACTCGACATCGCCGACCACAGGCAAACTGATGTAGCCATCTGGGCCAATGCGGTGTGAACCAGAAAGATCATCGCGGCCGAAAACGGAAACCGTGACATCGTCCCCTGCGGCTAAACGATAACCGCCAGCATTGGCGCGTTCACCGGCCACGCGAAAGCTCTCCAAAATGCGCACCGTCTCCGCGATGTAATTCGCCGGTGGGGTGGCGTCTGCACGCATCTTAGGAAGCGCGGATAAATCTGGGCCTGGGGAGGCGCAAGCAGCAGCAAAGGCCAAAACCACAGGTGCGGCCAAGAAAATGCGAAGTGAAGGCAGTGGGGTAATCATGTTGGGTACCAAGGACCGTGCGGAGGCAAAGTTTACCACCATTATTTCAGTCCGAGCGACGTTCCAAGACGCCACAATCCTGTTTATCGGCTATTGCTTGACCCGCTGCGTGCCTTGACTTACATTTTTCAGCGACAGCCCAATTTTTGGACGATAGTGGGGTGGTCGCTGCCATGAACTTCAAACAATTCACCGAGAACAAGCTGAGCCCGAGTCAGAAAGATCGGCTTAAGGCTGTGCTGGAAAAGCTAAAACTGCTGGAGCCAAGCATTAAACCGGCGCTGCAAATGCGAGCTGGCTGTGAATTGCCGCACAAAATTCTGGTTGGTACGCACCATAAAACAGGAACAGTGTGGCTGAACAATATCTTTCGCACACTTTGCCGTTTTCATTCGTTGACTTATTTCAATGGATTACAGGCCGAGTTACCGAACACTTACGATGTCTTCATTCAAGACCACACCCAGTTCGATTTACCCGCACTGAAGGATTCTTACCGCGGCATCCACATGGTTCGTGACCCGCGCGATGTCGTCCTTTCCGGCTGTTTCTACCACACTAAATCGCAGGAAAGCTGGCTGCATGAACCCATGGATGAATATGGGGGCATGACTTATCAGGAGAAGATCAACACCTACTCCGACCCAGATGAGCAGATTCTCTTCGAGATGGAAAACTCCGGCCGCATCACCATTGGTGAGATGTTGGATTGGGATTATCAAAATCCAAACTTCCTCGAGGTGAAGTATGAAGATTTGATTGTGGATACCGAGCTTGCCCTCTTCCACGAGATTTTCATGTTCCTTGGATTCCCTGGATCCGCCATCCCGAGCGCACTTACGATTTCCTTTAATAAGAGCCTTTTTTCAGGCAAAGCGAAGGCGTCGGTGCATATTCGGTCGGGCAAAGCCAAGCAGTGGGAACAACGGTTTACGCAAAAGCATAAGGAGCGTTTTTTCGAGCTCTACGGTGATGGCCTGATCAAGATGGGTTATGAGACGAATAGCGACTGGGTGAAAGCCTAGAAGTCCCTCAAGGCTAGAAGTTCGGCAATATCGCCGAACCATTCTCCTTGGCCCAGATCCTCTTGCTGGCGGGTGATTTTCGACTTTGCAGGCTCAAGTCGGCCCCACTTCGCGCCGCGAATGGGCCATGACATCCCCTGTGATTCAAACCCCTATCACTGGAAGCCTTTGGCAGAGGTCCATCCACCGCCTAGGCGCGGCAGGAATCTTGCTGAGCGTAGTGAGTTGTGGCGCTACCACCGAAATTTCGGGCGGCAACGGCGGAAGTTCCGAACTGAACTTCTCCTCTCCTTATGCTGAAATCAACATTGCCTCTCCGGCGAATATGCCCGATCCGGGGTCTGGAGCTGGAAGTGATGGCGTTTCCAGCGGCGATGAATTCGTTGTTGCCTCTGGTGCCGAAAACGTAACTCCGCAATCCAACCGCGGACGCTTTCAGCCAAACTGGGGGCCGAGTACCCGAAGCTCCGATGCGCGCCTTGCATGGGCCACCTACTGGCTGGACATGACCGATCGCGAGCAGGCAAATCAAATTGTATTAAGCTGGTTAGAAGCTCCGCGCGCGCAGGACATTTGGATTGGCCTCGCCAACTGGGATGCCGATCGCTGGGTTTGGAGAAAACTAACTGTTGCCGAAWCACTCACCCCRCCAAGTCTTGMCCCYTATATTCGGTCCGAAGACATGATGCTGGCCTGCACTATTTTGGTGATGGGCACGCAAGCGGGAACCYTRTCGGATGTGCAAACCGACGAYTCCRGCAMCWMCACCCCTCCNNNWCCACCGNNNGGYTCYGAGGAGTTGCTCAACGTAAACTCCCAYCTCGGGATTAACTTGGGKGGTGTTTCCGATTATGCACCGGTCACKCCYTTCGTCGACGTTTTCAAAACCTCGCGCSAATGGATTTCTCARGACGTSGTCGGMGGACCTTGGGATAATRGCGATCCGATTGCYGTCGACAACGATGGCTGGGTRACYTCTTTRGAAMCTGGYCAAGCWGCGGCATCGATCATGATCACCAACTTGGTCGGCGTTTATCCAAGTGGGAATTACGTTTGCCTTTACGATGGCGATGGCACYCTCGAGTTTCTTGGCGATGCCTCGGTAGTGTCATCGGATGTCGGCCGCATTGTGGTGAATATTACACCTACTGGCGGATTGGYGCGCTTACGCATTACCGCGACCAACCCTTCCGATTATGTGCGCAACATTCGGCTGATCATGCCTGGGTTCGAAGATACRCATACCACGGATCCTTTCCATCCCGATTTCCTTGCGAGCATTRRCGATTTCAARGTATTGCGCTTTATGGATTGGGGACGCACCAATGACTCCGACGTTTCGACTTGGGCAGACCGCACCACCCTTAATAGCTTCACGCAAGCAAGGGTCGATGGCGTAAATGCGGGTGTTTCTTTGGAAACCATGGTCGATCTCGCCAATGCGAACCTAAGCGATGCATGGATTTGCATTCCTCACCTAGCCACCGATGACTTTGTGCTTCAGGCCGCAACCCTGGTTCGCGATCGTCTCGATCCACGTTTGCGCGCGCACTTTGAATACAGCAATGAAGTTTGGAATGGTTTGTTTCCTGCTTCCCAATATGCGCAAGCACAAGGCCTTGCTGAAGGTCTCTCCACCGACCCGACCCGTGCAAAACTGTGGTGGTATTCGCAACGCGCAAACGAAGTCTTGACCATTTGCTCCAGCGTTTTTGCAGAACAGCCAGAACGCCTAGTGCGCGTGATTGCTGGCCAAAGCTCCAACCCTTGGGTCGGCATTCAAGTCATGGACTGGGATGCCAGTGCGGGCGGACTGGATCAAAGCACCGTCACCGAACGCTTCGATGTCTATGCGGTTGCGCCTTACTTCGGCGGCTACCTTGGCCGCGAACCGCAGTCCGACACAACCGTCAACATGAGCGTGACCGCGGTCCTCGAGGCCTCCGATGCTGACAGTCAAGTGGTCAATGGTCTCGGCGGCAACACAGAAACCAATGTTTTGAATGCAACCGACCGCGGCCTGCCATTGATTTCTTATGAAGGTGGCCAACACTTAGTCGGTGTATTCGCTGCGCGCGAAGTCCAGGCGCTTACAGATTTGTTTGTGGCTTGTAACCGCGATATGGGCATGCGTCAGATTTATGCCGATGACTTGGGTCGGTGGAAGACATCGGGGGGTGGTTTGTACATGTCCTTCAGCCATGTGACAAAGTACAACAAGTATGGAAGCTGGGGTGTGCTGGAATCGCAAAACCAAGACACCGCGACCGCACCGAAGATGCTCGGCCTGATGGATTACCTCGCAACATTCGCTGCTGAATAATTAGTGGGGATTATCCCCGACCGCGACGCGACTTTCGAAGCGCAGCCCGTTTTGCGGCTGCGCTTTCCTTTTGGGCGCCGGCCTTTACCGGATCTTCGCTGCCAGGTTCTGCTGCTAAGTAAGCTGCAAGAGAGCGCACCGTGGAATGGCGAAACAAGGCCACCAGCGGCACATTGAAATCGAACTGTGATTTCAGAATGCGCTTCATGCTTATGGTGAGCAAGGAGTGTCCTCCAAGATCGAAGAAGTTCGCATTGCGATCGAGGGCGTCAAGGCCAAGAATGTCACGCCAGATGTTTTCGATGGAAACTTCCAACTCTCCTGCAGAGGCATGCGTTTGTACCGGTGAGACTGCGGTCTTGGCTGCGGGCTGCGCAATGACCGCAGCAACCGAAGGCTTCGACGCCCCACGTGCCAAGGCTTTGCGGTCGGTTTTGGCATTGTTAGTTTTTGGGAATCGCTCATGCGTATGGAACTCACGCGGAACCATGTATTCCGGCAAACGGGTACGCAAGAAGGAACGCAGCTCATCCACTTTCAAGGCACTACCAGCTTTCAAAACATAGTGCGCTACCAGAGCACGCACGCCTAACTTGTTATCCACCGCCAACACGATGGCTTGTGTGATTTCATTCTGCCCAAGAAGAGCGGCTTCAATCTCACCTAGTTCAATGCGATAACCATTCACTTTCACTTGGGTGTCGCCGCGGCCCAGGAAACGCATGGTGCCGTCCTCTAGTTGCCGCACTTGGTCCCCGCTTTTGTAGAGCGTGCCGTTTCCTGAACTATCAAAGGAATCGCCAAGGAATGCTTCCGACGTCAGGTCGGCGCGACCGTGATAGCCGCGCGCCACACACAACCCTGCAATGTAAAGTTCGCCGGTTAACCCTGGGGGTACTAACTGCAAGTTGGCATCTAAAACGTAGAAGCGGTTGTTGGCCAAGGGTTGGCCAAGACTTACCGTCGTGGTTTCAGCCAGGATGTCGGCAGTAGAAGACCAAATCGCAGTTTCGGTCAGGCCGTACATATTCATCACCCGACCAGAAACGGTGCGGCGAAGTTGCCCAGCAAGATCTTCAGTGAGAGCCTCACCGCCGACCATCATGACATCGAGAGTGCCTAAGGCCTCTTCAATCGCGGGCTCGGCGAGCAACATGGTCGCCATAGAGGGCGTGCACTGGAGGTGCGTGACTCCGTATTCGGCAATCAACTCCTCTAAGTTCTCACTGCCTCCCACCATTGCGGATTCGACTTGAGTTTGTGCTTTGAGTTGTTGCAAATACGGGAGTTGCTGCAAGATCACTTCCGGATCGGCGCCAAAGTCGATCAAACACGCGACCTCATCCACTTCCAAGTCACGCAGTTTTTCCACCATGGCTGCACAGGATTCCGGAGTGCCAAACAGTGCGCTGGTTTCAAAGTAACGCTCATAGGCAAAGTTCAGTAAATCCTTCACGTCTTGCGCATCCAAATCATCGAGATGGAAATCCGTATTCAACTTACCTTGATTCATCGGCGTGCGCACCGCCGCCCAAGCCGACATGTGGTCCTTCAACAAATCGGTTGCAGCGGCCAGGTAAGCACACATCGGGGCGCGCGCCATTTCACGCATAGCCTCCCGGTCTTCACCCAGCATGGTGTGCAGCATCATGGTGATGTGACCCGACCCCAGGTGCCCGGCATCGCGCCATGCTTTGCGGTAGATGCCAATCTTCTCGGTGATTTCCTCGGTGGTTTGACCAAGCAGATGAGTCAGCACATGCACTCCCATCTCCCCTGCCAAACGAAAAGTGTCAGGATTGCCAGCTGCAGTTAACCACAGCGGGAGCTCCGGCTGTACCGGTCGCGGGCGGGTCAGGATTTCTGGCTCTTCGCCAAGTGGGTTGCGCATGACTTGCGCTTCCCCGCGCCACATACTGCGCAAAGTCTTCATCCGCGACACCATGACTTGCTTTCGCTCCGCAAAACTTGCTGGGTCGAGCACAAAATCATTTGGATGCCACCCCGATGCCATGGCTAATCCAACTCGCCCGCCGGAGAGGTTGTCGACCATCGACCAATCCTCAGCAATTAAAGTCGGATTATGCAACGGCATAACCACACTTCCCGCGCGAATCCCGATGTGCTCAGTCACCGCAGCAATCGCCGAAGCTGCGACCGCTGGATTTGGATAGGGACCGCCAAAATCGTGGAAGTGACGTTCCGGAATCCAAATCGAGGTGAAGTCGTTGGCATCGCCGAAGCGTGCGGCATCGAGCATGAGCTTGTAGGGATTATTCCCGCCCGGTCCGCCGCCTTCTGCTCCCCACAACATGAGACTGAACTGCAACTGTCCGGCATCGTGCGGGGCGGAGGCGGAGGCTGAGGCATGCAAGGCTTTGCTGCCACGATCGAAGCCTTCAAAAATCACCACCTTGTAGCCGACGGTGAGCGTCCAAAGCAATTCCAATACCGAGATGTCGAAAGACAAACTGGTGACCGCCAACCAAACACCGGGTTCGGTGCCGAGGCGTTCCTCCATACCCAAGAAGAAGTTGGTGACTTGCTCATGCTCCAGCATGACGCCCTTGGGATCACCGGTCGAGCCGGAGGTGTAAATGGTGTAAGCCAGGTGATGCGGTTTGGCGGCCGTCGGAGTCACTGGAGTGAACTCTGGAAGAGGTTCATCCATAGAAATCAATTGCTCCACAGAATCCGATACCAAGCTACGCGACCACTCGTCGGTCAACACAATCTGCACTGCAGAATCCTGCACCATATAATCCAAACGTGAAGCTGGAAAGTCTGGGTCCAGTGGCAAGTAACCAGCACCTGATTTCAGCACAGCAAGCAAGGCGACCATCATGTCCGCGGTGCGCTGCATGCAAATCCCAACCATGGCATCGGGGCCGGCACCTAGACTTGCAAGGAAGCTGGCCAAATGATCGGCGCGCCTTTCAAGCTCGGCATAAGTCAACGATTCGCCGGCTGCAACCACCGCAACTTGATCGCCCCGCTTGACCGCGCATTCATGAATCATCTCATGCACCAAACGTCCAGGTGGCAGATCACGAGTGGAATCATTCCACTCCTCCAAAAGCAACTTCACGACATCATCGGGAAGCAGCTGAAGCTGCGCAATCGGCGTTTCGAGGTCAAAAACAAGGGCTGCGAGCAAAGTCTCGATCTGAGCTGCCATCGACTGGACATGTTCTTCGCTGATGCGATTGGCTGCATACTCGAGCCACATCGCGCCGGAAGTTTCCATGCGGTAAACCAAAACCGAGCCATCAGGGTCAGGATCCTTAGGCCCACAAACCACACCGACCTCAGCAAGCGTWGATGGCTGTTGTGARACATCRTCMGGCGAACGYGCCTGCAAGTCTTTCAAGAAAGGTGGCAAGGAACGGCAAGCATCYAGTTGCAGATCCACCGATTGCATGACCTGGTCGAAGCCTTGCAGATTGGCAAACTCAATGCCTAAGGGAACCGATCCAGAAAGAAGTGCAGAGAATCCATCAATGCGCTCGCTTAACTGTTCATCGGCATAGCGCACGCGGAAGGAATCCTGACGCGACAAGCGCGATAGGTGGACCAAACTTACACTGCGTAAAGCCGCAAGCTGTTGATCCCCTCTAAATAAATTAAGGAAATCTTTAGGAACGGTGACCGGGCATCGGGCGCGATTGGCATCGGGCTTCCGATCCGGGGCTGAGTCATAGCCAAGGGAAAGTTCTTCGCAAGCGCGCAGGCGATGCAGCCACGCAGCTTCGGAAGAAGCAATCTCTGGAAGCAAGGCACCTAATCCAGTAAGGAATCCGGCATGCCGCCGGCGCAAAACTTGACCGACGCGCAAACCGGAAGACGTCATCCAATCCATGACCTCTAAGGTCTCGCCGCGCAAACTCACTAGTTCGGTGAGGCGCAAGTTGCCATCGGCCGTGGCCACCACCAAGCCGCGTTCGGATGCAGCGAGAATGGTCCCAGCTTCTACCAGCTCTTTGCCCGGCTCGGCGATGGCGCTCACCACCCCAATGGCCTGCTCCTCAAAAACCAACTTAGCCATGCAAAAAGCGTTGGCATAGCCGCCAAAATCAAGCGCGCGCACGGTGGCTTCTAATTCCTTTGCCTTAAGCGTCCAATCGAGACACCCCCAATGCTCCGGGCGCTGATCGACGGTAAAGCGGGTGCGCGCTTTTTCATCGATAGGGACGATGGCCAGTTTTTCCGCGGCCAAATCTGGGAGTAGCTGCTCAAAACCGGTGAGAGCGGCCTCAAAACATTTCATGTTGAGGCTCAGCGAAGTGTCATCGGCCTCGATGGCGACCGGAATCTGGCGCAGAATCCCACCCTCGCCAACCGTGGCCTCCGACAAATGCCAAGAAACGCCGTAATGCCGCTCTTGAGCCATGAGAGCCCATGCCGGGCCGTGCGGACCCGAATATTTTGGCAAGGGGCTGTCCTGAATGTTAATCGCAGCCACGCGCGGCAAAGAGCGCAAGAACTCCGGCAATTCCTTTAGCCAGGTAATGCTAAATAGGTAGTCGCATTTCAGGTGATCCACATGAGCAGCCACCAGGTCCTCAGCGGGCAAGATTTCAATCCCATGAGCATCGGCCCAATCCCGCACACGAGTGGCATCGGATAGGACTGCGCAAATTTCGAAATCGGCGCTTAGAAGTCGCTCAGCACACTCCAGAAGAAGTGAATCCACGCCGATGAGTACACAGCGGAGCTTGTTCGGTTGATGATTTGAAACCATAATGGTGTGGAAATGGCGAGTCGGATTCCGGCTGATTCCCACAGGTGAAATTACCACGTGAAAGGGCTGTTTTCTGCACCCTTTTCTCCCTCCTTCTGAAGCTGCATGACTTCCTCCCCCAATTTGGCAGAGGCCTACCCCGAAACTGCCATCGCAGTGGTGGGTACGGCGTGCCATTTACCTGGGGCAAACAACAGCGAGGAGTTCTGGAACAACCTGCGCAACGGGATTGAATCGACCTCTTTCTTCACCGACGAAGAACTGGTGGCCGCTGGAATTCCAGCTGCGAAAATTCAGTCCCCCGGATATGTAAAGGCCAGTCCGGTGTTGGATGGAGTGGCCGCATTCGATCCTGGATTTTGGGGAATCTCACCGAAAGATGCGGCAATTATGGATCCGCAACATCGGCATTTCCTGGAGTGCGCCTATGAAGCGCTAGAAGATGCCGGCCATGACTCGCAACGTTTCGATGGCACCATTGGCGTGTTCGGCGGTTGCGGCGCAAACTCCTACCTCATGTTCAACCTGCTCACTAACCCCGAGTTAGTGGATTCGGTTGGCATGTTTTTGTTGCGCCATACCAGCAACGATAAGGATTTCTTAACCACTTTCACTTCCTACAAGATGGATTTGGAAGGACCGAGTGTTGGTATTCAAACTGCGTGCTCCACTTCCCTCGTTGCAATTCATATGGCAGCGCAGCAACTCATCAACGGTGAGTGCGATATGGCGTTGGCAGGCGGCTCGAGTATCGAAGTCCCCCATGTGACCGGTTATCGCTATGAGCAAGGCGAAATCCTTTCGCCGGATGGACATTGTCGTCCCTTCGACGCTGCGTCCGCCGGAACGGTTTTCGGCAGTGGCGCCGGCATGGTGGTGCTGCGTCGTTTATCCGATGCTTTAGCAGATGGCGACACCATTCGCGCTGTCCTGCGCGGTTCGGCGGTCAATAACGATGGCTCGCGCAAAGCCGGATTCCTTGCACCAAGTGTAGACGGCCAAGCCCATGCAGCCGCCGAAGCCATGGCTGTTGCGGAAGTCGATGCTGAGAGTTTGTCTTATGTCGAGACCCACGGCACCGGCACTCCGGTTGGCGATCCGATTGAAGTCGCTGGCTTAACCCAAGCCTTCCGCGAAACCACAAGTGCAACTGGTTTTTGCGCGATTGGATCGTGCAAGTCCAACATTGGCCATGCCGATACAGCTGCAGGTGTGGCAAGTTTTTTGAAGGTGGTGGAATCTCTGCGCCATGAAGAACTGGCGCCGAGTTTGTTCTTCGACAACCCAAACCCACTGATCGAGTTTGAGTCGAGTCCGTTTTTTGTGCAGTCCAAGTTAAGTGCTTGGCCTCGCGGTGACCGACCACGACGCGCAGGCGTCAACTCCTTGGGCGTGGGCGGCACCAATGCCCACGTGATTCTTGAAGAAGCGCCGGTACAGAAAAGTGGTGCAAGTCGGCATCCGTTTCAAGTGCTTCCGCTATCTGCCAAAAGCACCTCAGCGCTCGATCTCATGTGCACGCGCCTCGCTGACCGCCTCGAGCAGGACTCAAGTTTGGATCTAGCCGACGTCGCGTATACCTTGCAACAAGGCCGACGTATGTTTGCGCAACGTCGAGTCTTTGTGGTTTCAGACCGTGAAGAGGCAATCCGAGCTTTGCGTGCCTGTAAACCGCCACAAATGCGCCAAGGAAGTTCCTGCGATGGGACCTCCGCCAGGGAACTCGCCTTCTTAATGCCAGGCGGCGGCGCGCAATATGCCGAAATGGCGCGCGGGCTCTATGCACAGGAAGATAGTTTCCGCGCAACCATGGATGAGGGGTTTGCCTTGCTGCAAACCAAGCATGGGCTGGATTTAAAGCCATTGCTGTTCGGAGAAAACGCGGGCGCAGACGCCACTGCGGTTGAGTTACAAAAGCCATCGCTACAACTTCCGTCGATTTACTTAGTGGAAGTAGCCTTGGCCAAGTTGTGGATGTCTTGGGGCATGCAACCCCATGCCCTACTCGGACATAGCTTGGGCGAAAATAGCGCCGCTTGTTTAGCCGGAGTCTTCTCCTTCGAAGATGGATTGGGCTTGGTCGTTTTACGCGGTCAGTTGTTCGAATCTTTGCCACCCGGCGGCATGCTCAGCGTAGAAATGACTGCGGCGGAATTACAGCCACTGCTGCAGGATGGATTGGTCATTGGGGTGAACAATGCACCGTGCCTGCAAGTCGTTTCGGGAGATCCTGGACCACTGCAATACTTGCGCGAAAGATTGGAAGGCATGGATGTGGAATGCCAGAGCATTGCTATCCAATGTGCTGCCCATTCTCCAGGACTCGAACCGATCCTTGAGTCCTTCCGCGCCTACCTGAACGGAATCGCGCTTCATGCGCCGCAGATTCCCATGGTTTCAAACAAAAGCGGAGCTTGGCTCACCGACGCTGAAGCCACTAGCGCTGATTACTGGGTGGATCATTTACGTCAGCCGGTTCGCTTTGAGCAAGGTGTGGGACTGTTGCTGCAAAGCGCTGACCGCATTTTGTTAGAAGTCGGCCCAGGCAAAGCGCTGGCATCTTTGGTGCGGCAGCATCCGCAATTAAGTAGCGACCACACGGTGCTTTCCTCTTTGCGGCATCAAGACGAAAAGGCCGACGACTTGAATTTCTTCTGCGCAGTGCTTGGCCAACTCTGGATTGCAGGACTCACTCCCGATTGGTCCGCTTTCCACGGCGACGATGTGCGCCTGCGCGTTCCCTTGCCAACCTATCCTTTCGAACGCCAGGACTATTGGATTGAACCGGGTGCCGGCGTTACAGCCTCAACGCAAACTCAAGCCTATGCGCGCCTGGAATCGATCGATGAATGGTTCACGCAAAGCAGCTGGCGTGGAGTGCCGCGGCCCTCTGCCTTAACCAAGGCTCTCGCAGAAAAGCAGCGCTGGTTATTGTTCTTGGACCGCCATGGTTTTGGATTTGCACTCGCGCAGCGTTTGCGCGATGCCGGCCAAGAAGTCATTACGGTGCGTGAAGGCGATACTTTTTATCGCTTCTCCGACCAAGAGTTCGCTCTGTCCCCCGAAGCTGGCCGCGTTGATTACGATGCCCTGATTGGAGCCTTGGTGCAAGAGGAACGTGTGCCGGATCGCATTGTGCATTTGTGGGCAATCTCCGGTGCGATGGAAGCTCGACCTGGGTCCAGCATGTTTCACCACAATGAGGAGCGTGGCTTTTTCAGCCTATTCTTCTTGGCGCAAGCGCTTGGCGAAATCGATCAACTGCCAAACATCCAACTCGATGTGGTATCGAATGGCGTGCATAAGGTCCATGCTGAAGATGTAGTCCAAGCCGAAAAAGCTTTGCTGCTAGGCCCTGTCCGGGTGATGCCGCGTGAATACGCCTTCCTGCAAACCCGCAGCCTGGACATCGACAATCTCACCGACGATGCGGCTCCATCGTCCGAACAATTAGACCATTTACAAAACTTACTCCTGAGCCCTATCGAAGAAGCCATGTTGGCTTCGCGTTCAGGACAAGTGTTTGCGCCGGCGTCGGAAGACTTGGCGTTACCGGCCGTTGAAGAAGGTAAGCCAGCTTTACCGCAAGGTGGCGTGGTTTTGATCACCGGCGGACTCGGTGGGCTTGGTCTCACCATTGCCGAACATTTCGCGAACCAGTCAAAGGCGAAATTGATTCTGCTCGGGCGTTCCTCCTTTCCTCCGCAACGCGATTGGAATACCTGGCTCGAAAGCCACACCGAGAAAGATTCCACCAGCCAGCGCATTCTTCGGTTGCGCGCCATGCAAGATGCCGGCGCGGAAGTGTTGGTCATTCAAGCAGATGTCGCCAACTTAGAGGACATGCGCAATATGCTGAAGCTTGCCAAGCAAAGCTTTGGCCACATCGACGGCGTGATTCATGCCGCTGGCGTGTTGGAAGACGGAGTCATTCAAATGCGTACTCCAGAAGCAGTCGAACGCGTGTTTACCCCCAAGGTCCATGGAACTGTGATTTTGGATCAACTGCTGCGCGAAGAGAAGTTGCACTTCTTCATCTTGTGCTCCTCGACATCGGTAGCTTTAGGCCCTGCAGGACAAGTGGATTACGTYGCAGSGAACGCATTCTTGAATGCCTTTGCCAGTGCGCAACCAACSGATGCRCCAAACCGCATGACTGCRCTGAACTGGGGYATTTGGAGTGATGYCGGCATGGCCACGGAGCTCGCGGCGCGYTTGCATGGCGCCAAAGATCTTCATGGYGARCGTCARCGCGTGGAWTTGGCATGGTTCCAAGAGCGCATTCTGGTTTCGGATAAGGAGCGCATTTACCGCGGTCGCATCGATGCTACCGAAACATGGKCGCTGCGGGAACATCGCTTGCAAACTGGCTTGGCGGTGCTGCCTGGAACGGCATACTTGGACTTGGCWCTGAGTGGATTCCAGGATTGGAARGGCCTTGGAGCGGTGGCTTTAGAAGATGTGCAATTTTTGASCGCRTGTGAAGTKCCSGACGATGCWCCGCGCGARATWAGCCTCGGCATCAAACTGGGGAAGAAGGGATATGCCTTTGAAGTACGCAGCCGCGGCATCGGAAGTCRGGAACAGTGGCAGTTGCATGCCAGCGGRAACATCGCAGTGGAAACGCCGCAGGATGTAGAGGCGGAGGACATTGCGGARTGGAAGGCRTCGGCGSKGGATCGRGTGGAGCAGGTAAAGAGTGGTTCTTTGCCGGACCCGCAAGAACGCTACCTAGATTTCGGGCCGCGTTTTCAAACGCACCAATACCTCGGTTACGCAAGCGATTATGCTTATGCGCGTTTGCAATTGGCGGAGGAGTTTGAGGAAGATTTGCATCGGCACCCGCTGCATCCGGCCTTACTTGATATCGGCACTGGTTGCGCCATGGAGTTGCTCGGCAACTACAACCCGGACGATGCCATGTTTGTTCCTTTCCGCTATCAGCGCATTGTGCACCATGCACCACTTAGTGGCGAACTGCATTGCAAGTTGAAAACGCGCCCTGGCAGTCAAGCAAGCGATGAGGTGGTGTCCTTCGACATTCAACTGTGCAACGCAGATGGAAAAGTCTTGGCCAGTATTCGGCAGCTGGAATTGCGTCGGCTCAGCCACAACAGTCGTTTTGCAAACGCCTCCGCAACATCGGCTCCAAGTCGAAACACCGATTCTCCGGCAGAGCGAGCGTTCTTAGATTCGCTGGCTGCTGGCATCGATGCTGAATCTGGAATGATGGCTTTGGAACGCGTGCTGGCACATGACACGCCATCGGTATTCACCGTGAGCTCCATGGACCTAGATCAACTTCGCTCCATGCAGGACCARGSYNTGGCRMMGWTRSWWGCGAAACCGGGAGTGAAGTTTCAGCGCCCGAACTTATCGAGCGAGTACTCCAAACCCGCCGACGCCATCGAACAGCAACTCGCCGTGTGGTGGGAAGAATTACTCGGCGTTGAAAAAGTAGGCGCCGACGATGATTTTTTTGAAGTCGGCGGACACTCCTTAATTGCAGTGCGTTTATTTGCGCGCATCAAGAAAAAATGGCTGTTGGAATATCCACTGTCGTTCTTGTTCGAAGCCCCAACGATTCGCCTGTGTGCAGACATGCTGCGCTCAGAACTTGCCGCAGTGGCACAAGATGAAGGTGAGCAAGGTGCCGCATCTCTACGCGCACAAGGAACGCCGAGTCGCTATCTAGTACCGCTCAACAATGTCCGCAACAGCTCAAAACCGCCATTCTTCCTGGTTGCAGGCATGTTTGGCAACGTTTTGAATCTACGTCACCTTGCCGCGCACCTCGGCAGCGACCAACCCATGTATGCCATCCAAGCGCGTGGCCTGCATGGCGATGACCGTCCACACCGCCGTTTCGAAGATATGGCGCGTGATTACCTGGAAGAAATCCGCAAAGTACAACCACAGGGCCCCTATCTCTTGGGTGGCTTTTCTGGAGGCGGCATTACCGCCTTTGAAATGGCGCAGCAGCTCCAAGCTTCTGGTGAAAAAACTGCGGCCTTGATTTTGCTGGATACTCCCATCACTCAAGCACCAAGTGCGAATCTTTTGCAACGCATGCTTATCCTTGGCATGCGCATCAAGCGTGGTGGCTTAGGATTCCTTCTCGATTGGCCGCGCAAGCGTTTAGCCTGGGAGCGAAGACGCCGTCAACAAAACCGTTCGCCCGAACAACGCGATCTTGCCCCGGCAGAATTCCGCTCGGAGATGATTCAAGATGGGTTCATMGAAGCCTTGGACCATTATGAGTTGCGCCCATACTCCGGGAGCATCACCCTGTTCCGACCGCCGCAGGATTGCACCTTCCGCCTGCCTGGTGGTGTAATTGCTGACCGCTATCGGGAAATCCAAGATGCCAATAACCATTGGGCCCCATTCGCACCTGGAGGCATGGTCAGTTTCGAAGTGCCCGGCGACCACGACAGCATGGTTTTGGAGCCGCATGTGCGCGTACTCGGCGATAAAGTTGGTCAGGTGTTACGTGCCGCACAGGATGAAATCTCGCGGCACACCCCTTAACCAATCGTGCTGCAAAACCTTGCCCAGCTCCAAAGCCGCTTGCCGGAGGGAGTTTTACTTGAACTTGGCAAGGTGCACGATGCAACATCCGCTCTTTACGCTGAGGAACAAGCCTTAGTCGCGAAGGCCGTAAAAAGCCGGCGGCATGAATTTTCCTCTGCTCGGGCTTTAGCGCATCAACTTTTACGCCAGCTCGGCATTCCTTCTGCACCGCTACTTTGCTTAGAAGACCGTAGCCCGGACTGGCCTCCCGCGATTCTTGGATCACTAAGTCACAGCCGTAAACAATGCGCAGCACTGCTGGCGCGTAAATCCGAAAGCCTCATCGGGCTTGGCGTCGACGTGGAGGATCATCGTCCGCTCAAGCAAAATTTATTCGCCGAAATTCTCACCCATGCGGAGATCGTAAACATGCAAGCTGCTCTTCCTGAACAAGAACACGCCGCCCATGCTCTCGCTATTTTTGGAATCAAAGAGGCCGTGTTCAAAGCCATGCATGCACTCGGCAATCGCGGGCTAGGCTTTCACGCCATGGAGGTCGATGTCCTCAAAGATAAATCGCGTCCAATCATTTCTCCACTTACCGATCTTCAACAACGCCTCCCTCAAGGGTGCACGCCCGAGGTGCATCACCTTCGGCAAGATGAGATTCTATTGAGCGTCGTCCTGCTCCACCGCCCGACGTCCCCCGCTTCATGAACCAAGCCTTTACCACCAACCTTCCCATCGTGCCAAGCCTGTTGTGCTTATTGTTGGTGGTTGCATTCTGGTGGCCCGCTTGGCGATGGCTCTCTCTCTGGCAAAGCTCGGCAGAGCAGCCGTGTAGTCAACGCATAGCGATGGCCTTCGTGGTGGCCTTCGGCGCGTTTTCCCTTCTCACCGGCCCGATGCTTCTGCTGCATGCAAGCGCACAAACCGCCATGCTGACCGTGGTCGTGGTTTGGATTACGGCAGCGGTCGCCGCAGAAATCCTTCGACTGAAAAAGTCGCCTTCTCGAAAAGCTTCAACGATTGGAGAGGTTGTTACGCCACCGGTGCAACACCGAGTACGAGGATTTTTCCCAGCACTGCTGTTCGGACTTGCTGCAGCCACCAGCTTGGCACTGGATTTAATCCCTAGCAAAATAGCTCTTGGACTTATTGGGCTAAGTTTTGCAGTCAACTTATTCATGTTGCGGCGCAGGCAGCACGGCCCCCTTGCTATTCCCGAGAAGACCCACCCTCTAGTTAGCACCGTTTTCGTGGTACTCCTTGCTGCCGCCATGGTCACTCCGGCCTTTCATCATCGCGCCGACGCCGACGACAACCTTTATCTTTCCGAAGCCCTACTTTTGCAAGATGCACCAGCCATGGGTCATGCTGCTCCCACCCACCGCGGGGAGGCCTTACCACCGAACCCGGTCTATGCGTGGCAGTCCTTTGAATTATGGGGTGCGATGCTAGCGCGCTACTCCGAATTGCATTCCTTGATTGTATTACGCAGCTTAGTCGGCCCAATTTTGCTGCTGCTAAGCCTAGCCTTTTATGCCGCATTCCTCCGACGCATGCTTCCAGGCGGTTTGGTTCCCGTCGCGATGGTTTTCCTCGTCGCCTACTTCCTCTTTGGAACCAGCAGTCACTGGACGCCGAATAACTATCTACTTACCCGCCCTCAGCAAGGGAAAACGTGGCTGATGCATCTCGGAGTTCTCGCCATCCTGTGGCAATCCATGCAGTATTGGCGCAGTGGGCNAGCCCGAGATTGGATCCTCCTACTTTTAGTGTCAGCCGCATGCATGGGATGGGCGCCGACTGCACTGCTTCTGGTTCCAGCAGCCCTAGGTACTTTTGCTCTAGTCCAACTCATCCAAAAGCCAAACCTGAACACACTCAAGAGATGTGCCGTACTTGGCCTTTGCATGGCGCCGCAGCTTGTCTTCGTGCTTTATCTACGATTGCAGGAAAACCAAAGCCTGCAGGATGCAACCCTAGGTGAACCTGTCCACACCTCGTGGCCGGACCTGTTCTTTTTCATCTTCCTAAAACTTCGTTCTGGCGGTGGCGCACTGGAAATCTTTGCACTCTTAGGAGCCCCGCTTTTGCTTGTGCTCTTTCCAAAAAACCGACGTCAGGCTTACCCCATCTTATTCCTTGGCGGCTTAGCCCTTTTGCTTTTAAACCCCTTGTTCTTTGGCTTCCTCAGTGAACTAGCCGGAGGCAAATGGGGATACCTACGATTGTTTTGGCTATTGCCACTGCCGCTCTTGTTTGCAGCCCTCGGTGCATGCGTTTACGGGAGTTGCATCACCAAGAAGGGTTCCGCGTGGATATCTCTGCTTTCTATGGGCTTTTTGCTTGGGGCCATGCCTTTGTGCGGCGCGCATTATGTATGGAGCTCCAGCAACTTATACTCCCCCGAGGACAAGGGGATTGTGCTTTATGAAGTGGAGAACCCCTACAAAGTGCCACGGGATCTTTTGCTCCTCGCCAATGAACTACAGCAACTTCCACTGGGTCCTAAACATCGGATATTAGCGCACCTCAACGAAGTCACGCACTTTGCTCCTTTAGTGAAGGCCTTCGATTTCGTTTACGCACGCGACTTCCAAACGCCTCCACCGCTCATTGCTCTTGGCAGAGGGGAAGAAGCGAAACGTCGGGAGCGGCTGGCCTTTGAATTCTTGGCTGGAAACATGAAAGTCACCGATGCTGCGCCACTGTTGCAATCGGAACTTGCAACCTACGTCATCGTGAGTCCATCTACGGCGGACCTCAGCATCTCACTCTCAAGTTTGAACTACAGTTTGCGCTTCGGCAGCGGACCGTATGAACTTTGGGTCAGAGACTGAGCATATTCCCCCATCGGAAGCACTTCAAAGGCGTCGTTATAGAGGTCAAGATAATGACCGACGCGCTGTAACTTTTTCTCTAACGGCATTTTCATGCCTGGGAAAAAATCTAAACCCTGAACATCTTCCGCACTTAGGAAGTCGAGCGGATGCAGGAGTAGCGAAGGCCCGAAACGTGCCATCCGACAGAGGCGTAGGGCGGTGCGGAAGTAAAGGCTAGCCACCGCTGAGGAATAAGTGCTGAGGTAAAGCACATAACTCAGGTGGAAGGGCAGTTTCAACCACGGCATGGTCGTCACTGGGATTTCCAGCAGGTCGCCRTCTTCCAAYTMCCAMWGRTARGGCTTCACGGGTTTCAAGCCCTCCTTCCAAGTGCCAAAAAGCTTGGCGCGTTTTTCACGCTCCTCCCCTTCAAGCTTTGCTGTGCGTAGATAATAAGCACGAGCAAGCGGGCCGAGRTAAGTCGGCATSGTGGATGCATCGAAACGATAATCACGCGCTTTGAGTACGCGCAGAACTCCTGGTGACAAACTAAAKCCWGGRCCGCGGAACAATTCGGTACGCACACCGGTGGCGGCCTCGATCACATCTTCTGCATGCTGCAGTTCGGCATGGACTTCTTCATCGGAATAAAGGTGCAACCATGGCTCATGATGGAAGGAGTGGTTGCCGATTTCATGCCCAGCATCGACGATGAGRCGCAGAGCGGCATGATTCTTTTCCAACGCGGCATCTTGGCCAACGATAAAGAAAGTGATCTTTAGGTTGCGCTCTTCCAACATGGCAAGAATGCGYGGCACCACGACATCGAGGTAGCTGGGGAAACTTTCCCAACCAGAGTCGCCGTGAGTCTTCATGTAAGACCACTGGTTGTCGAGGTCTAAAGACAGRCTTGCYTTGCGTTTCACTGCACCACTCCTTCGGTGGACAATCCATCRCTGGCAAGTAGAGATTCCACCGCACGCTCRGCGAGGCCCATGGTTTCATTGACGTTCAAGGTGCCATTTARRATCTNYGAAGCRTTCACTAAGTGCAACCCTTTCACACTGGTAGTCATGGGTGGAACTTTAGTGGAGTAGTGCAGCACAGGAAGTGGGAAGACTTCGGCMACCCGAGAAATGCGGCACGCGAGTACATCGTCCTCCGAAAAATTTGGGTACACCTTTTTCAGCCCTKCGAGGAAGSKGGMYTGGATGACGTCGTCRCTTTGCTGGAAACGCGGATCGTTRGCGCTCAAATACAACGGCAGGTAGATGAGATGATTGCCGTTGAGTTGTTCCGGTGACACCATAGCGGTCATTTCGATGACGGCAGTGAATGGGAGGTCTGCATCCATGAGGTAGGTGAGATAGTAATCGGCGAGMGGYTTYTTYAAMACCATSGATGCRCACACCAAGCCTTGAAAYTCGACKCCYTCAAGCAARYTKWGYTCSGTRGCWKTSAGCCCAGAACACATCTTTGCCGCCAGTCGCGGGRTCACCGTTCCAACTACACGGTCAAAGRAAATGGCTCCGGCATCGTGCACCGTAACCTCYAATCCAGATTCCGCGGCCGCTATCTCCYCYACAGGAGACTGCAAWCTCACCTTTACACCCAATTCTTCAAARCGACGCTGAAATSCGTGCACGACCGTGTCGTAACCGCCGGAAACATAGCCAAACTTTTCGGTTTTYAARCCAGATTCRCGCGCGGCATAAAGTCGCTTAATCGTCGCCCACAAAAATGCCGCYGAACAATCGACRTAGCGGTCKCCTAACTTCGCACGTAACAAAGGCCGCCAWAGACCTTCCATGACMCCGCGTCCGGAAAGTTTGGTCAGCCACTCTTCCACCGGAATGSTTTCCAGMGTTTTCCAATCCTTYARYYTCGACGCATAGGTWATGGTCCARGCAAGGCGCATTTTCTCGAACAGGTTCAAGCCTGGTAAACGCAGATATTCCCAAGCGTTGGACATGGAAACCAACTTGCCTTCGCGGAAGTAACCGGTTTTGGTAATGCACCATTGCAAGTCTTGCTCCACTCCAAGATCGCTGAGCACTTTGCGCGTGTTGGCATCGGACAACAAAGTCACGTGATAATGCCGGTCCCAAGTGAGGTCACCCACTTGCCATGCATCGGCGAGTCCACCCAGGCTTTTGCTTGCTTCGAACAGGGTGACGTCGTGCCCAGCCTCGGCCAAGCGCATGGCTACGGTCATGCCGCACATGCCGCCGCCAACCACTGCCCACTTCCGACTAGTTTGGGTCTGGCTCATGCTGGATTAGGCCGACTCAGATTCTTCGACACCGCCGGCGCGCACGCTGTAGTTGCGCGCGCAAGCGGAACAGGTGTAGTTGCCGTCTTCGGGGCCTTGTTGCGCATCGAAGCGGGCAAAAGGCTCACCGCAACGACAAACCAGGCCTACCGAACGTGCAGGGTGTCCGATCACCAAATGAAAATCTGGAACCGTTTTGGTCACCACCGCCCCCATGCCAACCATGGCAAAGCGGCCGATGGCGAGAGCATTTCCAATCACACAACGCGCACCGATGGTTGCACCCTCTTTCACTAAAGTGGGCAGGGTATGTTCATCCGGTTCCGAACTGCGTAAGGTCTTCAGATTTGGAGTCGTTGCGCGCGGAAAACGATCATTGGTGAACATGGTGCCGGCACTAATCATGACGCCATCTTCAATTGTGACTGCGGCGCAAATATATACGAAAGCGTTGATCTTCACGCGGTCGCCAATGACAACATCGTAGGCGACGTAGGTTTTTTCCCCGATGATGCAATCGCAACCAATCCGCGAAGGAGCGCGCAGATGCACGTTATCCCAAACCGCAGTGCCTTCGCCGAGAAGGACGCCGTCTTCAACAAGAGCGGTCGGATGGATTTTCAATGGGTTGCGTGGGCTGGTGCAACCGTGGCCCAATCGTTCGCATCGAGTGAGCGGTAAGCGGCCGCAATGACTTCTACCGAGTCTAGTGCTTCAGCAGGGCTAATGCGCAGCTCTTCAGTACCACGCATGGCGCCAATGAAGTTTTTCAGCTGCGATGCGAAGGCACTCAGCTTGGAATAACCGCTTCCAAACACATGTTTTCCGCCGTTACTTGGCCTTTCATAGAAAGACTCCTGCCAACCAATACGAATAATGCCTTCGGTTCCGTAAATGCCAATGTAGTAGTCCAACTGCTTGTTGATACTCCACGACAAATCGATACTCGCCATCACGCCGGCTTCACTGCGCAAGAAAAGATGCACGGTGTCTTCAACATCGAGCTTTTGAAAGCGGTTGCCTTCGGTGGCTTGTACTTCACGCACTGGACCTAGCAGGTAACGCACGATATCTGCGGAGTGAGTTCCGTTATCCATCAAAACGCCTCCCCCACTAACTTCTGGAGTTGCATTCCATCGTCCTTTCATGTCGACGCGTGCAGCGAAAGTGTTTTCCAGTAACACGACTTCGCCGATGATGCCATCTTGAATGAGCTTACGCGCAGCTTCGACATCCTCGACGTAGCGAAACTTCGATGCCATGGTGAACACAACACCGGCTGCATCTGCGGCGGCGAGCATCGCACGTGCATTTTCAGGACGAATGCTCAGCGGTTTTTCACATAACACTGAGATGCCACGCTCCATCATGGCCATAGCCAAAGGTGCGTGGGTGGATGGTGGCGTGCATAAAATCACCGCATCGGGTTTGGCGCCATCAAGGAAAGCTTCCAAGTTTTGGAAGGAGGGACAACCAACCTTTTCTGCCATCGCTTGTGCGGTGGCCGAATCTAAATCGTGGATGCCTACGCATTGAGCAAGGTCGCCCAAGGATTGCAAGGCCTCGATGTGTGCGCCGGCAATCGCGCCGGCACCAATCAATCCAAATCGAATAGGAGTGGTCATGGTTATGCTTTTAGCTCATCGATCGATTCACGAATAGCTTCTGCAATGAACAGGACATCATCGGAAGTGAATCGTTCATTCCAAGGTAAAACGAGAACGCGATCCAGGGCGTCGAATGTGCCAGGGAAGCGCTCTGGGCTGTAATCCACGGCATCGGCGGAGGCCAAGGTGAATGGCCATTTACTGGTGCCGAAAGTACGTTGTTCGGTGAAGATCTGGCATTGGAATGCCGGCTTTTGAATGTAGCGTGGTGCGCATCCGATTCCGCGCGCACGCAACAAATTTCCAAGCGCAACCGTTCCACCGGGAATGACATGCGGATCTACATCGAGGCAATAACGCCAATAGGTATGACGTCGACCAGATCCGCCAAGCGGCAAGCTGATCCCATTGACCCCCTCCAGAGCCGCTGAAAGTTGGTCTGCATTCGCCACGCGCGATGCCACGCTGTGATCTAACTTCTGCATCTGCGCCAACGCAACCGCACCGGTGATTTCATTCATGCGATAGTTGAGTGCAAGGAAGTAGTGGTCTGGATTTTGATCTCCATAACCCCAAGCCTTGTTGATCATTAAAAACAAACGGCGCGCGAGAGCATCGTCATCGGTCGTCACTAATCCACCTTCACCCGTAGTGATGTGCTTGCCTTGCTGCAAACTGAAACACCCAATCGCTCCAATGCTGCCCACCGGATGACCCTGATCGGCAGCGCCAAAAGCCTGACAGCAGTCTTCCAACACCGCGATGCCCGCTTGATCCGCCAACTCCATGATGGCTTCCATTTCACACGGGTCGCCGAACAAGTGCGTCACCAAAATCGCCTTGGTGCGCACACTCACCACAGCCTGAATGGTTGCGGCGGTGAGATTGAGGGTGTGTGCATCGACGTCGGCAAAAACCGGGATGGCTCCCTGCGCCAAAATCGGAGTTAGCGCCCCCATATCGGTGATCGAAGTGGTGATGACTTCATCGCCAGGCTCCAAATCCAAGGCTGCCACCGCGACATGAATCGCAGCGGTGCCTGAGGTGCAGGCAAAAGCATGCTTAACCCCAAGCTTCTCCGCAAAACGAGCCTCTAGCTGCTTCACAAAGCTGCCTTTGGTACTGGTCAAAGTACCGCTGGCCAGGGCCGCCAAAACGGCCGACTGCTCCTCTTCTCCGAAGGTGCGCCCGGTGGCGTCTTGGTCGTTCGGAAGAGTGCGAGGTGGGGATTCTTTCATGACAAATGAGTGTCTCTGCGACAGACCAGAAGGCCTACAAGGATACTTTCGGCAATTCTTGGGTGAAATCGCGAGTGGAATTCTAGTGATATTCCGCTGCAATGGTCGCTCATCYSCYCKKTTTNGTRYTSWKKNTCKKRTTGTTSWSMYCSAWNCTCWARMTKTRGSKTAWMSTCTTGCTGTGGAGTTCGCTTCACCTCCTAACATCCCCGGAGAAATCAGTGAAAATCATCTTTGCCCTAACCTTGATTGCAGCTTTCGCAGTCAGCCCCCTCGCCGCCCAGCACGCTTCTGCAAGTTCTGGCCAAGCAGGCGCACGCGGCAACAACAGCGTGCCTATGAACTCCCCTGAGCCAATCACCATGATTGCTCTTGCTGGAGGCGCTGCTGCAGCGGGTGGTCTTGCTGGCCGTCGTCGCCGCAAGCAAAAGTAGAACAGCCCCTTGCTTTCCTCCTCTGCGGCTCGGACCATGAAGGCCGCGCTTGTTCTCGCAGCATTCAGCTCCATTCTTATCGAGTGGGCTGAATACACAGGAGGCGTATCCCGCATTAACTATTGTCTACTGGTTCCCGTCCTTGCCGCGGTTTTGGCTTGGTCGGTGATTCAGGACTGGTCTCCCCTTGGCCCTCCAGACCGCTCCGGAATGCGTTTCGGTTATTGCTGCCTTGGTTTAGGCGGTATTTTGCTCTTCATCGGCAGCCTGGCTTCCATTTTCACCATCTCGGTGGCTGGATTTCCGCTCGCGGTCACAGGACTCCTGGCCATATTCTGGGGCAAAGAAGGACTTTATCGGTTGCGCTATGCGTTGCTGATGTTCTACGCCATGGTCCCCATTCCGCTGCCTATTCTGGACCGTCTCACCCCTGGCATGGTGCGCGCAACCGGCGCTGCTGCCGTCGCCATGGTGAAACCCTTCGATCCCGATGCAACCTGGGTTGGCGCCGACCTGACTTACCGCGGCTGGACCCTGTTCGTGGCCGAAGCATGTAGTGGTTCCGGTACCTTGCTAGTTCTTGGMACCCTCACTCTGTTCATGGCCGGTCTGTTTCGCATGTCGACAAAAGCGGTGGTCATCACCCTCGTTTTGGTCGGTCCCATTACGATTTTCATCAATGGCCTGCGTATCGCGGTTATGGCTTGGGTCCTAGATGGCTTTGGCCCTGCTGCAGTGACCGGCGTCGGACATGAGATTGTTGGCCAACTAGTTGTCATTGCTGGTGCAGCAACGCTGGCCTTAGTGGTCGACAAAATCAGCCATAGGAGGCAGAAATGAAGGGTTTTACGCTACTTCCGGTTTTGGCCTGGGGGCTGCTCCTGTTTGGTGGTGGGGTGTCGTTGTTCTGCAACTCTGGCGTGCTGAATCCATCGGTGCTGCCCAACTTGAGCTTGCTTGAACCTCAGCTCGGGCCCTTCGCGCGCGATTTTGAAATCGAGGTCGACCCGGAACTACTCGGCGATTTGCCGCCGGAAACCTTCACTTTTCAGAACATCCTTGGCCCTGACGGCCAGTATGGCCGCATGTACATCGCCTATTACAGCCGCGGACGACGTTGGAGTGGACGCCCGCACGATTTGCAAGTGTGCTATCGCGCGATGGGCTATGCCGAGTCAGGAGTGGACACCCTCATCACCAAATCTGGGGCCGTTCTTTGGTCACGAGTTTTCCAGCGCGAAAATCAAACGGTCAAGGTTATTCATTGGCTACAGAAGCCAGGACGTCAACCGAAGGAAGAGGGGTTTTCCGACCATCTTCAGCGCGTATTCCAGAAAAACGGCCTACGGCAGGATGTTGCATCCATATATTTCGAATTCGACCTGGCCGATGCCCCTTCGGATGAGGCCTTTGCAGGTGCGGCAGAAGAGCTAATTAGGCAGGTCGAGTCCCTCTGGGAATAGACTTCTCGCAGCCAAATTTTCCCGGCTGATTCCAGGATTCCTGGGTATACTCCATATGAGTTTCGTTTCATCCCCTACGAAGCAATTAATCCAAAATCAGGCCTGTCATCCCCATGGCCCCTCTCACAYCCCCACGTTCGCRTATGCGCRYCTCGGCCCTCARYGGCCGYGAARCGYYCGTYTTCAGCGGTTTCGGAATATGAACACATTCCGCAACAAGCCGTTGGCGCCGTTTGGCAACCTCATGCGCAGCGAGCGTTATCGCCAGCCGCTAGAGCCGCCTGCATTTTTTCGCACCTTGGCTCGTGAGAAGGGCCGTGCCGACCGCACAGGCGAAGTCCTGACTCTAGTGGTCCTCGGCATGACCGATTCCTTTGAGGAAGATCGGGAACTCATGCTCGATTTCCTGCAGAAGCGCCTCCGTCTAACGGATGAGCTTGGGTGGATGGATGAAGACCATCTCGCAGTCTTACTACCGGCCACAACCGGCTATGAGGCGCGCATTGTTGCTGGCTCCATCGGAACCGCCATGGGCAAAGCCCGTGAACGCTTCTCCTGCATCGTGTACTCAGACACCGAAGGCTCGGCCGACGATTGCGAGTCGGAAGTCAAAGATGGCGAAGTCTGGGACGGCCAAATTGAGCCACTGGCTCCTCTTTTCCTGGTGCCTATGCCGAAGGGCAAACGCGCCCTCGACATCCTGGGAGCCGGAATCTTATTCCTGATGGCCATCCCGGTCATCGTGGCGACCGCCCTGGCGATTCGGCTCGAGTCCAAGGGCCCCATCATTTTCCGCCAAACACGGGTGGGTCATGGCGGGCGCAGCTTTACCCTGCTGAAATTCCGTTCCATGGTGGTCGACGCAGAAGAGTTGCAAGAAAAGCTCGCTGCCGACAACCTCCGCGAYGGWCCKGCSTTCAARATTGCYAACGACCCTCGGATTACCAAGGTYGGAAAGTTCATTCGCGCTTCAGGARTCGATGAGCTGCCGCAACTGCTCAATGTTTTGCGTGGCGAAATGACACTGGTYGGTCCACGTCCGCCTATCCCTCACGAGGTGCACAGCTACGAAGAGTGGCAGAAAGCTCGCCTTCGTGTRGTCGGTGGCTTGACATGYATCTGGCAGGTCGATGGCCGCTTGGAAAACGTCAGCTTCCGTGACTGGATGCGCCAAGACATCCGCTACGGCTCCAAGTTCTCGCCAGCMCGCGACATGGGCTTGATTGCGAAAACAGCCTGGGTRGTGTTGTTTGTACGCGGYGACCATTAGGNAAGCTCTGATTTAGTCYGMARACGATTCCACGGCCGRAATCGTTTGCCGCCMTGGGRGCTCCATCMGCACCCGGCCCCYTGTGGCCTTGTTAAACTTGCATCATGGATCTTCCCCTGGAAGCCCTTGAGCAACGTGCAAGTCGAACTGGACTTGCCGGAATYCCCACCCGCGTTCTGAATGGAGAGCGGCTAAGTGAGGTGGATTGCCTTGCCATGTACCAGAGTGACGATGTCACCCTWCTRGGCATTCTGGCGAATCATGTCAAAGTCAAGATGCACGGCGATATTGCGTTTTACAACGTCAACATCCACGTCAACTACACCAACTACTGCAACCAGTTTTGCGGTTTTTGCGCYTTCCAGCGGCGGCCGGGCGACGATGGCGCGTATTGCCTCTCGCCAGACCAGGTTTACGAYGARCTCAAAAACGCGAATCCGGAAGCCACYGAAGTGCAYATGGTGGCCGGAGTTTGGCCAGCGCTGAAGTACGACTACTTCYTRGAGATYCTGCGTGCKGCGAAATCGGCRCGCCCRGACATTCACGTCAARGCWTTCACYATGGTGGAAATCGACGAGATTGTGAAYTTGGCYAARAARCCGCTTCCWGARGTGCTCGATGAAYTGCGCGARGCTGGTTTRGATTCCATGCCAGGYGGYGGYGCMGARGTRTTCTCRGARCGKGTGCGKCAGCAGCTTTAYCCGCGCAARATGAGTGCRGARMGKTGGYTGGAACTRGCWCGTGGCATTCAYGAGTATGGTTTCAAAACCAACTGCACSMTSATGTACGGCATGACCGAGACCYTGGAAGAGCGMGTCGACCAYYTRAGYCGYTTRCGTGCYTTRCARGAYGACACCMAKGGYTTCCAAACCTTCATTCCGYTGGCYTTCCACCCKGAYAACACKCCYATGTTGTCGCACCTKSCAAAGCCAAGTCCTACCGAACGWTYGCGCTCCGTCGCCATCGGCCGCTTGTACTTAGACAACGTSCCGCACGTGAAGGCTTATTGGATCATGTTGGGATTGGCCACCGCGCAAGCAGCYTTGTCSATGGGATCSAAYGATYTMGACGGCACRGTCAGTCAGGAAAAGGTTTATCACAAYGCTGGAGCCAACACGCCRGAAGTCCTTTCGCGCAGTGACATCCACCGTTTGATTCGTGAAACCGGRCATATCCCTGTGGAACGCAACACCTTGTACCAGGTCATCCGYGATTTCCGCRGCGGYGACCCAGACTTTGGYTTGKCMTCCACTCTGAKCGMMACRGTTTCGGTTTAGTCATCGTGCCTGAAGATTCAGTGGTCCGCTGGCGGGTCGGCACGGTTCCCTATTTGGTGGCGCGGCCGTTGACTTTTGGGCTWGCCGAACATGCGCAGGTGGAACTGATTGAGGCACCGCCGTCGCTGTTGGCATCCCTGTTGCGTAGTGGTGATTTAGAGGTAGCTTTGGCTTCTTCGGTTTTAGCTTTGGAGGACCCGCCTTTGCAAATGTGGACGGAAGGGCCAGTGATTGCAAGTGATGGCCCGATTCATTCGGTGTTGCTGTTTCTGGCACCAGGAGTTGCAGACGCTTCTTCGATTCGAAGTTGGTACGCCGATCCATTTTCGCGCACCGGACGTCGTTTGACCACATGGCTCATGCAAAATGCTTGGCAGAATGCTGGTGCGAAAGTGTTGGAAGTGCCTCCTGAGGGGAATGCTTTTGCGCTCGCCATTGAAAAAGGGGTCGATGCGGTGCAAATGATTGGAGATCCGGCATTGCTGGCGCATCAGGCTTATCCCGATTGGACCGCCATCGATCTTGGTAGCTCTTGGAAAACCGCCGCYCAAATACCTTTTGTTTTTGCCGGCTGGATGCAACGTGATGGATTTGAAATGGGCGGGCTTGCGGAGATTTTGCAAGCGTCAGCGAAAGCGGGGTTGCAAAAGCGCAAAGTGTTGGCGCAACAAGCTGCTGCCGGTGATGACGCGCAGGAGGCTTTCCTGACACAGTATTTATGTGAGGATTTACTCTACGAACTACGCCCTGAAGAGGTTTTAGCGTGTTTGCAAGAATTTCGCGTGTCGTGAGTCGGTGTTTGCCGTCTTCGGGATGTGTTTCACCACCTGACTCCCCTTCCACTCGTGCGCGATGCCCCCGCCGGCTCGTCGCCGCGCAGGGTTTATCATGGTTGGCACCCCCGTCACTGCCCTGGAAATCGTCATAAACATTCCAGGCCCATGAGCCAACTTCTACCCGTCTTCCCTCTTCCAAACCTGATTCTTTACCCAGGATCACTGGTGCCGCTGCATTTGTTTGAGCCGCGCTATCGGAAAATGATGGAGGACATGCTCGCTGCCGATCAATCCGAGTTGATTGCAGGAACCTTGCTCCCAGGTTGGGAGGAAGACTATTTTGAAAGCCCTGCGTTGTTTCCTGTGGCCGGTGTCGGCAAGATTCAACAGGTGCGGCAGGATGAAGCTGGCAATTTCAACCTAATTCTGTGCGGCATGCATCGGATGCAGATTGTCTCCGAGCCGGAACGCGATGACACGGTGACTCCTTATCGCAAAGTCATGGTTGAGAAATTAGAGGAGGAGGAGGTCGCAAGTGCAGAGGCTCTAGATGAGGCGGAGGGATTGTTGCTGGCCTTGCAAGCACTTGCTGGAAGTTCCGCAAATCATGCGGTTGGCAAAACCATCAATTACCTCGCCGATGTCCTGTTGGTGCAATTGCCTTTAGGCATGCAAGAGAAGTTGGACCTTTTTGCCGTGGTCGATGCTCGCGCTAGAGCCCGAGCGGTATTGAAAGCCTGGGCCGATTTGCAGCGTGGTGAACTCCCACCGCCTGCCGCTTCTGGTCCTGGGTTTAGCCCGGATAGAAATTAGGCGATCCCTAGGGAATGTGATTGCGGCCGCGGAATCACCGGCAGCCTGAATCAGGGCTTCCTTGATTTAGGGTCTGGTAAAATCTTGGCGTGGAGCTCCTCCTCGTTCATCCTCAGATTCCGCACAACACCGGTTGCGCAGCACGGCTTGCTGCCGCGACTGGACTGCGGCTGCACTTAGTCGAACCGCTTGGATTCTCATTGGAGGACCGCTACCTCAAACGCGCCGGCTTGGATTATTGGCCGATGGTGGATCTGGTGGTGCATAAAGACTGGGAGCAGGCTACTAAGTTTCTGCAAAAGGATGTCGAACGCCCGCTGGAAGATCGCTTGCGCTTATTTTCAGCACGTGGGGGAGAAACTTTGTTCGATGCCAAGTTTGAGCAAGATGACATCTTGGTATTTGGCTCCGAAGGGCAGGGTTTGCCTGCTGAGCTGTTGGCGCAGTATCCGAACAATCGGGTGTACATCCCGATTCGCGAAGGGGTGCGCAGCCTGAACTTAGCCAATGTGGTTTGCCTCGGCGCCTACACCGCGATGAATCGTGCAGGCGTTCCACTGCCGGATAACGCCGGTGGACATGTGCGTCATGAGGCTGCCGATGCTTATCCGCAACCCGCCGACGTGGCGAAACGCTCGAACTAAGGAAACTCTGATTCAGTCTGGCGGCGACTCCGCGGCCGGAATCGCTTGCCCCTGCGTTGCTTCATCTTGCCTGTAGCGACACTACAGCCTTCGATTCGCGCCTTGGGGCAAACGATTCCCATCCACGGCCTCCCGCGCCATACTTAATCAGAGCTTCCTAGAAAGGGCGGGTTTAGTTCGCGTTTAGTTCCGCGGTCACTGGATTGTGATCCGAGCAACACTTCAGGCTTACACCTGGGATGGAATCCACGACTGCGGAGGCCGTCACATCTTTGTACAAGGCCGGCGTGAACAACATAAAGTCGATGCGCGTGAGGTACGGCTTTTGGTTGTAGGTCACCTTTTCGGTGCCAGCGCATGAGTCGACCAACTCAATGTTGAAAAACTCATCAAGAGTGGATTCACCAATCACCTCATTAAAGTCGCCCGTAATGAATGCGCGATATCCGGGGTCCTTCGACATTTCCGTCGCGATGATGCCCGCTGCAGCATGCGCTTCCGAGGTGCGGATGACATCGGAGTTTTCACCACCGTGCTGCGACTTGAAGTGGACCACGTAAACATCGGCGTTGAGTTTGCCACCGATGGAAACGCGGAGTAGGTCACGTCGAAAGTGTTGGTCGCGGCCTAGGGTGTCCTTGAAACGCAAATGGCGGTAGGAAGTCACCGAGTGGATGGGTAGGCGAGTTAAAACGCCTACATCGATGCCGCGACCATCATTGCCTTCGAACAACACCACTTCATAACCGAGGTCCTTCAAATAATCGCGGTTGAATTTCTCCAACGCCCCGCGATTCTCCACTTCCTCGACGCAGAGGACATCGGGGTTGATGGCGTGAATGCCATCGGCGATGCGCTGCATACGATGCGGCGCAATGAAGGATGGATTGGTGGCTTGATCGTTGGAGTACGGGTCATCGTGCTCATCGAAGAAGTTCTCCAAGTTCCAGGTCATCACTCGAACCCCCTCCGATGCCTTGGCAGTGCGCGCCGCAGCTTGCGGAGTGAGGACTGGATTGGCTGCGATCTGGGTGCCATCGGCAAAACGAATCTGGCTCAGCTTTTCGATGATGATTTCCGAAGAGCCTTTGTACTTCTTGACTTTGCCTTGAATCAAGACCTCACGGCCGAGAAACAAGTCTGCCGGTGGCACCGGGAACTCACATCCGAGCGATGCAAAAATCACACCGGTGAACTTGCCCTTCCATTCTTCATGGAAATTCAAGAAGGTCGCCTTGCCGCTGTCATGCGTGCGAACAATCGTTCCACGTACGACTACGACTTTGCCAAGGTAATCATCGGCCTGTTCCCAGGTAATCTCCGGAACGGGATCTTGTTGAGCCTTTTCTGTCGGAGCATCAGAAAAAGAAACTGCGGGCCGAGCACCCTCCTGCGCATTTGCGGTGCATGAAAGAAGAAGGACTCCTGCGAGAAAAATCTGAAAACGATTCATCGGCCAGACTCCTGCACCATTTCTAGTGCGCGTTTCATGGCGTCATCGGCGCTGATGCCTTCCTTGCCCTCCGTATTGGAGCGCAGACTAAATTCGACACCGCGGTCGGCGGCGTCGCGGCCCACTACGATGCGAATCGGAATGCCGACTAGGTCCGCATCTTTGAATTTCACACCTGGGTTCACTTTTTTGCGTTCATCCCAAAGCACATCGACACCGGCGGCTTCAAGGTGATCGTGGATTTCCACGGCTAAAGCATCCTGCTCCTCGTTGCCGGCCTTCATCTGAATCAAGTGGACCGCATAAGGCGCAATCGGCAGCGGCCAAATCATGCCGGCGTCATCGTGGTTTTGCTCAATCGCACTAGCAGCCACTCGCGAAACTCCAATGCCATAACACCCCATCCACATCGGCTTGGTCTTCTGGTTCTCATCGGAGAAGTTGGCCTGCATAGATTCCGAGTACTTGGTACCCAACTGGAAGATGTGCCCGACTTCAATACCACGGGTGATTTCGATTTCACCTTCACCATCGACCACGCTATCCCCCGCTTGCACGGTTCCGAAGTCCACGGTTTCAGGCTGCTCCAAATCGCGACCGAAATGCACATCTAGATAGTGCATGTCGGTTTCGTTGCCACCGCAAAGAAAACCATTCACGCCATTGACTGAGGCATCGGCAAGCAAGCGGACGTTCTCCGCCAAGCCAATCGGTCCGGCAAAACCGACATCGGCGCCAGTTGCAGCTTTGACGGTAGTTTCATTGGCCAAATCTAACTGCAAGGCATCCAAGTGATTCATCAACTTAGTTTCATTCAACTCGCGATCACCACGACACATGACAGCGACCACGCCATCGGTGTCATCGGCATAAGTCACCGAGTAGAGCACAGTCTTCAACATGCGCGTCAAAGACAAGTCGGGGAACAGCTTCAGCAAGTCGTCGCAAGAACGCGCGCCTGGCGTGCCTTCCTTATGCATGGCCACAACTTCCTTGCATTCCGCAGGCGCCGGAATTTGCGAGACCGCTTTCTCCAAGTTTGCGGCATAACCCGTCGCCCGGCAAACYGCGATGCCATCTTCGCCAGTCTCGGCGTCGACCATGAACTCTTCGGAACCGCATCCACCAATCGCGCCGGAGTCGGCCTCCACGGGAGTGAAGCCCAAGCCACAGCGAGTGAAAATTTTGCGGTAAACCTCGCGCATGTTCGCATAGGATTCCGCCATGGCTTCCTCGCTCACATCGAAAGAGTATGCATCTTTCATAATGAATTCGCGGCCACGCATTAAACCGAAGCGCGGGCGAATCTCATCGCGGAATTTGGTTTGAATCTGGTAAAGGGTGACTGGCAACTGCTTGTACGACTGCACCTGACGCTTGACGAAAGTGGTGATCACTTCCTCGTGAGTGGGGCCGAGACAAACTTCGGAGCCTTTGCGGTCGCGAAAGTTGAACAAAATGCCCTCATTTTTATAGCGATCCCAGCGTCCAGACTCCTCCCACAGCTCGCGCGGCTGCAGTGCCGGCATGAGCAACTCCTGACAACCCGCGCGATCATGTTCTTCGCGCACAATGTTTTCCACGCGGCGTAAAACCCGCCACAACATGGGGCCGTAAACATAAATTCCAGCAGCCAGCTTGTGCACAAAACCGGCACGGGCCATCAGGGCGTGAGAACGAACCTCGGCGTCGGAAGGTTCGTCGCGAAGGGTCACAAAAAGAAGGCGGGAAAGGCGCATGGCGGGGCTTAGTTTAGCGGGCCCATGCCAGTTCGGAGAGCTGCTCGGAAACCCGTGGGCGACGGTTCCTCGCGAATAAATCGTCGCCGAGGCATAAAATGATTTTTTTCACGGGCTGTTAGCATAGGTCGACATGAACTCACGGCTTGCCTTGCCTCTACTTCTCGTCGTCCTTCTTGGGGCCGGCGCGTGGGTGCTTTTTTCGGACTCCAGCGCTGACACCCCACAAAACGACCCCAACTCCTCAAGTGCCAGCGGTGAAGAGATCGACCCAGCGTCTTTGGCCAATTCGGGCACCTCAAACTCCAATCAAGGAGATCCTGAACGCACCAATCTAAGTACTGGGAACTCAGCCGAGAGTGGCGCCAACAGGACTTCCATCCAGCCACAAAATCTTGCAAGCTTTTACGGAGTCGTGCAAGCGGACGATGGCACCCCACTAGCCGACGTCGTCATTCACGCCTATGGACTCAATGGCTGGGCCGGCAACTGGGATGGCGATGAAAGCCGTTTGTCGGTGCATTGGGAAACCATTTCCAACGCCGATGGCTTCTTTGAGTTTCCACAAACTCCACGCGATCGCCTGCGTTTCATTCTTGAATTTCAGCACGCTGACCTAGCGAAGGAAGAAATAAACAACCTTTCCGCCAACATTGGCCGCGGACATGACTTGGGTGTCATCAAACTTGGAGTCGGTTTCGCCTTAGATGGTGTGGTTTTAGATGCGCAGGGCAGTCCGCTCACAGGCGCAGAAGTCACGCCTTATCGSGATGGAGACATGTTCCGCTTCTCCAACAACAATCAAGCTCATCGTCCATTAATGGATACCGTGCTGACCAATGCAAAGGGTCAGTTTCGCATGACTGGTTTGCCGGCGCGCTCGATTCGACTSCGCGCGGCTTCAGAGAACTACTTTGAAGCGTGGTCTTCCTCGGTCTTTGGAGAACACAATGACAAACTAAAGGGAATAGAAATCCAATTGGAGCTTGCTGCAAGCACTTCCGGCTTAGTTTTGGATGACAAGCGCAGCCCGGTTATCGGCGCGCGTGTGGTTGCGGAAACCGGTTCGCGAAACTTTACTGGGCGMGACCGAAAGAGTGTTGAAACCACCACCGACGAGCAAGGACGCTTTTCGCTCACTCTACCGGAAGACACGGAGGAGCTAAGCATCACGGTTGGCGCACAAGGCTTCTGGGTGACAGAATATGACCATGGCGAGAAACCACTCAACGCACCCATCGAGATCAGTTTAGACCCGATTACTCCTTTAACTGGTGTGGTGGTCGACGAAGGTGGACGCGGCGTTGCCGGTGCTGAAGTGAGCTTAGTAGAAAACCGTCAAGGGAAAATTAATCCACGGGACATGGTGGCCAATGTTAAGACTATCGCTGATGGCAATGGCTCCTTCACTCTGATTCCCAATTTGCGCACCGCTTGGGGAGGGCGTTTCTCGGTTTACGCTTGGGATGAAACCCACGCCGTCGGCAGCAGCGAGATGTTCCGTCTACGCAGTGCCAAACGCTACAAAGAACCTGACCTGCGCATCCTTGTCGGGCGCGGGTTCATGGCAAGTGGCACCATCGTTGACCCCAGTGGCAAGCCAGTCCATCATGCTCGTGTGCACTTACGTTCTTTGCGCACGAATCGCAAAAACCCCTTTGGCAGCGATTCCAGTGCAGTGCGTCGCGGCGATATTTTTGGACACACCGAGAGCGCCGCCGATGGAAGCTTCCGATTTGAAGGGTTGGCCGCTGGAGATTATCGCGTAGAGGCTTATCACTCTGGATTTTCCCCCGCCATGTCTGCGGCTTTCACTCTGATTGATCAGGACTTTGAGGCCACTCTTTCCTTACATGAGGTTGCCATCATCCTCGGCAAAGTCGAAGGACCGATTCAGGCTTTCCGCAACTTAAGCGTGAGTGCTCAATCCGCCGGCCTGGATCCCATCGACGTGCGCCTCGATGCCGCCGGAAACTTCCGTTTTGAGGAAGTCATGCCTGGAACTTGGACCCTACAACTGCGCGACAATGAACAGGATTCCAGAGGCACCGGCATGGTTTGGGGCAATGTGCAACCGCTGGCCGAATTGAAAGGCTTGCAAGTGGCTGCTGGCGCTACGGTCAATGCAACCTTAACCATCGATTTGGCTGGACGCGGAAAGTTGCATGGGACCGTGCAAGTGAATGGCCTTCCCGCCGCGGACTATCTGGTTTTTGCGGTGCCTAATGCAGCCGGCAATCAAGGCGGTGCAACTCTGTTTGGCGGTTCTAGTAGCAAACAACAAATGCGCGTGGGCACTTGCGATTACACCGGTCAATACCAAATTGCTGCATTAGCGACCGGTGATTACTGGCTGATTTTATGTAAACCAGGCGCCTTTCCCGATGGGCTTACTTTCTCGAGTCCTGGCACCGAAGCACCGCGTGGATTGCAAAATCAAAGCTTACGCGTGGGTGATGGCAAGGATCAAGAAATCAACTTTGCAACTTTTCTGGGCTCGTTGACCATCAGCATAAGCAACCCCGACAGTGGAAGGTCCACTAGCGCCCGCTTGATTCCAGAGCCAGCTGATGGCCGTCGTACTCAAAGTTTCTTCCTGCGCCGCCGCGGCCATGAGATGAATGACATTGCTGCCGGCAGCTACTTGCTTCAACTACGCATCGATGGTGATTGGATGTCGACGCGCATCAACGTTCCTTCTGGAGGCCGCGGAGTCATCCCCGTGGAACTCCCTACGCAGTCAAAGAAGGTTCGGACGACTAAAGAACGATGAAGGGCAATCCCGTTTGGCGTGGATTACGAGGTATCGGATGGGTGGCGCTGCCATTCCTCACGATTGGCTTGATTCTGCATTTTGGTGCGGAAGAATTTAGACCCGGCGAAATGGAAGCTATGCCGGAAGATTTCCAAGTTTCCACTCCAAGCGCAGAGTTTCCGGTGATGGTGAGATTAGAACACGCCGATGGCACCCCAGCAGCCGATGGCGTGGTTTTGTTTTTTGCRCCGCAATTGATTGCCGGRCGYATGGATGAAAWGGGCATCGCGCATGCCTCSATGTCGGTAGARGGTGATCTGAAGTTTCTGGCCTTCGCACCTGGCCACWCGCTAAAAGAGGGATTGCTGSCCGCCGACGCACGTTTCGGCAARACTCCGATTCGSTTGGATYCGCTCCCCGAACCGGTGATTGAACGTGGTGAAAAGCTCGTTTTCCTCCCCCGSCAAATCACGCTGACCGATCACGACGGCGACCCTTTGCATAACGYCTTGTTGCTGACYCGAGATTTGGCYAAGCCAGGCGATGAGCCTTGGGTGTCGTTTGCCAAYGCACAAGGCGTCGCACAAATCCCCGATGCAACCGCACATGCATTGCACGTCCAAGCTTATGCTCCAGGCTTGCCRCCACGCAAAGCATCGCTACTGGGAGAGTGGGATATGCCTGCCGRTCAAATCGCCGTYGCCTTCGTGGTCGATGCCGCTTACGTACAAGTCGAGGGCCTGCCCCCACAAGGATTGCTTTCTTGGAAGCGCTCGGACCAACCACAGATACTGCCTATGGTGCAGATTTCCGATGACGGCGAAACCCAACTCGGCCCGATGCCGCCCGGCACCTATCACCTRGAAGTGAATCAGCGCRYCATCGATGCTGATTTCCAAGTCGGTCGGCAAACCTTTAATTTTGGCGCGGCCGCTGCGGCTCAGCGTTGAGTTGGCAAAGGCTGCAAGTAACCGCCGAGAGGCGCGTCATCGGATGGAATGTAGCCGTACAGCGGCCGCCCCTCCAAGCCTAACCATCGCACCAGTCGCTCCGGCGTCATGCGTCGATTGSYACGCAGGATAATTGGCGCTKTAGAATCCAACTCGSTCGGCAACGAGGGAGTCCARTATTTGAAACTCAKMGTTTTCGAACCCTGRTACTKCAGMGGCAAGAAAATTACTGYGCCGGTATCGGGTGGAGCYTCTGCCTGCACCACGCGTTGCGGTGCGCTCCGTTCAAAGCTCTCCTCYTGGATGAGACTCCAGCGCAAGGTGAAAACGATGCCCCCGCAACTCACCATGCCTAGGATCAATCCCCGACGCCACGCCACCGGTGCTTGCTCCATGAGRAACACGAGRCCYAAGCACAAAAACGCCAAGCTTTCCGCCGCATAAAGCGGTCCAAGGTATGCGCGATGTCCGGCGTACCAATGCAAGGCATACACCGCCGGCAACAAAACTGCGAACAAGATGGCGGCCCCGCCATCGCGTTTACGCAAACGCCAGACTCCCCAAAATGCAAGACCTGCAGCGCCAAGCATGCCGCCAAAGGCTACCGCCCAACGTCCGCTYTGGCGTAGGATGCCGACGAAAAAATCGCCATTGCCGTAGACATCTTGCGGAAGTTTTTCARGGCCGGGAAACCACGGACCATACTTMTCTGCATACATCGCGTAAACYGGTTTGAATACATCGCCGGTRTAGTAGTGATTCCACCACATGGCCAAGGCTAGGAACGGAAGGCCGCCGAGAATGGCCAGCGGTATGGTTTTGAAACGCTGGCGWTGGACCAAGAGGAGAAATCCAAAGATGAATGCGCAAACCAATCCGGTCAGCGGACGCGAAAGGAAAACCCAACCCGCAGCAGCGCCGATGGCAAGAGCCCAGCGCGCCGAGTCATCGCGTACATGCAGAAGCCCAAGATAACCGAACAGTACGGCCGGCAAGGTGAACACCTCAGACTGCATGGAAGTGTGCATTAAGAGGAAGAAGGGCGAAGTGCTGAGCAATAACACCGCCATGCCAGGGATGCGGAGGCGAAGGCGTTTTGCGATAAGCCGGATCAACCATAAATCCAGTAACGCCGCCAATAAAGTGGAGAGCATCGGATTGCCGAGCACCACTCCTGGGACCAGCGCCATGGAAGTGCCCGGCGCATATTTGGAATAACGCCGAGCGGAATCTAGGTCTTCATAAATTTGGCGTCGGCGGAAAGAGTCCAGCAAGTATTCCTCTTGGATCTCGGTCTCCACGACAGCCTTGGGCAAGGACTCCGCCATGCTGCCATCGGCCATCAACTCGGCCTGGAAAACATAAGCACGCTCATCATTGGTCACTGGCCCATCTAAACCAAACATGACAATCGCTGGCGGTACCAAAATCACCAGAAAAGCGAACTTCCACGGCAAGCTGGACAAGGCCGAAGATTTCGCTCGCAAAGCCAACAGGACGCCGAAGGCCAAAACCGCCGCAGCGACCGGAATATCCCAGGTTTGAAGGGCCTTTTCATCCAACAGCCAGGCCAACAACGCAGGCAAGGCACCCACCGCCAACGCAATCAGCAGCTGTCGAGTTCCAACTAAATCGAACTCCAACCCAGCTGCTTGGTGGTCTTGGTTTTCCTGCATTCCGCTCCAGGGTATCCTCCCCCCATGGCAATGTCGTGGATTGGCCGTTTGCAGGGAGCCTTTGTGGTTTGGAGCCTGCTTTTTCTTGTCGCATCTTTAGTGGGTGCGGCGAGTGTTGGATTTCAACCCGAACGCAGTCGCTACAAGGCGCCGGAGTTTCAAGCCGGATACGCAGCGCGGCCACGGTTTGTGCTTTCGCTGTTTCAAGACCCGCGTGGACGTAAAGCGGTCATTTTCGATGCGGCGTCGGATTCCACGGCTGCTGGAGTCGATCACGAAGCCATCGGGCGATTAGCGGATCAGTTACGCGTAAAAGGAATGCAAGTCGTGCGCACCGCTGGCGGAGACCCCATCGCAGCTGCACAAAATGCCGATGTCATCGTGCTGACCTGTAATCTACCGCAATACGTCAATATTGATTTCCAAGCGCTCGCCAAAGTTATGCGTGGACGCTACCTACTGGACTACTCGGGCTATTGGGATAACACCGATGGCGACACTGCTGGTCTTCCAATCCAAAACCTCGCGCGCCAGTATTGGCCACACTGGCTAGATCCGGATTTAGAGCTCTATGTCGAACACTTACGCGAAGTCGTGCCGGAGGGCGATGGCATCTTGCTGCTTCCTGGCCGCCAAATTCACAACACGCAAGCGCGTGCGCGTTGGTACCTAACCTTGAATGTGAAGTTAGGCGGGCGCCGGCTTTACTTATGGAATCCGCAGAAGGGAACCTCCTTCGTCACCGAATACTTTGAGTGGGTCCAGGAATATCAAGCGAAGCAACCGTGGGCGGAAACTTCGTCGATTCGCTTACCCAAACGCGATTTCTCTGCGATTTTGGATTTCGCCCCAACTCGCACTCTCACGACAGAAGAAATCGCCACCGCCAAACGCTGCGATGTTCAGTGGATATTATTTTGGTCGCATCAGCCGGACTTTCGAATTGCCGACTGGGAGTTAGTGCCTTTAGAAACCGCATTGGCTTGGACTGCAGAGGCAAACTCATGAGTTTCCTCAGCGGCATTCTCCTGATCGCACTGGCCATCGGTATTGGACGCGCCATCCTTCCTTCGCGTGCACGGCTGCAACGATCTCTTTGGGAAGAACTTGGTGTGGCTTACTTGCTTGGTACCGCCGCGATTGCAGTGGTGGTCACCGCCGGTTTCGCGATTGGCTTGAGCATGAACCTACTTTGGTGGTTGCCTCTATTGGGCGGCATCGGCGCTTGGGCTATGTGGTGGAAAGGGCGTCAAAACCAGGAAGCCTTAGCCGAAGTGACGTGGAGTCAAGGCGTCGGCTGGTTGCTGTTAGCCGTGGCCGCAGCATCCTTCGCCGCAGCACTGGCGCTTCCGCTTAATGAGTTTGATCCCATCTATCACTTTGCCTACCGCGGCAAGGTGCTGCATTTTGAAGGATCGCCGCTCAGCGAAGCCATCACCGGTATGGTCCATCCCGACGGCTACGGCCGCATGGTCACGCACCCGAACTACCCCTTTGGCATTCCCATCCTGGAAGCCTGGGTCGCGCATTTAGACGGATGGAGCGAACGTTGGGTGCAACTTCCACTCGCTCTCTGGAGTGCATGCCTGCCGATGGCCATCTCTTTAGGACTACGCAACACCTCCTTTCAGGCGGCAAGTATGGGTGCCATCATCACCGCCGCAACGCCCATGCTTTACTCGGCGAACTTTCCGGTCGATGGCTTCGGCAACCTTTCCATGGCAGGTCTTGGTGGCGAAACCATGATTGGCGGTGGTGCTGACTTAGCGGTTATGGCCATGTTCGGGGCAGCTTGTGCACTTTTAGTCCGTGCCTATCAATCACAAGACCGACGCACCGCTGTTTGCGCATCGCTCGCTCTGGCAGGTGGCGTAGTGATGAAAAACGAAGGCCTTGGGCTTGCTGGTGTTTTGATTCTCGCAGTTTTACTTGCACAACTTTTTCCACCACGACGCACCAAGGTGCTACTGCCTTTTGTAATCATTAGCGTTGTTCTCATTTTGCCATGGATCGGCTTGCGCGCGCAACTGCCGGCCATCGACGAAAACTACAGCGAGCAAATGAGCGTAGAGAATCTCATGCACTTCCTCGGCGGGGGTCGCGAGTTGGTGGAGAAGTCTCCGCTTGCCTTCAATAGTCGCGAGCCCATCGATTTTGAAAATGCGCCTTCGCGGATTGGATTAGTGAGTGAAGCTTTTGGCAGCGAGTTTGTCGATTGGCGCAGTTGGGGCGTGCTTTGGCTTTTGGCCCTGCTTGGCTTGCCACTCACTCTAAAGCGTTTGCGCCAAGTGGAACTGCGTTGGCTCGGCATGGTCGTGGTTGGCGGAGTCTTGCTCTACTTCCTGATTTTGCTGGTCACGCCATGGAATTTCCCGTCTCTCCGCGACAAAGGAATCCCCGAGCGACTGCTAGTGCATTTGGTTGGACCGATTGCCCTGCTCTTCGCTGCAGCTAACTTTCCGAAGGCCGTCTCTGGTCTTGAAAAGGAAACTCAAAGCTGAAGCCGAAATCGCCGTAAAATAGACTCTATGGCTTGGAAAAACCTACGGAGTCTGACTGGAATCCCCCTCTGCGCTGCCTTTTTGACGGTCGCAGTGGTGTCGTGTGGAGACTCACCTGCGCAGCCAGAAGTGCATCGGAAATCGGTGATTCTCATCTCGATTGACTCCTTAAGGGCTGATTTTACAACCCCTTACGGCCATACGCCTATTTTTGCTCCGGAGGAAGAAACCACTCCATTCCTGGCCAAACTAGCCAGAGAGGGCGTGCTTTTTGAGCACACATCGGCCGCAGCTCCTTGGACCCTGCCAAGTCACGTTTCCATGTTGTCGGGCATGAATCCGGTCGAGCACGGGATTCGCTCGCGGAAATATGCCATTCACGAGGACATCGACCTRATTTCCAACGTGTTCCAGAATGCGGGCTACAAGACTGGCGGCTTTTTCACCGCTCCATTCCTGCACCCTTCGTGGGGATTCGGCCGCGGCTTTGACACTTACATTCCGTCGGCCGATTACCTTGGCACCATTGAAGCGGGAGCCGCACTTGCAGCGCACGGAAAAAGCGAGTTGGTGGAAGAGATTCACGCAGCTTCGCACACCGATAACCGCACTGGTGAGCAGGCTATTGGGCGCGCGTTGAACTGGCTCGAGCACGRTGACAATTACGAAAAGCCGTTTTTTCTGTTCGTGCACCTGTGGGATCCGCATTACGACTACTTCCCACCCGCGGAATATCGCAAGCAGTTCCTGCCCAATGACGATGGCACCGTCAAAGGCGATGAACTCATGCTGAAAGATCGCGTGCCCTCCGCCGAGGAACTGGAAGTCTTAAAGGCTTTGTACGAAGCGGAAATTCGCTACACCGACGACCAAATCAAACGCCTTTATGAGCAACTCGAAGCATGGGGCTTGGCGGACGATGTCATCTTTGCCGTAGTCTCCGATCATGGCGACGAATTCATGGAGCATGGCAACCGTGGCCATCACCTTACTTTGAAGGAGGAGGTCATGAACGTGCCGATGATTGTGTTTGCACCTGGRCTCATCGATGGTGGGCAACGYGTGCAAGCCAGTGTTTCGATTACGGATATCTCTCCGACTTTGATTGACCTTGCAAACTTGCCGGCGTGGACTGACCGCACAGGCCAAAGTTTGCGCCCTCTGTGGGAGGATGAAGATCTTGATCGCGAAGTCGCCATGGACTTATTGCGTCCAACCAAGAAGATTCAGTTGCTTGGCTATCGTTTTGGCATGATGAAGGGCATTTTGAATGTGCCGCAGAGGCGTGTGCGTGTGTTTGATCTTGAGAAGGATCCTGGAGAGATGCATGCTCCCGAGCCTTTCTTGATGAACTCTGAAAATCCCTTTGTTGTGGCCACGCTAGACTTTCACACGCGAATGCTTGAGTGGAGCCATGAAGTGGTAAAGGTGAATCAGACTCCGGCCATGACCGAAGCTCTTAACCAGCTTGGCTACACCGATGACGTCGAAGATGACGACGACGACAACAAATAMCCCCCCCCCTCTTAGCATGAAAATCACCATCGTTGGAACTGGATACGTCGGCCTAGTAGCCGGCACCTGCTTTGCCGAAATGGGCAATACCGTGACTTGCATCGACATCGATGCGAAAAAGATTGCACGTCTTCAAGAGGGGCACATTCCGATTTATGAGCCTGGCTTGTCGGAACTCGTATTGGCCAATGTGCGCCACAATCGTTTACTCTTCAGCACCGATTTAAAGAAGGGCGTAGAAGATGCGCGCGTGGTGTTCATTGCGGTGGGCACACCATCAAGGGCAGATGGATCGGCGGATTTGAGTGCGGTATTCAAAGTTGCTGCGGACATCGGCAAGCACGCCAATGGTCCGAAGTTGATTGTCGACAAGTCGACGGTCCCAGTAGGCACAGCGGCACGCGTTAAGGAGCTGGCTCAAGCGGAAACCGAACACCTGATGTCGGTTTGCTCGAATCCTGAGTTCCTCAAAGAAGGCGCTGCCATCGACGACTTTCTCAAGCCAGACCGCGTAGTGGTTGGTGCAGAGAACGAGGAAGACTTTGAAATCATGAACGACTTGTACAAGCCGTTCGTGCGTAACGGCGCACCGATCTACAACATGGATCCGCTGTCCGCCGAAATGACCAAGTATGCAAGCAATGCCATGCTTGCCACGCGTATCTCGTTCATGAATGAGATTGCCAACATCTGCGATGCGGTTGGCGCCGACGTCAGCATGGTGCGTCAGGGGATTGGCTCGGACTCACGCATTGGCAAGCCCTTCCTCTACTCCGGTATTGGCTACGGCGGTTCCTGTTTCCCAAAAGATGTGAAAGCCATCATGCATACGGCGCGGGAATACGGCACCGAGTTCAAGATTCTGGAGGCGGTTGAGGAAGTCAACAAGGACATGAAAAGCCTCATGTTGCGGCACATCGTTCGCATCTTTGGCGAGGACCTTACTGGTCTAACCATTGGCCTTTGGGGTTTATCATTTAAGCCGCGCACCGACGACATGCGCGAAGCTCCAGCGATCACTCTTGCCAAAGGTTTACTCGCTCGTGGTGCAACGGTTCGCGCGACCGACCCGGAAGCCATCGCCAATGCCCGCGAACTCCTCGGCGAAGAGGTCATTTACATGGAAGACCCGTATGCAGTGATCGATGGTGCCGACGCGCTGATTTTGTGCACCGAGTGGAACGAATATCGCCGTCCCGATTTCGAGCGCATGGCTTTAAGCATGAAGCGCCGCCTGATTCTAGATGGACGCAACATTTACCCGGCAAGCCTCATGCTGCAGCACGGCTTTGAGCGCTATGGCGTGGGTATTCCGCCGGTTCGCGCTGGCGTAAAGGCTTAGGGGAGCCCTGATTAAGTCTGTCGACGACTCCTCGGCCAAAAGGAAAACGGGCGCCGCACTCACCCAAGCGCGACGCCCTAATTCAATACTTAGGCTTACAGGCGACGCACCTCGATGCGCGCTGCGTAACTACCCCAATCCCATTCCGATGGAGCTAGGGAGCTGCCACCGTGAATGCCACTGGAGAAGTGTATGAATCCTTCTGCTGGCGCCAGATCGTGCGATCCGCCGTTGCCAAAAGGAGGTCCTGGGATGTACATGCCGTCTTCCGAGTTTGCTTCGGTGCCGGAGTCGAACACTGGCGCGAAGAATACGGCGGAATCAACACCGCGATCCATAGTTAAGGAATCAATGCCGAAGAATGCATCGTTGGTGGTCACTAACATGCTTGCCATGCTCAGGTGACGGTGGAATGTATCCATGGTGACATTCATGGTCATGGAAGCGCCGGGTAAAAGGTTGCCGGGGAAGGTCACGACATCGAGCACTTCGATGTCAGCGCTCATGCTCATTGCAAGGATACTGTTGTCACCATCTTCGGCGAGAGCTTGGATTCCCGAGGAGGCCGCCATTCCAGGAACGAACATACGGGTCGCATCGGAGTGCGATGTGACGATCGGCGCTGAGAGGATTTGGGTTGCGGTCAGATTGGTAATGGTCACTTCAAACATTTGAGGACCGGATGCAGATGGCACGTCTGCATTCACCGCATCGGCGAAAAAGACTGAGCCGGCGATTGCGGCGGCCGCGCAGAGAGGAAGAGCTTTGGTGAGATTATTCATGGTTCACAAGGTGGGACGGGCGGTTTGCCTTCCCTGGAGAACACATGTTGCAACAACTAAATCACGCGAAAGTCATCAGTTTCTAACATTTCTATCACGACGATGGCATCAAGCCGCGCTCAGCCGAAAACGGAACACCGTGCCGACGTCAGGCTTAGAGCGCACTTGGATGGTGGCATGGTGCAGCTTTAGGATTTGCTCGACGATCGCTAAACCCAGTCCAGTACTGCCTTTCTGCACGTCGCGATTCTTGGCCACGCGGTAAAAGCGCTCGAAAATCTTCGGTAGCTCCTCAGCGGCAATGCCTTCTCCATTGTCCACCACACGAATTTCCAACTGATGCTCCATCTCCAAAACCCGCAGCGTGACCTTGCCGCCTTCTGGCGTGTGACGCAGAGCATTCGCGACTAAGTTGCCAATCGCGCGCTCCATGAGTGAGATGTCTGCCTTCACCATAGGCAGCCCTTCCGGAACCGATGCCACCAACTCCACGCCCTTTGCCTCGGCTTGTTGCCTAAACCGCTGCACCAAATCGTGCACTAACTCCCCTATTGGGAATCGCTCCACCATCAACTTCACCACTCCAGATTCCAAGCGCGATAACTCGAGCAGGTCTTCGGTCATGCGTTGCACGCGATCGGCATTGCGTCGCGCGATAGTCAAGATTTCATTTCGCGAGTCGTCGTTGAGCTCTGGCCATTTATCACTTAAGTGTTCCAAGTAACCTTGCAAGGAGGTCAACGGAGTACGCAAATCATGCGAGATGCTGGCCACCATCTCGCGACGTTTGCGATCCCCCTCACGCACCTGTTCCATTTGCTCCTGCACATTTTGCGCAAGGAAATTGAAACCGTCGGCTAAACGACTGACTTCATCGGTTCCGCGGGGAGTGCATCGGGCATCTAAATCACCCTGCTCAAAAGCCGTCATGGTGGATTGGATGTCATCAAATCCGCGGGTGAAGTAGGCGACGATTGCTAAGGAGCAAAGTAATGCGAGAATCAAAACGCCGAGCAAGACCCATCGGGCGGGTCCGAGAATGCTGGCGTCTAAGGGTTGCGCGGCATCGAGAAAGGCCTCATTGCGCAGCACTGCATAGACATAACCCATGGTTTGACCATTTTCGACTACCGGCCAAGCAGTGAAGGTACGCGTGGCATCGGGTTGTTTAGGATCTTGGCCATGCACCGCTTTACCGGGCTGCGCCAAGAACTCCTCAATCGGATCCAGAGAAACGCGATCTAGTAATACGGCCTCTTTCGGCGCATCGAATCCAAGAATGGTGCCTTGCTCATCGAGTAAATACAGCTCCAAAGTTGGGTTCACTGCCATCAACTTCATGAACACGCCTTGCAGTTCTTCCGGCATGGCAACGCCGTCGTGGAATAATTCGGCGTGCTCGACTACAGCACGCGCGACATCACGGTTTAACTCTTGATGGGAGTATTCAAAGTGAGTGCGTACCAGGTTCAAGGTCCACGGAATTAGGCATGCAGCCAAACCCACGAAGATTAGGCTTAAGCCCAAAACTAAACGCGTGCGTAATCCTCCAAAGCTCATGCCTGTTTCTCCCATTGTTCGTTGAACTTATAACCCACACCCCAAACGGTCAGTAGGTATTTCGGTTTGCTGACATCGTGCTCAATCTTGCCGCGCAAACGATTGATGTGACTATTCACCGTGTGCTGATAACCCTCGTAGGCATAACCCCAAACCGATGAGAGCAAATCCTCACGCGAGAAAACACGGCCTGGATTTTGCGCAAAGTGAAGCAGCAGATCAAATTCCTTAGCGGTGAGTTCCAGAGTTTCCTCCCCACGGAGAACCTCGCGTTTGCCCGGATGGATTTGCAAATCCCCGCGCTGTAGCCAATCGACGTCGACCTCCTCGCCGTAAGCACGCGAACGACGCAAGGCCGCCCGCACCCGCGCAACCAGCTCGCGCACCCCCATGGTTTTGGGCATGTAGTCATCGGCCCCAACTTCGAGCCCAAGCACACGGTCCAACTCGGTGTCGCGCGCGGTCAGCATGAGCAGCGGCGTGTGGTCTCCGGAGGCGCGGATGGAACGGCAGACCTCAAGGCCATCGATCCCGGGGAGCATCAAATCGAGCAGAATGAGGTCGAAACTGCCTTTTTGAGCCAATTCAAGCCCTGAAACGCCATCGTTCGCTGTAGTGACCACGAAATTCTCCTCGCGCAGGCTGATACAAACCAGCTGTGCGAAATCGAGGTCGTCTTCGATGAGGAGGATGGAGCGTCCCATGCGTTTTCTAGCCCTTATGACAACATGATTATCTCACAGAAACTTCACAACTTTGGGCTTTTCTCGATTCACCGAACCGGCTCGTGGATTGCTAGAATAGCGCCCCATGGCCCGCCCCGTCCCCGACATGAAATCCCTAACCGCCGACTTCCCACAATGGGAAAAAGTTGGCGACATGATGGACCAGTGCATCGACCTGATGCTCAACCTCCGTCAATCCGGTCACCCTGGTGGTTCGCGCTCAAAAGTGCAAACCATGGTGGCGCTCACCCTTTCCGGTGCCATGCGTTGGGACGTGCGTCGTCCGGATAAAGCCTTCAGCGATAAGTTTGTGCTGATTGCCGGTCACTGTGTCCCAGTGATCTACGCCATGCTCGCGGTTTACAACGAATCGCTGCGTCGGATGTATGCGAAAACTGGCGATGAGAAGTACGTGGTTTATGGTGGTGAAGAGCGCACCTTAGTGTGGCAAGACTTGTTGAACCTGCGTCATAACGGTGGGCTTTCGGGTCACGCCGAAGCGGAAGGCAAAACCATGATCTTCGCAGCCAACACTGGACCTTCGGGGCACGGCGCTCCAGTCGCTGCAGGTATCGCGCTTTCTTTGAAGCACGCCGGCGCTGAAGAAGTGCGCGTGTTTGCGGTTGAGGGAGAAGGCGGCCACACCGCCGGCTGTCATCATGAGACCAAAGCAACCTCTTGGGGACTTGGTCTTGGCAACCTCAACTACTTGCTGGACTGGAACGACCACGGCATCGACCCGCGCCCCTACTCCGACATGGTTTTTGGCGAGCCACAACAATGGTTCGAGTCCTACGGGTGGATTACCAATGGTGCCGAAGATGGCGCCGATTACGCCCAAGTCACCAAAGCTATGCTCGCCAGCGTTTATGCGACCGGCGATCAACCACGCTGCACCTGGTTTAAAACCACCAAAGGACGCGGTTATGGCGTGACTGGCTATGCCTCGCACGGCGCAGCGCACAAGCCAAACTCCGAAATCTTCTGGCACACCAAGCAAGAATTCTCCAACAAGTACGGCGTTTCCTTTATCGGCCAAAATGAAGGTCGGCCGGAAAGCAACGATGACTTCCGCCAGCAAACCTCCGACAACTTAGAGATTGCCATGTCCTTGCTGGACGATGACAACTTCTGCGCATGGCTCGCCGATCGCTTGGTTGCACTTGGCGATAGCGTTCCTGAAAAAGTAGAAGGCTTCCGTCTCTCCGATATGGACCCAACCAAGGATCCAGAGTTGACCGATCCCGCAAACTTACCAGATCACGTGTTCATCAAGCCTGGCACCATGGCTCCGAACCGCAAAGGATTCGCCATGATTGGCGCGCACTTGAATGCGGTGTCCAAGAAGAAGTACGGCCGCCCCGTGGTCATCGCTTGTTCCGCGGACCTCGCTGACAGCACCAACATCTCCGGTTTCGCCAAAGATTCCGGTGGCGAGAAAGGCTATGGCTGGTACGACCGCAATAACAATAAGGAAGGTTCCTTGCTGCCCACCACCATCACCGAGTTCAGCAACTCCGGCCTGATGTGCGGACTTGCGGCCACCAACATGGCGAGTGATCCTGAGAAAAACTTCGTCGGATATTGGGGCGCATGTTCCACCTACGGAAGTTTCTCCTACCTCAAGTACGGCCCCATGCGCCTGTTCTCGCAACTCACGCAAGATAGCCCGCTGAAGATGGGCAAGGTTATTTGGGTGGTCGGTCACTCCGGCCCAGAAACCGCAGAAGATTCGCGCACGCACTTCGGCATTTTCTCGCCTGGCATCACGCAGTTCTTCCCACGCGGTCAGGTCATGGACATCCACCCGTATGAGCCCAATGAAGTCGGCCCTTGCCTACTTGCTGCGCTCGCCACAGACGCTTCGATTGTTGCGATTCACCTCACCCGTCCGAACATTGAGGTTCCTGACCGTGAAGCCTTAGGCATGGCATCGCACATGGAAGCCGCGAAAGGTGCTTACCTGATTCGCGATTACGATCCATCACGACCGTCCGATGGATGTATCTTCCTGCGCGGCACTTCCTCCTCGGCATCGGTGGTGAAACTGCTGAAAGATGGCGCTTTCGATGGCGATGGCCCGAACATCAAGATTGTGGCTGCGGTTAGTCATGAGTTGTTCATGCTGCAGYCCGAGGCTTACCGTGATTCCATCGCGAGTAAGGAAGATTGGTTCAATAGCACCTGCATTACCAATGGCGCACGCCAAATGATGTGGCTGTGGACCGCGCACCAAACCAGTTTCGAGTACGCGATGGGTTCCGATTGGGACAACCGTTGGCGCACCGGCGGTTCGGGCGAGGAGATCCTCGAAGAGGCACACCTCGATCCAAAGAGTCTGCTCGAAGGCATCAAGCACTTCGTCGCCGATCGCGACCAGCGCTTTGCTGCTGCAGGTGCTCCGGTAACGGCGCACGCATAAGTAGCTTGCTTACTCGGCCGTGATCTTCGAYTGRAAKGTCATGGCCAAACCACCTGGAGCGAGCAGGTAGTAAATCCGTTCTCCATGCGCTTCCATGGGRCCTTGGGGGTTCAGRCCTTGAGCGCGTGCGTGTTCGGCMACGGCATCGGCATCTTCGACTTCCAATTGAAGCATGATGCCTGGAGGCATRCCTTCCCCTTCCGGCCAAACTTCAATACGGCTATYCCCTGCGTGGAAGAGTCCTCCTTGTGGCGACTCAGGGTCGTCAGCTTGCAATGGTTTCGCCACACATGTGAGCCCCAAGCCTAGTCCAAGGAATTCCACCAAAGAATCGGACTCGGGACTAACTGCGACAAAGCGGATGCCTTTCAAGTTCATCCGCGCATCCTACACGCTGCGCCGCAACCAGCGACGAGCGAGATCGGACAGGATGTCAGCAAACATGACTAAGACRCCRCCCAGAAGAACTAGGAATATGAGTTCATCGTATTGGTCATGCGCGCGYGCTTCGAAGATGAAATAKCCGAGCGAGACGATGCCAAGCATGCCCAAYACCGTGGCTTCRCGKACGCAAGTTTCAAAGCGATAGAAGAAGTAAAGCAGRTAGCGRCCAAGCGCCATCGGGAAGACTCCGGCAATCGCGATTTCTTTRCGCGTGGCTCCAGCCATGGACATCGCCCGCAAWGRTTCKGARGGAAGGTTYTCGATRGTTTCGCCACCAAGYCGTCCGAGGATTCCGGAATTGTGAATCRCCAGCGCCAAAATCGCTGGCCATGCGCTGTTACCCAACATTGCCAAGAAAAGGTAGGCCCAAATGTACTCGGGGATTGCACGCAATAAGATGCACAAGAAACGAACCGCCTGCGCAACCCGATCCAGCGCGTGACTACAAGCGCCATGCCCAGCAGTTGCATGCGGGACAAAGGGGTGGGCACTCATTAAATTGCGCGCACCAAAGGCTCCAAAGATGGATCCTACACTTCCGGCCAAAACAATCGCCACTACCGAAATGCCAAGAGTCGCACCCATTCCGCGCCAACCATAAAGGAACATTTGATCACTGACCCAGCGAAACAAGGAGCCACTGCCATCAGCCCGCAATGGGTCGGGGGTTGCACGAAGGGTAAATCGCTTCAAGTTTTCCATCCGCCGCGCGCTGAAAAGGTCAGCAAAATCGATATCGGACAATCCCCATGCCAGCGCCACTAAAGCAAGTGCAATCCACCCAGAAACACGCAACATCTTGCTGCGTGGTCGGTCCAYCCAGAGCTCGCGCACTTGCGMTGACGATGTACTCATACCACRAAYCTCCGACGCAACTGRGCGCTCCAGGCTTCTAAAACTAAAACCACCAAGATTAGTCCATAAAGGTAAGTCCAAACCTCACGGTAGTGTAAGTTCTCAAACGACTGCTTCAGATAGAGRCCGATGGTCGTGAAWCCGAAAAATCCGAGTACCGCCGAGGAACGSACCGCACATTCAAAACGGTAAAAGGTATATGCCGCGATATCTGGCAGKGCTCGTGGAAGGCGTGCGAAGAGGAATACTCGRCTTGGGGCMACTCCGATTTGGCTGAGTGCMGTCGAAGGGCGCGCATCGCTTTCATCCAACATTTCGGAAAACACCTTGGCGAGGGTGCCAGTGTAAGGAATAAAAATAGCGASCACSGCTGCTGCTGGGCTTAAGCCGAGTGCGGCAAGYAGCAGYAAGGCCCATAAGAGTTCGTGAATAGAGCGCATGGCGGTGAGCAACAAGCGAATACTCCATCGCAAAACTCCCCATCCTTTATGGCGCGTCGCCCAAAAACTTTCGGAAGCAAGGACACCGAACAGGAGGCCGAAGAAAAAGGACAGCGAAATCGCGGCGATGGCATAAACCAGAGTCCCCCACAAACCACGAGCGACCTTTAATAAAAAAGGTGGAGCATTGTCCGGTAAAAAACCGCCAGCCTCATAGTCCAAAGCTGGTTGCAGTGCTGCAGCGAAAAACTCGCCCACCAAAACGGCGCCATCGCCCTTCGGTGACAAGCTGCTATGGCCAAGTCCTAGGCTTAAAAACGCGAGCACGCCAGCAGCAAGAATCCCGGTCAGCACACGGGTCCGGCGGGTAGAGGATTGCCCTCCAAGAGCGGAAAGATCAGCGGCTTTCGCCAAAAGCGGTCTCCTCTAGGTGATATAGCTCCTTCACCTGCTCTTCGCAAAGCTCCGACGGCGGGCCATCGTAGGCCACCCTTCCATGCCGCAGTCCCAATACGCGAGGGAAGAACTCGCGTGCCAATTCCAGGTCATGCAAAGACACGACCAAGGTCCAGCCATCTTCTTTGGCAAGCTCCACCATGAGTCGGATCAAGCTCCGTGCACGCGCCGGATCTACCGAAGCTACCGGCTCATCGGCCAAAAGACAGGTTGGTTGCTGGTAAAGCGCGCGCGCTAGAGCGACGCGTTGTTGCTGCCCGCCAGACAGGGAATCGGTGCGCTGGAAAAGTTTGTCACCAATGCCGACGCGCTCCAAAATCTGATGGACCTCTTGCAAGTCGTCTTGCTTGGTGCGCATCATCGAACGCAAAGCGGACCAGAAACCGCGTTGGCCTAAACGACCCGCGACAACATTTTGCGAAACGCGTAAGTTAGGCACTAAGGAGTGGTCCTGATGAACAAAGCCAATCTTCGAGCGCAAGGAGCGCAGAGCCTCTGGCTTTAGTTGGTCGAGTCGCACCCCACCGACCTCAACATTGCCCTTCCGTGGCCCAATCACACCAGTAAAGGCGCGCAGCAAGGTCGTTTTCCCGGCGCCACTCGGCCCCACCAAGGCTACATGTTCTCCAGCACCAATTTCCAGGCTGAGATCTTGGAGTACCGGGTGACCACCAAGCTCAACGTCGACTCCGGAAAGTCGAAAGGCGGCCGGCGGTGTACTCATCGAAGCGGGAAACCTCGTTTAATTTAGAAACCCAAGCTTGGAGGCCAGCACTTCGATGGGCTCGAAATCCTCATTCGTGGCCGGAATCAAYCCCTCTTCACGGTCAATCGCTTTCAGTAAATTGCCCTCGGTCATATTCAACAGTGCAGCCTGCACTTTGTTGATGAAGTCTTCCCCGTGTACTTCATCAAGCATTGGGTGGGCGGTCCAGTTGTAGTCGGGATAACTTGGAGTCACCCAAACCACCCGACACTTAGCTGCGTCGAGCTTGCCTTCGGCGACCATACGGTCATAGGTCTTATAGTTCATCGCGCCAGCTTGAAAGGTTCCCGCTTCAACTAGCTTTGCGGTCTTATCGTGGGAGCCAGAAAACGCGGCTTCAGCGCCAAAAAATTCCTTGGGAGTGCGGCCAGTGTTGTCCACGATGAAGTGCTCTGGCATCAAGCGGCCGGAAGTGGATTTCGGCGAACCAAAAGTAAAGCTCATACCTTCCAAACCCATTGGAAAGCTATCGGACTTCTGCACCGAGGAAGCGCCGTTCACCACAAAGTAAGACACGAACTCTGGATCTGATCTGCCTTGCGCGATGGCACGCGAGCCATCGACCGCAGAGCGTGCTTGCACACCACTCAAGCCACCAAACCAAGCGAGCTGGACATCGCCATTGCGAAACATTTCTACCGATGCGCTGTAATCAGCCGTTGGAATGTACTCCACTGGGACACCGAGTTGCTCACTCAGGTAGGCTGCAACCGGCAGAAACTTAGCTTCCAACTCGGTGGAGTCATGATCTGGAATCGCCGTGAAATACAGAGTTAAGGGAGTCTCAGAAGGCTCTTTTTCGCCGCCACTGCAGGCGCTCAGGGCGATGGCGCCGGTCAAAAAACCGAGGCGTAATAAGCCAGTCATAGACTTAGGGTTCATGCACGCAATTTAGCACCCCCTCAACCGACTTGGGGAAATACTTTGTTGCGCTACGGCGTAGACCAGCGCTTCAACACATCTTCCAAAATCCCGCGGTGCACGGGCTTGGCAATGTAGTCATCCATGCCGGCGGAAAGGCATTTTTCCCGGTCGCCTTGCATGGCATTGGCGGTCATGGCAATGACCGGAACGTGCGATTTCCCGGCCTCCTCCTTTCGGATCGCAGCAGTGGCCGCATATCCGTCGAGCACTGGCATTTGACAGTCCATAAGCACGGCATCGTAATCCTTGGCAGAAACCGCAGCGCATGCTTCCGCGCCATTCACCGCAAGGTCAACCGTGCAGCCCAGTCCTTCCAACATTTTGGTGGCCACTTTTTGGTTCACAAAGTTGTCCTCAGCGAGAAGAATACGTACCCCTTTTAGAGGAAGATATTCTTGGGTGGTAGCCTGAGCCGGCTTCCTTTCAGGCGCTTTGTCGGAAGTCTCGCCGTCGCCATCTGCCCGCACCTTAGCTTCTTCCGCTAAGGCGGATTCCACTTGCGCAAGCAATGCTTCTACCGAGGATTCTCCCACTGGCAGAGGGTACTCAGGAGCGACCTTCTCTGGTTGCACCCGGCCCTTCATGAGAGTCTCAAGCAAGCGCAAGCGTCGCGCCGGTTTCACCATCGTTTCATCGATGACTTCATGGTAATGCTCGGGGAACAWGGTGCGATCGCAAACCGAAGAGAGCAGGATAATTTTGATGTCATCAAATCGCTTGTCAGCCCGCACCCTTGCTGCAAAAGTGATTCCATCCTCRTCCGGCATCTGGTAATCCACCACCATACGATGGAATGGATTCTTGCTTGCGRTGGATTGCTCCARCAGATCCCAAGCTGAAACWGCAGAYTCCGCCTCTTCAACWTGGCACTCCACGCCTTCAAGTTGTCTGCGYAAAACCCTYAGATTGGTMATGTTGTCATCCACAATCAAGGCRTTCAAYCCWGCCAGSGTCARTTCGYCTTCTGCAAYYTCCTCGACRCCCGCCAATGACATGCCATCGAGTCGTGCGGTAAACCAGAAGGTCGAGCCTTCGCCAAAGACGCTYTCGACGCCCATTTCGCCACCCATCAACTCGGCCAGCTGCCGCGAGATCGTCAGGCCTAGACCGGTTCCACCGAAACGTCGYGTAGTGGAAGCGTCKGCCTGAGTGAATGCGCAAAACAGGCTCTCCATGGAYTCYGGCTGAATRCCAATCCCTGTATCGGTGACTTCAAAWCGAATRCGGCCAGCTTCGGCTTGCTTCACCTTCAGAACGACTTCGCCGCTGTCGGTGAACTTGATGGAGTTACCAATCAAATTGGACAAAATTTGCCGTAGGCGGCCCGCGTCACCTTCCACCATGTTGGGAAGGCCTTCCTCCAAATCCAACAGAAGTTCTAGGTTTTTCACCGCGGCATTGGAACTCAAAGACGCCGCAGTATCTTCCAACAAAATCGGTAAAGAAAACTGAACCGAGTCCAATTCGATCTTGCCCGCCTCAATCTTAGAGAAATCTAGGATGTCATTGATGATGACTAACAGGGCTTGGCCCGAACGCAAAATGGTCTCCGAGAAATCGACTTGCTCTTCATTTAAGTCGGTTTGACAGAGTAAGTCCGCCATGCCGATGACACCGTTCATCGGGGTGCGAATCTCATGGCTCATATTCGCGAGGAATTCACTCTTTGCCTTGTTCGCCTCATTTGCAGTGCGGGTAGCATCAGCCAACTCCTCCATTTGCTGGCGAATTTGCGCAGACATGCGAGAGAAGGAAGAAGCAAGCTGCCCAACCTCATCGCTCCCATCGACATGGAACTCTGCATTGAAGTCCCCGCTTTCAATCGAGCTCTCCATCTTTGCAGCCAGCCTGCGGATGTGGGCTAAACGACGGCCAATGACCATCAATCCAATGAATAGGACCAATGCCCCTAATCCTGCAGTGGTAATGAGAGAACTCTTTGTCGAAGCGCGAAGAGCTATAGCATGCTGGGTGCGGTCTGCTAAAACTTGCACCAGAATCCCGGTAGAAACCTCGAACGGGAATATTTGCGCATAGCCACCCTCGAGTGGATCCTCTTGAATGCCTTCGATTTCAGCATTCATCATCTTGAGGCGATTTAACTGAGCAGAGTCGGTAGAAACGAGTTCCCCTTGAGGCGTAGTAATGACTACGGTGTTGCCAATGCGCTCTTCAAAGAGTTCAATCAATGCGGACAAATCTGCTTGCACTGCAATCCATCCGAGCACTTCGCCATGGCCATGGCTAATGGGTTGCAACAAAACTGGTGCACCATTGGCACTAGCCTGGATTTGCATGCGTGTGATTTGGCTTAGTTCAAAATCTCTACGCAAGAAGAAGTTGCCGTAACTATCCGGATGCGTGCCCAAGAGTGAAGCCATGGAAGTATCGTCAGTGCCAATAATGCTTACATTCTGCATCGAGACATCTAGTTCTCCTCCACCGAAATACGCATTCAAATAATCTTGTATCTCCTGATGGTCATCACCACGCAAGAGATCTTGCAGTTCTGACTCCGCACCGAAATCGCCAATTAGCTCCATGGCTTTCCGCTCCCATTCGCTTTCCTGGCGCGACCAAAGCGCGGAGTAGACCTGCGAAACCTCTTTGCGGTGCAAAGGGTCCATGCGGTCTTGAACGGCATTCCATTCCATCCATGAAATGAAAGCAGTGCCTGCTACGAGGAGACAGGCCCAAACGGCGGTTTTGAAGAGTAGGCTGCGATGCATGAGGGATTGCAAGTGGGTGCCTACTTATCGACACAATGGAATCCAGTCCTTTAACCCCAATTGCCCAGCAGGAACCGTGGATAATGGCCCCATGCGGAAGGTTTTTTCACTCCTCTTGACCCTGGCGGTCGGCGGCGCACTTTGGTGTAGCTTGTTTTCATGTGCCGGCCTTCAAGGAAATGTGACGCCTCTGTTGGTTGGCGGCCCCATGGATTTATGCTAATCAAAATGAAACTTCACACTCTCCATTTTCTAACCTGCACTTTCCTTTTTGTGCTTGCTAGTTCCACCTCTTGGGCACAAAACTCCACTGAGAAAATTCGGTCGACTCCAAGCGAACTAGCACTAAGCGTTGGGACCAAGGTGGAGTGGCGCACCGATCTCAAAACTGCCATCTCCCACGCAACAAAAGCTAAGAAACCCATTTTTTGGTATGTGACCACTCTGCAAGGAAGCTTTATGGATCGCCAGCCGGAGGTCGACCGCTACATGATGGGTGGCCCATTCAGTTGGCCAGCAATGGTGCGATTACTCAATGAGGATTACATTCCTCTACGGCTTCCGGCAGACCGTAAGTTGCGCAAGAAATATAATCTTGCTCCGGTCGAGTTTATCGAGCCGGGAATCCTCATTCTTAGTTCCAAGGGAAAGGAAAAATCACGAGTGGACCGGGTGACGACCCTCCACCCTGGATGGTTTCAGGCGCAGTTCAACGGCCAAATAGACGAAATTTCTAACTTCCCCGGGTTTCTCGATCAAACAATAAATGAATTGTTTTATAGAAGTCTCCCGACAGCAGAACTTGGACGCGACAAATTCGAGGAGGCTCTTGCGCAATTGGAGGGCGATCAAAAGGCCGACGCCATGTGGCTCTTCGCCGCCGGCATGCACGATCAAAGAAATGAAACGGAAGCGCGTAAGGTTTTGATGAACCTCAAAAACCAGTTCCCTGAACATCCGCTTGGAGCCAAGGCTGCGCTCGAACTGGAAGGGCACGGACCTTATTGGCGCGGCTTCGAGTCCTACGATGACATCCCTGAACAAGCACTGACCGCCAACTCCTCAGGGACCCTTGCGATGGTTGGAACCTTCAGCGCGGATGAAATCGAACAACGATCCATCGCGTTTTTGGTGCGCACACAATCGGAAGACGGTGCGTGGCGCGACAGTATTTACGACTTTGGTGGCACCGATAGCATGCCAAACGTTTATGCAGCGGTCACTGCCATCAATGCACGTGGGCTAATAGGAAAGGAGCATGCAAGCGAAGCACTGAGCCGTGCGCTGAAATACCTGTCCTCGGATGATATCTTGAATCTGGAGGATCTAGACGAGTTGATTTGGGCTTACCTATACCGCATTCGGTTGTACTGCGCGCTTCTCGGTGAAGAGTCCGGATCCAACGAGAGTATCAGTAAGCTACTCCAGCACAACGTCGATGCCATGGTGGCTATGCAGGTAAAAAACGGTTCGTGGTTTCACGAATATCAAAACCCTTTCGTGACTGCATCTTGCCTCATCGCACTCTCCGATGCCACGAAACATGGTGCGGTGGTTGAGGATTTAGAGGACATCGTCGAGCGCGGCTTAATTCCATTGGAGAAATCGCGCTCGAAGAAAGGGGCTTACAGCTATTACATTGGCAATCGCAGTTCCTCCTTAGAAGGCAGCGTCGGTCGAACCCCGGTGGGTGAACTTGCGCGCCACTTCTGGGGCGTCTCTAAGAAGAAAGACCTCGGCAACGCAATCGGCAATAGCATTCGCCATCAAGAACCGCTTTTCCTAGCGCGGAAATATGACGACCACACCGACATGCACGCATACGGCGGCTTCTTCTTCTGGTATTCCATGCTCGGCCGCACCGAAGCCATCGTAGCTTTGCCAAAAGGGAAACTGCGCACTAAATACTCCGCGCAACAACGCGACCTCATCCTCGCCCTACCCGAGATTGATGGAGTCTTTATCGACTCTCATGAACTCGGGCGCAGTTACGGAACCGGCATGGCACTGTGGTGCCTGGACTTACTCGACGAAACGGATTAACGCCTAGGGAAACTCTGATTTAGTCCGGCGCGAGAGGCCGCGGAGTCGCCGTCATACTAAATCAGAGTTTCCCTAGCTATCGTTGACTTCGCCGGTCAAGCTGTGATTGCCAAAGCGATTCATCGAAACGAATTCTTCGAAATCCAAGAGTCCCATGCGGCCGTGTGCTGGGCTAAGTGCTTTACCCAAAGTGATCATGAGCAAGGGTGGATGATCATCTGGAAGGCCAACGATTTCAGCAACCTTCGTCGGGTCAAAGCCAATCATGGGACAGGTGTCATAGCCCATGTCTTTGGCCAACAACATCATGGTCATGCCTGCCAGGCCAACCGTGCGCACGGCTTCATCGCGCTGGATGGCATCGTTCGAGTAAAACCCTGGCACCATACCGCCGAACATTTCTTTGACCGCATCGGGTGCTTTTCGCAGAGTGCGCTCCATGTTGTTGTGTCCATCTAGATTGCCGGCACAAATGATAGTTGCCGAGGCCTCTTTCACCTGCGCCTGATTCCACGCCGCCGCGCACAGTTCATCCTGCACCGCCTGATCGGTTACCACCACAAAATGCCAGTTCTGCATGTTGAAAGAGGTTGGGGTTAAAGCGACATGCGCCATCAAGTGGCGAATCTCGTCTTCACTCAGGCGATGTTCAGGATCGTAAGCCTTTACAGACCGACGTTGACGGAGGGCATCGAGCAATTCCATGGCGGCATATTAGCGTTCTCGGTTATGCCAATTATCCAGCACTTCGGCCTCTTTCTCGGCCTTCAAACTGCCGCCCAAGGCCTTCGGATGATCTTCCCAGTCGAAGGTGTCACGAATGGTTTCGCCAGATGGACGGTAAACCAATCCTGCAGCCACTGCTTTCTGAGAATTGGCATTGCTATGTGGGTAAGCCGCAGGAATCCACAACGGCATTTCAATCCAAGCACCCACTCCATATTCCTCCAACTTTTCGTCGGGAATCCAAGTGAAGGAGGCGTCGGATCCCAAAACCATTTTGCAGCCGTGCAAGAGTTCTTGCATGGAAACGCGCGGTCCCGGGCCGTTAGCGTTAAACACACCGTGAACTTTTTCATGGATACAGTGCAGGGTGAAGTCTGCAAGGTCGCGTGCATCGATGTATTCAATCTCGGCGTTTGGGTTGCCCGGCGCTAACACCTCCCCACCTTTCGCAATCCGCCACGGCCAATAAGTAAAGCGGCCACTGTTATCTAAAGGTCCAACAATCAAGCCGGGGCGAATGTTAGTTACGCGTCCTGGCATGGCAGCTTCGGCAGCTTGCTCACACAGAGCTTTTAATGGGCCGTAACTTTCACCAGTCACTTTCTCCATGGTTGGATCTTCTAAGACTCCGACCGGACTATCTTCATCGAGCACCATTCCACCGGGATCGTCATAAACCGAAACGGTCGAGATAAAAACGTACTGCCCAACATTTTCCGCCAAGAGTTCCGCCGACATTTTCACATGCCGTGGGATGTAGCCGGATGTATCAATGACGGCATCCCATTTACGGCCTTCCAAGGCAGAAAGGTCATCGCTGCGATCGCCCTTGAGTTTCTCCAAATCCGGAAACATGTTTGGATTCGACTTGCCACGATTGAACAAGGTCACCGTCCATCCAGCAGCAAGCGCAGCATTTACCAAGTGCGGGCCAAGGAAGCGTGTGCCGCCAAGGATTAGCATGGATTTACCTTTGCCTGGCTGCGCGCCAGTCGGGAGTCCAGCACCCAAGCGGCTCACTGAAGCGGCGAGTGCTTGCGAGTTAAGGGCGGATGCGCCACCAAGGGCAGACGCGAAGAGGAAGTTTCGGCGGGAAAAAACCATGTCAGATTATGCTCTACGCAAAGCCTCGCTGCACGTAGGCTTTTTTTCGGATGAGTTCCCAATCCATGCCCTCTGAACCCGACCAGCCCGCACTAAGCGCCCATCCGGCGCCCATCCGCGAGTCAAAAGCAGTGCTGCTGGCYACSTTGTTCGCATTCYTGCTGATGACMGGCTATTCCCTGCTCAAGCCAGTGCGSGATGAAGTSGGCTCWGCYCACAACGATATTCTGAGCTGGCTGTGGTCTGGGACTTTTGTGGTCATGCTCGCCCTGGTKCCRCTGTTCGGSTGGGTGTCCTCGCGCTTTCCCAGACACAAGCTGGTGCCTGGGGTTTACCATTTTTTCAGTCTGAATCTGCTGCTGTTCTTTTGCCTGCTACGGAGTTTGCCGGACGATGGCACCGCTCGCACCGCTTTCGATTTTGTGTTTTACGTTTGGGTAAGCGTCTTCAATTTATTTGCGCTTTCGGTTTTCTGGTCCTTCCTCGCCGACATTTTCAAAAGCGGACAGGGSAAACAATWTTTTGGMCGGGTCATGATGGGCGCCACCCTGGGTGCTATCGCGGGTCCGACTTTGACTTCCATTTTGGACGCACGGATTGGAACCGCCCAACTHTTRTTAGTCTCMATCBTYATGCTGCAATTGGCCGTGGTCTGCTTCCACCGCMTCAACCAAACAGGDTTRATTCCTGCAGCGCAGAAGAAAAAGGAAAAAGGCTTRGGTGGTGGBCTTTGGGACGGCGCRCGHACYGTTTGGGAATCGCCRTACCTGCGHAAYATTTGCVTBTACCTRTTGYTGTTTCTAGTCAGCAGCGGTTTCCTATATCGCCTCAAAGCCGAATACGCCTATGAATTTTTCGAGGATCGCGATGCTCGCCGYGCTTTCTATTCCAATATTGARRTCMTCKCCAATGTVCTMACBCTCGCCCTSCAATTCCTCGYCACTGGCAAGCTGCTGCAGAAAATCGGAGTTGGATTTACYCTAGCCATCCTCCCGGTGCTCACCATGTTTGCTTTCGGAGCGCTCGGTTTATGGACCACGCTCACCACCATTGCGATTGCCGATGTCCTSCGCCGCGCCGGCAACTACGCCCTGGCVAAACCGGCVCGYGAGGTCCTATTCACGGTGGTTCCRACCGCGCARAAGTACAAGTCCAAGTCCTTCCTCGATACATTCGTCTATCGCGGCGGGGACAGTGCCGTATCCTGGATGTACGACCTGTTCTCGAACTTCCTAGGTGGTGGTGGACTCTCACTCGCGGTCGTACCCTTTGCCGCACTCTGGACTGGTTCCGCACTYCGCCTTGGGCGTTTGCACCAGAAACTCGAAGCCYCCGAAAACACTTCTGAATGAAAAAAATCGCACTCYTAGCTGCCTGTGTAGCACCTCTTCTTGGCTCCTGCGTGGTAGCCATCGGMAATGACGCCMMYGCYGGCRATTGGATGTACGACCTCGAKGTCGAAAAAGCCGTTTGCGTGATWMGCGGCACCGMAGGYAATGAAAAKGTKTCYGGYACGGTGACTTTCACCGAACGCAGRGRYGGMGTMTTCATTGARGCRCGCATYACYGGCYTMGCTCCTGGYGCTCAYGGYTTCCAYATCCATGAGTTCGGYGACCTCACCACCACCGATGGCAAGGCTGCCGGCGGTCACTACAACCCKGAAGRYCAYGAYCACAGCGGTCCTTCCKCCAAGCGYCGTCACGTAGGYGATCTGGGCAACATTGTGGCYGATGCCAACGGMGTTGCYGARTACTCGCGTTACGACGRGGACCTAAACCTGGTCGGCAAGCATTCCATCCTGGGCCGTGGCGTGATCATTCATGCTGGCGAAGATGATCAGCGCAGTCAGCCGACTGGCAATGCAGGATCGCGCGTAGGTTATGGCGTGATTGGCATCGCCAAGCAGTAAAGCTAACTACCCTACCTCCAATGAGCGGTGCTGCCTTCAGCACCGCTCATCCAATTGCCATCTACGGAATGGAAGCCGGAAAGCTCCACTTTGGATGGTGACCAGTGGATGCCATCGGAGGAAACATCGGTGCCAGAAGGGCCGACCGCAATCCATTGTTTACGTCGGGGGTGCCAAGAAACGCCAGAGCGATATCCGGCAGGCATGGTCTCGGCAGGATGCCAACTAAGGCCTCCATCTGTCGTCCATGCGGCATTGATGAGGACTTGATCCGCAAGCTCAWAATCGCCGCCGACGATGACACCGTTTTTAGCATCGCGGAAGACTATCGAAAAGATGCCACTGCCTGCAGTTCCGGCAGATAATGGAGACGCCTGCACCTCCCAACTTTCGCCGCCATCGGTACTTCGATAAACCCGAGCAACCGACCCTCCAGTGRCGATCCATGCGAAGTTTTCGCCGGCCACCGCAACCGAGGTACCGCTTGCCGCAAAAGCGTATTCCCCTTCCACCGCCAAAGGCAATCCAGCCTGCGGAACCGATGCCCAATTGCGCCCACCATCCCTGGTCCGAAGCACGGTGAGGCGGCCATCCACCGGGTCACCGACAAGCAGTCCGCGTTCACGATTCCAGAAGGCGATGCCATCCCAAAAGCCYTCWGGCTCCTGATTKACSGCRCAAATTTCCCARGAAATTCCTCCATTTTCKGTGCGGAAAACCCTCGACGCCCCCCCTGGACCGGCCGCCATGAGCACCACCTCGTCYYGAGAGAAGGCTTCGATGTCGCGGAAGTCGAGGACATCGTCTGTGGCCAACTTGGGGGCGTGGGCAGTCCAAGTGCGTCCAGAATCATGAGAAACGGCGGCGGTGGACTGACTCCCTGACACCCAGGCAGTGTTGGAATCGACCCGGCTCAGACCTCTCAATGAGGGAGCATCAGGTAGATGATTCAGCACCGGCGCRGTTCCACAGGCGCTCAAACTCAGCGCACCTCCAGCCAAACCGGCCATCCATGAAAAACGGCGGGAGTGCATYTCAAAAGCAATTCGGGCGACGTAAGAGCGCCGCCCGAAATCACTTACAGCGACTTACTCGTCSCCTCCAAAGTCGCGGTCCATGACCGTYTTACGCTTTCCAGACTCGGCGGATGCAATCGCGCCATCGCACATTTGGCGAATCAAATCGGAAAGRCGTGCGGCAACGGCACCTGAGGTGGACATGCCAGACTTAGCCTTRATGTAGGCCTTGATCTTGGACTGTACGACGAGAACTTCTTGATCAGACATTGGGTACTCCTAGAGAACGAAGAATGGTGAGACCGTCTCCTTTTYCGTYTGGGGCCAYTWGGTGMCACCTCGTAAAAAGGGCGGGTGGCCCAGTGTAGCAGCGGAAAACRGCYRTGTGGCGGCTCAGCTGGAATCTGYYYGGTCTACAGCTTYTCYARTTKCACGTCGCGGCCACCYTYRAAGAAGGCCATCCAGCGGTTYCCWAGCCATGCSGTTGCCGGAAYCTGCTCCAGCTGAGCGCCYTTGAGCTCCCCAGCGAGGCATTCYCCAGTCATCCGCAACCAYARACTGCCAGTCTCGGCATCGCGCATCAGGGGGCGGATATCTTCGGCGCCTGGAACTAGGGCGAGCGCGGAAAAATGCAGCTGACGACCGCTCAATTGGCTGCGAAAAGCCACCGCATAAATCGCAACCTGGTCAAAGCAAACCACCAACGGGACATCGGCCAGAGTGGTGTCTAAAACCGGGAGTCGGTCCAGCAGCGAGTAGCGGAAAAGGGTGACGTTACGCCCCTCACCAACCGAGAGTCCAAAACTCGAAATCCGGTCCTTCAAAGTGAAGGTGCCCATCATGCCGCTGACCTTTTTACCGAGCAGAACTCCGGTGGTCGGATGACGTCGCTTCCAAGTTTTATAAGGCATGATTTCCGACGGAATGAAACCGAGCTTCTTGCCTTTCAACTCCCCCTTCAAGGCCTCCCCAGTGACGTGAAGCCACTTCGAGTTGGTCTCCTTGTCGTACATCACGAAGGAGTTGCGGTAGAGCACGCCTTCATGCCCAAAGTTCAACACCTGYCCATCWACCGTGCGGCCATACACGATGGCCGTTTGRCAYAGCGGTCACCAACTSACSGCAACTGGGATTTCTCCGCAGGTGTCATTCACTAACTCCACGCCACCCATCACTGAGATTGGATACGCGCGTGCTTCGCCACCGAGAAATAGGCCGATGACCGGCTCGTCGCCATCGATCTCCAAACCAGCTTCCATGACCGTCGCCATCGGCGGATGATGCAAAACCGGAAACTGATCCGGTTCCATGACCTGACGCATCTCCTTGTCGTAATCGGCTTCGCTAAATATTTCGTCAGCTTGCGCGGCCAGTCCGGTTGCGCAAACTAGAGAGAGAACAAGGAAGGTGGCGAAGCAGCGCATGAGCCCTAGGTTTAACACAGAGTCCCATGCTTGATGGGATTTTCGCCCTCGCGATGGCTAATTGCCTTGGTCTGGATACAACACCCGATAAAGGGTGCGCACCTGCTTGGGATCCAAGGTGTTGCGGACTTCCAGCAAGGTCGCAATATTGTTGTCTACTTCTTGGTTGCGAAGTTCACAKWGKYTMYCWGCTMNAATCNNTCACCAAGGCTTCATCCAAATCGTCTGCAGAGAGAGCCATGCGCAGTTCGTCAGTGACCGCAGCCGACTCGTCGCGTAGATTTTCGGCCGCTTCATGGCACGCTGTTCCACAACGATTCAAAACACCAATTTGGGCAGGCGTTAGGTCCAAATCTGCGTACTCTGCCGACGCTTCGACCTTCGGCATTTCCTTGTCAGGCTTTTGGTACTGCGCAACATTTAAGCCAACACTTGCTAATAAGGCGCCACCCATGAAAACAACTAGGTATTTAGGGCTCATTAGTTCGCCTCATTATTACTGATGTAAGTCGCCAAAGTCACCTCTGGCCATGGGTTGTGGCTTTGCAAGCCGTCGACGTAGGAGGCCGGGTTATGGACCAAGGGTACATCCTGCCGCAAATGATCCACCAGATGCAAGCCACTCGCTGCAATGCTGGTGGTGGCTGCTCCGGGCGCCGAACGCGTTACCATTTGCTCCAAACCAAAGAACACTAGGAAGCCAAGCATGCCTGCTGCTGCAAAACGAATGCGTTGCTGGAAGCGCGAAGCACCGCCAAGCAATTCTGCGTTTGGCTTTGGATTAGAAGATTGCGATTCCATTTCCAAGGTCGCGGCTTTCTCAATACGCGACCACAATCCTTCCGGAGCAGTGGTTGCTTGTAAAGCTTGACGTTGTTGAGAATCGAGTACTTGGTCTTCTTGTTTCATTCTTTCATCACTCCTAAATCAGTTGCGGAGCCTGCGGCAAGTTGGCGAAACTTATCGCGTGCGCGGGAAAGGCGAGACATGACGGTTCCCGCAGGAAGGCCCAGAATCTCGCTGATTTCTCGGTAGCTGAGGTCATCGACCTCACGCAGGAGGAAAATGGCTCGAGCCTCTTCCGGCATGCGGGCCAAAACATCACGCACAATGGCTACGGTTTCGGTCTGCTCCAGTTGTCCACTGCCGTCCACCAATGTGGTGGGGTCTGCCTGTGGAATCGCTTCCAGCGAAGTGGTTGACTTGCGCTTGCGGCTTTTCAGTTGGTTCAGACAAAAGTTCACGGTAAGGCGATGAATCCAGGTGGAAACCTGACTCCGCCCCGCGAAAGTCCCAGCTTTGGCAAAGACACGCAAGAACACCTCTTGGGCCGCATCTTCGGCATCGGCTTGGGAACCGAGGACGTGAAAGCAGAGGCGATAGACCCGGTCGCCGAAGAGTCCAAAAAGCACACCTAGAGCCTCAACGTCGCCGGAATGGCAGCGTTGTAGAGCATCGGTAGCTTGTTGGTCGTCGGTCACGAGGGCCTAGGCCAGCTTATCAGGCGAAGGTCAGGGGAACCTTCTTCTGCTGGATAAGACAGCGGAATATCGGTTCTATTCCCCTGCATCGACCCGGAATAGGCGTAATTTGAAGAATTCTGAGATTTTCACGTGTCGATGGCACCCTAGCGTCGTCTACACCCATGAAAGGACATTGGGGAGATATTCCTGGTCCATCGGCTGGCTTGAGGGGGGGATTCCTGAGGCAGCCGATGGGCTTTTTTCATGCCTGACCTTGCCTACTCCGAACGGGTAGCCCGCACGTAATCTGGATTGAGATCGGCAGCCCGTAATTTGCAGTCCGGGTTGTAACGCATGAGGGCAGCGAACTGGTCCGCCTTGTACTGAGCGCGTTTGGAGGCAGCAACGGCATTCGCTTCAGAATCCCGCGCTTGTTGGAGAGCGTCCTTCAAATCCAAGTTCAACTCGATGGCAAGATCGCGTTGATCGGCGAGACGATTCGCCTGAAGCATGCCTACGACTGCGGAAAGGGCCACGATGACTAATAAAGAGGCAGACAATCCAGTAGCCATCGGATTGCGTTGCAGAAGGTACTTCATTAATGCCCAGTTAGAGGGCGGTAATGCATGGACTGGCTCCCCAGCTAGGTAGCGACGCAAATCAACCGCTAAAGCATCGACTGACGGATAGCGATCGTCCGCGTGGATTGCGGTGCACTTATGAACGACCTTACACAAATCACTGTCCAGGCCTGGAATGTTCCTCGGGAGGATTGGACTTCCGCTTTCAATCTTCTTCAAGATTTTCAAGCAACTGCGCTCTTTCCCGTAGGGGCTTTCCCCCACCAAAGTCTCATACAACAATAAACCGAGTGAGAAAATGTCAGAGCGGACATCGAGTTTCTTCTCGCCACGCAACTGCTCGGGCGAAGCGTAAGCGGGTGTGCCAAGGAAGACATCGCCGATAGTGACATCGAATTGGGTTTGGTCGGTTTCGAAGCGCTTGGCTAGACCGAAATCTAATACGTGAGGATTACCATCGTCGTCGACCAAAATGTTGGAGGGCTTCAAATCGCGGTGCAGAATTCCTYTGGCATGTGCATGAGCGACGGCATCGCAGGTGCGCAGGAATACTTCCAAACGATCACGCAGATGGCCTCCGTCGGGTCGCCAAGACGTAAATGGGACGCCATCGACCCATTCCATGGCCAGAACGGGAACGCCGTCAACTTCCTCTACCGCATAAACCGTGACAATGTTCGGGTGATTCAGCGCCGCTGCCGCTTCCATTTCGCGGGCAAATCGTTTGCGTTCTTGTTCGCCGGCCAAGGAGCCGGCAATCAAACGCTTAATCGCAACAAGTCGTTTGGTGCCGGGCTGCCGCGCTAAAAACACGACACCCTGGCCACCGCGCTGCACCTCTTCGAGCAATTCATAACTGCCGATTTTTCCAAGCTCCGGTGTCTCTCCGGATGCGCGCAGTTCTTCGAACCAAGAATCGTTTGACTCGCCAAAATCAAAACCGAGGCGGCTGAGATCGGTGTCTGGATTGGAATCAGGCGGAGGCGTTGTGCTCATAGCCATCCTCCTGCAGAACTTGAAGTTCGATTTGGACACGCAATCGATTGCGCACGCGTTGCTTTACCTTTTGCACCGCATCGGCACTCATGGAAAAACGTTTCGCTACTTCTGCAACGGAATCGCCGGCCAACAAAGCTTCGAAGACGTCGATCCCTTTTTCTATCGTGCTGCGACGCACCACCGCCATCGCCAAACGGTAATGATGTTGGCGCCATTCCGATTCCCACAAGGGGTCGATGTCGTGAATTCCCTGGTCGTTGCACGCGAGATCCTCACCTTGCTCTAGTCCAAGAATCTCACGATTTGGACTCCGGAAGTACCGATGAATCGCATTGCGCACGGTGCGCTGCAGGTAAGCACGGAACCGGCCCAACTCTGGGCGATAGCGAAAGTCCTTTAAATGCCGTGCAAGATTGATCATGACCATTTGGCGGACATCTTCGGAATCGGCCTGCTGTAGGCCTCGAGCGCGGCAATAACGCAGGATGAGGTCTCGATATTGGCGGTCGAATTGGCGCCAGGCAGCGTGATCTTCAGGGTTTCGGACTCGCGAAAGCAGCGAGGCGTGAGTGGAAAGGTCATTCATGGAGGCTGAACAGCGATTTAGGAGGTCGCAAGCTCTCTACGCGCAGGGAGGACCAAAGACACCATTATTCCGCACGGCCTTTCAAAATAAATACTCGATTCCATGTCCGACAATCTGTTCTAGTGGACTATCTGCAATGATGGTTTCCGCTCTAGCCCCACTTCTCCTCCTGCTCGCGCCACAAGAGGCTCCGCAGGCACCCACAATTACCTGGCTTGATGCGAGTTTTGAAACTGCCCTGGAGCAAGCCAAACAGGAGGACCGCTACTTGGTGCTCTATTTTCATGCGGACTGGAGTGATTGGGCAACTCGTTTTGAGACTGAGGCACTCACCGATCCAGATGTGGTGAAAGCTCTCCAAGAGCCGATCATGCTGCGTTTATTGCACGGCACCACCGCGGGCGATGACATTTTGGCTCGCTTTAAAGTGCAAACCTTTCCCACCATGGTTTTTGTGCGGCCCGATGGATTTGCCGATGAACAGATTGGCGGCTACATGGACAAAATGGATTTGACCCCGGAGCTGCAGAGGATTTTCAGCGGCGTCAATACGCGCAGTGATCTCGAGCAGAAATGTAAAACCAATCCCATGGATTTGCAGGCCTTCTATGACTTGGCGCAAAAGTGTTGGGCTCTCGGTGACGACCAAGCCTACTGGAAGCACCTCGAAACAATTAAGGAGAAAGACCCGCTTGGGCGTTCGGAGATTCGGCGCAGAATGGAAATGTACACCATGATGGAATATATCTTTGGCTGTGCTCAAGATGACATTACCAAGGTTGACTTGTCTCCATTGGAAGATTTTTTGGTCGACCCAAACTTTCCGATTTACCCCGGTATTTTGTACGAGGGCTATGAGTACATCGCAGGGATCCGCAAAGACATTGGACAACCGAAAAAGGCTCTGCAAGCTCATCATCTTGCCTTTAAGCATCTTGCTGAAGCCAACCGAATTGGTTACACCTATGCCATGACTGGCGATTTTCTGGAGCTAAAACAGCACACCAATGCAGCGGACCGGAAATTGGCGGTGGAAGCCAGTGAGCTGCTAATCGCTGAAATCTCCAAGCTTGCCAGCAACGGAGATCGCGATTCGCTTTGCTACGAACGATTGGCGGATTGTTACGAGCTGAATGGTCAACGCGCCGAAGCGATTGGGGCCCTTGAACTGGCGGTTGCGACTGGCGGCGGTGATCAAGCTGCTCTGCAAGCACGGGTTGCTGCCTGGAAACCAACGCAATAAAGAAGCCCTGATTAAGTTTTGTTGAACAGCGTGTCCAGTCCTTCAGTTTGGAGGACTAAGGAAAACATGCTGAACATCACACTTCTACTTCCGCTGCTCCTTTCTGGGGGTGGCGTGGAATGGACTGAGGGCAGTGCCTTCGATGCCATTCGCGCGGCTGATCAAGCCAATCAACAAACCTGGATCTATTTCTGGAGTGGAGAAAGCGAAAGCTGCACTGCATTTAATGACCAGGTTCTCAACGATGGAGAAGCGGTCGCTCGCCTGTCGACCTTTGTCTGCATCGGCGCCAATCCAGGCAACACTGAAGGCCGCAAACTTGTAAACCGATACGGAATAACAACTSYMCMWYMKWYGAYNCAYCWKGKKNTCYMRMCSGCRMRGTYGAAGATGCCATCATTGGTTTCATTAAGGCAGAAGGCTTCGTCAATGAAATGGATCGGATCTTGCGAAACGAAGGAACCGTTTCAGCGCTTCGTGCTTCCTTGACCGAGGCAAGCGCAGGATTGGAACAAGCCGTTGCTTCCCGCGATGCCCTCTCGATCAAACTGTTCGACGTAGGTCAAAGCGAGCAAGCTCAATTGGTGAGTTCTGAAATCCTTGAGTTAGACCCCAAAGGAACCACCTTAATTGGTGCACGCGTGCAACTCGAAAAGGTGGCCTTCGAATTGGAAACTCGAGAAATGGCAGAAGGCGTTGAAATCTATGAGTTGAAGCCACTCTACAAGCACGTCAAGAGAATCAAGCAGCCTGAAATCAAGCGTACTGCTTGGACCATGATTGCCAGCTATGAGGCTTACAACGAGGACTACGCTAAAGCACGCAAGGCCTACCATGCCATGTGGGATTTAGCTCCTGCCATCGGCGAAGAAGGCAGCAAACAAGCAACTTATAGTGGCATCCAGTTAGTCGACTATTACTATCAAACGCGGGAAGACATCTCGAAGAAAGATGCGAAGTTCGCTCTCGTGGTGGCTAACAATTTAATGGAGCGACGCCAAGCCTCCGTGACTGCTTGTGAAGAAGGTGGCTGCGAAGAAGGATGCGAGGAATGTGGTCAAGGCATGGAAGCTGCGCTCTTATATCGCATGGCTTGTGCACAACAAATGTGTGGCGAGTCAAAGCAGGCGGTGAATTCTTTAGATCGCGCGCTAGAAATCGCTCCCGGCGATGAAGCCCTTTTGTCCCTACGCGAGGAAATCTCGACCTCAGTAACACTCTAGGAAACCATCCCTCCAGAGCGGCGGTCGACATGAATGGGTCGGCCGCCGTTTCTTTTAGTGACGCTTATCCCTAATCCAAGTCGAGGTGGTGCGTAAACCAGTTATCTTGCCATCCACAGCCATGCGACGCCTTCCTTCACCTATCTTTCTTGCTCTTGCCGCTCTTTCTGCCGCACCATTCTTAGGTTCTTGCTCCAGCGCACCCGATCATCCAGTGCTCGATTTGGCCGGTGATATTCCGCGTCAGTATGCCGCGAAATTTACCCACGAAGCGCCCACGATTGATGGCAGCCTGGACGACATCGCATGGCGTGATGCGCCATGGACTGCCAATTTTGTGGCGGTTGAAGGAAGCGCTACCAGCCGCCCGCGCTATCAGTCGCGCGCTAAAATGCTATGGAATCGTCAGTACCTATTCCTCGGCGTTTGGATGATCGAACCTAATCTTGAGAGCGTTCCGGTTTCTTCGTTGGGATTTGATGGCCTGCTGACTTTCGTCACCCGAGATGCTGAACTCGGAAATTATCGAACGATTAGTTTGGAACCTGGAAGCTTACTTTTAGATTCCCAGTACGTCTCCGGTGATAGTTATAAGGTGAGCGGCAACCCTTCCATGATTGTGGGGAAGGTCTCACTTTCTGGAACGCTCAACACTCCAGGTGATCCCGACCGCGGTTGGTGGGCAGAAATCGCCATACCCTGGTCGTCCTTGAAGTTGCCCGAAACTGCGACGATTCCGACTGCCGGCAACACGGTTCGAGTGAACTTCTATCGCAAGGGTTGGGCGTGGAGCCCCTACTTCGAACACGACCTTCACGATACCGCGCTATGGGGCAAGGTGGAATTGACCCGTTAGGAAAACTCGGAGGAAGCTCTGATTTAGTCTTCAGCGCGGAAGTCATCGAAGCCTTCCACGTATCCGCGCAGGGTGAGTGTTCCCTCTAGTTTTTGCACACCGTCCAACGGGTCAAACTCAAGGAAGCGGGCAAAACCTAGGGCAACAGGATGTGCTTCCCAAGACCAGATCACTATTTCATCTCCATGGTCGGAGTGAAAACTCACCATCCGATCGGGATCGCCCATCGCTTTGCGCGCCTGCAGCTCGGAAGCTCCACTTTGCAAACCCTTTAACGTACGCAACTCGGGGTTTCGCTCCCAACTGTCGGATTGAAAACGATGAACCCACCCGACCAATTCACCCTCCTCGAAAGCCACCGGCGAAATCGAGGCGTAGCAACGCAAGATGACTAGGTCACGACCCACCGGGCCGACGAACTCAATACGTTCCCATTTGGCATCGAGCCAGGTCCCAGAAATGACTTCGGCTTCCGAGGCTCCTAAACGCAAATGCGCCGAACAGCTTGGGTGGGCACAAACCGGGTCGCTTCTCAACAAGCTGCAAGAGCATAAAGCCGAGAGGGCAAGCGCCACGCCTAAGCGGGCAAAGGGCTGAGTGAACCGTGCGAACACTCGCAGATTCTAACTCTTCGCAACTACTCCGGCTTACCGAAGAGAAAGCCTTGCACGAAGGGCACCCCGAGATCTTGCAACACACGCAAATCTTCGCGAACCTCAACACCTTCAGCAACGACTTCACCACCCCAGGTAGCAACCACACGCAACAGACTCTCAAACGCACGACGCTTCGAAGATTCTTGGTGAATACCGCCGACCAATGCACGATCAACTTTGATGACCTCCGGCTCAAGCATGATGAGTGCTTCTAGGCTGGAATGTCCAAAACCAATGTCATCAAGGGCAATCCGCACCCCTGCTTCCCGCAAGCCATCGACGGTGTGCAAAAGGCTGCGCGGATCACGCACTGCTTCTTTTTCACTAATCTCAATGCAATACAAACCAAAATCGCGCCCCACACCAAGTTGGCGGATGAGCTGATCTGGATGAATCGTCTCGAGCGTCGAGGGCAAAAGATTTAGGTGGCAATGCATCTCTGCATCTAATAAATGGGAAGCTTTGCAGCAAGTAGCGAAAGCATGCAAGTCCACTACATTGGAAATCCCAGCATCCATCGCAAAGCGCAAGAAATCTTCTGGACTACGCAAGGCATCGCAATGACTACGAGTCAGGAATTCATATCCGACCACCTTTTCGTCAGAGGTGCGTACCAGTTTTTGCTTGACCGCAAAATATGATTTGGAATCGTGTAGCTCTTCCAAAATCTCGGTAAAACTCTTGGCGCGAGTCTCCCCACTGCGGAAAAGGTTGTTTTCGTGGAAAATCTGGCCTTTGCCATAACGCTTAGCGCTGTGTAGTGCACGCTCGGTGCGCACCAAAAGATCTTGCACCATTTCATCTTCGCGCGCTGCCGTGACCATTCCCAAACTGACCCCAATCCGTAAATGGGGGTATTTCTCGGAAATTACAGATTCCGAAATGGCCTGGTGAATTTTTTCCGCTACCGGACGTGCTTCCTCACGATTGGTGGTGGGGAGAATAACCAAAAATTCATCGCCGCCGATACGTGCAACGTGGTCCGAAGCACGAACGGTCTCGCGCAAGATTTTCGAAACCGTTTGCAGGACTTCATCACCAATCGAATGCCCGTAGACATCGTTAATCTTTTTGAAGTCATCAAGATCAAGAAATAGGGCTTGCATCTCGCTTCCTGACTTGCGGCGGCGGTCGACCTCTTTTTCTAGAGAGTTGGTCAAGCCTCTTCGATTCAAAACTCCGGTTAACGGATCACTGCAAGATAAATCTTCCAGTTCGCGTTGCGCTTTTTTCGTTTTCGATATGTCCAAGCAAACGCCGAACATGCGCAGTGGAATCCCTTCCTCATCGCGGGCTAAAGAAGCTTGGGTGCGAATATAGCGTTCTTCACCACCCTCCAAAAGGACTCGATAATAAATTTCTAATGGGCTATCATCGACCAGTAAGGAAAACGTTGCCTTGGTGACCGTCTCGACATCAGCGGGATGAACACGACGTAAATRATCTTCGCGGTCAATCACCGCACCGCGATATTTACCGCCATGCATGGCATGAAAACGCTCGTCCGCCACCAAGGACCTGGACTTTAAATCCCAACTCCACGTGCCGAGTTCGGTGGTGTCCAGAATAAGGTCTAGGCGAGCTTGAGAATCCTCTCCCAGTACGGCTTGCCAGCCTTTTTGCAGATGATCGGCAAAGGCCAAAAGGGTTTCCGCTAAAACCAAAGCCGCCTTGCGTTCGACCTGGCGCCGCACGGCTGAATCGGGGGTCTCCCTTAATAATTCCACCACCGCATCTGCATGAAGCTGATGCAATCGATGCGCATTTTGGTCCTCTTTGGCAAGCTTCCTTCCGAACTGGCGGCAATCTTCAAGCTTGACAGAGCCATCCATTAGGGTGGACCGGAGGTATTCCAGGTATTCCTGGCTACTGAGTAGGGCAGACATAGAGGGGGTTTGATGACGAGTCCCTCATTTATCGGCTGCTTGGGCAACAGGCTTAAGTGGCTCTCAAGGCCTTCTCGCGGTTTCTCTCTGCTCTAACTTGCACTTTCAAGCGCCTGAACCAGGGCCTCGAGATCTTCCTCGCTGGTTTTATAGGAGGTGATGCAAGCGCGGATAGCCGGCCGACCGTTGGGAAGAAAAATCGTGCTGACCCAAAACTCCCCGCTGGATTGAAGCTGGTGCACGACTCGGGACATCTCGGTATGCCTRCCYTCCCAYCGTGGRTGRGAAAAACAGACCACTGGAAGCATGGTTTGATTYTCAATYAAGTAACCCTTYTCGCGGAGTCGATCGCGYAAGGATTCGCCCATATCGGCTTGGTGTTCAATCAGCTCAGCGTAACCACTSCGACCATGATGRGCCAAACTTAGAAAAACTTTAAGCCCAATCGCCCGCCGCGACCACTGCARACTACTKGCGTACRGRTCTTCGGTRTTCTCCGTSGRCACCGGCATGTAGTCGGTACTGATTTGRAAAGCTCGCCGCACAGGTTCCGGATGACGACAGAAAAACATGCCGGCRCCCATRGGGACCGAAAGGTATTTGTGGGCATCGAARGTGACGGAATCGGAATATTGAATGCCGTCGAGCAAGCTGCGTAATTTATTGGAAAGTAAAACSGCACCTCCCCATGCAGCATCGGTGTGCATCCACAATCCCTGTGCGCGGCAAATAGCAACCACGTGTTTTAGACGGTCGACGACACCAGCTGCCGTCGTCCCAGCCGTTGCGACCACCATGAATGGCATGAAGCCTGCMGYRCGATCTTCMCGAATCGCTTGGCGCARGGCATCGATATCCATTTGCAGATATTCATCGGTTGGCACCACGTGCACGGACTCACGCCCCAATCCAGTAGCGTGAGCAATCTTGTTGAAGCTCTCATGCCCACCCGCAGAAACGTAAATCCTCGGTGCTTGCTCCAAACTAGCCAAGCCCTTTTCCCCATAGTCCGGGAAACATTGGGTCAAGGCGGTGATCACTGCGGTGTGATTGGCTTCGGCACCTCCGCTGGTGAAATGCGCAACCGCATGCCGGTGGTCAAAGCCAATCCGTTTCATGAGGTAGGTCAAAGTGAAACGTTCAATCTCCACCGCAGCAGGAGCATGGGACCAAACTGCAAGTTGCGGGTTGTAAAGCGCCGCAAGAGTTTCGCCCATGACGCCGGCCTCGGTCACTGTAGGATTAAAATAACCGAAATAACGCGGATGAGTGACATGAGTCAACCACCGTCGCATCATGCCGCCAACTTCTCCCAAAGCCTCGGTCAGAGGCATGCCCTCTTCCAGCGAAAAGGTTTCCGAGAGATGACGACGGATTTCATCCGGCTGAACTTGAGGGGTGACCGCCAATCCGGCAACGTCGTCCGGAAACGAACGCAGCTCTTTGAGCAGCCAAGCATAGGCTTCTTCCATAGGCACACGATAAGGGAATTCTCATGTAGACTCGATACATGATTTTGATTTCCTGCTTGGCTTTACTGGCCCCATTCGCCGCACCTTTGGCTGCGCAAGCCATCGAAGATGACGGTCCATATTTGGTCGGCTGGCAAGACCTTCAAGTGCAGGACACCTTCAGCAGTCAGGGTCAGATTAAAGTGCGGGTTTTTTATCCAGCCCTTTCAGCCGGCGAAGACACTTTGGCCGATGCCATTTCGGGCCCCTATCCCTTAGTCAACTTCATGCACGGGTGGCTTGGCTCCGCCGACGGTTACGATGACCTCTGCACTCACCTTGCTAGTTGGGGTTTTGTGATTGTGAGCACGGATACGCAACGCGGCCTGTTTCCCGATGTCCCTTCCTATGCGCGTGACAGCCGAGCTTTATTGCATTGGGCTGAAAATGCGGCGCAAGACCCGCAGTCTTGGCTAAGCGGTATGGTGGAAGCCGGCGCTCCTTGGGGCGCGGCAGGACATTCCATGGGCGGCGGCACACTTCCGTTGTTAATCGGCATTGAACCACGGATTGAAGTCATCATTGGTCTCCAGGCTGCCGCGAACGATGCCGGCAATCAAGCGGTGATGGATTATCGCGGGCGCGGGTACTGGGTCGCCGGCTCCGTGGACTCCGTGGTGCCGCCGCGCACGGTGCACGATTGGCCGCTACGCGCGCAGAATAGTGAACGCAATATGTACTTCAAGGTGATTGGCATGGGCCATTCCGGTTGTGGCGACAGCCCGCCGAACAACGAGCCATTAGCAGGAAGTGAGCAAGCGCGTTTGCACCGGCGTTTGGTGGCCGGAATTTTTCGTGCTGAAATGCGTGGCGAAGAAGACCTCTACCAAGAGTTTGTGGGTAGCGGCATGGAAACGGAACCGGTAAAAATGGAAAGTCGATGCTACCGCCCGGCGATTTGGGCGTCCTGGGATGCTGGTAATCAAGCGGTGAACGTTGGTGGAGCTGGACGTCTGCATGGCGTTTTAGATTTGGGTTGGTCCTTTCAAACTGCTGCGCAAATGACACCCTTTGGTTTACTTGGCATTGACCTTGGTACCGCCACCCCGGTTTACCATCAACGCTTGAGCAGTCGTGGCGCCAATGAAGTGTCCCTGCCCGTAGCTCCCGGATGGTTTGGCCAGACCTTGTATTTCACTGGTCTTGCGTCGGGTCAAGGAGCGGCATCGCGCCTTGGCAACGTGGCCGCGGTTGCGGTTCCATAGACACCAATATTTGCAAAGGAGGTTAGAATCTTGGCCTCATGAAATGCCTCCCGCAACTTTGCATCCCGCTTGCCATCTTGGCGCTTGGGTCCTGTGCAATCCACCAGAGTTCCGCGCAGACTGATCTAGATTTTAGTCCGTCGGAAGACTTTTATCTTTACACCAACCATGCATGGAAGGATGCGAATCCGATTCCAGATGCGAAAGGTTCTTGGGGTGTGTTTCATGAGATCAATGAGCGCAATAAAGTTATCTTGCACCAAATCATGATCGATGCGGGAGCAGCGGTTGCATCCTCCGACCCCATCACTTTGCAACTTGGCGCGTTGTGGAATACCGGCATGGACACCGCTGTGATTGAAGCTGCAGGAATCGAAAGCATTCGCGGGTATCTAGATCGCATCGACAACATTGAAGATGCATCTGCATTCGCAAAGGTGGTTGGCGAATTGCACATGATTAACGTCGATGTCTTGTTCGGCCTCGGTCCAGTTGCGGACTTCGAGAACAGCACCGAAAACATTGCCTTCCTCGGCCCGGGTGGACTCGGCCTTCCGGAGAAAGATTATTACTTCCGCGACGACGAGGAATCCGTGGAATTGCGCGAGCAATACGTAGTGCACATTGGCCGCATGCTGGAGTTAGCTGGCGCCAGCGCAATGGACTCCCAAGTTTCCGCGGCGCGCATTTACGCCTTGGAGCTTGCCATGGCTGAGCAAACCTTGGCGGCTTTGGAATACCGCGACATGGAGGTGCTTGCGAACAAGATTCCTGCTGAAGAGCTTGTGTATGAGATCGCTCCAAACTTTGATTGGCTTGCTTATGCCGATGCCATCGGGTTGGATCCTCAACCAGTAGTGAACTTGGTCGGTCCGCGGTTTTTCCGCAACCTAAACACCATGCTAGATTCCGAAGACTTGGGTACTTGGCGTGAATACTTACGCTGGCACTTAATCTCTCGCAGTGCTCCTTTCTTAAACGGAGCTTTGGTGGAAGAAAACTTTGATTTCTACACCCGTAAACTTTCCGGCACGCAAAGGAACCAAGAACGTTGGGAGCGGGTCCTCGGTTCGGCGAACGGCGCCATGGGCGATGCCCTCGGCCAGGCTTTCGTGGCGCATACTTTCAGCCCTGAAGCAAAGGCTCTGGCACTCGTCATGGTGGACGACTTACTCGACGCCTTCCGCGGCCGTATTGACCAGCTGGAATGGATGACTGCAGAGACCAAAGTGAAAGCCCAAGAGAAGTTGGCCTCCTTCACGGTCAAAATTGGTTATCCAGACAAGTGGCGGGATTATTCTGGCTTGGAAATGAACAGCGATTCTTGGATCGGTAATGTGTTTGCCGCAAACCGTTTCAATAATCAGTTCGACCTCACCAAAATTGGCAAGCCGGTCGATCCAACCGAGTGGGGCATGTCTCCGCAAACGGTGAATGCTTACTACAACCCGCTGGCAAATGAGATTGTTTTCCCTGCCGCGATTTTGCAGCCGCCATTTTTCGGCCTGGAGCAATCGCTTGCAGAGAACTACGGTTCGATGGGCGCCATCATTGGTCACGAAATCACCCACGGCTTTGACGACATGGGCAGCCAGTTTGACGCCGCCGGAAACTTGTCCAACTGGTGGACCGAAGCGGACCGCGAAGAGTTCGACCGTCGCACCGCTGTTTTGGTGGAGCAGTTTGATAACTATGTTGCAATCGATGACCTTCATGTAAACGGGTCGTTAACCTTGGGTGAAAACATTGCCGACCTTGGTGGCGTTCAAATGGCTTACCTGGCTTTGAAGAAGCGYGAGAGYMTRACWTCTGCMCARCCKAATTCYGATCAGGYWTTCTTCATGGCTTGGGCTCGYTCMTGGCGTGAAAATGCACGTCCGGAAGGGTTGAAGTTRCAGGTCAACACCGATCCACACTCGCCGAAYCACTTTCGTGCAAATGGYCCTCTGGGTAACTTCCCGGCCTTCGCCGAAGCCTTTCACCTGGAYGASTCCTCGCCTATGGTGCGMGAAGCATCGAGCCGCGTCGAAATCTGGTAACGYGATCGAACCTTCAGGAGGCGCGCGGCARCACCATGCCGTGCGCCTCTAACAAGCCGGTGAAATAYTCCACCACRCGGTTTTCCGACCACCAGCGATCTTCGTCTTTCCAGTGATCYGATTCGGAAGCTTCYGCACCGAAGAATCCATTRTGACCTCCATATTTGGTCATCAATAAACGCAARCGTGGATTCTWYKCKNCCGCWKCSMWSNGWCRAAKCNTNGTWYRGAACTAAAGGGTCATCTTCCGCGTGGATGATTAGGCCAGGRAYATGGATTTGATCCAAGATACGRTAGGCGCTGGCCTTGTTGTAGTAATCGTCGGCGCCGTCAAAGCCAAARGCTGGGGCKGTCCACTGGTCGTCGAAGGTGTAAAAATCCTTGTAGCCGGTGGAGGCATCRTGCGGATAAAGCTCGGGGTAYTGCTCGGCTTTTCGGCGCATRGATTTTACGAAGCCGTCGAGGAACAGCTTCATGTAAAAACGATTCATGAATCCGGTGTGCRGTTGACGCGAGGTACTMACTAGATTCAAKGGAGTCGAAACCGTGCASACWCCGATGACATTCGCCGGCGGCTGGTTCCCCCATTTTGCAATGGTGTGAAGCGCGATGGATCCACCTAAGGARAATCCGGCAATCGCAATGGGGCAACGCGCAKGGTTTTCTAAAATCCAATCCACAGTAGCTTGCAAGTCTTCGGTYAACGCCGCGTTATARAGCGTTGGAGTGCGGTCAGCSGTTTCGCCGCAGTTGCGAATRTTAAGGCGCATSACCGACCAACCAKTCTGAAAAGCCTTCTGCGCAGTGCCGCTCATGTAAGGCGAGCGYGAAGARCCAGACARWCCATGCACCARAATCATGATGGGTGCGAGCGTGTCYTTYTGCCAATGMGTTTCWATGCGCACCGAAGTCTCCGCATCGACTTCAAGCCATAAATCCTTGCCTAAATCCAAAAAGGGACCCAACGGACGTGGCAGCTTCGACCCGGCAATGGTCATCACATGACGATCGCGCAACAAAGGGTGCGGGTAGAAAGGGGCGTAACTGCGGGTTTCCATGAGCGAGTGGACGGGAATCATTCCATGTCCCATCCCCCGTCGAGGGCGGTTGCGCGATACTCTTCATCGGAGAAGCAGTCAACTTGGATGGCATCGTCGCGCAGCTCTTCGGCACGGTTGATGACGTCGATTTCTTCCTGAGTGATGACTCCAGCAGCGAGGGATTCTTGCAGCAAAGTCATCGGCTTTTGACGTGGCAACTTCTTCGCGCGGATGGCCTGCTTAATCTTGGCGAGCACATCATCGGCAGCAACGCATGCGCGGAAGGCTTGCTCCAAACGACCCATCGCTTCCTCGGCTTCTTTTGGCAGATAAAGGCCGTTGGTGAGACGGTCACGCTGTTCGCCTGGGGTTTGCATGATGCGCGCAATGCGTTGTCCGTCGCCGTCGCGTGGACCAGTACCAATCGGATTCATACGATTCCAAAACGCGAGAGGTCCGCGGAAAATCCAACCTATACCGGGAACGTCTAAGTTGCGGTAAAGGCCTTCAAATGCTTTTTGGATCTCGGCGAATGCAAAGTCCATGGACCAGCGGTAGAGGGCGTAATCCTCCTTGCTGCGACCTTCTTCTTGATAACGTCGCATGGTCGCGGAAGCGAGRTACATCCAYGAGAAGACATCGGAGAAGCGGCCGGTGAGRGCTTCTTTRCGTTTTAGATCACCGCCTAGGCTGCCCATCGCAACGTCTGCCAAAATCGCAAAACGTGCCGAKGTCCAKGCAATCTTTTGAAAATCGCGGCGCATGACGCCTTCGACGTGCACCGCTTCCGCATGYCCGCGGGTTAGCGATAAAACGATGGAGCGCGATAAGTTGCGCACCACATGTCCGATGTGACCAAAGAATGCATAATCGAATCCYTTGACRTCGCCATTTTCCAAAGCGGAAATTTCCYTCTCTGCAAAAGGRTGACAGCGRATYGCKCCTTGTCCGAAAATCATCAGCGTGCGGGTGAGAATGTTGGCGCCCTCMACGGTGATRGAAATCGGTGCAGCRAAGTAAGCRTGRGCCAGCARGTTRCGCGGTCCACGYGARATGCCTGCGCCACCGCAGATATCCATGGCATCGTTCACGCACCTGCGCATGGTYTCRGTGAACTGATACTTCGCAATCGCCGATGCRACCGCYGGTTTCGCTCCCCCATCTAATCCACCGCAAGTAAAGCGWCGYGCTGCTTCCAAGATGTAAGACATACCRCCCAACCGCGCCATGGGCTCTTCGATGCCTTCAAAYTTCCCAATCGACATRCCGAAYTGYTTWCGCACCACGGTGTAAGCGCCGGTAATCCGTGCCGCCGCTTGAGTTCCTGCAGTMGCTTGCGCCGGCAACATGATGCCTCGCCCAGCCGCCAACTGCTCCATCAACATGCGCCACCCTTGTCCGACGCGTTCCGKKCCACCGACCAATGCATCGAGCCCAATGATGACATTCTTACCGGAGAACGGRCAGTTAAAGAACGGCACATTCAACGGGTCATGCTGGCGTCCTAACTCCAGTCCTGGAGTATCCGATGGCACCAAAGCACAACAAATSCCTAACTCCACCCCACGCTTGAGCAAGTTCTCTGGGTCAAACAACTTAAACGCCACGCCTAAAATCGTAGAACGCGATGCCAAAGTGATGTACCGCTTCTCTAAGTCCAAACGGATCTGAATCTCTCCGTTCTCGTCGGTGAAGACTTCTCCACGGGTACGAATACTGCCAGCATCGGAGCCGGCATGCGGCTCGGTCAATGCAAAGCAAGGCACTTCCTTTCCAGCAGCCAAACGTGGCAGCAATCGATCTTTTTGCTCTTCGGTTCCATAGTGCAACAACAACTCCGCCGGCCCCAACGAGTTCGGCAGCATGGCAGTAATGCCCAAAGGAATCGAACGCGAGCTCAGTTTTTTAATCACCGCACTCACTGCGGTCGCTGAGAATTCCAATCCACCGTACTTCTTTGGAATGATCATGCCAAAGAAACCATTCTCTCTTAGAAAAGCCCAAGATTGCGGCGACAGGTCACGCTTCTGGAACACCAACCAATCATCGGTGAGGCGGCAAACTTCCTCACAAGGTCCATCAAGAAAGGCTTGCTCTTCTGCATTGAGCTCGGGATAACTCTCCTGCAATAAGCGTGCAAAATCTGGCTTGCCACTAAACAGCTCACCTTCGAACCAAACCGTTCCAGCGTCCAATGCCTCGCGTTCGGTTTTTGAAATCACCGGCAACATGCCAGCTTTTTTCAACCACCGCATGACCGGAGTACTCACCACGCGCAAACGTACCGCCGGCCAATTGAAGATGAGCGCAGGCACGGCCAGCACCATCAACAACCATGTCGGGGTGCCCCACCACAAAAGAAAAATGGCACACCAAACCGTCCACCCCAACAAAGGCACGGCGAAAAAGCCGAGTGCAACAAATCCAACAAACAGAAGCAGAAGTGAAATCATGATGAATGAGGTTGAAGCATTTGCACCGAGTGCTCGACGACCTGCTCAATAAAGGCCGGGGTCGAAAGGCTGACATCGACCCGTTTTGCAAGATGGAGGGAAATGGCGCCGTGGAGCAAACTCCAAACCACGGTGGCGCTGAGGATGGGATCAAAATCCGGCTCATCGGACCGCGAATCGGCAATGGCATCGGCGAAAATCTGCAGATTGCGGCGCGCTTTACGGTACTTTTCGGTCGGATACCGCATCATTTGCTCGGGGTGGAGCAAAAACATGATCTCGTAAAATTCCGGATTCTCGAGACCGAACTCCAGATAACCCCGGCACAACCGCCGGAATCGATCCTCGGGGTTCGGATACATGGAAACCACCGTTTCCAGCTGCTCGTGGAGCCTGGCCATTCCTTCCTCAATCAACGAATGAAAGAGCGAATCTTTACTATCGAAATAGAGGTAAATGCTTGTGGGTGTACAACCTACAGCGTTCGCAATCTTCCGCATCGAGACCTGCGCATACCCCTCAGCCAGCAGCAAACTGCGGGCTTGTTCTAGGATTTGTAGGCGAAGGTCTCCGTTGCGGGCCATTGGATTTCGTTGTGGATTCTCCAAGGTTTACACTGTAAAGTTAACGTCGTTAACCGAAAATTCAAGAAGATGCTTTCCTACTCTGCTTCCGATGGAAATCCGCGCCTGGTTCTGGCCGCGGGGCTGCGTACACCGATGGCCAAGGCCGGCGGTGCTTTTGCGCGCGAAGATGCTGGCCACCTGGGCGCCCTGATTGCGCGAGAACTGCTGATCCGCGCCAATCTGGACCCGGCTGAGCTCGATGAGGTCGTCACCGGCTGTATTGGCCCTCCCTTCGACCAGGCCAATGTTTCGCGCGTCATTGCTCTGCGTGCGGGCATACCGGACCCAGTTCCAGCGCGTACGGTTGCCCGCAACTGCGCCAGTGGAATCGAGGCGGTGACATCGGCGGCGACCAACATCCTTGCGGGCGTGGGCGATACCTATCTCTGCCTCGGCGTCGAGGTGATGAGTTCCTATCCCCTTATCTTCGGCGAAAAGATGACAAAGCTTTTTGCTGACTTGATGAAAGCTCGGTCGACTGGCCAGCGCATCAAGACGATGGCACGTTTCCGCCCCTCCTTCCTAAAGCCGCGGATTGCACTTTTGGAAGGCCTCACAGACCCCACCACTGGCATGATCATGGGCAAAACCGCCGAGTTGGTGGCGCGTGATTTCGGGCTCAGTCGCGAAGAATGTGACACCTACGCCCTGCAGTCGCATCGGCGTGCCCGCGACGCCCGCGAAGCTGGACGTTTTGAACGCGAAATCCTCCCGGTCATGCCACTTGGTGCACGCAAGGGTTCCTCTTCGCTGCGCGCCGACGATGGCATTCGCGATGACCTCGATATGAAGAAGCTTGCCAAGCTCAAGCCTTATTTTGAAAAGCCCGACGGCATTGTGACGGTCGGCAATTCCTGTGGCATCACCGATGCTGCGGCGGGCCTCATCCTCACGACTGAAAAACGCGCTGCGGAACTCGGCTTAAAACCGATGGCTGCGATTCGTAGTTTTGCATGGGCCGGTTTGGATCCAAAACGCATGGGCCTTGGTCCGGTGTTTTCCAGCGCACTCGCTCTCGACGCCGCCGGCGCCAGTCTCTCCGACATGGGCGTCCTTGAAATCAATGAAGCTTTTGCTGCGCAAGTGCTCGGCTGCAATAAAGCTTTCGCTTCCGATGCATATGCAAAGGAACACCTCAACCGCGATAAGGCGCTCGGCGAAGTCGACCCCGCGATTCTCAACATCAACGGCGGTGCCATCGCTCTTGGTCACCCGGTCGGTATGACTGGAACTCGCCTGCTGCTCACCCTTGCCCATGAACTCCAAGCATCCGATAAGGAACTTGGTCTCGCCACGCTTTGCATTGGTGGCGGCCAAGGTGGTGCTGTAGTCCTCGAACGCCTCGCCTAATTGAATTATGGAAATGAAAGGCTTCCCCATTCCCGAGAACTGTCCTGAACCCGGCGCATGCATTCGCGTCGAACGTCCGGAACCCGGCCTTGCCGTGGTGATTCTCGACCCACCGCACCGCAGTCTTGCGGTGCTCGATGCTCCCTTACTCACCGACTTAGACAAGGTGGTGCAGGAACTGCAACAAGAACGTGATTTGCGCGGCATTGTGTTTGCCGGGCGTGAGCCACTGCAGTTCGCCGCCGGCGCCGATGTGGCTGGTATCTCGCAGATCACCGAGCGCGAAGATGCGTTAAGCATCGTGCGTTTTGTGCACAGTATTTTCAACCGCATTGAAAGCCTAAAGGCAACCACGGTTGCAGCAGTTGGCGGTGCATGTCCTGGCGGTGCTTATGAATTGTCGCTGGCCTGCGATTACATCATCGCCGCCGATGACCCCAAAACGCGCATTGGACTTCCTGAAACGCAACTTGGCATCATCCCCGGTTGGGGCGGATCGCACCGCTTGCCGAAACGCATCGGAACTCCCGGTGCGCTCGATGCCATCTTGAGTGGCCGCCTTTACCCTGCGCGCACGGCATGGAAACGCGGCATGGTCGATCGACTCACCTACCCTGAGCGTTTACGCGAACAAGCCATCGAAATCGCCATGGGGCGTCTACCGGTGAAAACTCGTAAACGCGGCATGGCCCGATGGATGATTGACCGCAATCCGATTGCAGGAGCCATCATTGGCGCCAAGGTGCGCAAACAAGTCGAATCGAAGACTCGCGGCTTTTACCCCGCACCGATTGTGGCGATGAACTTAGTGCTGGAGTCTTTCAGCGCGAATCAAGAACAGATGGTTGAACGAGAAGCCAAAGCGGTCGCTGATTTATCGGTTGGTCCAGTCTGTAAGAGCTTGGTCGGCATTTTCTTTGCATCGGAAGCGGCTAAAAAATATGCGCGTGGCAGCAAGGAATTTCGTCCACGAAAAATGCAGCGCGGCGGCGTCATCGGTGGTGGCACCATGGGTGGTGCGATTGCTGGATCCATGGCTGAAAAAGGCATGGACATGCGCCTGGTCGACTTATCGCGCGATGCGCTTGATGTGGCCTTGCTTGACCATGCAGATTACATCGGCAAAAAGAAGCAGCGGCGGCGGATGAAACCGCATTTGGCCGATGCAGCCATTGACCGGCTTACTGCATCCGAAAAAATGGATGGACTAGAGCAGGCCGATATTGTCCTTGAGGCGGTTGCCGAAAAGATGGCTGTAAAAAAGGCGGTCTTTGCAGAACTCGCCAAAATCGTGCCGTCGAACTGCTTGCTCGCAACCAACACAAGTTCGTTATCTGTCACTGAAATGGCAGAGGGCATTCCTAACCCGGAACGGGTGGTCGGCATGCACTTCTTCAACCCAGTGCGCAAAATGCCGTTGGTCGAAGTCGTCAAGGGCAAGGAAACTAGCGAAGAGGCGGCCATCGAAATCGCTGCACTTGCCTCGCGCATGGGTAAAACCCCAGTGGTAGTCAAAGATGTCGCCGGCTTCTTGGTGAACCGATTACTCGGACCCTACCTCGATGAAGCCATCCGTCTTTTCCTAGCCGGAGCCGATGCGGACCGCCTCGACCGACTCATGCTCGACTTTGGCATGCCGATGGGACCTTTACGCCTGCTCGATGAAGTGGGCCTCGATATTGCCACCCACGCTGCGCAATCACTCAGCGAAGCCTATGGCGAACGCATGCTGCCAAGCACCGGCATCCAGGCACTCATGACCGTCAAGCGTCTTGGTGCAAAAACCGGATGGGGCTTCTACCGTCATCCGAAAGGCCGCAAAAACAAACCCGAACTTTCCTCGGACCTCGCTTCCTATCAACAGGAAGATTCCGCGCGTTCCTTGAGTGACGATGCCATCGTCGATCGCCTCGTTTTGAGCATGGTCAATGAAGCAGGCCGATGCATGGAAGAAGAAGTCACCGCGACTGCGACCGATCTCGATTTGGCCACGGTTTTTGGCATGGGATTCGCTCCCTTCCGCGGCGGGCTTTTGCATTATGCCGAAGCCGAAGGATGGGCTTCGATCGTGAAACGCTTAGAAGCCATTGCCGCTTGCCCCGACATCATGGGGCGACCTGGTGGTGGAGCGAAATTCAGCCCATGTGATTGGCTGCGCTCGATGGCCGACGAAAATAAGAAGTTGTTCTAGGGAAGCTCTGATTTAGTCCGGCGCCGGAGGCCGGGCTCGGGGAACCAGTAGGCATAAAAAAAGTGACGATCGCGCCCCTAAACGCAATCGCCACTACCCAAGCCAGGGGAATGTTCCTACAAAAGTTCGAAGACCCTAACCAACGAACTCCGTAACTCACCCTAAACGGAGGGATTCCATCGCTTCATGTTCCCGTGAGAAATTAGGCGATGTTGAAAGAACAGGCCCGAAGCTGGGAAGCCTCAGGGTCGATGCGTTTTATACGCGGTGTGAAGGCCTTGGGTTAGCGAGAAAATGGGAAAAACCCGCTAAGAAAAAACAAACTAATTGTCCTTTTGCTGTCCACCGTTGAATAGGTCGCTCAAAAAGAAGGCGAAACCAAGGAATAGAAGGATGGTTCCGACAATGACCATGCCGTCGTCCCCGTTGCCATAGCCAAGATTACTCGTCACCAGAAAGGCGCTGCCGATTGCGATTAGCACTAAGCCTTTACGAAAGCGTACTTTCTGTCCGGGGGGTTGAGCAGGTGCGGCCTGATTCCCCAGCACCCGCATGACTTCCTGAGGTGAATGCCCTGCCTCAATAGCTTTTTCCATGACCCTGGCATTTCGTTCCTTCGACTTGCTGTCGAAGTAAAACCAGAAAAGGGGGATCGAGAGGCCACCAATGATGGCGACGAGTGCAATGAGAATTCCTTCATCCATGATGCTCGTGTGACCAGCCAATAGGCAGCAAGGTTGCAGGATTCGGAATAAAAAAAAGCGACGATCGGAACCCTAACCCACGATCGTCGCTCACCTCCCAGACGGCCTAGGCCATCGGGATTGTCCCCTTTCTAATACGTCTTTTTAGTGCTCAGGAAGTCCTGGGCGGCCATGATGAGGCCAAACAGGCCGACCAAAGAGAAGGAGAAAACTAGCGCCAGGACTGGCGCCATCACCATCGGGTCGGCGTCCTTTAAGAAAGGGAAGGCCAAAGAGACTGCGGTGTGGAGGAGAGACATGATTTCGTTTGTGCTGGTTGCTGTTGCTTGCCACTGAGACTTACGTGTCTGCAGCAAAGTTGTAGGAGAAATTTTCCTGCAACCGAAAAGCTAGTATGAGGGTCGGAAGAAAGACGGTGGAAGACCAGCCCCAAAAACGAGTTGCGGATTTCCTCCCGCTCACACCTACGAACTCAAGACGGTTCGTGGAGGCCTTTTCTTCATCCATTGCCGCGCAAGCCATGCGTTTTCGACTACCTCAGGACCTCATACAAGATGTAGTGCAAGAAACCCTAATTCGTGCACTACGCGGTTTAGAGGGGTTTAGGGGCGATTCCAAGCTAAGTACATGGGTTTACCGTATTGCTTATCGTGAAAGTTTGCGCGCGAAAGAACGCTTACAGCGCCATCAAGGAAAGGTGAAGCATTTAGACGCGACGATGGAACCAGAATCTTCTTCCCTGGAATCTCATGCGATCACCGGCCAAGAGGATGAGGTGTTGCGCGTGCGACGTTTTATGCAACAACTTCCTGACAACCAAAGGCTGGCTATGGGTTATCATTACTTGGATGAACTTGGTGTTGCAGAGATTGCCGACCTCATGAACTCCACCGCCAACACCGTCAAGTCCTGGCTCAAGCGTGGCCGTGAAACTCTGCGCGAACTTTTAGGACCCACCCCAGCATGAAAAACCTCGACGACATCCTTCGTGATCCTCGCGCCCACCGCGCCGAGGTTTCAAGTGATCAGGTGAAGGCTTGGAATGACCAAGTGCTGTTGCGCTGGAATGCAGAGCAAGAACAAAGTCAGCTTCGAAAGGCCCGGGCATCGCGTGCCGTGCTTGCTTCGATTTTGTACTGGGGCAGCCTGAGTGCCGCCGCCATCCTGCTCGGAAGTTTGCTGTGGAATAGTCWTGAGATTCCCATCGACCGCCTCCGTGAAATGCCCAACTCCCTTCTCGCCGAAATGGCCGGGCATCCTTTGTGGTTGGCGGCAATCGTGGTGACCGTGGCTATCGGGTTCACGCGACCATTGCGTGAAATCTTGTTCGACTAAGGAAGGCCGGCTTAGAAACACGAAAACTGGGATAGAATCCCTCAGCATGGAATCCCCCCAAGCAGACGTCGTCATCATTGGTGCAGGCATTGTCGGCCTCGCTACGGCTTACCAACTACTCCAGCGTTACCCTGGAAAGAGTGTGCGCATTTTGGAGAAAGAAGCCAGCCCGGCGCTGCATCAGACGGGGCATAACTCGGGAGTTCTGCATTCTGGCATTTACTACAAGCCTGGCTCCTACAAGGCGAAGAACTGCCGAGAAGGAAAGGCACTCATGGAAGCCTTCTGCGAGAAGGAGGGCATTTCCTATGAGATTTGTGGCAAGGTCATTGTGGCGCTCGACGAAAGCGAGTTGCCGGCCATGGAAATCATTTATCAACGTGGCTTGGAAAATGGTGTCGACTGCGAGAAAATCAGCGGCGACCAATTGCGTGAGATTGAGCCCCATGCTGCTGGAATCCAGGCCATCCGCGTTCCAGAAGCCGGAATCGTGTCCTACCTGGAGGTCTGCAAACGCTTTGCCGAGCGGATTGTGGAAATGGGTGGCTCGATCCAATACAACGCGCGCGTGACTGGCATGGACGAAAGGTCGGAGGGCACAGTGGTGGAGACCAATCAGGGCGATGTCATCGCTAAAGTCGTGGTGAACTGTGCAGGCCTGCAAAATGATCGGGTCACCAAAATGAGTGGTGCTAAACCGCCGGCGCGCATCGTCCCTTTCCGCGGAGAGTATTACGAGCTCAAGGAAGATGCCAAGCATTTGTGCAAGCACCTGATTTATCCGGTGCCGGATCCGAACTTCCCGTTTTTGGGYGTRCACTTCACMCGCATGATTGAYGGCTCGGTGGAATGTGGGCCRAAYGCGGTGCTGGCTTTGGCGCGCGAAGGCTACACCTGGACCGATATCAGYTTCCGYGATCTWGCCGGYACCTTMASKTATGGCGGATTCTGGAAAATGATGGCCAAGCATTGGCGCAGTGGCATGGGCGAAATGCACCGCTCCCTGTCGCGCAAAGCTTTCACCAAAGCTTTGGCCCGTCTGATGCCAGAAATCCGCGAGACTCATCTGCGCAAGGCTCCAGCCGGTGTGCGTGCCCAGGCTCTCATGCCCGATGGCACCATGATTGACGACTTCCTTTACAAGGAGCATGGCCGGGTGGTGAATGTGTGTAACGCGCCATCGCCAGCCGCGACTAGCAGTTTGGCCATCGGGAATGCCATCGTTGAGCGCGTCTCTGCCCGGATCGAGGGCTAGGGAAGCTCTGATTTAGTCAGGCGTGAGAGGCCGTGGATTGAAATCGGTTGCCACAAGGCGCGAATCGAAGGCTGTAGTGTCGCTACAGCCAAGATGAAGCAACGCGGGGGCGGGCGATTTCGGCCGCGGAGTCGCCGCCAGACTAAATCAGAGTTTCCTGAGTACTTGAGGAAATCCCATTGTCGGCCGATAGATATGAGCCTCTTTCCGGGTCGCTCCCGGCGCCCTCATGGCCAAATTGTCTTCACGCCCGCCCTCCCATCACCGGTCTCTGCCGGAGGAGGCTCGAAAATCCCTCCTGAAATGGGGCGGATGCTTGGCTGGACTGTGCGCTCTTCCCGCGATTCTCATGATGTTCGGAGTCTCCTTTGGGTCCGAAGGCATGAATCCGGCCCAACTCAGCAATCTAGAGGCTGGGCTATCGGAGTTAGATATTGCGCATCGTTGGTTGAAAGGAAGCTTCGTGCACACACTTTTGGAATGGACCGCTGCATGCATGGCCCTCTTCGTAGGTGCGCTGGCGATTGCGCAATACCGATTAACCAAAGAGATTGCCCTGCCCGTAATCGGCTTGGCCCTGATTTGCGCGGCCGGCATGGATGCCTTCCATACGGTTGCCGCTGACCGCTTACTTTCCGGCACCACGGTGCAGCCAGACCTCATGCCCTACACCTGGGCGATTGGGCGCTTCTTGTATGCATCCATTCTCCTACTCGGGATTGGCCTGTTCACGATTTGGCTACCGGGCCGCAAGAAGATCCCGACATTAGCGGTGGCTGGCATTGGTGTTGCATTGGTCGCCATTGCCGGGCTTGTGGTTTACGCCGCGACATCGGCAGAATCCTTACCGCAAACCATTTTTGCGGACTCGCTCATCAAACGTCCATACGATCTCGCCCCRCTYGGCYTGTTCGTTTTGAGYGGKGYMGTCTTKCTYCCGCTTTACTACCGACRCAATCCATCGCCATTCTCYATGGCCTTATTGCTGACKCTRRTKCCACAAGTSGCCGTSCAGTTGTAYATGGCYTTTGGSTCRSARCGGYTRTTCGATAGCGCGTTCAATGTCGCGCACGGCTTRAARACTTTRGAATACTTGATTCCAGCAATCGGTCTTTTCGTGGTTTTTGCAAARGGACATCGCCGTCAGCAAGCCGCSGAAGTGGAGCTAGTTTCAGCGCGCCGGGAAGTCGAAAAAGCATCGAGTTCTAAGGGTGAATTCCTYGCKGCCATGAGYCATGAGATTCGTACGCCWATGAATGGMGTKTTAGGCATGAGYTCCTTGCTCYTGGATACCGACTTAAACGAGGAGCARAAAGAGTTCACCAAAGAGGTGCGCGCCTCAACCGATAAYTTRATGAAACTGCTYAATGACATTCTGGACTTCTCTAAAGTGGAAGCAGGAAAGGTCGAGCTGGAATCGACATCCTTCGACTTGGAGGTCATGTTCGAGGAGCTCATTGAATCTTTAAACTTCTCMGCTGCCGAAAAAGGRTTRCAGCTKTCGGGCTACTTAGGTTCCGAAATACCTCCGCAGYTGATTGGAGACCCGCAACGATTACGTCAACTGTTTCTCATCTTTCTCGGCAACGCCTTRAAGTTCACCGAAAARGGCGAAGTCTCTATTCGTGGCAGYYTGCTCTACGATGACGGCCAAGCAGTCAARCTTCAGTTCGAAGTGAAAGACACCGGAATCGGCATTCCTGCTCACGCWATGTCGCGYCTATTCCATAGYTTTTCGCAAGTGGACTCCTCTTCCACGCGTCAATATGGCGGTTCKGGATTAGGCTTGGCCATTGCAAAAGAGCTCGCCTCGCTTATGAATGGCGATGTCGGGGTGCATAGCGTAGAAGGTGAAGGATCCACTTTCTGGTTTAGCGTGCGTTTGCCCAAACAAGCCGGTTATGGCGGAGTCTTGGTTCCAAGCGCCGACYCATTGGCCGCAACCCGAGTCATCGTTGCCGATAGACACCTGGCTAACCGCGAAGGACTGGCCTCGCATTTACGCTCCTGGGGTTGCCGCGTGACTGCGGCCGCGGAAGGTCTGGACCTGATCGATGGTCTGCGTGATGCCGACGCCGAGGAGTCCCCAATCCAAGTCGCGATTGTCGATTTGGATCTTCCAGGAATAGAGCTGTCCGACTTGTGTGCCAAACTCCAAAGCGACCCATCYGCTKCARKCACCAAATTGATTGCTTTGGTGGCCAGCAACTGCACCAAGCACGAAAATATCCTGCGYGGTGGCATCTTCCATGGAATCTTACGYAAGCCGGTCAAGAARGCCTTATTRCGCAACKCCATCTTCAACGCCTTRGGCACCGATGACASYTTGCCWAGCGGRCCTTACATTCCAGTGGCTGARCTTGAARCGGAAGAARCSAYTGCYGATGGCGACAAAGATTCGAACCACTACCTGGAGAATCCGCACATCTTRTTAGCGGAAGACAACTTGGTGAACCAAAAAGTRGCCGTCAAGCAYCTGGAGAAACTCGGGTGCACGATTGACGTCGCGCARAATGGTGCTGAGGCGGTGCGCATGATTCAAGAGAGYGCCTAYGACTTGGTGTTCATGGATTGTCARATGCCGGAGATGGATGGCTATGAAGCTACCGAAACCATCCGCRCTGCYGAATCCRAGGATCAGCACATTCCGATTATTGCAATGACTGCAAATGCYATGGCAGGTGACCGAGAACTTTGCTTGGAAGCCGGCATGGAYGATTACATTGCGAAACCATTTGCCATGGAGGACATCACCAATGTCTTCCAAAAATGGCTGCCTCAATCCATTCCCACCTAAGCCCTCCCCGCTTAGGCCACGATGAATCCCTCTACATCAACCATCCACCTCTCATCCAAGCCTTGGGCAGGATGCAAGATWTWTGGYCCGGTSGTGCTCGCMGCTTGTGYRCTGCCSGCCTTGTTGATGTTGCTCGGATTCGACTTCTCTAGCCCAAGCGCTGGACRCGGGCAGAGCATGACGCATAGCCTGCTGGAGTGGACCGGYGTTTGCGCKGCKTTCATGGTTGGGGTGCTYGCGTTTTTGCATTACCGCYTAACCGACGAGCCTTCTTTGCCGATYATTGGCCTGGCCATGATTGGAGCCGCGGGTATGGATGTYTTCCATGTGCTCGCCGCRGAAGGTTTAGTGGCCGAYGTTGCGGACRTGGAGAATTTCCTGCCCTACACTTGGATTGGAGGGCGATTGTTTGCAGGGCTCATTTCWTTGGTAGGAGTTGGCATGTTTGTWCTGTGGCGTGGACCACGCCGACGTATTCGAAACYTAACYTTGGSGCTGATTGGCTTAACCATTATGGSTTTGGCTTGGKCACTRATGAATTACAGCGCGRGTTCTTCGGGRCTTCCACGMACGCTKTATGCGAACAACTTCATCAAGCGACCGCTGGACCTTTACCCCYTAGCGATTTACCTGACTTGCGGATTCCTGGTGTTCCCGGCCTACTATCGCCACCACCGATCGCCATTTGCGCTTGCCCTGATTGTTTCCACTTTGCCGCAATGYGCGACACAGYTGTACATGGCCTTTGGATCCACCGAACTTTATGACTCGGCGTTTAATGTCGCGCACGYAATGAAAGCCTTGGGGTACYTGGTGCCTGCGGGTGGATTACTGGCGGAATTGCACATGATGTTCCAGAGCGAACGCACCATGAAACGAAAGTTTGARTCTGCTCGCCGYGARGCCGAAATCGCGACTCGATCTAAAAGTGAATTCTTGGCGGCAATCACGCAAGAGATTCGCACYCCGATGACCGGGGTGATCGGAATGGCAAAGTTATTGCAGTCGTCCAATTTAGATGAGCAACAGCAGGATGCCACCGATGTCATCGCTGGATCGGCGAATGCGGTGTTGGCGCTGGTCGAAGACGTACAAGACTTTTCGCGCCTGGAAACCGGCAGTGTCAACTTAGAAAAGAAGAGCTTGAATCCTCGGCAACTGATGGACGGCGTCCTCGACCTCCTGACCATTCAAGCCAATCAGCACAACGTAACTCTGTCTGGATTTGTCACTCCCGATGTTCCGAATCGGATTGTCGGAGACGAAGTGCGTTTGCGCCAAATCCTCATTAAATTGGCGGCCAATGCTCTACGTCMKWYYSKYSAYSGYRAKGYSAWTCWYSYSAKWSAWMTTGTTNNKRAKMMKWYKCMARWCWMKCRSYMYKGCGCTNNWWMAYKKSYKMGATACTGGCGCCGGCATGGCAGAAGATAAACGTGTTCGCATCTTGCGYTCCTTCTCTCAGCCCGGCCAAGAAGACGGCCATGAGTTTGGTGGCAACGGCCTTGGGCTTGCAGTCACGCGACAAATCGTGCGCCTCATGGGCGGGTCGATTTGGGTGGAAAGCAAGCTTGGCGAAGGCACCTCGTTCTGCTTTACCGTGACKGTTGGATCCGACCTWGTGGARAACCACACCCAGTCCATCGTCGAAGAATGGCAGGGCCGTCGCATACTTATTGCTGATGGCAACACGACTCGCGCCGAACAACTTACCCAACAGTTCACCGCCTGGGGGTTTCGCGTCACCACGGCTTACGATGGCTGGGATGCCATTCGAGAAATTCGTGCATCGGTGTTGTTGAAAACACCTTTTGACCTTGCAGTACTAAGCGAAGATCTTCCGGGYCAATCGGGCATGATGCTTTGTCGCCAAGTACGTGCAACMAARAACAGYGGRRARATCAAGCTGGTCCTTGCGACGAAACCAAGCGGGCAATCRCGCTCACGAGAGTTCTCCGATCGYCCATGGGACTTTCGCCTAAAGGGCCCCGTCCGCAACGATGTCTTGCACAACATCGTCATGCAGGCCTACGGAATTGCACATGCTCCAACTACCGATCAAGTGACCGGTGACTTCAAAACTGCCCTCGCCCAATACTTGGGGCTCAAAGTATTAATTGCCGAGGATGATCCGGTGAATGCAGAAGTTCTCAGCAAGCTACTGGGCCGTTTAGGTTGCCGTGTGCATCAGGCGGCGAACGGCGAAGAAGCAGTTACCAAAATGGCCGAGCGTCACTTTGACATTGTGTTCATGGATTGCCAAATGCCGGTCATGGATGGCTATGAAGCAACTCGCATCATCCGCTTCCGCGAAGAAGAAGCCGGCCACCACACCATTATTGTGGCGATGACTCCAAATGCCGAAATGGCCACGCGTGAATTAGTTTTGCAAAGCGGCATGGACGATTACATGTGTAAGCCAGTAAATTCAGGGATGCTCCTCGAAACCCTGAGCCGCTGGAAGGTCGAGGAGCTTTGCACGAAATAAGCTCTAAGGGATTACTGATTCAGTCGGGTRAAGMKYMNTGRRYKTKCGSYRCGGAKRMYGGYRTCGAWSNANCCWRSMWRCCMTSAMNTMYRTCGRSAANAWWCAARNNAYCTWGATYKTATTMNAGNTGMKCCNCGGNGTTTKNCNTYSTCNCAYNGCMNTMTSSYTRANTRCRSGGWYYRWGRARRACCTSNTNGYYGMTSATGGSANNTKKAKRCWSWGSTGCATTTTGCCGCAGAATCCTACCTTGCCAGCGCGGCGACCCACTCAGAGAGTCGGTAGAATCTTCACTTCCCATTAGGGCCCCCCTCCAATCATCATGAAAGTCCTCATTACCGGCCATCGCGGCTACATCGGCGCTCACGCCATCGACGTTTTTCAGTCCCGCGGACACCAAGTGATGGGGGTCGATATCGGCCTCTACGATGGTGTTGAATTCGGCACCCCCGCCGTCGCCGACGAAGACCTCACCTTAGATGTTTTTGACATCACCGCCGACATGCTCAAGGGGGTCGATGCGGTCATCCACCTCGCGGCGATTTCCAACGACCCGATGGGTGATTTGGATCCGCGGATTACCCACCACATCAATACCGATGGCACTATGCATGTTGCACGTGCTGCCAAGGAAGCAGGTGTGCCGCGTTTCTTGTTCGCAAGTTCCTGCTCGATTTACGGCGCTGCCGGCGACACGATTCTGGATGAGACCGCTGCGTTCACTCCAGTTTCTGCTTACGCAGAATCCAAGGTAAATGCCGAAGCGCAACTCACTGAATTAGAGAGTGCTGATTTCGCGGTGACTTATCTGCGCAACTCCACCGCTTATGGTCAGAGCCCGCGTTTACGCACCGACCTCGCAGTGAACAACTTGCTCGCATTTGCAGTCAGCATTAACGAAGTGAAGTTGTTGTCCGATGGCACCTCTTGGCGCCCGTTAGTGCATTGTCGCGACATCGCCCGCGCCTTTTGTGCGTTGAGCGAAGCACCGATTGAAGATGTGCGCGGCTTGGCGGTGAACGTCGGCGGTAACGATGACAACTACCAGATCTGTGAAGTTGCAGAAATCGTCCACGGCAATGTGGAGGGTTCGGAAATCACCATTGCAGAAACTGCGGTGCCGGACCCACGCAACTATCGCGTGAACTTCGATCTGCTCGGCAAAACTCTTCCTGAGTTTAAGTTGGAGTGGTCGGTGCGTTCGGCAGTACCGATCATGTACACCGAGTACAAAGAGCGCGAGAATTTCTCGTCTGAATTTGAGAATGGGCGCTACACGCGCCTGATAACCCTTCAGGGCAAGATGGCCGATGGCGCACTTCCTGAATACTTCACCGAACTGTCCAAAAAAGACTGAGCTGATGAGCGAAGACGTTTCCAAATTGACCCAAGGGTCGAAAATCGAGGGTGTCTACGTGCAACCATTACGCAAAATCTGTGATGAGCGTGGCATGATTATGCACATGTTCCGCAACGACAGCCCGATCTTCACCAAGTTCGGCGAGGTCTACTTCTCGCAGTCGATGCCGGGCGCGATTAAGGGATGGCACATTCATCGTCTGCAAACGCAGCATTACGCGGTACTTCAGGGCATGATCAAGTTGGTGCTTTGCGATATGCGTGAGGGATCCCCGAGCAAAGGCGTGATCGAAGAGCACTTCCTCGGCGAACACAACTACTGCTTGATTCGCATTCCGGTTGGAGTCGCCAATGGTTACAAGACTTACGGCACCACCCCAGCGTTGACGGCCAACTGTTCTGACTTACCGCACGGTGAGCCAGAAATGGACCGGATTGATCCGTTCTCGGACGAAATCGATTACGACTGGGATTTGAAGCATATGTAGGCTCGCCTCGGTTTCGGCCAACACATCCTCCCCGTCTGGATTAGACTGGGAGGATGTTTCGTTTGGGATTTCCAGCTCTACTTGTTTGTGTAGGCGTTCTGTTCGCCGGCCTTATGTTTTATGAAACCCGTCCAATTACGGGGCGTGTTATAGATACAGATGGCAATCCTGTGTTTCATGCAGAGGTGCAGTTGCAGAAACTGTTTGGAGAGGAGATGTTCTCCGATTCTTGGCGCTGGAAAGATAATCAGTATGAGCCTGTATTCACACAAGAGGATGGCTCCTTCTTAGTTCCTTTTCCGCGCGAGGGCGGTGACTTCCGCCTTCTAGTGGATCATTTGCAATATCCCCTTTCTACCAAGGAAGTAGAAATGGGTGAATCGGGAGTGGAGGTTCAGCTGTCAACACCGTGGGCCATTACAGGAAAAGTATTTTGGGACACCAGTGTGATCCCAGATACATTTGTAATCGGTTATGAACCAGAGCACTCCCCACGCCTCTATTCAAGATCTTTAGTTCCCAGTTTTGTTGCTCAGGACAATACATTCCGCATCGGTGCCCTGCCGGCAGGAAAGGGGACTCTATTCATTGGTGGCCATTGGCTGGACCAGTCATTTTCCCGGCTAGAAATCGATTTGCCTCCAGGCGGAGGAATCCATGACGTTGGGACGATCGACACTCGCGGCAAGGTCCAAAAAGTTTCTGTTACGGTATTAAACGAGTCGGGTGAAATTGAAGGCGGTTCTTGGGCGGTAACCCTTGATGGGAAACAGCGAAACCATTGGAGAGGCGAAACTCTTGACATGTATTATTCTGGCTCAAGTGTTAGTTTCGAGATTCATCATCATGGTTCCAGACTTCTCGTTATGGAGGATGTGACTTCCAATCAAAGAGTCACCGTGCAAAAAGGAATCCCAGTTGAGATTGAGTTTGAGCCAATCCCTTGGTTTCCTGAAGATTTATGGGTAGATGTTGATTTCATTTTCCAAAGAGAAAACGCCGAAGAGGGCGGTCTTTCGAACTTCTCCACGTCTTCCATTTGGGAACTTCCAGCGCCTGGCAGGTACAAGGTCATGGTCGCATTTCAAGATTTCGATAAATACACAGAGGCGTCTATGGTTCCAATGACCTACGTGACTACGGAAGCTGATGCTCCTGTCATCACCGTCCTCGACCAAAAAGAGGTGCAAATCTTCAAGCTAGATTTTGACGAAGATGTCATACGCGATGCGCTGCGTCGCTTACGCCATCTGGAATGGCCGAAGGATTAAGGCTAACGCATTTCCAAATACGAATGAGCAGTCTTCCAATCACGGACCTCAAAAGACTGTCCCGTTTCCAAAGTAATAAAGGTGCGCTCTTTGCCGGAACAATCAGCGCAAGATTTCTGGGTTAAGTCACCTGACGAATCTAAACGAATTTCGATGATTTCATAGGCTTCGTCGATAGCCGCGATGAATATAGAACTTTGGGGTCTAGGGTTACGCCTTGGGGATAGAAATCGATGAGTTATGGTTCCTAGGTGAACTGCCGCTCCGCATGCACCCTCTTCCTCGCCCTTACTTGCTGCACCATGAATGCTCCTACTCCAAAAAACCTTCCGCAAACCGCCGCGGAACTGAGCCACGGTGAGCGAACCTCCACCTATGCGGAAGTCGTTGCCTTTCTCGACGATTTAACGGGCTTGCCGCAGAGTCATCGCCTACGGTTTTCTAACTTTGGTGCGACCTCGGAAGGACGCGCAATGCCTTTGGTGATTGCTGCAAACCCACCTTTGGCAACTGCCGCAGAGGTCATGGCTTCTGGAAAGTTACGCATATTGGTCAACGCAAACATTCACGCCGGCGAAGTGGAAGGGAAGGAAGCTGTACTGATGATCCTCCGAGAAATGGCCTTGGGAGAGCATGCTTCCTTGCTGGTGAATGCAGTGGTTCTATTCGTTCCGATTTACAACGCCGATGGCAATGAACGGTTCGACCGCAAGAATCGAGTCACTCAAAACGGCCCCAATGATGGCGTTGGCATGCGCCCGAATGCGATGGGATTAGACTTAAACCGTGATTTCATTAAGGCCGAAGCTCCCGAAACCCAAGCTATYTTGGGGCTCATGCGCGACTTCGATCCGCACGTATTTATGGATTTGCACACAACCAATGGCTCCTATCACGGTTATCACCTTACTTATTCACCCTCGCTTTCAACTCATGTCGATGTCGAGCTAGATGCCTTCAACCGAAACGTGTTTTTGCCCGATGTGCGACGCAACATGCAAGACCTACATGATTGGAGGGTTTTTGATTACGGGAACTTCACCGATGGTGAGGTTGCTGAGTGGGTTACCTACGACCATCGTCCACGTTTCGGCACTAACTATRTTGGTTTACGCAACCGGATTAGCGTTTTGTCGGAAGCCTATAGCTACTTTGACTTTTCAACCCGCATTCARGTCACGCATAGTTTTGTGCTTGAGGTTYTGCGTKCYGCAGYACATCACCATGAAGAAATCATGCAAGTGACCCAAGCTGCSGATCAGAGRGTTTTGMAYGGTGAATCCGCGCTTGGRTTTGAATCTCATCTTGGCGATGCTGAAMGAGAAAAGGTGCTKGTCGGTKCRGTTGAAGAYCWCRTCCTTGCAGACSGCTTRGGCACRCGKCATGTTGTGTCGCCGGATTTCACGGAGGTYGAAATGAATGTAAGGCGAAGGTTTRTCAGCGACCARCAACTGGAATATCCAACCGCYTGGMTCCTCCCCCACCCKACATCRAGCATGCGCGARTTAYTGCTGYTACAYGGYYTGGASTTTTCMGAAACGGAAGAAGCGAAGGTCATGGAAGTCGAARTCTTTKTGGTTAGYCAAATTGWCAARGAAGAAGCTCTCTTYCAAGGCCACCATGAAGTGARYCTTCAGGGTGCTTGGAGAAAAGAAGAGCGACTCGTCCCTGCCGGAAGCCTGGTCATTCCTTCYCGSCARARACTCGGACGYGTCGCCGCGCAACTTCTSGAGCCTGCAAGTGAAGATTCCGCCATCACTTGGGAGCGACTRGTTGGGTGGGATGATCTTTCCGAAAAGAACCAGCCACCAGTGCTTCGGCTACCTTAATCAGGCAGACACCACTGCGTTTTCGAAAGATGTGCTTCCACCGTCTCGAGGAAGGCGTTCAGTGTCGGATTGCCTTGGATGCGGCCTGAGTAAACCGCATGAAAAGGCAGCGCCGGACTGCGAAGGTCGGGCATGACTTCGATTAGGTTTCCATCAGCAATGGGCACTTGGCAAAGGACGTAGGGCAATTGGGCTAACCCCAATCCTTCCAGGCAAGCATCCATTGCGACCCTTTCCAAACTGCAGGAAAGGCGAGGCTGCAATCGTTTCCCCGAGGCTGTACGCAACCACGACCACTCCCTTTCACGACCCGGTCTGGAATTGAAGGCAAGCAAATGGTGATCGACCAGATCATCCAAGGATTTCGGCATCACCGAGCCTTGTAAATAACTGGGACTCGCAACCCAAATCAATTGTGCGTGGCCGAGTGGCTTGGCCATCAAACTTGAATCCTCTAGTGGCCCAAAGCGAATCGCAAGATCAAAGTCTCGTTCTAGCAATGGTTCCGCATCCATGCTAAAGACGGCCTCAACACGAACCTCTGGCCAGGCGGACAAAAACTCTTGGATCGCATGGCTCAACACAAGCTCAGCAAACAAGGGAGTCGTGGTCACCCGCAGAGTTCCAGACGGGTGTTCTTTTACGCCTCGTAAGGATGCGCGTGCAGCACGCCCCTCTTCCAAAACTCGGGTCGCATGCGGTTCCATCCGCCGACCCGCGTCAGTCAAGCGCATCTTGCGCGTACTGCGGTCCAACAAACGCACCCCAAGATCCCGTTCCAATGCGGTCACTCGACGATGCACCCGTTGGCGCGGAATACCCAAAACCCTCGCCGCAGCGCTGAAGCTGCCGGATTCCAAAATCTGACCAAAGTAACTGAGGGCTTCCAAATCCATTATTCTGTACCGTTATCGTGACAAAGTGACCTATTTTACACGGATTGTCACCCATCCGTGCAGTCCTAAGCTAGGTCCATGGAAAACAAACCAAGCTACACTCAAATGGATTTCGGCCTCCTGCTCATGCGCCTCATGCTGGCAACCGCCCTCCTCTACCACGGCAGCCAAAAGTTATTTGGCGCCTTCGACGGTCCAGGGCTGGAAGGATTCAGCGGATGGCTCAGCAGCATGAATGTCCCCATGCCAACGATCAGCGCATTCCTTGCCGCAGCTGCAGAGTTCTTCGGCGGAATCTTTATGCTTCTAGGAGTCGGCGTCCGCCTCGCGGCAATCCCAGCAGCATTTACCCTCTTCGTCGGCGCATTCATGGCGCACACCGGATACGGGGAACGGGAACACGCCTTACTCATCGCTGTATTCTTAACCGCGCTCGTCCTTACAGGTGGCGGGTCTCTCAACATCACCGCATTCCTAGCACGCAAATGAAACCTGTCCGCATTCTCATGTTTTCTGGAAGCGCGCGTCGCGACTCCATCAACCAACGCTTAGTGGAAGTCGCTGCGAAAAAAGCCAAAGAACTTGGCGCAGAAGTCGATGTCATCAATCTTGCCGACTTCGATATGCCACTGTTTAACCAAGACTTGGAAGCTGATTCCTTTCCTGAATCGGCGCGAGCCTTGCGTGAAAAAATGATTGCAGCCGATGGTTTGTTACTTGCTTGCCCAGAGTACAACGGATCCATAACCCCTCTTTTAAAGAACACCATTGATTGGACGTCGCGTCCGCAGGAAAACGTAGCCGAAGGGCTAGTGGCTTATCATGGACAAGTTGCAGCTCTTATTGCGGCATCGCCGGGTGGGCTCGGTGGCATGCGTGGCTTAGTACATGTGCGCGCCATCCTTTCCGGGATTGGAGTCACAGTGATTCCTGAAGACTTGGCCCTTGGAAGCGCATATCAAGCCTTCGACGAAAACGGTGGTTTGGCAGACGATCGGATGGATCAGCGGCTAGACAAGGTCGTCAAAGGCTTGATGCGAACGGCGAAAGCTCTTCGCCAAGAGGTTTCCTAAAGCACTTCGAACTCAACCCAGTTCGAGTCGTACCAATCGGTTCCGTCAGTTGCAGCTAACTCAATGTTAATGATGCGACCCGATGCAGAAGGCGGAATAACCGGGGAAGTCCACAGGAAGGTGCCATCGGAATCGGTGGTGCCACTTCCTAGAATCGAAACTGGCGAGCCGACATCAAAAGTGTGACCGGCGAACAACGTGCCTGCGGTATTGGCCGAATAGAGCACGTAACAGGTTGAGGTTGGAGGACCGTCGTAACCGGAAATACTAAAGGTGGATCCGACTGGAGCGGCGCCATCGTTGATCAGGGACATGGTCCCTGATCCTGCAATGCGCGCTCGATGATTGACTTGCGAGAAAATGCTGGTGCCTTCTTCTGCGGTTCCAGCTCCTGGATCGTTAAACACGATAGCATCGGCACTGTTGGTGACTTGCGGTGCGCCAGCCGTTTTCATGACGATGGCAAACCACCACCTCGGGTTACTAACTAGTTCGGTCGTACCCAAAGTTCGGTCGCGCAAGTAAATGTTCAAGCCTACGAAAGGGGTTGGCGCGTGGGTTTTTTCACGTCCGCTAAACACGATATAGCGGGCATCGGATGACAAGTCCGCGTCGATTGCGTAGGTGAACATTTCGATTTCATCATCTTGGTTGTAGCTGACGACTTCGGTGATACCGGTAGTCAAATCGCGCAAGAAAATGTCGGATCCAGTCGTGGCATCTTCTGCCACGATGTCCGAACAGGTGCTTTGAAAGAGCACGAATAAGCCATCTGGCGTGATGCGTGGAAGAGTCGAATGCCCAGGTGAACTTCCAGACATACCACTGGTTCCATAACTGATGAGACTGACAACACCGGTTGCTACGTCATGCAGGAATACATCGTCATTGCTATCGGCATCGTCAGTCACGAACAGATGATCGTTACTCACAAAAACTACCGAGGTRCCATCGGCGTCGATRGATGGAGCGTACCCTCCGGAACTTCCGGTTCCRCCAAGTTTATAACTCACTARAGTCGTRGTGCCCGCAATGCGGTCACGAAGATAAACATTGCGCGTGGCATTGCTGGTCATGAKGGTTACATAGTCATYKGCRGTMGARGTAAATACCACATAACGGCCATCATCAGAAAGGTCGTAACGGCGATCGTCCATCTGCACGCCTCCGCTAGTTTGTGCRCCTAACCAAGACAAGCTAACYCGYTCGGTCAATCCAGTGGCRACRGTGTGGAAAAACATGTCTGCYGAGAAGTTGGTGTCGCCGCYCACGATGTTSGTCGCAGCACTGCTAAAGATGATGTARGAACCATCTTCACTAATTTCCGGCCAACGYGAATCGCCRTCTGGCTCAAAACCACCGGYKCCCATGCTGATGCGAGTGGTGATGTCGAGYTCSGTGTCGCGCAGGTAGATGTCGWAAAACCCGTTGRTCGAYCCAGCYRCGGTCAAGTTRCTGGCTTTACTCGCAAATGCGACGTAMCGTCCGTCKCCCGAGATGCGTGGCTCGCCGGAGTGGCCGTCCCCAACCGTGCCGCTGGTACTGCGACTCACTGAGGTGTAGGTTTGCGCCTCGASTSCCGAGGTGAGCAAGATGGAAGCCGTAAGTCCGGCTAAGAAAAGGTGTTGGCGCTGTTTCATGGTATTGGTAGGTAATCGGGCCTACTTTTGCAGCGCACCTTTCCTGGGTGCTGGGACAAGAAATCTGGAGGTTTTTGAGAAGTCSTGATTTAGCTTCARGAGTCAYTCAATGCCKCGCGCACYTTCTCCAATAGSCGAGTGCGRGTATTGGGSCGCGATTTAGACTTCACCGCWGCGTCCTTCAGGGCTTYAGCCAAWGGCAATGCTTCTTCGGCGCGGCCKAGRGACAACAAACACCGCACCATGCCTTCTTGGGAACTTAAAGTGGAAGGATGGCCTTCTCGCAACTTTTGAACGCAAATCGATTCTGACTTTCGATACAACTCCAAGGCCTCTACAAACTGATCTTGCTCACGGCGTAATCCAGCAAGGCTACGTAGAGCCCCGGCAGTTAAGGGATGATCTTCTCCGTAGGTTTCAAGACATCCATCTAAAGCCATCTGCATGTGCAATTCGGCCTCAGAAAACTTACGCAAATCTTTTTCCGTTTGTGCTAGGTTGCCAAGAGCCGTAATCGATGCGGGCCCGGCAACACCTTCCGTTCTGATGCGCTGCTCGGTAATGATTTCTAACTGTTCCTCCGCCGCATGAAGGTCGCCGCGCTTCCTTTCTAAAGAAGCTAGGTTATTGCGTGCGGACCAAGTGTGAAAGTGGTCATCTCCCCAACGTGCAATGGTGCCGCGCAACGAGCCCTCCAACAAAGGAGCAGCCTGTTCAAAGTCTCCCTGTGCATAATAAACATAAGCCAAGTTGCCTTGGTTCTCTAAAGCCTCAATCGATTCTTTGCCATAGAGTTCTTCGTGGCCAAGCTGCGCTGCAAGCAACATTTGTTCGGCTTCTTGGTATTGCGCACGGCGCAGTAAAAGCAAGCCGAGCTGATTCCTCGCTTTCAAAGTCCTCTGATCCAAAGAAAGCAAATGCGTTTCGTGCAGAGCTAAAGCCTCACGCAGTTGTTTTTCAGCTTGCGGATAATTACCGAGCGCGCGGTGCACCTGGCCTAACGCCATTAAGAGCCCAGCCCGCACCACAGGATCTTGCGACTGATCTTTTTCCAACAAATCGGAACCACGTTGCAGTAACTCTCCAGCGGATGTTTCCGAATTGGCTTCACCGCCTGGTCCGGCATCGGCGAACAGGTCAATCATAAATCCTTCAATCGCTTCGGCCGTTTTTTGACGTTGCTCAGCAAGGAGCGCGGCATTCTCCGCACTGTCCCGCGCTTGCTTGACTTCAAAAAAGAACGCGAGGATAACGGCAGAGGCCAAGGTCGTCATTGCCATGGCGGTCGACGGCGCGGGATGGCGTCGCACCCATTTCCACGACCGGGCCAGAAGGCTTGGTGGCCGCGCCAGAATAGGCCGACCCTCTAAGTGCCGCTGCAAATCCTCGGCCAACGCCATTGCGGACTGATAACGATGTGCAGGATTCTTCTCGAGCAGCTTTAAACAAATCACCGCCAGTTCCTGTGGCATGCGAGAACGCACCTGCCGCGGGTTCACTGGATCGGATTGACGGATGGATTCGAGAACTTGTTCGCGCGTATCGCCGACAAAGGGCTGGCTTAACGTCAGGAGACGATAAAAAGTAACGCCTAATGAGAATAGGTCGGACCGTGCATCTACCTTTGCACCAGGTCGGGTTTGCTCAGGGCTCATCGAGTAAGGAGTGCCTAAAACCTCACCAGTTAGCGAAATAGAGGCTTCTTCACTCAAAAAGGCTAAGCCAAAATCGGCAAGCTTAGGATGCCCATCCTGCAGCAAAATATTTCCTGGCTTTAAATCACGATGAATCACGCCAGCTTCATGCGCTGCACATAAGGCCTGCGCAATTTCATGAGTCCAGGTGGCAAGTAATCGATAATCCCGGCGGGGAAGGTCACGTCGATGCCCCTGCTCTTGCAACCACATTTCCAAACTGATGCCATCGGTAATCAGTTCTTGCACAATGAAGTGGGTGCCATCGGCCTCTCCTACTCCGTGCACCGCAACAATGCCACTGTGCTGCAATCGCCCCCCTGCCTGTGCTTCTCTTTGGAACCGTTCCAAGAAACGATCTGAAATCCCCAGGTGCGGATGCAAAATTTTCACCGCCACCTTGCGATCGAGCGAAATCTGATTCGCTTCCCAAACCACACCCATGCCGCCACGTCCTAGTGGGCGGAGCAATTCGTAGTCATCCAGGATTTGCCCTGGTGAGGGACCTGCAAGATGACGGCTGTCGCTCGAGGTCGCGCGCCCTTCGCGCAATGCGAGATAGTCTTCCAAGATAGATGCAAGCTCTTGAAGCACCAAACCCTCTTCCTGCGACCGATGCCGGTCCAAAAAATCCGCCGTCGAAAGGTTCTGGGGCTCGCCTTCTAAGTCCAAGTACTCCTGGAACAAAACTTCCGCGCGCTGCTGTACATGACGATCGTCGCTCATGCGAAATCCTCTGCCTGCCGACGACGCCACCATTGACGTGCCTCTTCTAAAGCTCGTTGCACTGCCTTCCTTGCCGATTCCGGCTGCAATCCTTCCGCCTTTGCAATCGTTTCCCAATCGTCGCCGGCTAGATGTGCGCGTAGCAATCGGCGTGCCCGTTCTGGCAATCGCTGTAGAGCTAACACCATGCCTTCATATTCTTCACGCGAAACCATTTCGGTAACTGGGCCAGGATGAAGGTCGGGCGGATCCCATACATCTGCGCTAGATGCATCGGCCAAAGCGCTTGGGGATACATGAAGATCCTCCCGTCGGCGCGCAGAGTCCATCGAACGTGCTCGATCCATCGCTTTCCAACGTACTCGTGCTGCGAGTAAAGCAAGAAATGCATCGCGACTGCGAAATTCTAAATCAAACATCTGCGGCCATAAATCGCCAACCACGGATTGCACAAGATCTCCGGTCTCTACAAATCGTTGTAATCCTACACGCACGCGACCATGCCCCAAACGATGTAAATCCTCAAAGAAAAATTGCACAAATTCTTCGGCCAATGCACGGTCGTCCGATGCAGCCGCGTGAATAAAGCCGAGCAATGCGTTTTCCGCGGTTGCGCCTGCCCGCATACGGCCAAGCAATTGTGCTTGTAGCGCGACATCGCCCACAACCCTTAAGGAGGCGGGCCCTAAACGCGAGTGCGCAAAGGATTGAAGTTCCGGAAGAACCTCCGAAAGGCGAGGTGTGGACATGAAACTGATTTAGCCAGTGTGACGCTCGACTCTAGTCTAGCTAAACTAGAGCATGCCTCGCATTTGGTTGCCAGTGACCGTTCTTATTGCTTTAGGAGTCGCATTTGTGCTCTTCCTAACCCCTCCTTCGGCAGAGAAAGAGTCAAGCGCGACACCAACAACCGCAAACGAGGAAGCTCAATCCTCGGCGAACCCCCTTTCCACAGAAAGTACTCCCGGAGTTATCAAGCGCGAGGACTCGGTACAGCCTTCCTTTGCTGAATCGGCTATGAAGGAATTCGGTTTAGTGGAGGTCCTTGTGGTCGACGACCTTGGGCAACCTTTGCAGGGTGAATTCCGAGTGGAGCTTCAAATTCTCCATCCACCGGACCCCGAGGGCGGCCGTCATAAAACGAATTATTGGTCGGTGCATTATCAAAAAGTGCGCAATGGACGTTGCCTTTTTGAAAGAACCGGATTTGAACGCAAGCTGAAGGTCCTTGTGTCCAATTATGATCGCAACTTGGATCGAAAGCTGGAGACGGTAAGTCCAACCCGCGATCAAGGACGCGCCACAATACGTATTGAGTTTTATCAAGGACGATGCCTACTCACYGRAAAACTAGTCAGCAAAGATGGCAAAGCCTTGGCGAATCAAACCCTTTCCTGCACCCTAAATTATTCGCCCATACCGCGAGGGGGTTTTAGTTCGCCTGCTTTACAGACCGACTCATCGGGTAATTTTGTGCTGGCTTTGGATCCTGGATTTGACGCCGGAGAAAGCGTCCTCTTGAAAATCCGCAAGCGACCAACCCGCAGTCAGCCGCCGGGTAGCTTCCAGACCAAACTCATTCCTTTCTTTGGCAAACCACGCAAAGACCTTGGAACCATCACTTTGGAAGATGAGGCGGTCGCAGTCTCTGGCATGGTCATCGACGAAAACCGGGTGCCTATTGCCAATGCAGACGTATTTCTCATGCCAATTTTCGAACAGGCCGATGATTTAGACCAGTTCATTGAGAACAACCATTATGAAATGTTGAGCACCACGACCGACGCTCAGGGAGAATTCCAATTTTATGGAGATGCCTCTTTGCTGAAATACCACTCGGTCACTGCAGAACAAACAGGATTCCTGTTTCTAAATGAAGAAGAATCCAGTCCTGGTTATCACGTATTACAAATGCGGCGGTGGATCAAGGTACGGGGTCGTTTGTTGCTTGATCCGGATATCGACCGCGAGAGTCTAGAGATTGTCCTTAGGCGTCCAGATGGAGAAGAAAGCATCGGCTCGAGGGAACCACTCGAAACAGATGGATCCATTTTCCGTTTCCCACGACAAATGYCAGGAGACCAAATCGATTTCATTGTACGTAGCAAATTCCTGAAGGAGGAGCTGTACCGTGAGCACAACCTAGTGCTTTCCTTGGACGAAAAGCATTTGGATCTCGGTACCATTGATTTGCGTGGCGTCCTAAATTCGATTTCGATTTCTGTAAAAGGTACGCAAGGGCGCCTACTTCCATCTCCGTGGGCATGGACGGAATCCATGGAAGAGAAGGCGTATTTTGAGCAACCGCTGAAACTCATCCGCGGAGAAGAATTCATTCAGCTGGTTATTGGCGTGGACGATCGACCTTACCGTGTAGTTGGCGACCCACGCAGTAATCTCGACTTAACCTTGCCGCGCGGGATTCCAGTTGAGATTGTGGTTAGCCCCATGCCTGATTTTGGTGAAAATTGGTACTTTTATGGAGGATTGCATGACATCCATGAAACCGAAAATCTTTGGCTCCCTTTCCTTAGTGATGACCCACCCATCTATCGCTTGGAAGTTCCTGCTCCTGGTACATACCAAGTCGAATTTCAGATTTCACATTGGTCGGAAGGGAATGGATGGAGCGAAGCATTCTCTATCCTTCCGCGTGAAGGAATGCCAATGATTGAAATACAAAAAGGGAATCTCACTCAATCCTTTGCATTGTCTTGGAACCCTGCCGAAGCTGAACTGCTTCAACAACACATGCTTGAACTCGAGGCAAATCAGTGAACCCGCTCTTCCATTACCTACACGATCAAGTCAAAGGATTTTCGAAAGCTGGCACCGATGTACCCGATGCAGAATCTTCGATAGACCGCAAGGCATCAAAAGCCTTCGCAATGGCCTTGGGCTTAGCGGGGTTGGCACTTATGGCTGTGCCTCTCGTATTAGATTTCCTCCCACCTCGTGTTGCGGTTAAGTCTCTAGTCGTTTCCATGATGGTATTTGGGCTAGCCGTAAAATATTGGCGAGGAAGTTCGTTGTTTCACCTTATGGGAGATTTAGTACGCAACTGGATTCCTTTTAGCCTCCTAATTTATATGTACTTCACCGGCGGGAAAATGGCTATCGCCGTGTTCAAAGGTGGAGAATCGGTGGAATATGCAATCCACGGTGGGTTCATGATGATGGCAGGATCCTTCCTCGCTATCGTTACCAGTTTGGTCCATGCCTATAAGCTGGGTGAGAAGGCAAAAGCGGAAGGCACGACAGCGCGGGCTGCAGTCATTGGCTTTCGCTTTTACGCAATCATTTGGTGCGCCTTCTTTGTAGGAGGCTTCATTATGCTTGCATGGGGCATCGGCTTGGCAGATTGGTTCATGGTCGATGTCCTCGGTCTCTGATCCATCATGCTTTCCTCACCTCTACGTCTACTCGCCATTGCTGTGGTACTGGTTGCGGGTTATGTCGTGTTGGAACAGAAGTATCGATCTCAAGTTAGCGACGAAGCTGGAATTGCTGTCGATGCAGATTACTCGCGCACCGATTTAAGGACTCGTCCTAAACTGCCGCATAAGATTTCGATCGATGAACTCGCACTGCCGCCATTAACACCGCGGCAACCTTATGTAGCCATTGCACCTCATCCGGTCATCCGAAGAGATTTCAACGAACTCAATACGCGAGGTTCTTGGGCAAACCGCACTCTCTCCGGAACGGTCCTCCTTTATGACGGTGCTGCAGCTGCCAATCAAAATATTTCAGCAGAGCTCATTCTTTACCAACCCAAACCAGATGTCATCTTCTCAGGAAAGATCCATACCGATGCAACAGGAAGGTTTGAACTGTTCTTGGCTTATGAGTTATTCTCCACCACCAGCCTTTCGCTGCATTTAGGCCATGGCGATGGGCAAAATGTTTTTGAACGTTATGCAAGTATCCATGTATCGCAAGTTTCCCTAGCGGAGGGACTAGATTTGGGATCCCTCGTACTCCTCCCAACTTCCGACTAAAAATTCGGTACACCAAGGACCTTTCTCTTTGGCGCTAGACTAGGGCATGTCACGCACTTGGCTTCCACTGACCATTGTGGTCTTATTGATTGCAGGATTTATCGTTTTCCTTTCGCCGAACGACTCGGGGGACGATGCAACTAGCGGAATAGCTAATCCTTCCACCAAACTGTTACCGGCGTCCATTGAAGATTTGCAAGCAGCACCCTTCGTCGATGAGCGTGAAAAAGAAGCGGAGGAGTCACCGTCTCGATTGACCATCTCAACGCCTTCCTCGCGAGCGCCGATTGAATATGCAACTCCTTCCGAAGAAGGTCTCCTGATTACGGTGCTAGATGGCAATACGCAAAAGCCTCTACCACGCGCAGAAGTCATGGTGATTGACACCGGAGTCGCGGACATGCGCTTGCTGGAATCCGAGATGTCACTCAGCGCAGATTTCGAAAGGGTCTTCGAAAATCTGGGAGTCATTTATAGGACCGACCAAAATGCACAAGTGCGCATTCCGTTTGCAGTGGATGATCACATCATTGCCGGTCGCACTCCCACTCATTTCAACTTTTCTTTTGATGTCGACAAAAACATAGATGACCTAAATCTATATTTGAATCCCACCAAAATTCTTCGCGTTCAGATTGTCGATCACCATGGAAATCCAGTAAAGGGTGCGCCAGTCTCTTTAAGGGTTCGTACTGAAAAATCGGTGCAAGATTTCACCACGGCCTACTCGAATGAAGATGGTTTTGCGGATCTCAAACTATTCCAGTTGCTTCTCATGGAGCTTGCAGACGACGAAACTTATGCAGCTCTATTAGTTCTCCACCACCAGCCTGTCGAAGTCCGAGTTCACCTGAATGAATTGCCAAAGGAGCCACCTGTTTTAATACTGCCCGAGGTTGGGCAAGTGGAGATTCATGTGGTGGATGACCACGGTGAGAAGGTGACCGAAACTTTCCTTGTGAACATGAATCTTTTGCTTCCGGAAGATACTTATGACTCGCAATTGGAATTTATTCCAAGGAACAATTTCCGTGAACACCTCACTGGGCGCACAAAAAATGGGACTGCCTTCTTCCCTTTGGTTGATTTTGATCAGCGCCTGCACGTAACCGTAGTCTCTCAAGACGGAGAGCGACGGGCGAATGCATTTGGAGGAGGCCCCGTACGAAATGGAGGCCCCGCAATCTTTACGCTGATCCCGAAAGCAGAGAGGCCGGTCATTGTCGGGCGGGTTCTGAATACCGAGGGGGTTATTGGTGCAAACCTAAGTTTGGAATACCACGTAAAGACTACTTCTGATGGAGGCAACAACTCTTCACGCGCTGGCAACATCCGTACCGATGAAAACGGAAAGTTTCGCCTGTTGATGGAAGATGGTTATCAAGAGAGTGCAATACGCGTATTAACCCTCACCATGCGGGCGACAAAAAAGAAGCCAAAGCGCACCACCGTGACTGATCTCAGTTATTTTTTGGCGCCTGGTGAAAATGACTTGGGTGATTTAGTGGTCACTGTGCCTCCGTTGATTGCCTCCGGTTCGGTAGTCGACACCTCTGGTGTTCCGATACGTGGCGCCAAGGTTCGTTTGCAGCGGAAGTACCGCCACGGAGAAGGGCCAGATGACTTTTGGTGGAATGGAATATGGGAACTGCGTACCGAAACCGACCGCGAGGGAGAGTTTGCCATCCGTGGAAGCTTGCCACCCGATGAATATCGCATCAGCGCAACGCATGACAACTTTATTGAGGGCGCAGTCAAGATTACCCAAGGGAGGGAGGGAATCCTTTTAGTCTTAGAGAAGTCTGTGAATGTTCATGGCAGTTTCTTATTAGACGATGGCATCGATCCGAGTACATTGGAAGTCACTCTGCAGACTCTTCATCCCAATTCAGCGGGCGATCATAAATATTTCAAGCAAAACCTCAAAGACCAAGCAAAGTTTTCATTCCAAAACATGCCACCTGGGCCAGCCATTTTAGTTTTGCGCTCGGAGATTTTTGAAGAAGAACTCTTTCTCCACACCGACCTGCTACTAACCAACCAGGAGGACACTCAAACACTTGCGCCGATTGACTTGCGAGGTGCCCTTCAGACCATTCGTATTTGGGTAAAAAATCCTTTGGGAGAATTACTTCCTAAGTTTCATATCTGGCCGAGCAATACCCGTAAGCGACATAGTACCCAAGAAAATCCGTTTGTAACCATTACCCGAGAAACCGGTTTAGATTTTCAAATCGTTGCACCTGGATACCGCAGTCAAAGGTTGGTTGGTGTTGTCGGTGATCGAGAATTGACGATGCAAAGTGGTTTCGTTGTAAGTGCTGAGATTAGCAATCTAAATCGGGTGCCGAATGGGTGGAAGATTCGCCTGTACTTTAAAGCGCTTACGGGGAGCAGCGGAGAAAAGGCCGATTCACGCCTATCCCATCAAATCGCGGATTTTAGCCCCACCGCAAAGCCTACTTACTTCATGGATTCCGGCACCTATTCGGTGCGCTTTATTGCGGTTGGAGACGAGACCACTGGCAACATCCAACGCAAATGGCTGAAAGATGACGGCACCACCATTCAGGTCGCGGACCTTGCTTTGCCGCAAAACTACATTTTCACCTTCAATGAAGACGATTTCGCCGAGGCCATCGCAGAAGATTAGATCTTAGCTTCCAAAACGTTATTCCGACATGGCGCCCGACACCAAGTAAACCGAACCCGTGTTGGTGCCTCGCACAGGAGTCCACGCTGCGGTGAATAGGAAATCACGTGCGCCATCCTGATTACAGTCCGGTAAAGAAGTGGAATCAAAACCCATAGTTGCGCCAGCGATCGTGCAAGTCCACATACGTAGAACAGAACCGTCTTTGCCAGAGAGTAAGTAGCAACGTCCGCCGGAAGGAGCTGCGGCAGAGTTTTGCCAAGCACCAGTAATAACATCGGCGTGACCGTCTTGGTTGATGTCACCTGCAATCGCATTTCCAATGCCTAAGCCTTCGCCAGCGAGGCCATCGCGAATCCAAAGAGTTTTGCCATCGGCGCCAGAGAGCAAACGCACTTGCCCACTCCCTGGTCCGCCAGTATTCGCTTCGAAATCTACGGTGTAGACATCGTCGATGCCGTCAGCGTTGACGTCGCCAATGACCGAAGAAAAGAAGCGTCCATAGTTGACGTTGTTCTTGCCTCCTTCAGCACGGAAGGCTTCGCGGAATGATTTCTGCTTAGCATCGAATCGGTAGACCACCACCTCTCCCAGTTGTTGCGCACCAGCATTCATCGCGCCGATGACCAGAAGTTGATTTTCGCCCGAGCCCCCAGCCGAAACTGTAGTACCGAAGTTATCCGCTGCACCGGCACCATCAAGGGTATGCAGAAGTGCGCCGTTTTTGCCTGAGTGGATTGTCACGCGACCGCGGCCTGCTCCAAAACTGCTACTCCCCACTGCAATGTCGTCGGTTCCATCGGCGTTGACATCGAAAATGGCGTCTACCTCTCTACCGAAGCCATCTCCAGCGACCGCCCCAGTGATTTCAAAAAGCAGCTCGCCGGTTTTCCCTGACCAAACTAAGACTCCGCCGGAACGTTTCGTGTCATTGGTGCGCGGTGCGGTTGCAGCATAATCAGCGAAACCATCGTCATCTAAATCGCCCATGCCTGCGACCGCCATACCGAGACCATCTTGCGGAGTTCCTTGGTGCCGGCGAATCTCCTTGCCGGTCTTGCCTGAAAAAAGATACACGCATCCGACTACAACTTTCGGCGCACTTGGGTCAGTCTGGAATGGAGCACTAGTGATGACATCGTGAGTGCCGTCGCCATCGATGTCGCCCGCGTCCACGGCCACCCAACCGAATTGGTCATTGGCATTTTCACCGTGCCATGCAAAAAGGATTTCGGTTTCTTCGACGAAGGGGTGATCGAAATCTGCGGCGGGTGGTGCATAATTAGCAAAGCGAGGGTCGTTTTGAATACTGGCTAAGTCGGTGTCGGACCAAAGTTGTGCCCACCCCTGAAAGCCGGCTGTCTTCGCATGACCTAACCATTCAAAGGCCTTGTCTGCATCTCCCTGCAAGGCCCAAGCGCAAGCCAGGTTGTAACTTGCATTGGCCGCGGTTGCCGGAAAACTAGCCGCCATCTCATGCGCAGGTACAGCTTTGCTCCAATCCTTTTGCGCGTGATAGGCATAGCCGAGCCAATACCAAGCGGTTGCGTTTTGAGGTTGCGCCTCGACCACCGGTTCCAAAATGGCAACTGCTTGAGCGAAATTACCTTGCTGCATTTGCGCGCCAGCCTGCTGCAATGGGTTCGGCGCAGGATTTGGATTTTGCGCAAGGGTGAGTAAGAGGGCGAAGAAAAAGGACATGCTTATTGGACCTACTGGCTGGCTTCTGAGAGGTTGGAAAAATGCTGGGCGATGGCTTGCTTGCTGAGTCGATTCCCCCTCGAAATCACTGAATACAGGCTTGAAGTATTGTGGATATCGGAAAGAGGGTCCTTCTCTAACACCAGAAAGTCGGCCAAATATCCCGCTTTGATTTGGCCAAGTTTGTTGCCCACTCCCATGAGTTCGGCAGACTGACGAGTGGCGGCTTGAAGAACATCGGCTGGCGAGAGTCCACAGGCGACTAACTCGGCAAGTTCATCGTGGAGTGAGAAACCCATGGGTAGAAGTGGATTTCCACCGGTGTCGGTTCCAGGAAGAATAATCACGCCCTGCTGATGCAAGATGCGAAGGATTTCTTGATTGCGCTGGAAGACTTTCTGCTTGAGGACGATGTCCGCTGCGGTGAGATCACGCAAATGAATGTTCTTCTTTGGATTCCACCAGTCCTGCAAGTACTGCGGAAGAAACTGCAAGAACGGAGCCACGCGATTCTCTTTTCGATCAAACCAAGCTTGCCGTTTCCACATAATCATGGTCGGGACTTGCGCAGTTCCAAGTTCCGCCAAACGAACGGCCAATTTTTTCACGGCCTCATCGTCTGCCGCCGCAAGTTCGCTCTCGGTTTTCCAATTGTAGGCTTCACGACGATTGGCATCGGCAGAGAGGCCGTTTTCGATTTGCCAGTCCAATAATCTTTTGGGGTGCGCCGTTTCACCTATCCAGTTCAGCAGGTGCTCTTGCGAATGCATACCTAACTCGGCCGTTTCGACAATCCCCATGCGATAAGGAACATGCCCAGAAAAGCGAATGCCGCGCAAATTCGATTGTTCTGCGATAGCTTGGAATGCTGTGCGCCCTAACAAGGAATAAACTTTTATGAAATCTACCTTCTTAGCGATGAGGTCGTCGACAGCTTTACGGCCAGCTTCGGCGTCGCCAACCGCAACCGATCCCGGCCACATAGACCGAGGTCCATCCACCAAAGGGCCAGCCATAAAAATACGCGGACCTAAAAGATTTCCAGATTCAATCTTCCGCTTCCACCCTTGCAGGCGCTCCAAGTCGCCTCCCATGTCGCGAACACTGGTCACGCCATTCAACAAAAACAGCGGCATAAGGTTTTCGCGTTCCTTTTCGCTTGGGTTCATCTCCCATAACTCAGGGTCATCGGGGTGAATATGCATGTCCCACAATCCTGGGATTCCAAAACGATGGGTGCCATCGACGTGTTCCGCTGTATTCCATGGCGGCGCTGCGGCAGAARGCACTACGCTAAGGATGGTATCTCCCAAAACAGCAATGCTCATGTCGATCTGCCAGACTTCGCCGTTGCCGTCGAACAAAGAAACGTGCTCCAGCACCCAGTCCGGTTCAGGATTGGCCGTTGGTTGTTGAGCAATGCTTAGGATGAGTAGGAGTGGGTAGAGCAGCAGCATGATTTACTTTGGATTGAGAGTAACCCCTACCCGGTGTTCATGGGATATCCTTTATGCAGCATGCTGCTCCTCATCCCCCTCCTCGCTCTATTTCCCTCGGAGCAATGCGGCAGCATCGAGGGCGATGCGATTTTTCACGATCAATCACCTTTGTATTGCGCTCCGCTTGAGCCGATGCCTGGCGACACGGTGAGTTTACGCCTAAGGGCGGCGGTTGGAGATTTGCAAAGTGCAACCGTGCGCATATGGGATACCGGATTGAATGGAGGCGCTGGCGGAGAAGTCTTGGTGCCCATGTGGATTGAAACTCAAGTGGGTCCAACGCAGAACTTTGATTTATGGCGTGGCGATTTCACTTTGGGTAATGACACCTTGTGGTACCGCTTTCGCATGGAGGATCAAGGCTGCACCGATGTTTATCAAATCACCGGCACACTGAACAATTGGGACCCAGCGATTCGTGATTTTCAAATTCGTCCTGGTTTTCAAGGACCAAGTTGGGCACGAGGCGCAGTTGGATATCAAATATTTCCAGATCGATTTGAAAACGGAAATCCGAGCAACGATCCGCAAAATGGAGAATGGGAAATTGCACCGGGCATTGGGATCACCGCGCACGCTTCGTGGAATGAACTCCCTACCGGTGGCTCCGATTTCTTTGGCGGCGATTTACTTGGCATTTGGCAACGTCGCGATTATCTGCAATGGTTGGGGGTAGATTTTTTATGGCTCAACCCAGTTTTTGAAAGCCGCAGTAATCATCGCTACGACGCCACTAGCTACGATCGCATCGACTCCCACCTGGGCACCAATGCTGAATTTCAGACAATGGTTCAGGGGTTGCGGCAACAAGGTACGCGTGTGATTCTGGACGGGGTGATGAATCATTGCAGTTCATGGAATGAGTGGTTTGATCGCTACCACGTTTACCCATGGACGGGTGCGCATGAAGATCCTGTGAGCAGTGCTTATGGCGATTGGTTCACCTTCCTCCCTGGATTTCATCCGTTGAACTTCCCAGAAAACTACTGCAGCTGGTTTGCGATTAACTCATTGCCGAAACTGAACTATGCCAACCCAGAAGTACGCGACCGCATGGTGCGTGCTCCCGATAGTGTTTTACGTGGCTGGTTACAGACTGGCATCGGTGGATGGCGTTTAGATGCGGCGGAAGATGTTGGGCCAGGATGCGACGGCGGCGACCACAGCGTGTGGACGGAAATGCGCAACTTACTAAAAGCCGATGACCCTGACGCACTGCTGATTTTAGAGGAGTGGGGCGATGCCCTACCTTGGCTAGAAGGTGACCAGTTCGATGGCGTCATGGACTTCAACGGTTTCCTTTTCCCGGTTCAAGATTATTGCCTCAGCCGCAACGATAGTGTTGCCACATTCCGCGACCGGATATTGAAAGGATTGCGCGCTTACGCAGCCACCGCGAATCACAGTTCGTGGCATCAGTTGGGGAATCATGATTTATCCCGCGCCCTGACTCGCGCCGGTCTCGATGCCGACCGCGTACGCGAGGCCACCTTCCTCCAATTCACCTTACCTGGAAGTCCGGTCCTTTATTACGGCGATGAAATCGGCACCATCGGCGGCAATGATCCAGACAACCGCCGTACCTTTGATTGGAATCTGGCCAACTGGGATCGCGATACCGTGAAGTTAGTGCGCAAGTTATCGCAACTGCGCCATCGCTACTCCGCTCTTCGCGAGGGTAGTTTTGACCCTTACTGGGTGCACCATGCTGGTCGAGTCATGGTCTTTGCGCGCGAAGATGCACAAGATGTATTGCTTATGATTGCCGGGAGTAATAACGCGCCACAAAATTTAAACATCCCCGTCGACCGCTATTTCGCCGATGGGGATGTTTTGGAAGATCAAATCAGCAACCGCAGTTATGTAGTTGTGAACGGAAAGATCAACCTCAGTGGCAGCGATGCTTTGGAAGCGCACGGCTACCGCGTATTGCATTTACGCTAGGCAAGCTCAGAGTAGTTTAACCGCCATAGCCCAACCAGAACTCAAACAAGTTTCCCGGTGCGATTTGAGTGGCGTCGACATCGTAAGCCAATGGAAATCGTGCACCTACGAAAAGCGTGACGTCCTCGAATGCCCAGCGGAACCCTGGGCGCAAGGCGTAAACCATAGAACTGGTATTCGCAAGGGTGGTCCCAAGGAGTTTGTCTTTAGTGCGGAAAATGCCTTCAAACCCAAGGGATACTTCGGCAGAGGAATTTACATTCCAACCGACGCGGTACATCGCTTGCGCGAGATTACCTGGGTCGAGGTCGGCATCGGAGGACCCCAGTGGGAATAGCCCGACCCCGTTCAGTGTGTGGCTGAAATCGCCCGTCACTTTAGTCCAAGAGACTCCAACCAGAGGATCCCAGGTTCCACTTCCAGGCTGCAACAGGGAGGGTGGGATGACTCCTGGCGCTGGCGTGTCTAATTCTTCACCCGTAGGCAACTCCAATCCGACCAAAATCTCCCACGGCCCATTCGGTTGCGGACGCCAACCATGAACCAGTGCAAAATCACCTAAACCGGAAACCTTCTCAAGCACTCCAGTGTTATTGCGCGCTTCAATCTGAATGGTAGGGATTGTCAAGCTCCAGCGACGCTGCGCATCTTGTTGAAAATGCAAATTCAGCGCCCACTGCTGGAACTCGGTTTCCTCGCCAGTGGGGTTAGCGACTTCACTAGTTCCGCTGTAAATCTTATTGCTGGTAGCAGTACTGAAACCAACGCTGTAACGCATACGCTCCGTCCAATGCATGGAGGAGAAGTCCAAAACTTCGTCGCCATTTTGAAAAACATTTAACCCGCCGACCGGCAGGTTAGGATTCTTTCAGCCACCTCATTGGGCGAAAGCAGGAGTGGAGAGTGCTGCAGCAGCAGCGAGCACAGGAAGAAAGATTTTTAAGCGCATGTCCATGAATGGTTTGGAAGCTGCGCAACACTTTAACATTCCTCTCTCATATTTGCTTCTAAAACAGGAGCTCGAAGGTCCTTCTATAAGGCAAGTCCTTCCTGCAGAGCGGTTCCATGTTGTGGAGACTTGTCTTCAGAAACTGGAATTTCTAAGTGCAGCAAGATCTCGGCATCGGCCATGACCAAAATACGGATGACCTCTTGTAGGTTATGAAGTGGAACGCAAACCTGTTCCCAACTGCTCCCGCCAAAATGATGCGGCCGGAGCTAAATCGCCCGGCTTCTTCTGTGCGTGAGATATAGGTACCGTTTCCTGAGGAATCAAAAAACGAATTCTTGGTGCTGACCCTTCGCAGTGGCACTCCTTGGCCCCCGATAAACCACTAGCCGAGTGGGATTCTGGGGCGTGACTTCAAGAAAGAAGCCCATGTCATTTGTTTTCTCTTCAGGCTCCTGGGGCCTAACTCCGGCGCCGAAGGCTAGAAAAAGGGGCAGAATAAGGAGTGTTGAAATTCGATGCATGGGCTCTTAACGACGTCCTCAGAGCGCGCTTGGGTTTATTGCGGCAAGTTCGTGGAATAAAAGTGGCCATGCATGTTCTACACTATTCCCATGAGAACCCTTCCTGCCCTCATCGCCATTGTGCTGCTGCTGCTTCCAAGCAGTCTCGGCGCGATTGCGGCTGTGCGGGATTCGTGTGCAAAAATGGCAGCCATGGCAGAAATGTTGTGTTGTTGTGAACACGAAACTTCTTCGCCATCCGATTCCGGCCCTTCGCTTTCACGAAGTTGCTGCTGTGAATTCGATGCACCAGCAACGCCGATTCCTTCACAAGAGAGTCCGCGGGTGCAGAGCGAAGAAAAATCGGAATCCAGTTTTCTGGAATGTCCGTTCCTTATGCCTCTGCCATGGCATCAAGGAACCGCACCGGCTTCAGATCCGGTTTTGCTTGGACCGCCTCGGGCCCCGCCGCGCCCACTGTATTTAAGTTTTCAAAGTTTTCTCAATTGAGCTCACAGGATTTCGTTTTTCCGGCCTTGTCGGATTCCTGTGACCTACTCAATTGATGAAAACATGCACTTCCAAAAATACGTAAGCACTGCWTTCTTATGCAGCCTGGTGGTTGGCTGCCAGAGCACCAATGCCTCTCCTTCTGCATCTTATGCGGAACGCTCTGGCTTGCAGCCTCGAGTCGCAGCCACCGGCGAAGATGAGCCTGGTGCGCCCTTTGCCGCCACAGCCCAAAACCCTCAATGGGCGCCACAAGATGGAGTCGATGCACTATTAGTGCGCGCGGTGATTTCCAACCCAAAGGTCCGTCAGGCCTATCAAGCTTGGCAAGTAGCCCTCGAACGCGTCCCGCAAGTAACCACGCTGCCAGATCCATGGGTAAGTCTTACTGGTTATGTGCAATCTGTGGAAACGCGCACCGGACCCATGGATGCRCGSRTTGGRTTYAAACAAAAYCTTCCTTGGCCRGGCAAACTCGATGCTGCMGGMGAYCAAGCTTCYGCCATGGCAGAGGTRCWRCGCAATCAGGTAGAGGTMGCCCGWYTRRCYGTGCGCCGGGCGTTTCWRCGGAGTTGGGCGGAACGMATTTACCTGAGGAARGCRGAAGAAATCACYACCGGGCAAGTTGCTTTATTGCAACACATTGAAAACGTCAGCTTACGCTTGTATGAAGCCTCCCAAGTTTCCCAAGCCGATGTCYTGCGCACACAAGTCGAACGGTTGGAAATGAGTGATCGCCTCAACACCCTGGTACARCGCGAACGCCCTYTGCTTGCCATGTTGGAATCYGCGATCGGTGCMGCGGCACAAAAGGACTCSACCTGGGATACGCAAGAATTCTCTCCACTGCCACAACTTGCCAGTGAAGCRGAATTAGCATCGCGCTTAATGCTCGAATCACCGGAGTTRCAGAAACTTCGTGCGCGTTTACTTGCAGCCCAAGAGGCGCAAAATGTTGCTGAGCTGGAGGGACGACCGGACCTCTCTGTCGGCGCGGACTGGACCTGGATTGGCTCTGGAAATCCTACSCAGCCGGATGCTGGAGACGACGCYTTATCGCTAACCCTTGCTATCGAGCTKCCATTTGGCCAAGGCMGGATTCAAGGCGGACGACGTCAAGCTCTTGCTGAAAGGCGGATGGTCGTTGCGCAAATGGAGGCRCGTCAATGGGAATTGCTTGCGGACCTGCAACAAGCTTTTTCTGCGCACGAAGATGCTCTCCGCCGTATTCAACTCTTTGAGGAGAGTCTGTTGCCTCTCTCTCAACAAACCTACGAAACCACTTTGGCCGCCTACCAGTCTGGCCAAGTTGGATTCCAAGAAATGMTCGACGCCGCWCGTGTMATGCTGGACTTCCGTTTGTCCTCCGCACGCGCCTCCGCCGACGCCGCCCTCGCCATCGCTGACCTCAACGGTCTTCTGCCCGCCGCCTTACTCCTTCGTGACACCCTAGAACGATGAATCACTTACTCAAGTTTCTACCTCGCCTTGGCACCCTTTTGCTGGTGTTAGCTCTCGGCATAATTCTTGGCCGCTGCTTTACTCCTTTAGAAAGCGGGTCTACTTCTGGCGCGCAAAATCACTCATCCAGCGGGGCCATGCAAGCCAAGGCGCCAGAAGTATGGACCTGCTCTATGCACCCAACGGTCAAGGCACCGAAAGARGGTGACTGCCCGATCTGCGGCATGGACCTCATCCTCCTAGAAACTGGTACCGGCAACGCTGCCGATGGGCCAAATATCTTGCGTTTGGAAGATGGCCAGAAGGCGCTCGCTGGCATTCGAACGACCCTGGTGCGGCGTGCTGATGCTGCGCATGARGTGCGCTTGGTGGGCAAACTTGCCGTCGATGAAACTGARATTGCAATCCTRTCTGCTTATGTTGGCGGACGTTTAGATCGCCTTTATGTRGATTACACCGGCTTGAAAGTCCGCGCGGGTGACCATCTTGCAGAGATCTACTCACCGCAGCTCTTCCATGCGCAACAAGAACTCATTGTCGCGGTGGAATCAGCAAAACGGTTTGGTGCCCAGAGTGATGAGTCTCTCATYAAAATMTCGCACTCCACWGTAGTTGCTGCGCGCAAAAAACTTACTCTWTATGGATTAACCGAAAAGCAAATGCAAGARATTGTCGACCTCGGCGAGCCTTCSGAGCAAATCACCTTGTCKGCACCGATTGGCGGCACCGTCATTCATCGCTCTGCGGTAGAAGGGCAATACGTTAAAGAAGGTGAYCAGCTCTACACCATTGCCAACCTCGATCAACTTTGGCTCAAGCTAGACGCCTACGAATCSGACCTMCCGTGGATTCGCTACGGCCAGCAAGTYTCCTTCACCGTGGACSCATGGCCCGGTGAAGATTTCGCAGGAAGCATTAGCTTCATCGAYCCGGTGCTGAATTCCATCACGCGYACRGTGCATGTACGCGTAGAGGTCGACAATAGCGATGGCCGTTTGCGCCCAGAAATGTTCGCACGTGCCATCGTCAGTACCCCCATCGTCGGGGATGGTCATGCCGCCCCAGTGRATTTACATGGCAAGTGGATTTGCCCGATGCACCCGGAAGTRATTGGAGATCAAGCTGGACAGTGTCGCATTTGTGAAATGGATTTGGAGACTGCTGAGAGTCTTGGATTCGTATCGGATATGACCGAAATGACTTCACCGCTTTTGATTCCGGTGACCGCCCCCCTACTGACGGGAGATCGCGCGGTCGTTTTTGTAGAAATCCCAAACCGAGAGCAGCATGGCGCCTCCATCTTTGAACTACGCGATGTCATCCTTGGCCCACGTGCCGGTGATGATTTTGTGGTGCGTGAGGGGCTCATGGAAGGAGAACTTGTGGTGACTCGCGGATCCTTCACCATTGACAGCGAAATGCAACTGCGCGGCAAGCAGTCCATGATGGCGCCCGACGGTGGCGGCATGGTGGGGCACCAGCACGGTGGCATGGAAAGTATGGATGCGACGGATTCCATGGACATGGAAATGGAGCAAGCCGAAAAATCCATGTCGAGCATGCCGATGGAAATGGAAATGGCGAGCGACGACTTCCGTAAGCAAAACGGAATCTTACTGACCCACTTTGCCAATCTAGGCGAGGCGCTTGCCAGTGACCAATTTGAAAACGCGCAGCAAGAGATTACCAAGCTTCAGGCAACCTTGACTGATCTGAAGAGCACCGAAGTCCCGGCTCCGGCGCAAACTGCGATGGCTCTCATCGAAAAGGCGGCGCTGAAGGCGGCGGCGGCGAAGGATATTGAAAAACTGCGTGTAGCCTTCTTCGCTATGCAATCGCCAGTGGTGCGCCTTGCTGAAAGTTATGGCTACCTCGGCGTGGAWAAAGAACTCTCGGTTTTCCACTGCCCCATGGCCATGGACGATGGCGCCGACTGGATTGATTTTGCTGGTGATGGCACCCGCAATCCATACTACGGAGCAAGCATGCTTAAGTGTGGTAGTGAGACTCGCACCATCAAAGGGTTCACCCAACAGTAGGGCAGAAACATGGATCGCTTTCTAAGTTTMGTTTTACGCGAGCGGCTGCTCGTCGGGCTGATGCTTGCTGGTATCGTGCTCGGCGGCCTGATGGTCTCGCCATTCTCAAGTGCAGAGGACGATAGTTTCCTCCCCCACTTCCCGATTGCTGCCGACGCCATTCCTGACCTCGGCGAGAATCAGCAAATCGTATTCACCCCATGGCCCGGAAACTCTCCGCGCGATGTTGAGGACCAAGTCACCTACCCACTCACGGTTGCATTGCTTGGTGTGCCAGGTGTCAAAACCATTCGCTCCAATAGCACTTTTGGGTTCAGTTCAGTTTACATCATTTTCGAGGAGGACATTGATTTTTACTGGGCGCGTTCTCGCATTCTGGAAAAGTTAAACAGTCTTCCCGCCGGAACTCTACCCGGCGATGTCCAGCCTGGACTTGGGCCTGACGCAACCGGCTTAGGCCAAGTGTTTTGGTACACGCTGGAAGGACGCGACGAGCAAGGCAACCCAAGTGGCGGCTTTGATTTAGATGAATTACGCGCGGTTCAAGATTGGACGGTGCGTTATGCCCTCACCGCAGTTTCCGGCGTAAGCGAGGTTGCCAGCATCGGCGGGTTCGAGCGCGAGTACGTAGTAGAAGTCGACCCCGACGCACTTCACGCCTTCGATGTCGACCTGAAAGAAGTGCAAGCTGCTGTACGTGGAGCCAACCAAGAAACTGGTGCTGGCGTGCTTGAGTTCAACCGTGTGGAATACATCCTACGCGGCAAAGGTTGGATTAAAAGTGCCGAAGACATTGCCAGCTCCCCTATTCGTGCGCGCGATGGCACCCCACTCCGGGTTGCCGATGTCGCACATGTCACCCTTGGACCCGCTCCACGACGCGGTGCACTAGACAAGAATGGGCATGAAGTGGTCGGTGGCGTGGTCACCGTACGTTATGGAACCAATCCTTTGCAGGTTCTGGACAAGGTCAAAGCCGAGATTGCGCGGATTGCTCCAAGCCTTCCCAAGGTGACCTTGTCCGACGGAACCGTGAGCCAAATCACCCTGATTCCTTTCTATGACCGCAGCGGATTGATTCATGAAACGCTAAACACTCTAGAAGAAGCGCTCACCTTGCAAGTCATCGTCACCATGATTGTGATTTTGCTCCTCATGTTGCGTTTGCGCGCCGCGATTTTGGTGGGACTGTCCTTACCAGTTACCGTGCTGGGCGCCTTCGTCCTGATGAAAATCTACGGCGTCGATGCCAACATTGTGGCTCTTTCGGGAATCGCCATTGCCATCGGCACGATTGCAGACATGGGCATTGTGTTGGCAGAAAACATTGTCCAACGCCTGAAATCCGCGCCAGAAGGTGAAACGCGTTTACAGTCGGTGCACTTTGCATCAGCTGAAGTTGCTGGCGCTGTCATGACCGCGGTCACTACGACTATTCTCGGTTTCTTGCCGGTGTTCGTCATGACTGGCGCCGAAGGAAAGCTGTTCACCCCGCTAGCCTTCACCAAGACCTTTACTTTGGCCGCATCGATTGTGGTGGCGTTACTGCTCATTCCTACCTTGGCTCTCATGTTGTTCCGCAACCGGAACGAGAAAAGTCCACGCTGGGAAAAACTGCAAGCGGCAGCTGACCAAAAGTTGGGCCGGGCCAAAAAAGCGCCTCGTCTACTTGCTCTCTTCATAGTCGCTCTTTTCCTCATTGAGATGCTAAGTTCGCGATGGGAGCCGTTGGGCCTCAATCGGGACCTCACCAACTTCACCTTTGTCGCACTCACCATTGGCTTACTAGTCGGGTTGTTTTGGCTGTTCCATCTGGTTTACGCGAGGATTTTGCGCTGGTGTTTAAACCACAAGCTGCTGTTCCTTTCTCTTCCTATGGCCTTGGTCCTTTTTGGAACTAGTGCATGGATCGGGTTCGACCGCGTATTTGGATTTGTCCCAACCACCTTGGAAAAAGTTGGGGTCGACCGAGAGAAGGTGTATCAAACCGCTTTCTGGTCCGATGGCAGCGCAGCCTTGCCGGGTTTTGGCAAAGAGTTCATGCCAACTTTGGATGAAGGTAGCTTTCTTTACATGCCGACCACTCCCCCGCATGCTTCTATGCAGCAAGCGGTAGAAATGGTGAGCTTATTGGATCAGGCGATTGCATCCATTCCTGAAGTGGAATCGTCGGTCGGCAAAATCGGCCGCGCAGAAACGGCACTCGACCCGGCTCCGATTTCAATGGTGGAAAATGTCATTCTGTACAAACCGGAATACTCCACCAATGAAGATGGCGAACGCGTGCGTAATTGGCGCGACGAAATCAAATCTCCCGATGACATTTGGAAGGAGGTGGTCAAAAGTACTAAGCTGCTTGGAGTCACCTCTGCACCCAAACTGCAGCCAATTGAAACTCGCTTGGTCATGCTACAAAGCGGCATGCGCGCGCCTATGGGCATCAAGATTGCGGCACCCGATTTGGAATCCTTGGAAATCGCGGCGCTCTTGCTGGAAAAAGAGCTCAAGCAAATGCCGGGCGTTGTCCCAGAAGCAGTATTCGCAGACCGAGTCATTGGCAAGCCATACTTGGAGATGGAAATCCGCCGAGAAGATGCTGCGCGATACGGTTTAACGGTTGCATCGGTCCAGGAGCATTTAATGGCAGCTTTCGGCGGCAAGGTGGTCTCGCAATCGGTGGAAGGCCGCGAGCGATTCAATATTCGGGTGCGTTACCCGAAAGAGTTACGTGCCGACATGGACGACTTGCGCTCTCTSTGGATGCCGCTACCGCAAGGTGGTCATATYCCATTRGCACAGGTTGCCGATGTCAGYTTCCGTCGCGGTCCACAAGTCATCAAAACGGAAGACACCTTCTTGACYGCTTATGTCACTTTTGACCGCATAGCAAMCCTYGCCGAGGTYGATGTAGTGGAAGARGCRCAACGYATTCTGAAGCWACGCATSGCCGATGGARATCTRGTTCTTCCACCTGGCGTGACTTACAAATTCGCCGGCACTTAYGAAAACCAACTGCGTGCGTCGAAAACCTTGGCGATTGTATTACCGATCGCATTGTTGCTGATCCTTGTTGTTCTGCAACTGAACTTTCGCTCCCTCATCACCACTCTCATCATCTTCAGCGGTGTGTTTGTGGCTTGGTCCGGTGGGTTCATCATGTTGTGGATGTATGGCCAAGATTGGTTCCTCAACTTCGATRTCTTCGGCAMYTCCATGCGCGATTTGTTCCAAGTTCACCCGCTCAACCTCTCAGTKGCAGTATGGGTTGGATTCCTTGCGCTGTTTGGCATYGCCACCGATGATGGCGTGGTCATGGGAACCTACCTGAAAAGTTCCTTTAAGAACCAAAAACCRAAATCKCGYMAMGAGATTCGCGATGCAGTTGTGGCTGCCGGCAAACGCCGCGTCGGCCCCTGCTTAATGACCACTGCAACCACCATGTTGGCGTTGCTTCCGGTCCTAACTTCCACTGGTCGCGGCGCCGATGTCATGGTGCCAATGGCCATTCCTAGTTTCGGCGGCATGTGTATTGCACTGCTCACCATGTTCGTCGTCCCCGTCCTCTACAGCGCTGTTGAAGAACGGCGCATTCCTAAGAACAAGTAAACATGAAACCTTTCTCAATCTTAATCACCGCAATCTTGCTGGCCGTTCCAGCAGCGGCCCAACACGATGATCATGGCGATGACCATGGCTCAAAAGCAGGCGAAGCAAAGCACAAGATTTCCGTGCCGACTTCGCTTGGTGCCCAAACCACCTGCCCAATTACGGGCGAGGAACTAGAAGACAAAGATAACTATGTCGACTACGAAGGGCATCGCATGTACGTGTGCTGCAAGAAATGTAAAAAGAAAGCTACGGCCAATCCAGAAATGGTTGCGTTCGAGCTTTACAGCCAGGGTGTTGCTCTAGAGAACATCCAAACCACTTGCCCAGTTTCTGGGGAAGAGCTCGAAGATAAAGACACCTTCGTCAAGCTCTACAACAAGACCATCTACCTGTGCTGCAAGAAGTGCAAGAAGAAGGCTGCTGCAGATCCGGCTAAGTACTTGGACATCATGGAAGGCCGCACCGCACAAGAAAAGTGCGCTGTCAAAGGCGGCGACCTTGATCCTGAAGCAAACTTTGTAGTGGCAGGCTTTACCGTCGGCCAATGCTGCGCAGGTTGCGAGAAGAAGTGGAAAGCTGATCCAGCTGCACATTTCSMCWYGMKCGRRWMGSRCAASGNCGWYCKYKASYCKRYMRCSRTGATCNGMCYANGTCATGCCTGGCATGAACGGCAACAAAAAGTTTCCAGTCACTCTAGGCGCTAAGCGTTACTACTTGTGCAGCAACAAAGCTGCCATGATGTTCGCTCTGAACCCTGATAAGTACTTGCCAAATTGGTACAAGGCGCAGGGTATCGAAGTGAAAATGGATTCCCACGATAAGGACGAGGATCACGGTGGCGGCCACGACGACGGCCACGGCGAGCACGATCACTAATCAGTCTTGTTAAAAATGGGTGGCTATGTTTATTCACATAGCCACCCAATCTCCCTCTAATTTTATACGCTCTTTAAATTCATGAACTGGATCGCAAACTTACTTCCTGGCCTCGACGGTGCTCTTAACATTCATCCTTTGGTAGTGCACTTTCCTGTAGTCCTACTTCCATTGGCATGCTTCCTACACTTCTTGTCGTGGAAGAATCCCGACAGCTGGGTGACGCCCGCCGCACGATGGGCTTTGTGGAGCGGCACGGCATCTGCCGCAGTTGCCATCCTCGCTGGATATCTGGCAGCCAACGGTCTCGGGCACGATAAGCCCGGACACGACTTAGTTCATGAGCACAGGAATATCATGCTTGTGACTGGAGGCTTGGCATTGCTTYTATCGATTTTAGTCAAAGCTTTTGCCAACCAGAAAAGCGCAAGGAAACGATGGATTCTCGCCGTGGGCCATGTTGCTGTAACCGGCATTCTTATTTTTGGAAGCGACCGAGGTGCCGCCCTAGTTTATCGCTATGGATTTGGCGTACAAGAGGCGAGAACCTCCGCTGGGAACTTCCTTCCAGGGTCTATTCCCGATGAAAATCCAACTGAAAAACCCTCTGATGGTCACCAGCACAGCCATTAGGTAAAAATTACCTATTTAGGACTCTCAAATAATTTCCGATATACCAATGGCTAGATTTTCGGCCTAATTGTCCTAAACCTTGCCAAGCTGTTAACATTCAACCCGTGCCTCTACGCCTCGCTCACTTCGTCCTAGCCAGCCTTCTGCTCTTTGCGCAGATGGCTTCGCCGGTGATGCAATTGTGTCAAGAGGAAGATGGCAGCGTGAGTATGGAATTTGCCGGGGTCGATTGCGGAGCCAAAAATCCCGCATTTGATTCTTGTGAAAACGCCAACCTGGACTCAACACCGGCAGATAATCACCCATGCGACCTCATGCACGAGGACGACTGCCCATGTTTGGATTTTGGCCTCGCCTTAGTTCTAAATGTGAATAAGGATTGGAGCCCGGCGGCTCTAGATCTACCCAGCGCACTCCCTGTGGAGCTGCCAAATGCGTGCCTAAGTTCTTGGGAAGGCACCCCGACGGATCTTGTTCCTGCAAACGGACAGCTTTCGTCTCCTTGGCTTGAGCATGCCGATGTGCTCGCCAAGAATCATGCCGCACATGCGGTTGTGATGCGCGTCTAGGTCGAGCTTTCGCTCCCGGACTAATCCTTTTTCGCTTTTGGCGCGACCATTGGGTCGTTACGTCAAGGCACTCGATACACGCATCACCATGGCGCGACGCCTACAAACTTTTACGCGCGTTTTTTTACTCGGCACTCTTGCCTCTTGCAGTACCTACACTCCGGCTCCTTTACTACCGGCCGACCTGCTTCAGGATTTACGTGCGCAACCTCCCATTCCCCTTCCGAACGAAGGGCTAACACCAGAAATTGCCACGTTGACAGCGCTGGCCCATAACCCGGACCTTCAAGCCGTACGTCAATCGGTTGGCATTGCCGATTCCATGCTCATGGAAGCCGGATTGTGGCCGGATCTACAACTGGGTTGGGACGCCATGGATTGGATTGTCGGAGGCACCAGTGACGATGCCCTCTCCGGCGCTTCCATCATGGTGCCACTGTTTCGCCCTGACCAGCGCGATGCTCTGCTTGCCAATGCCGAAGCATCAATCCACCTGGTCCACACGCGTTTGGTGGAAATTGAATGGCGCCTGACTCGTTTGGTCCGTCGTCAATATCTTCTGCTTGCCGAAGCGAACGATGGCCTCCTTCTTGCACAGCAGGCCTTTGCTCTTGCCGACCAAACTGCCGCTCTCTTACAGACTGGCGTTGAATCAGGAGCCGCAACTCGCTTTGACCTGGAGTTTGCTCTTGTGCAAAAAGCTGAGAGTCTACGCCTTCAACAATCGCGGCAACGTGAAGCGGACTTAGCAAGAGTGCAGCTCAACGGCTTGATGGGATTAGCTCCACAAACTCAGTTTGGAGTTTTATCCCTGCGTGAAATGGAACACACATGGGCGATTCCAGCAGTGACTCATGGCGATGGCTTGGTTGATTTAGCTTTGCAGCATCGTCCAGATATTAAAGCTCAACAAGCCGAATATGAAGTCGCAGAAACCGCTCTTCGTTTAGAAGTTGCGAAACAATGGCCCTCAATTGGGATTGGCACCGGGCTTTCCATAAAGCTCCCCATTTTCCGAAAGTTCAACTCGATCGCGATTCAAACAGCAACCTTAGCGCGCGATCAAGCAGCCTCTCGCCTCCAAGCTTCCATTGCGAGATTACGCAATGAGGCTTGGTTAGTTCTTCGCGATGCCGAAGGGCAAGCCGAAGAATGGTCCACCATGCGTGACGTGGTCACGCCAGCCTTAGAACGAAGCCTCCGCCTGAGCCAGCAAGCTCAAGAAATGGGCGCTTTAAGTTTCCTCGAGGTGTTGTTTGCGCAACGCCAATTACTTGCAACCCAGCGCGAGACATTAATGGTTCACGCAAATGCACTACGCGCGCAAGCGGATCTCGCATGGTTCCTTGGCATTCCTGCTCCTTCCAACACTCTCGACCGATGAATCTTAACTCAAACAAATTGGCTCTTCTCGTTTTACTAGGCCTATGGCCTTTACTTGCTGCTTGCAGCCAAGACCCAGAAGCGGGCGTGCACACGGAAGAACATGGCGAGGAGCACGGCGAGGAGCACGGCGACGAGCACGGCGACGAGCACGGCGACGAGGGCTCAGAAATGAACTTCGAAACAGGTGCGGCATTGAGCAAGGAACAAAGGGACCTTGCCAACATTCGCACCACCCCGGCGGTTGCAAAAAATTTGAGCGCCAGAATCGTTCTCCCTGCGATTGCCGAACAAGATTTGGACAATCAATCTCACGTGAACTCTCCGCTTCCCGGAGTCATTCTTGAAGTGCAAGCGGTTCTTGGCAATGAAGTGGAAATAGGTGATCCCTTATGCACGATTCGTAGCGCCCCTTTAGCTCAAGCGGTAGCCGATCAACGCGCTGCAACGGTTGCCTTGAAAGGAGCACTCCAACTTCAATCGCAAGAACGAACTCTACTGGAGCGCGGAGTGGAGATTGCACAGGACGCGGTCGAGAGAGAATCAAAACTTTCGGAGCAAGGATTTGGAACAGCAAGGCAAATGGCAGATGCAGAGGCCGCATTGCAGGTTGCTCTGCTCACCCGCGATCGGAGGATCCTGGAGCTAGAACAACAAGTAGAAAAAGCCATCATCCATCAAGATGCAGTTCAAGCACGCATAGAGTCATGGGGCTTTGACGCCGACCTGGCTAACACGAATCAAGGCGCGTTAGGCATTTACTCGTTGTTTGCGAAGTCGAAAGGGGTTGTGCTAGAAAGGCACATTACCCCTGGAGAGGCGATTGATTCCCAAACCCAACTATTCCTAATCCAGGGGATGGAAGAAGTGTGGATGCTTGCAAGCGTCTTTGAAAATCAAATCCGGTACYTGAGKGAAGGRACSCCTGCAATAGTTCGATTCAGCGCCTTTCCTTCYATGCAGATTGAWGGYGTGGTGGATCACATTCATCACGATCTAGATCATGAGACRCGCACCGTGAATGCTCGGATCAAGGTCCGAAATCGTCCYTTAGAAGGCCAAACCGARCCTCATCCACTATTACCYGGCATGTTTGGTAGCGTTGARATTGAAAYTGAAAAACGCATGGTGCAAGTGGCAATCCCTACWKCTTCCATTCTCATGGAAGGMGATCARGAGTATGTATTCACCATGGATGCTCAAGGTGTTGTGAGGCGAAAATTCATCAAAACRGGRCTGCGCACTTCCGAGGARGTGGAAGTCTTAACCGGCTTGTCTGCCGGAGAAGACATTGTGGTGGAAGGCATGTTCATTCTTAAATCCATGATGCAMATGGATTCCATCGGCGGCCACGMTCAYTAGGACTGAAACATGATTCACAATCTGATYAAYTTTTCGCTGAAYAACCGMCTGCTAGTCATCATTATGTGGCTAGTGATTGGCGCCTTTGGTTTGCGCTCCATGCTTTCACTGCCGATTGATGCCGTGCCGGACGTTACCAACGTGCAAGTCCAAGTGCTCACCAATGCACCCGGACTMGCACCTGAAGAAGTAGAACGTTTCATTACCTTCCCTGTGGAATCGTCCATGAGTGGGATTGCCAATGTCGAAGAGATTCGATCRGTGACTCGTTTTGGACTTTCCGCTGTAACCGTRGTGTTTGAAGAAGGCACCGATATCTAYTGGGCRCGACAGAATATTTCCGARCGCCTTGTCGAAGCGCGGGAAATGATTCCCGAKGGTTATGGAACTCCAGAAATGGGRCCCATCAGCACGGGCTTAGGCGAGATTTACCAATTTGAGGTGCGTGGTGAGGATTACTCGCTCATGGAGTTRCGCACCATTTTGGATTGGAACGTGAACTACCTCTTGCGTTCGGTTCCAGGTGTTGTGGAAGTGAATTCCAATGGCGGGAAACTAAAAACATGGCAGGTTACATTAAACCCTGATCGCATGAACGCGCATGGTGTGGCCGTGGGAGAAATCTTGCAAGCGCTAGAAGGCAGYAATCGCAATGTGGGCGGAGGTTATCTAGTTCATGCAAGTGAACAGTTTTTGATCCGTGGCGAGGCCTTAATCGAATCCTTAGAAGATCTTGGGGCCATTGAAGTCAAGACTGGAGAGGGAGGCGTTGCGATTCGTATTCGCGATATTGGCACGCCSGAATATGGATCAGTCATTCGTCAAGGGGCCGCTTCCCGCGACGGCCGTGGCGAAGCCGTCATGGGTGTAGTCATGATGTTGATGGGAGCTAACTCGCGTCAGGTTTCTACCGATGTCGATKYGAAGATTGAAGAAATCCGATTAACGCTCCCACCTGGCGTGACCATCGAAACCATYTAYGACCGCAATGATTTAGTCRATCGAACCATCAARACGGTTGCAGTGAACTTAGCGGAAGGCGGGCTCYTRGTCATTCTGGTGCTCCTGCTATTACTMGGGAATCTACGTGCAGGGATTTTGGTGGCCATGGCTATCCCYCTTTCCATGTTGGTSGCATTCACTGCCATGAAATGGGCRGGAGTCTCCGGAAACCTGATGTCCTTGGGGGCTTTGGATTTTGGACTGCTGGTGGATGGCTCGGTGGTTCTTATTGAGAACATTCTTCGACGCCTCCATGAGCGAAAAGACGACCACAARACACTGCACATAGAAAAAATTCGTCAAGCTTGTTTRGAAATCGTGCGGCCGGTGGTGTTTGCAGTCGGCATCATCATGATTGTGTACATTCCAATCCTTGCTTTGGAGGGTATCGAAGGCAAGATGTTCGGCCCAATGGCAAAAACCGTAGTGTTTGCTTTAGCCGGATCTTTGCTTTGCGCCTTAACCTTTATGCCAGCTATGGCGTCGCTCATCCTGAAGAAAGGTGCTGAAAAGGACACTTTGCTTTTCCGCTTCTTCCGCAAGCTGTACTTGCCGGCTCTCGGCGGCGTGATGCGTCGACCAGGAATTACCGCACTTGCAGCAGTGATTGTTTTCGTTGGCAGCACAACTCTAGTGAAAGGTCTTGGCGCGGAGTTCATTCCGCGCCTGGATGAAGGTGCACTCGCGATTCAAATCAGTCGTTTGCCAAGCATTTCCCTGGAAGAATCGTTGCTCATCAATCAACGCATTGAAAAGTTGGTGCTCGACGAATTTCCAGAAATCACCACMATGTTTTCRCGYWCKGGACGCCCGGAAATYGCAACCGAYCCCATGGGAGTGGAATTRACCGATGCCTAYCTCATGCTGGAACCGCGTGATACTTGGCGTTTTTCTAATGCGGAGGAACTTGTAGCCGCCATGGAGAAACGYTTAGTCGAAGCCATCCCAGGTGTGATGTTCTCCTTCTCGCAACCTATCGAACTRCGCGTTGCCGAGCTCATCAGTGGTGTGCGTTCCGATGTTGGGATTTTGATCTACGGCGGGTCTTCCTCCATGCAAGAGCACAAACGCATTGGCGATCAAGTTGCTGCAGCAATTCGWAATGTCGACGGCATGGAGGAGGTGAAAGTMGAGCAGGTTACTGGGCTTCCCAACTTACGCATTCGAGTCAAACGAGAAGCGCTGGGCCGTTACGGCGTACGCGCCACCGATGTACTCGATGTCATTGAATCCTTGGCRGGCAAACAAGCAGGCACCGTCTTYGAGGGGCAAAAGRGCTTTGCATTGCARGTGCGTTACCCAAARGAGGTACGTGATTCACCCGAATCCATCCGTGCACTTCTAGTTCGAGGYACAGCGGCGGATGGAACCGAGAGAATGATTCCACTCGATCTCGTCACAGACATTCGYGTTGAGGAAGGRCCCGCACAAATCAGTCGCGACAACATCAGTCGTAGRATTGCGGTGGAGGCCAATGTKCGTGGGCGWGAYYTSGCMTCRGCWGTMGCSGARGCSCARSMMGCGGTBRAGGMCAASGTRACYMTYCCMSMTGGMTGGMMGRTYSASTGGGGYGGTCAGTTTGAAAATTTRGCGAAGGCATCGGCGAGATTAGCTTGGCTAGTTCCACTTTCATTACTGCTCATCTTTGYGTTRCTGTTCACCACTTTTAACAGTACYCGKTTGGGWTTGCTCATTTTCCTCAAYGTYCCGCTGGCGGCATCCGGAGGAATCTTYGCGCTGTGGATTCGAGATTACCCGTTCTCGATTTCGGCAGGAGTTGGATTTATCGCACTCTTTGGAGTGGCGGTTTTAAATGGCGTCGTCCTTGTGTCSAGCATTGTGCAACTGCAAGCGGAAGGCATGAGTGCTGCCGATGCCGCGCGCAAAGCCGCACARATCCGATTACGCCCAGTTCTCATGACCGCACTCGTAGCMTCYYTRGGMTTCCTTCCYATGGCCGTCGCGACCAGTGCCGGYGCTGAGGTGCAACGYCCGCTMGCWACCGTGGTGATTGGTGGCCTGATWACWTGCACCCTGCTAACCTTRTTGGTTCTACCTGCCATCTACTCCCGGTTTGGGGGCAAAGAGGCCGTCAAAGAAAATCCTTCTTCATGAAATACCTACTCAYTCTCCTCGTTTTGGCTGCCACTGCCATGCCTTTGGTTGCGCAAGACGGCCAAATGGCAGGTCCAAAGCAAGCCATGAAAGCCGCCAAGACTTTAGTTGCACAAACCGCCTGCCCAATCTCTGGTGAAGAGCTGGAAGATAAAGATGCCTACGTCGACTATGAAGGTCACCGTATTTACGCATGCTGTAAAAAGTGCGTAAAGAAAATTGCGAAGAAGCCTGAGCAAATCGTATTAGCCATGTATCAGGAAGGCATTGCGCTGGAAAACATCCAAACCCTCTGTCCTGTTTCCGGCGAAGAGTTGGAAGACCGCAACACCTTCGTGAAGGTCTACAACAAGACCATTTACACCTGTTGCAAAAAGTGTGCGAAGAAAGTGAAAGCGGATCCTTCCAAATTTCTAGATGTCATGGAAGGCCGTCAAGTGCAGAACGCATGCGCATACAGCGGCATGGAGCTAGACCCGGAAGAATCCTTCATGGTGGATGGATTCCATGCCGGCGCATGTTGCCCTGACTGCGTTGAAAAAGCTACGGCTACCCCTGCAACTTTCTTCGCGAAACTCGAGAAGAAGGGAATGGTGGTTGAGTACGCATCTACCGACTGCTTGGTCATGCCAGGTAAGCCAGTGAATCGTTCGCACTTCGCAACCATTGGCGCCAAGCGTTACTTCTTCTGCTGTGAACCTTGCACCATGATGTTCATGAAGAACTCCGAGAAGTTCCTTTCCGGCGAGGCGACTGCTGCTGGCATGGACGCAGTGGTTGAATGTGCTGACTGCGGCGACGAGAAGTGCACCGATTGTAAATAACGAAGATTCGACCCCACTGGGCCTTAATGCGCAAGCATTGAGGCCTAATTTTCTGTCGGAGCCAGCTCTAGAAGCTCATCTCAACCAGCAGATAGGTGGTGCGAAGACGAATATGCGCAAATTCAATTTCGGGACCAACAGCACGCTCAAACTCCATGTGGTCAAGTTCATAGCCAAGGACTAAACCAAAATTTTCAAACCGTTTGCGGATTTCTACTGAGGCAGCATAGGGACGTTGAATATCGTCGCCGGCGCTTATCGAACCTTGCATGAATCCAGAGTACGCCAAATCCACCGTCCAATCCCATGGCAACCCAATCTCTGCTCCGATTTCAGGACTTAACCACCAAGCTTCCAAATCAAAACTCTGTGCATTGGCATCGGTCACAATATCGCCGTCAAAAAGAAAACGCCGTAAGCTAAATCCATAGCGAAGCTTGAGCCAGTCTTGGATGGAAGACTTGGCAAGTAGTCCCAGCATAGTACGATCAAAAGAAACGTCGCTTGAAAAGCTAGTTACATTGAGACCGTCCCAAATCCAAGTGCGAGTGGGATCTAAAACAACAGATTGGCTTGCGTCGACCTTTGCATAATCAATAAATAATTCGGAGTCAATCGGCATCCAGGACGGCAAAGTAAAGCTCCCTCGAACGCGGATCGCAGAATTTGTAGTCAAGGCATCTATATCTTCGGGGAAGAAATCCGTACCACGGGTACCCGGAGAGTCTTGGCGCAAATGATATTTTGTCAATGCGAGGCCGGGCCCAATTCCTACACGAAACCGTTCAGGAGAAGAGGTCGAGCAGGAACTTGTGGCTGCTAAAAACAAAAAAAGAAGTGCCGCGCTTTTATTCATCGAGACAGAAGCATTCTAGCGAAGGGCGTGGATGGGGTAGGAACCGCGGATTACAGCACCACTACAGACGATGTGAGGCAAAGTAGAGCTTTGCAACTCCGCCTGTAGTGGCGCTGATAAATCGTGCCGACCTTCCTAGTTAGAACTCAAAAGCTCCAATATCTGGTCCGACACCCAAGAAGCCTTGATTATTGATCCCCTGGATGATGACACCCGCATCAATCGCTGGACTTCCAGCTTGAAGGCGGTAATCGCCGGCACCTGAATTCACAAAGAGTGGATCTCCAGCTACGCCATTTTGGCAAAGTCCCGTCGCGTTAAAGTAAGAGGCGATGGAGAAGAAATCCGTACCCTGGAACAACACTAAGGCTCCGGAAGTAGAATCAAAAAGGTCGTAATCTTGATCAACCGGAAGGATGTTGTCCAAGTGGTAGTACATCCCCCTCTGGGTTCCTTGCCAGATGTTGTTCTTCATGGTCAAGCCAATCCAATTGCTGTCATTGGTTACGCTAAGTGCTGCGTTCTGTTGCTCAAAAGTCACACCGGTATTGTGGTAGGCAAAAGTTTCACCTGACAGTACACCATCGATGTTGAACTTGATCGCAGAAGTTTCGTAGTTTGTAAACGCCACATTATTCAAATCCACCATTTGGTTACGGACGATGTAAACCGGGCCTCCAAGCGCGGGCGCAACCGAAACCCCTACCAGCAAGTCCTCAAAACGGTTATGAGTAATGCGCACATTCGATGCATAGCCATCGGTTTCCACACCATCATCGGAAAGGTGAAGGAAAAAATTGTCGCGTACATCGGAGTTGCTTGCATACGGAAGGATTTCGGTTCCGACGATTTTTACTCCGTCAAAGTAGTCATGGATGTAGTTATTGCAAAAGATGGTTCCGAATCCGCTGAACTCATCATTCGAAACAAAGAGTGCACCATGTTCGAGCCATCCTTGAAAGGCTTTTACCAGCTCCCAATGGAAGTCATTGACCCCTTGATCCGAAAACTCATTATTCATGACCACTGTGTCAGCCACGTAAGCCTCCAAACGAACACCAGTTTCGGTTTGCTCAAAGACACTATTCACCACCCACATGCGTTCGCTTCCGTCAGCGAGGGAGATCGAGGACGAAAATGGATCCAAGTTATGATTTTTGAAAGTCAATCCATCAATCACAATGTCACTGGTATGCGCAAACTCAAAGGCATGGTGTAAGGTAGAGACCTGAATCTGATGACCGGCTGGCGCGTCATCGCCTGGCAAACGTAGGTAAATCTTGYCAAGACTGCGGTTGACATAAAACCCGCCGTCTAACCCGTAAGCCAAGGTTTGCAATTGATTCAAGGAATCGTAGCGCCACATGCGCTTTCCATCGATGCCAACGTAAAACGTGTTCTCCACAGAGGCGCTGTATACGCCCCCGCCTTCACTGGTCCAAACCGCCGGGTTGTTCAGAGCCGGATCTGACCCATCCAGAATTACCGGGCCATCGCCAGCTTCGGTAATCGTGAGAGGTGCACCTGGAGTACCAGTCGGACCAAAATCGATACTCACCGATTGATGATAAGTGCCCGTGTGAATCATGACTTTGTCGCCAGGATTGGATTGATTCACCGCCTTCTGGATGGTTGCGTAAGGTTGCCCCACGCTTCCATTGCCGGTTTGGTCACTTCCGGTAGTCGAGACATGAATCTCATTGCCCAGCGAAACTGGTACCATTTTGTCCCGAGTGATGATGGTTGAAACTTGTGTGGCATTGCGAATCCCATCTGGGTCAGTCACCACCACCCGCACTGTCACGCTAGTCAGTGGATCTAAATCGAACACCGTCCCCACAAAGCGATGTTTTCCAACTCGCGACATGCGGTGCATGGGCTGAAAACCGGAACCGTTGATGTCGGCTTCTAGAATCGCAGTGGCATTGCGATTTCGATCGCCTTTAAAATCCACCTGCACTCCAACGTTATGAAACGTGGCATGCGTCTGGATCCCGGTTACTTTGGTTTTGTCATTTCGAGATTGAGCGGAAAGACTGGCGTCCGGCGTGGCATGCGCAGGAGTGGCCATCCCAACCCAAAACGCGGCAATTGCCGCAAGGGAATTCTTGAGAGGTCGCTGCATAGTTTCAGTTTGGGCTACGATTCCAGAATGGTCAAGAGGTGAAGACGAGCTCGCAAAAAATATTGTTAGAGAAGTGAAATATTACCGAAACAACCCTTCCGCTCACCATGCCCTTCGGACTGGAAAATATATGCAGAGCCCATGGTTGGGCCGACCGCGGAGTCCATGAAAAACTAAATCCGAGCTTCCTAATGACATTCGATTTATTCCTACAACACGACAAGCCATTCGCCTCGGTTGGCGGCCTCGGTTAGGATGAAATCATGCGCTTTTTCCTTTCTGCCCTTCTCGCACTCACAGGATTCTCATTTCTTTCCGCACAGGAGACTCCTAATGACTCGCCAACGGTAGTCGTCAGTGGACAGGGCATCGTCCAGAACCACGCTCTTTTGCGCGATCTCAAATTTGCGCTGGTCGCTTATCCGCTCACTCCAGATGAGGCGCAATACGCAAAGGAACTTTTTCCAACTTTAGAATCTTGGGCGCGCATGAATCCAGGTTTATGGTTTGCAAACCAAGCCAAGGACAATCAAGTCGATGCTTATCTAGCCATGCCCGTTTGGCAAGAAGCCAACCTCGATGGACGCGCTATCTTGGCCTTACAATTGAAAGTTCAGTTGGTGGATGAATTTTTCTCCTACATTCTTGGAAATGAAGACTATATCGACTACTCCCTCGATACGTTTATCGAACAGGCTCAGGACAAGTCCCTATCAGAACAGGAACAAGCTTCCGCCCAAGCCAAGATCGATTACTTTCGCTTGCTGAATGATAAGTTTAAAGCCCATCCGCTGAGTGACGTCGACGATTACAACTTTGCCCATATTGTGGGGTATGGTCTTGGTGAAAGGTCGGAAGCTCTCATGAAGCCTGAGGGACTACCTATACAGGGCCCATTGCTCTTCCAGTTTCCTGAAACACCCTTTGCCTTTCACGCGGGACCCGAGTGGGAAGACACCTTCCCAGGAAAAGAAGACAAAAACCGATTTCATATTCCCGACACTCTTCTGGTAGCCGACTTTTTCCAATTCACTCTCGAAGCTCCAAGAAATAAATGGGATCTATTTTTCGCTCAAATAGCAGAACAGACGGTCAGTGCCAACGAAGGCTCTGAATTAATTGCATTTCAAAGCCTCCGCCCACACGGAGATGGGTTCCATGCTTACTACGACGTTGTTTTTGCCGACGGCAATAAGCACATGGTCGTGCACTCTTGGATTCTAGATGGAGAGGTTTATCAACTTACCTTTCTCAACACCACATTCCCATGGCAGCCAGCCAAAATCGTTTTGGATGAATTGCTCGCGAGTGTGAAAGCACCCGAACCACCTCAAGATTTGCTCGAAGCGCTGCCTCAAGCGCAGCTATTTCTTTCCGACGATTCCCCTTGGGTGGCCGACACTTCTGTCATCAGCGCTGCAGACTTCATCCTTAAACATGCCGACTCAAGTGCAAGCCTTAGCGTTACCGGCCTGGAGATGGGCGAAATGGAAGTGATTGAGGACTGGCTATTAGAAGTCATTGTCGAGCAAAACACGGATCGTATCCCCGGTGTGCGCGCGCTGGAATCTAAGTGGATTCCATTCAAAGGGAAACCATCGGCCTATACGGATTTGGAAGTATCAAAGGCCGACCAAAAGATGCGAGTCATGGTGATTCTGTATAAGGAATTGACCTTCATCGTAGTCATCGCAAGTGATTCTGAAGATTGGCAAAAAGCACTCCCTGCTGCGCTGGAAGTGCTTGATGCGATTGAGTTTTCTTAATCGCTCAGGGATGATTCGGTTGAGAGCGCCGGTCTTACCAAACTTTCCACGGAGCCTGACCGCTGGCCCACATCTTCTCGAGCATATTCCACTCGCGGAAGGTGTCCATAGGTAGCCAGAAACCTTCGTGCTGAAACGCCATGAGTTGTCCATCGGCGGCAAGATTGCGCAGCGGCTCCTGTTCAAAGGTGAGATCCTCGCGGTCATCTAGGTAGTCGAAGACTTCGCGGTTGAGCACGAAGTAACCACCGTTGATGGCACCCTGCCCCACTTCCAGCTTCTCCTTAAAAGCGGTAATCTGGCCATCGACAATGTCCAAATCGCCGAAACGACTTGGTGGACGCACTGCAGTTAACGTAGCAATTTTGCCGTGCGACTTATGAAACTCGACCAACTTGTTGATATCGATATCGGCTAGGCCATCGCCGTAAGTCAGCATGAAGACATCGTCGGTGATGTACTTTTTGATGCGCTGCACCCGAGCTCCGGTGAGCGCCTCCAAACCGGTTTCGGCGAGATGCACCACCCAATCCTTTTCATCTTCCGCCTCATGCGCATGCGTTTGGATAGTGTTGTCGCCCAGACGCACGGTGACATCGGCCATCTTCGCGCGATAGTTCATGAAGTACTCCTTAAAGTCCCAGGAACGATAGCCGAGACACGGAATGAACTCCCGGTGCCCAAAATGGCTGTACGTCTTCATGATGTGCCAAACGATGGGGAATCCACCGATTGGGACCATTGGTTTTGGAACATTGGCCACTTCACCCTGGATTCGGGTGCCGCGACCACCGCAAAGGATGGCAACCTGCATGGCGGTAGTATATGCCTGCCTACCTCGTCTAGGACCACCATGGCTGCTTCACTCCCCGACCTCTCCCCTCTCGCCGAAGGACGCGTACTTGTCGTCGGCGGCGGCGGATACATTGCTTCCCGACTCATCCCGCACCTCATGGAAATCGGCTGTGAACTCGCGGTGCAAACTTCTTATGTCGAACCGCTCAAGGGTTTAGAGTTGCAGGTGTTCGAGGGACCGGTTGCGAATCCAGCGATTCAACAAGCCATCCGCGATTACGATCCGACTTATGTGCTCGATCTTTCGGGCCGCACCGATCAATCGCACAGTCGCGACAATGACGATGCCATGGCGGAATCCCATTACGCCGCCGCCCGCCATTTGGGCCGCGCAATTCTGGATGGACCGTCGCTCAAGCGATGGGTGCACCTTGGGAGCAATGAGGAATACGGCAATAATCCGGTTCCATTCACCGAGGACATGCGCGAGGACCCGGTTTCTGCGTACTCGGTGGGCAAGGTCGCGGCAACGCATCATTTGAAGATGTTGGCTGATTACGAAAACGCACCCATCTGTATCGTGCGGCCGTTCGTGATTTACGGCATTGGCCAGGAACGCGGCTTGATTCCATTCCTCATCCGCATGGCCTTCGCCGACCAGGCTTTTGACACCACCGAAGGCAAGCAGACCCGCGATTTTCTCTGGGTCGACGACCTGGTCGATGGCATCTTGGCAGCTGCGGTGGCTGAGAATGTCCATGGCGAGGTCATCAACCTTGGTGCAGGAGTCGAAACTCCGGTGCGTGAGGTGGTAGAAACGGTTTGTCGTCATGGTGGCGGTGGACAGCCCAACTTTGGCGCCATGCAAATGCGCGATGGCGAAAGTCAGCGTTGCGTGGCGGATATCTCCAAAGCGAAACGCCTGCTTGGATGGGTGCCAACCATGGAGCTAGACGAAGGCCTCGGCAAAATGGTCGAAGCGGCTCGCGAGGCCTCCGCGCAAAGTTAGGCTTGGTAGTCATGAGCGAACACCCCCGCTTCTCGGTCGTCATTCCCTCTTACGATGAAGAGCCGAACATTGTTGCTCTTGCCGAGCAGCTCAAGGCGACCTTTGCCAAAATGGGCGAAGAATCGTGGGAAGTGATTTGGGTGGAAAATGGTTCCAGCGACGGCTCCTTGGAGTTGCTGGAGAAACTGCACCAGGAAGATGCTCGCTATAAATACCTTTCCCTGTCGCGCAACTTCGGTCACTCCGGTGCGGTGGCCTGCGGTTTAGATTTTGCCGATGGCGAGTTCGTAGTGATGATGGACGGCGATTTGCAAGATCCGCCCGCCATGATCGAAGAGTTCTACAAGAAGTTGTCCGAGGAAGATTTAGATGTGGTCTACGGCCAGCGCTTGAAGCGTGATAAAGAAGGCTTCATCAAGCGTACTTCCATGAAAATTTTCTATCGAGTGTGGAAACGCACCGCCTACATCCACGTACCGCTCGACGCCGGCAACTTCTGCCTCATGCGCCGCGATGTCGTGAATGCACTGTGTTCCATGCGCGAGCGCGGACGTTTCGTTCCTGGTCTGCGCGCCTTCGTCGGCTTTAAACAGGACGGCATTGCTTTTGATCGTCCTGGACGCGCTGCCGGTGAAGAGAAAACAAACTTCTGGATTCTGTCTGGTATTGCGATTGAAGGATTGCTCGCGTTTTCAGTGTTCCCGCTGCGCCTATTGATGATTCTCGGCATGTTCGCGATTGGATTCTCCATCCTTGCAGCCATGTTCTTGCTGATTGGTAACTGGACCGACATGTTGCACATGGGCAACGACATCTCCTACCTCACCGCACTGATGATTCTGATTGGCGGCACCACCATGTTTGGCATTGGGGTGGTTGGGGAATACGTCGGACGCATTTATCAGGAAGTGAAGCAACGCCCGATTTACGTGGTGCGGCGTCGCGGCATGGACTCTTGAACACTCAAGCGTTGAATGGAGAAGCAAATGCAAGCTGAATTCTRCGAACGCAACTCCTGCATCTCATGTCAATCTCAAAGCCTGCGGACTCTTGACTCCGGAAAGTTCGGCGAAGAGCCCCACCGAACCATGCTTCTCGATTCGCCATGGGGAGAGTCACCCTTTCCATTTCTCGAAAACTGTGAATGGACCTTGGTAGAGTGCGAGGATTGCGCTCAAATATTCCACCTACGCATCTTAACTCCAGAATGGACCRAACGGCGCTTTACAAAGTGGATGTCCGAAGCGGCCATCCAAGAGTTCCAACTCCTTAACGGCATTTTGGAGCCCGAGTATGTTTACAACCATGCTCGGAAAATGACCGACCATATCGTATGCATTGAAAAGATGACGCGTGGTTTACGCGGCAAACAAGCCACCCGGCTGCTTGATTTCGGGTGTGGGGATGGACAGTTCCTGACCCTTGCAAGCGCTTTCGGATTCGATGCGCACGGGATCGACCGCTCTACCGCACGAACTGAGCATTTCAAAGGCCAAGCCTCCATTTATGAAGACTTTCATGCCTTCCGAGAGCATCGCCTCGATCCRGTGCATGTCATCACCCTCTTTGAGGTGCTAGAGCATCTCGAAGAACCTCTCGCAATCTTGAATGCTGCCCACGAACATCTTGTTCCTTCAGGGCTGTTAGTGGTGGAAGTCCCAAATGCCGAAGGCGTCGCGCAAATCAAGACTATGGACGATTTGGTCATCGACGGTTTTGATCACCTGAACGCTTTTTCTCCAGCCACCCTTCGGAAAATCGTAGAGCGGGCAGGCTTTGTGCCGGTAAAACGCCCAACCGCACATGTCACGGCTGATGTTCCTCGGATCATCAAACGAGAGATCCGGCGGGTGGTCGGAGCATTGCGCAGGCCATCGACCCAACTCTATTTTCGTCGTGCCTAACCACGGTATTGATATGAAAGAGGAATCCTCGTGAAGGTTGGCTTTGCGGTGCTTTATCGCTGGCGCTTAAAGCCTGGCCGTGAAAAGTCCTTTGTCGAAACCTGGGCAAAGATGACCGAACTCATTAAGGAGCAATGCGGTGGATTGGGTTCGCGGTTGCATCAGCTGGAAGACGGGACTTGGGCTGCTTATGCGCAATGGCCAGATCGCGAAACTTGGGCTGCTATGCAGGGAAGGGACTCCATCGACAAAATCGCCTCGGCGCAAATGCGCGAGGCGATTGAGGAATCCTTTGAGCCAGTGCTTATGGTACCGGTGAAGGACTTGTTGTTGTTCGACTAGATTTGAAGCTGATTCTGGGGAGTCTATTTTTCTTCCACTCGACCGTCATAAATCATTACGAATCGTTCAGGTGGTTCGAAGTGAAAAAGGGCAAGGTCAATTCTTTCTAATAATTCGAATCGCTCTATCCTAAATTCCGCAACCAGCTCCTCTTGAAACCACTTTACCCACAAGGGTGTGCCATCGGTCATAGAAAAGGCAAGCTTCACGGCAGTTGCTGAGGCCTCTTCCTTCTGTTCGCGCAACTTTAAGTGCAAAATTACAAAGGCTCGGTTTTCACTAAGATCCCATTCTAAAACCGCATGGCAATCTTTCGCGTAATCCAAGATCTGAGCGATTGGGTGCATTTCATTGCTGGGAGCCAGGATGAYTCCCTCATAGGTTGGACCGTTTTTTTCCGGTCGTCCTGAAATGTTCCAAGGCTCTACAGCTCCAGCAATAGWGCCAAAATCTGAATCATAGGAGATGCTCCAAAGGATCCCTTCATGGCTAATCACCTCCTGCCTATCGAAAATAATTTCTTCCGGTACCTCTTCCGAAACATATAGAGAAGCATAATTTTGACCATCCAGCACGATGCCGTCGATGCTTGCTTTCACCCARTCTGGTTCTCCATAATCCAACCCGTAGTTCCACCGCCCCTGAACCGAGACGCGACACGGGGTTGCAGCATGAGGCAATAAGAGAGCAAGTAAGTCTTCCCCCCTTGCTAGACTTTTTTGCAAATCTGCTATTCCCTCGATTCCAGAGGAACCATGGAGATGATCAAAGCGAGCGAACGCAGGTTCTGGAGGTGTGCGGTTCGTGCACCCGAAAAGAATTACCTCGAGGCACAAAAGGGCGAGGAATCTAGAAGCCATAACGCCTCCACCATAGCTTCGAAACCAAGCCCCGACCAGTGGCAACTCTCTGCGGCGAATCCACGCAACCGTTGCGCCAGAAACAAGTGCGACTAGAGCAATGCCAAACAACAGGCCGCCATCGTTATTCACTTCGATGCCGAGTGGACCGAGGTGCGAACCGACTGCACCAATCATGAGGCCAGTGGTCATGGCGCCGCCGAATGCTGCAGTGCGTGGCATAAGGATTAAAATCACGTTTATCAGCTCTAAAATTCCCAATCCGATGCGGCCGCAAGGTTCGACGCCAAGTTCGGTGAAGATAGCGACGGACTCCTCTGCGCCACTAAGGAAACGCGGGCTTGGGTTGGGGTGAGGGTCATGAACTTAGTTTCGAGTGCGCGGCTTCCTTGGGACAAGAAGATGTACGGCATTTAAAGATACGGTTCGATAGAGTCTTTGCACAACTGAATCAGGTCTGAATCCATAAAGGGATAGTCGTCCGGAATGTCTAGGATTTGGACCTCGACCTCGCGCATCTCTACTGGAAAACGCTGCTGAAGCTGAGCGCGATGATGTTTTTCCATGACCAAAACCAGATCTGCCCAGGCTAGGTCTTTCGCATTAACCTTACGCTTCGCTTTACTGCTGATTCCGGCGGAGCGCACATGGCAGCAGGCATCTTTTTGATAGATGCGTTCGGCGGTTGGGCTGCGCCATTGATTTTTCGAGCAGAGGAAAAGGATGTTGGGCATTGAACTCGAAGCTGGACTTGACTCTTCCGTCATACCTGCGGCCTAAACGTAAGAGTCTTCGCTTTGGAGATGACCCTGCACATAGTCCTTCACTCCATCCTCCAGAGAAGTAAAGCCGCCGTCATATCCTGCGCCTTCGAGCTTCGACATTTCCGCTTGCGTGAAATATTGATACTTGTCGCGGATTTCTACCGGGGTGTCGATGAACTTCAGCTGCGGTTCTTTGTTGCAGGCGGTAAAGACGGCGTTTGCAAGATCGGCGAAGCTACGCGCTTTGCCGGTGCCTACATTGAACAAGCCTTGCACTTCTGGATGGTCGAATAACCACAGCATGACCTTGACCACATCTTTCACGTAGATGAAGTCGCGCAGTTGGCCACCATCTTGGTAATCCGGATGATGGGAGCGAAACAAAGTTGCAGCTTCCCCCGCCTCGATTTTTGGCGTGAGTTGATGCACCACACTGCGCATAGATCCTTTGTGATATTCGTTGGGGCCGTACACGTTGAAGAACTTCAGGCCGACGCATTGCGGTGGATGACTTCCACCTTCGCGCAAAAGTTTGGCGAGGCGTCGGTCGACCATGTGTTTACTCCAGCCGTATGCATTGAGCGGGCGGAGTTTACTGAGGGCATCGAGCGAATCGTCGTCGGAGAAACCTTGCGAACCGTCGCCGTAAGTTGCGGCCGACGATGCGTAGATGAACCGCGCTTTATGCACGCTGCACCAACGATACAAATCTAAGCTGAGACGGATGTTGTTTTCGACAATGCGGTCGACATCGGTCTCGGTGGTCGCAGAGATGGCGCCCATGTGGAAGAGGGCTTGCACTTGATCTCCGTTACGGCCATCGAGGAAGGAGCGAAGGTCGGCGGGGCGGATGACATCGGCCAAATCTCGTTTGGCAATGTTCTTCCACATGGCGCCGTCGCCGAGATGGTCAACCACAACCAAATCTCCACGTCCTTCCAGTGCGGCGAGCAAGTTGCTGCCGATGAAGCCTGCGCCACCTGTAACGATGATCATGCGCCTATCGTAACTGTGCGAAGTTCTGGGGCATACAATCGAACCTACAGCTTGCGGAAGCCAGCTTCCATGGCGCTCACGAAGGCATCGACCTCGGTTTCGCCCATGGGCGTGGAGAGTGCGCCCGCGCAGGTGTTAATCATCATGAAACCCGATGCGAACATGTGGTCGAGCTGTAGATTCACCAAACGATTTTCTTCATCAGTCGCGTAGGTCTCGCGATAGTTGCGCGGCGCCTGTTCTTTGAAGTGCACGCGGAACATGGAGCCGCCGCCGGTGACGCATGCGGTGATTCCGGTTTTTGCAATCGCTGCTTCGAGTCCTTTGACCAGGCGCTCGGTCAATCCATTGAGGCGCTTGACTGCTGGCTTATCGAAGAGCTTCATGGCAGTGAATCCAGCGGTCATGGTAATCGGGTTCGCCGAGAAGGTGCCGGAGTGTGGAAATAAAACCTTGTCTGCCAGAGGGTTCATGACATCCATGACTTCAGCGCGACCGGCGAGTGCGCCGACTGGGAAACCACCGCCGATGGCTTTGCCGATGGCAGTTAAATCAGGTTGGCAGTCGTACCAAAATTGCGCACCGGCAAACTCCGAGCGGAAGGTGACGACTTCATCGAAGACCAGTAGCGCACCGTTTTCTTCGGTCCACTTGCGTAGCGCCAAAAGGAAGTCGGCGTCAATTTTCATCAGGCCAACTCTGTGCGGCATCAGGTCGAGCAAGACTGCAGCGAGCTCGGTCTTGTGTTGATCCAAAATCGCAATCGCGCGATCGACATCGTTGTATGGAATCACCACGACATCGTTCAAGGCAGAAGCGGGGGTYCCGTATGCAACTGGAACACTGCGCGGCTGATCTTCACTGCCCCAAAGTTCTGGCTTGGAAGTTTGACTGACTTCAGCGTAGTCGTAGAGACCGTGATAAGCGCCTTCGACTTTTGCGATTTTCGGACGTCCAGTAAATGCGCGTGAAGCTTTGAGCGCCCCCATGACCGCCTCGGTGCCGGAGTTGACAAAGCGTAGTTTCTCGAACGACGGACAACGCTTACATAAGTACTCGGCATACTCCACCTCGAGTTCCGTCGCAAGCGTGTACGCAGTGCCGCGTTGCAGTTGCGCGGTGACCGCTGCGGTTATTTCTGGATGCGCATGACCGTGCAGCAGCGAAGCCATGTTGTTCGAAAAATCGATGAGCTCCATGCCCTCGATATCTGTCACCGTAAAACCAGATGCATGGTCCGCGTAAAGCGGGTGCGGTTTGCGCAAAACCGTATTCCGACTAACCCCACCCGGCAGCGTTTTTAAGGCTCGTTGATAAAGGGCCGCGCTTTTGGAGGTGGTCTCGGAGCTAGTCATGAATCAAGTTTTAGAGGTAGCAGGGATCGGAATCAAGGTCGCCCCGGTACGTTCTGCAACATACTCAAAAGACACACCTGGGCTCAACTCCACCAGCTGAAAACCCTCTGCGGTAATTTCAATCACCGCAAGGTCGGTGTAAATCCGATTGACCACACCCGGCCCAGTTAATGGGAAGGTGCAGGCCTCAATCAATTTTGGGTCGCCGTGCTTGGTGCAGTGTTGCGTAACCACAAACACCGATTTCACTCCAGCAACTAAGTCCATGGCACCACCTACCGCTGGGATGGCGTCGGGGCCGCCGGTCGACCAGTTGGCAAGGTCGCCGTTTTGCGCAACTTGCAGTGCGCCTAGTACGCAAAGATCTAAGTGGCCGCCGCGAATCATTGCGAAGCTGTCGGGGTGTTGGAAATAACTCGCGCCAGGAATCGCGGTGACTTGGCGCTTACCCGCGTTGATGAGTTCCGGTTCTCCTTCCCCCTCCGCCGGCGATGGACCCATGCCCAGCAATCCGTTCTCGGTGTGGTAAATGAACTCGCGACCTTCCGGGACGAAACGGGTAATGCGTTCTGGAATTCCGATTCCAAGATTCACGTAGGAACCGTCAGGAATGTCCATGGCAACTCGCTGCGCCATTTCATCGCGGGTTAATCCAACAGGTGGTGTTTCCGATTTCATGGGTAGGTCACTCCCGCGGCAACCAGTACCGATTCATGCGCTGGGTTTTGCGCTTGCACCACCCGGTTCACAAAGATTCCTGGAGTGACCACCATTTCGGGATCGATCGCACCTGGTGCAACCACTTCGGCGGTTTGCACAATGGTGATGGCACCGGCCATGGCCATCGCAGGAGCAAAGTTGCGCGCGGTTTTGTTGAAGATCAAATTGCCGTAGGTGTCTGCTTTAAGGGATTTAATGAGCGAGAAATCGGCTTTTAGACCGCGTTCCATCACAAACTCCTGGCCATCAAAGGTGCGGCTTTCTTTACCATCGGCAAGCATGGTGCCCACTGCAGTTGCGGTGTAAAAAGCTGGGATGCCAGCGCCGCCTGCACGAATGCGTTCGGCCAAAGTTCCTTGCGGAACCAGTTCCAATTCAATCGCGCCACTGCGGTAAAGCTCGGGGAAGACGGTCGAATTCATCGACCGTGGATAGGAGCAAATCATCTTCGCCACTCTCCCCGCTTTTATCAAAGCGGCAAGACCAACCTCGCCGCTTCCAGTGTTGTTATTGACTACGGTAAGTCCAGTCGCGCCTTGATCGATGAGAGCATGAATCAACTCGATTGGACTACCGGCTTCACCAAACCCGCCAATCATGACCGTCGCGCCATCGAAAATGTCGGCGACGGCTTCAGTTAGGGAAGAGACTTCCTTATTGATCATGACTCTAGACCGAAAGGCTACCGCTTGGTGCTTTCTTCTCGACACGAGTGTAATCAAACAACCCCGCTTCATCGTAGATCACGCGGTCTTCAAAACCATCAAACCAGATTGCATCTGGGTTGCGCCCAACAATGCAAACTTTGCCGCGGTCAGGCGCGTCTGCTGCATTGCGCAACAGCTTGAAAATCACCACGCCGTTCTCGCCACCCTTCACGCCTTGCATAGGCTCATTGGTTACCGCCACCACCTCGGTCTTACCCTTGTAGTGAGTAATCGAAAGGCGGGCATGGGTCTCCACACCGGACAATCCCTTCTGCGATTCGTTCATAATCCGCCAAGCTTCCTCGATCGGAATATTGAACGCCTTGTGTGCAACAATATCGCGCCCACAAAAGAAGTAGTGGTTGTTTGCGCCGACGCGCTTGATGGCGCGTTGCATGATGCGCAGAGCATCGGGGTCATCGTTAATGTCCTTAATCAGTGGACTTTGATTTTCCACGCACAACCAGCCGCGCGAAACTAAACCATTCATGGCGCGTTTGGTTTCCGGATGCCAAGCAAGCGCACCACTTTCCTCTTCGACATAGTTGCCGGCGTCGTCCTTGAGCAGGAACTCATCCGGGTGGTTGAAGTGAACCATGAAACGCATACCGACTTCTGGATAAGTCTTATGAAAGTTATCCAGCATGGCAAAAAAGGTGTCATCGAAACGCTGCGGGAAAAAGGCAAGCTCCTTCGTGCCTAAACGAATCGACTCAATACCCGCTTCTGCGAGTGCTCCAAACCATGCCGCAATCTTTGCGTTGTTGAGCACCATTGGGTCACCGCCAGAAAGAAGAATCTCACGCAGCTTTTCGCGGCCAGTTTCAGGATGACGTCCACCGTTAGCTTCCACTTCAGCATTGTGTTTCCGTATGTAACTGGTGATCTCTGGAATCTGCGCCATTCCTTTCTTCGCGACCGTGCCATCTTGACGCTCGATTTCCTTGCGGCCAATCAGTTCCTCGCGGTAACAAAAACGACAATGCGCCGAGCAGGTGGAAACCACGTACATCAGGCCCATTTCATATTTGTGCAGCAGTCCTTCCACCGGGCTGTAATCCATTTGGTTGCCAGGATCTTCCGAGCCCTCCAAGTTGCCGGTTTCATCCGGGTCGGCCTTCACCAACTTACGAATCGGCGCACTCTTTTGCGCCAACTCGAAGTAGTGGCGAGTCATCTTTACCGGCATGCGCGCTTCGACATCGCGCTCGCTTCCTTTCAGCCCCTTCAACACTTCAAGTTCGACCTCGGAGTAAAAACCGCGCATGTCCTCGGGCATCTTTTCGTCGAAGAACGGCCGCAGACCGTTGATGCTTTCGCGCTCATAACGAGGGTTTTCAACGGTGTCGAGGAAGGCTTGCTCTCTCGCGGAAGGTACGTATTTGGAGTCGCTCATGGTGTCGTTGGCTTGTGTAACCGATTGGACATTTATCAATCCATAGTGTAACTTCTTGTTACCCATCCCGCCACCATGACTCTAGACGAACTCATTGCCGCCGCCAACGAGCGCCTAACGCCAGTAGAGCGCCGGATTGCCGCTGCCGTGCTCGCAGACCCGACTCTGCTTGCCTTCGGCACCGTTTCTAATTTGGCCGATATGGTGGGCACCAGCCGTCCTTCGATTGTGCGTTTCGGCACCAAACTAGGGTTCAGGGGCTATGCCGATATGCGCGCACATGCGCGGCGCTCTGTTTCTGCGCAACTCTCCCGCCCGAGCCAACGTATTCGTCATCAGGAGGGTTCCATTGGCAGCGCCGGTGCCACGCTGACCGAATCCATCCGCCACCTTTTCGAGACCCTCGAAGGCGCACCATTGACCGCCCTCGGCACTCCCCTCGTACGCGCCAAGAACGTGTGGATCCTTTCCGGCGAGACTTCCCGCGCCGGCGCCCACGCCATGTTCAGCGGACTGACCATGGTGCGACCAAACGTGCATCTCATTTCCGAACACTCCAGCGGCCGTGATCTAGGCGGCGCTGCTGCAGGAGATGCCGCCATCGTGTTCGACTGCGCGCGCTATCGACGCCACACGGTTTCCGCCGCACGCGCCATGGCTAAGTTAGGTGTGGAAATCGTGGCAATTACCGACGGCCCGCTTTCCCCTTATGCTGCGTTGACCGATACCTGGTTCGCGCTAGACATTCCCGCGATTGGACCCTTTGATAGTTCGGTGCCAAGTGTTGCCATGGCCGAAATGCTGGTTGCCTTTGTCGCGATGCAACTGAAGGAGCATGCGCAAGTCCGCATTGATCGGACTGAGACTTTGTGGAATGCGACCGATACGTTTTTGGCTTGAGAAGTTTCCTTGACCGACTCGCTACGGCAAAGCATGGGTCACTAGTGATCATCTCATTGGAAGTATGATGACTTCCCGATGCATCGACCCTTCYCCAACCCCTCCTCCAAGAACTCTGGCGCTGAGAGTTCCCCTTGCGTGAAGGATTGCAAGATTCCTTGGAGATCCGATGTTTGCCGCGGCTGCCTGCGCACCAAGGAAGAAATCTCGGGCTGGAGCGATTTTGGTGGTGAGCAGAGGGAAAACGTTCTCAAGCGCATTAAGGCAGAAAGGCTGCGCTGAAGGGCATGGCAGGAATGCGCGTTGACACAACGGCACCGCCCGTCGATACTTAACCAAATGGTTAACAGTAGCCAGCTCGACTCAGTCTTCCATGCGCTCGCGGATTCCACCCGGCGCAGCATTCTCGAGCAATTGACCGACGGCACTTCCAAAGTGGCCGACCTCGCCAAACCCCATTCCATGTCGGCGCCGGCCATCTCCAAACACCTGCGGGTTTTGGAAGATKCCGGGCTCATCGAACGGGAAAAACGCGGGCGCGAACACCACATTCAGGCCGACCCCGCCCCTCTCGAGGAAGTCCGTGATTGGATTTCCGTTTACGCCGACCATTGGCACCAACGCTTCGATGCTCTGGACGAATTCTTAGCCAAGCAAAGCAAAAAGAAATCATGACTTCCACTCAAATCGAACGTCTCCCCGACGGACTCCGCCTCACTCGAATTTTCAATGCACCACGGGAACAAGTTTTTGCAGCATGGACCGACCCAAGTCAAATTTCTCAGTGGTGGGGTTGTGCGCAAACATCGTCCGTGGATAGCACGGTCGATTTACGCGTGGGCGGTGAATACCGACACAACATGGAAATGAGTCACGGGACCTTTGACATGGTGGGCATCTTCACCATCGTCGAGCCGCCCGAGCATCTTGCCTATTCCATGAAAGGAGAAATGGGTATGCCAGATTCTGTGACCGATGTGCGACTACGCGAAGTCGATGGCGGAACGGAGCTGACTCTTCTCATTACTGGCCTCAGCGATGAAACCATGCAGGGTTTCGTGAGTGAAGGATGGAGTGCCGGGATGGAGAAGCTGGAGAAGGTTCTCCAAAGTCTACAGCTGTAGTTGCAACACCTGCGAGGTATGCCCTACCTGCCACGCTTGGAGCCAAACAGTGACTCCAACGTAGCTGGGTGGAAAACTTAGCTTCCAATTTTGATTGCCCGCACGATCGGCTATCGTTTGCGACCCGATGAGCATGGGCTGAGAAATCCCCTCATAGATCCCCAAGACCATATTCCAGTTCCGCGTCACGCCCACTTTTGAATACATGATTCGTATCGGTGTTAGAGCCAATCCTTTTTCCACAAAAGCCCTAAATGAAACCCCAGCAATAGGTGCTGTGGGGCTAACGAAAAGCACCGATTCAATAGCGTCCGCAAAGCGATGCCCAAGGTCAAGTTGGCCTTGAGTGTCGTAATGGATGTCTGCAACTCCAGGCATTCCAACGCCATCATTCGAAAAAGTACTCAAGCTCGCTCCGTCTACTAGAAAGACCAAGCGGTCCCGCCGGGCAACTTGAATTTGGGCATTGCGAACGTCTGTGTAGTAGGACAGATTCGCATTATTTCCAATGCTGCCAAGGTAGAACTTTAGGTGAGGCAAATTTAAATCGGTGCGCACGGACCTGATGAAGTTTTCTAAATTTACTTCGTAGTTGCTTGCATCAGCCATATCCCCGGCATCGGCTTCGCCTTGCATCCATAAGAATCCTTGAATATCGAGGGCTTCGCTATTGTTAGCTGCCGCTCGCTGCGCGAAACTCACGGTGTCCAGAAGCCTTGAGTAATACCCATTGGGAGTGGAAGGATTCCAATTATCTGCCAAATTCGTATTCCGGAAAGAATACTTGATTAGCCTGAGTCCTTCCTGAGTCATTGCAAATCGTTGTTGGCCAAAAGCCAACTCCGGCCCAAATCGAGTGGCTTCTCCAGTAATTTCGGTCCCCCAATTGGCATCTAAAGGGCTCCATTTCCCAGTTCCATCGCTAACCTTACCGCGAAAGATTTGCACCTCAGGCAACTTCGGCAGGTAGTGGGCATATCCCAAACTGGATAAATTATTTTGCGAGACGGCATAGGCTGAAGTCCCGTCCGGCTGTTGCAACCCCAAACCATCCATATTCGATTGCCCAGCAAGAATGTAAGTCGGGCGTGATTGTTGCTGCCCAGCCTCAGGAGAGGACGAATCGGGGGAAAAGGTGCCCGCTGGTAGGGCGAGTGGAATAAGGATAAGAAGAGTTGAAATCACGAAGTTCACTCTAGTCCGAAACCTGGCTTCCAGCAATAGCATCCGCTCACCGCAAGGCCGAATCGGCGTTACACTAGGGATGTATGGGTTCAGACAATCCTTTTCAAAAACTGTTCTCCGAGGCTGGCCTCGAAGGCACTGGTACGTTCGACGCAGACGGCGAAGCGCTTGATCCGGAAACGGGCAAACCCTTTAAACAGGTCGTGCTTGGCTACGAGCGGCGTGGCGGCGACAAAGTCGTGACCACGGTGCGTGACATTCCAGAGGCGCGGACCGAAGAGATTCTTGGTTTCATCAAGAAGACCTTTGGCACCGGCGGCACCATCAATGACGACGGGCTCCTGATTATTCAGGGCGACCGCCGTGCTCAACTCACGCGTTGGTTCGAGAAACAGGACATTCGCGTGAAGGGCCAGCGTGACTAGATTGTTGTTGGCCAAACGGTTTACAGGGTTGCTTTTGGCAGCTCTCGGCAGCGTTTCATGCAGCACTTTGGTGTCTCCGGAAGCGATTATGGACTCGCCGGAACTCAGCGACGAGGTCAAGGCCGATGTCATCCTGCGCTGGGAAACCTCCGTCGCACGCGCTAATGCGTTTTTGCTGAGCGAACACAACACCCTCATGCCGAAGGGCTCTTATGAGTTACTCGGTTCAGGATTAGTGTTCCGCACCGGGGCGCAAGATTGGGAAGTCACCATTCGCAATACCTGGTTCGGCGATGTCGTGGTAGCCAGCGGATACATCGCCCAAGAACGATCCTGGGGATTTGTGGTTGGGGAAGTCGGTGATGGGGAAGACATCGTCGCCAACTCTCTGTTTGTGAACAGCCTCGGCAGCCCGCGTTCGGCCGATGGTATGGCTCGCCTCATCTTGCATGAGACCGCGCACCAAGTGTTCGATGTCGGCACCCTTGACTTCACCGGCACCCTGCATTACTACTGGTACAGCTTGTTCGAGAACCATTCTGGGCACCCCGACGAGGAAATGCCCAACGCGGTGTCTCGCGAATTCGGTCAGTTCTCCGCCCAATGAGTGACTACTCCACCGGTGACGCCCCCCTTTCCTGGGAGGCACCCAAAGTTGGTGGTGCCTGGCGTGGGGTTTTGATGATCCTGCCGGCCTTCCTTTGGGCATTCGGGCACATCTTCTTCCTCATCATTGCCCTGTTTCTCGCACCTGGATGGTGTAAGAAACACCGGCAGAGCCTGCTGCGCGCTTGGGGTGGAGGCTTGCTGTGGCTTTATGGGATCAAGCTGGATCTCAACGGGCTTGAAAATCGCGACTTTGAGGGGGCCAAAATCCTTGCGGTGAATCATGTCAGTTTGGTGGATTTGTTCGTGTGGAGTGGTATTTGGTGCCACCCAGGAACGGTTCTTTATAAGAAGGAATTCGGTCGTATCCCGCTTATGGGTAGGGTCATGCGTATGCTCGGCTTCATTGAGGTCGACCGTGGCAACAAGCAGGCGGCGCGTGATAGTGTTGCCCTTGCCGCCAAACGCATTCGCGAAGAAGGCCTATGTATGTGGGTCGCTCCTGAGGGAACTCGCTCGCGCCAAGGAGGCCTCCAGGACTTCAAAATGGGTGCCTTTCACCTCGCCATGCAGACCCGATCTCCGCTGGTACCGACCATCATGCGCGGTGCCGAGAAGGTCAACCCGATGGGAAGTTGGATTGTGCGTTCCGGCACCATTCGCATCGACTTTCTGCCACCCATTCCAACGGTTGACTGGGAAAGACGTGAGTTACGCGCTAAATCGGTTGAGATTCGAGAATTGTTCCTACAGTTCCTGCCGAAAGCGTCGGATTTTCCGTCATAATGTGGGCCATGTCTAGACGCCGCCCTCTCGACAAAGTTAATACCAACTTCATCATCACCGCACACTTGCTCGCTGTTGTCGCGATCTTGTACATGTGCTTGGTGAAGTTTTCATGGATGAGTCTAGGACTCGGTGTGTTCTACGCGTGGATTTGCACCCTCTCCATTAGCGCCGGTTACCACCGTCTGTTTTCGCACCCGACTTACCGTGCGCATGGCATTCTCCGCGCGATGTACTTGTTCTTCGGCGCTGCATCGATTCAGAACTCCGCGCTCAAGTGGTCGGCCGACCACCGTGATCACCACAGTCAGGTCGATAGAAAGCAAGACCCGTACARCATCCGTAAAGGATTTTGGTGGGCACACATTGGTTGGGTTTTACATGCCTCGAAGCCACACGATCTTGCCAATGTGCCCGATCTAAAAAAGGACAAGCTGGTCATGCTGCAGCATAATCATTACTTGCTGACCACCGTGTTGTCTTCCGCCATTCTGCCTTTTGCGCTTGGCCTGCTTTGGGGTGACCCGATTGGCGCCGTACTGATTGCCGGCTTTTTGCGCATTGTGATCAACTGGCACACCACCTTTTCGATCAACTCCGTTGCCCACATTCTCGGCAGTCGTCCTTACTCCCTAGCTAACTCTGCGCGCGATTCCTTTATCACCGCGATTGTCACCATGGGCGAGGGCTACCACAACTTCCATCACCGCTTCGCGAATGATTACCGCAACGGGGTTAAGTGGTTTCACTTTGACCCGACTAAGTGGTGGGTTTGGAGTTGGTCGAAGGTTGGTCTCACCTGGGACTTGAAACGCGCTTCCCGTGAAGCCATTGTTGCTGCACGCGAGAAGGTCACCGAGGAAGTCGAGGCCATGAAAAAGCTGAAGAAGCTAAACACCGCCAACGCAAGCTAGACTCTGACGACGTTAGGTCTACCAAGTCCGTCCCAATTTTTGGGGCGGACTTTTTCATGGACTCAGGGAAGTTCCGATTAAGTCTGCCAGAGGCGAGACTGCGCACCGCCATCGCCAACAATGCGAATCGGCTTACCACCTTCGACGCAGTTGTAGCTTTCGAAATCTTCAACGCCCATGAAACGAAGTGCAGCTTCATCGGTGAGGCATTGGCCTTGMACCTTCTCGATCGGCGCTTTCAACAGGGCGAGAGTGGCATCGGCAAGGATGTCTGCTCTACGCCAATCCTTCGGCCCACCAAGCCCATGATTGATGGTGGCTTGCGATTCAATGGCCGTCGCTGGCCACAAGGCGCAACTACGGATATCCGCCTCACCCACTTCCTGCGCCATGCCCATGGCTAGTAGGCTCATGCCAAACTTCGATATGCAGTAAGGCGTTTTGCCTGCCATCATGGCGAGATCCAGCGGCGGTGACATCTGCACGATGCAGCCGCTGCCCCGCTCCAACATATGCGGCAGCACAAAATGCGATGCTAAGTAAGCCGCACGCACATTGACTTCCATCATCAGGTCGAAGCGTTTCGGCGGGGTTTGCGCGACCGGGCGCCAATACATGGCCCCTGCATTATTCAGCAGGATGTCAATCCGTCCGAACTCCGCGAGGCCAGCCTGCACCATAGCTTCGACGTCTTCCGCCTTACGCACATTGGTTTTGACCGCCAAAGCGCGACGGCCGAGTGCGCGGATTTCATCGGCCGTTTCATGAATGCTGCCCGGCAAACTATCACGCGATTTCTCACTCTTTGCGGCCACCACAATGTCGGCGCCGGCATTTGCCAAGGCCAGAGCTATGACTTTGCCAATGCCCCGGCTAGCGCCAGTGATGAGTGCGACTTGCCCGCTGAGATCGGGTAAATCGAAGGGTGTTTTATGCATCTGCGTTTTGCTTAGCGATTTCTTCATCGCGCAGCTCACGGCGCAGCAATTTCATCATGGCTGATTTCGGCAGATCATCGCGGAACTCCCAAAGATGTGGAACTTTGTATGCCGCCATTTCCTTAGCACAGAACTCCTTCAACTCTTCTGGAGTCACGGTTTCGCCAGGCTGACAAACAATGAAGGCCTTCACGGTTTCGCCACGTTTTTGGTCGGGCACGCCAATTGTGCAAGACTCAAACACTTTTTCATGCCCCATGAGTACGCGGTCAATCTCATCCGGGAAGACGTTGTAGCCCGATGCGATGATCATGTCTTTCTTGCGTCCGACAATCTTGAAGTAACCTTCTTCATCCATGACCGCAAGGTCGCCGGTGTACAACCAGCCGTTACGAATCGTGTTGGCAGTTTCTTGTGGACGGTTGAGGTAGCCCTGCATGACTTGCGGGCCCTTTACGATCAGCTCGCCGGTTTCGCCGACCGGGACTTCGGGCAGGCCACCTTCTGGATCGACAATGCGCACATCGGTGCCGGGAACCGGCAAACCAATATGCCCAATCTTGCGTTTGCCCATACATGGGTTCGCAGTGACCACGGGGGAAGTTTCGGTTAGGCCAAAGCCTTCCACAATGATGGCGCCGGTCAAGGTCTCAAACTTAGTCTGAATATCTTCCGGTAACGGGGCCGAGCCTGAGAAGCATCGCTTGACGCTAGACAGATCGAGGTTCTCAACATTTGGGTATTGGTTAATCGCGTTAAACAAAGCCGGAAGCGCTGGGAATAAGGTGACCCGATGCTTGGTGATGTTCTTAATCATGCCATCGATATCCCGCGGGTTTGGTTGCAAAACAATCGCAGCGCCAACCGCCACTGGCCAAGTCAGACAAACCGTAAGACCGAAGATATGGAAAAACGGCAATGCTGCAAGCAAAACCTCGTTTCCAGGCTCCAATCCAGTAAACCACGAGCGCACTTGCTGCACGTTGTAGCTCAAGTTGCGATGCGTCAGTACAGCACCTTTCGAAACGCCAGTGGTGCCGCCGGTGTATTGAATGACCGCAATGTCATCCATAGCGATATCCACCGTCGGTGGAGAGGCCGCTGCCGAGCGCACTAACTTACGGAAAAAGTGCACACCTGGTTCAGCCTTCACTTTCGCAAAGGTCGGTGGGTCAGTTTTCTTCAGCTTCAACGGCGCCAACAAGTTCAGCGGGAAACCCAAATATTCAGGCACCGAAGCAATGATGTACTCCCGCACTGGAACCTTATCGCGAATCGCACGGACCTTTTGATCCCACAAGAAGTCCATGGTGATGGCGACTTCCACCTCGGCATCGTTCCACTGATGCTCAATCTCGCGTGGCATGTACAGCGGGTTGGTCATGACCGCATGCGCGCCCAACCTTTGAATCGCCAAGTAGGCAATTGCAGTCTGCGGAATGTTTGGAGCCTGCACCGCAACACGGGTTCCTTTACGCACGCCCAATCCGGCARGCGCGGTCGCGAACCGATCGACCTCTTCTTTTAGCTGACGATAGGTCAACTTGCAGTTCAAAAAGACGATGGCCGTGGACTCCGGATAGTGCCGAACCGCCTTCTCCAAAAACTCAGGGAGGGGGATGTCTTCGAAGTTGATCTGCTGCGGCACACCCTCCTCGTATTGATCAAACCAGCGATGACTTTCCATAAGGCCAGCATAGCAATCTCTCACTCCCGCTGAAACGAAAGACGGGCGCCTCCTGATTAGGAAGGCGCCCGAAAAGAGGCGTCGTAGTTGGCAGTCCTAAAGGACCGTGCCGCTGATGACGTTACTCACCTGACCGGACTGCAAAGTTTGCATCCAGTAGGAGAATCCAGTCGCGCCCGATGGAATCGAGATGACGAAGTCGGTTGCACCACTACCATCGGTGGCTTGCGCTCCGCCGAGTTGGGCTGGGCCGTCCAGGCCAAGGGTGACGCCAAGCGATGGAATGTTGAACACGCCAGTTCCGGTGGTCGAGTATGCAAGGTAGGTCGTGGTCGACGGTGCTGCATTCGACACGCTGAAAGTTGCACTGCKRYCWCCRATYACCGAAGGGCTAGAAAGAGTCATGCCARCGCCGGAGCCATCGTGACCGTAAATGGTCAAAGTGAAGTTKGTCCARGTTCCGGTGGTGCCACCAGACTGATCCTGRATRTCGATGGTCCAATCACCYTGCGAGCTCTCGCCCCAGTGACGCATGGAAGTAAARAYGAAGTTGTTGTAGTTGTTGGTGGGATCACCGCGCTGCTTAGCGACGATGGAACCAATACCACTTGGTGAGTTAATCTTGATGTAAAGATCGCCCACGTTGTTGTGGCTCACGTTCATCTTCAACTCMACCGACTCAATGATGAAGTCGGTYGGGATGTTCACGGTGCGGCTTAGGCCATTCGTATCGTTATCTGGAATACTCTGGCTGACAGCAACCGTGCCACTCGAAGTYTCTTGCTCWGGRCCRAAGTTGGTCCAGACTTGAGCGAGTTGAGTCGCTGCATCGGCATCGACCGCWCCAAAACCGTAGTTRAGGCTGACGTCGTAACCAGCGCCRTTGACTAACCAGTTGTTGTTGGACGGGTCGTTCTTGCGTGCAGACTCAATCAAGACACCTTGCACRTCGCGCCAGGTGAGGGTTGGGTTTGCTTCCAGAACTAATGCGGTCACGCCAGCACCTAATGGGCTAGCCGATGAGGTCCCGCCGAAGTTGCTGGTGTAGCCAGAACCGCCGGTGGTGGTGTAAATGCCGCGGTTGTTGCCGTCGGAGTGCGCAACTACGGTCATCGAACAACCGTGCTCGTTGTAGAAGGAGCGGGTGTCGTTATCGCCGATGGCGCCGACTGCGATGGTCATGCGGCTCGAAGCGTATGGATCGTATTCCACGCGGTCGCTAAGGCCACCATTACCTGCTGCCCAGCAAAAAATTTCGCCACGGCCACTGCGACCACCGGAGATGGCGTTTTCAAGAGCGGTGCGCTCGACACTGCTCATGTAAGAAATCTGACCGTTATCGGCCGGTCCCCATGAGTTGGACTTGATGTCGTTGATGTCGTTGCGATGCCCAAAGGCAGTCGCGACGGTGCTCGAACCGCCGTAGTACTGCTTCGACCATTGCGCGCCGTATGCAGCGCCAACTCCGCCAGCACCGTTGTTTGCTTCCGCAGCTGCAACACCAGCGCAGGAAGTACCGTGATTGCTGTTGCCGCCACTCAAGCTTGCAGCGGAGTTGTAGTTGTCGTTGAGATCTGGGTGGTTGATGTAAACACCGCCATCGGTAATACCAATGACCACACCACTACCCGTGAAACCGTTGGTCCATGCAGGCTCGAGGTTCGCATCTGCAATCGTGTTGATGTTGTTCTTCAAGTGCCACTGCAGACCAAAGCTTGGATCCGAAGGAACCGCGCGCGCTACCCAAGGACGCTTGACGTCGAGATAAACCGCTTCGTCGCCAAAGTAAGCTTCGAGGTCGCGGGCGAGCAAAAGTGCATCGGCGACGCTWCCSGCGTGRACCAAGTGGAAACCTGGWGCTGCGGCGAAAGGCTCRACCCAWGAYTCRGTGATCGARCTAGCRATWTCCTGAAGGGAAGCRGTTTGGTTGGTTTCGACAATGACGGTCGAAGTSAGCTCATAGCCAGCRGTTGGCGCTGGRACGATGCCCGCCTTGCTGATGAGGTCATCGTTRATGCGSGTMGCGGCGCTTAGGGTRCCATCGACGTCTGCGATCTCAAAAAGGGCGCGGTCGAAGCCGGCGTCTACCCATKCGAGAGTGGATTGAGGAGTTTCCTGACCGGTTTGGATCAGGGGAAGAGCTAGGAAAATTAGGGTTTGRAACATTCTTTGGCTAGGGATGTACTGGTTAGAGCCTCRGAYGGGGAATCTGTTCCAACAATAGTGCACGGAACCTCGTGAGATACCCCCTCTTACCGACKCCGAAGTTTATGATGGGAACGTGCACCCCGCCGAAAAACCTGAACAGGARTTRGTCAAAGAGCTTCAATTCGAAGCTACACGGTCCTCAGGSCCTGGAGGTCARCATCGTAATCGCGTGGCGACTGCGATTCGGATCACSCATTTRCCCACGGGCATCACCGCCATGGCCACGGAGAAGCGTTCTCAGCTAGACAACAAGGTGGAGGCCCTGTTTCGAATGAGGGTCAAATTGGCCATTCAACTGCGTTCGGAATTTGTCGACGACGACTTTATTGCGCCGGGCGATTACAAGCCTTCGGAGTTGTGGATGAAGCGACTCAGGGGTGCGAAGATGAAAGTAAATCCCAAGCACACCGATTTCCCGGCCCTGYTGGCCGAAGTTTTGGACCGTTTACATCTGGAGGAGGACGATTTAGGCCGCACCGCGACCGCGTTTCGGATTAGCAATAGCCAGCTGGTCAAGTTYCTGGCGGTGGATCCMTCGGTGCTRCATGCGCTGAACCAACGCCGCAAAGACAARGGCCACCGGCCACTCCGCACCGGGCGCTAATCTTGATTCACCGCCATGCCTTGCGTGTTATTTTGCTGATTCTGGGCTTCGCTTTTTTGGGCCTAGCCGTGATCGGAACCTTGCTCCCGATCATGCCCACAGTGCCATTTTTGCTACTCGCGATTTGGTGTTTCTCGCGCAGCTCGGAACGTATGCATCAATGGATTTTGAATCTGCCTACCGTCGGCGTGGAGTTGCGCGCCTGGGAGGAAGAAGGTGCGATTTCCAAGCGTGCGAAAATTTGGACCACGGTGGTCATGATTGGATTGGTTGCCATCCCCATGTGGTTCCGYGMGTTGGCGATTTGGGTGAAGYTGATGGCKYTRGTGKTGRYGRYWRTKGTGTTGGTTTTTGTGCTCAGTCGTCCGCGGCCAACGCGTAAATGATTGCCCCTTCCGCATCGATGCTGACCCGCGGGACCAGGATTTCCGGGATCGCTAAATAATAGCGCGTGCTCYTGCGTTCCCCTTCACGGCGCAAGGCTTGCTTGTCAACTAAATCACCTAAATCTCGCGTTGCGGTTGCAGACGATGCCTTGCTAATACTCATATAATTCGCTGCGCTTAACCCACCCGTAAACCCTTTTGGTCCTTCTCGGAACATGCGCAATAAAACGCCTTCCTGGCGCGTGTTTAATGCACCGCGCAAGCCTTCGAAGAAACGTGTTTTCTGCATCAAGAACTCGACCTGCGCTTGAGTTCGAAGTTGCGCTTCCAAGGTGATAGCGGCCATCCAAGCAATCCAATCGGTGATTTCGTTCGATTGATTTGCAGCTTCCAGTGCCGCGTAGTATTCATTCCTATGCTCAAGCAAGGTTGCTGATAAGGCTGTCAAAGTAGAGCGGCCAGTACCTTCTGCCAGAGCTTTTTCTGCAAGCCCGCGCCCGATGCGACCGTTGCCGTCCTCAAACGGATGAATGCAYACGAAGTACAGGTGGGCAATTGCTGAGCGAGTTAATGCCGGAAGTGGTTGCGATCCATTGGGYCCGGTTTCGTGGTACCACTCCAAGAACTTCTCCATTTCCTTTTTAATTATTGAGGAAGGTGGAGCTTGGAAATGAACTGTGGGATTGCCCAYGCTTCCCGATACAACCTGCATCACATCGGRSTGCGTGCGGTATTCGCCAACGSWATGTAAATCACGTCGTCCCAAGCAAATCATCCGATGCCAACGGCRCAAYCCTTCTGCATTCAGCTCTTCACCGCTTCGCTGATAAAGGTCCACCATCATTTCCGCGATACCACTTTCTGCTGGAGTTGCCTTATGCCTCTCGGTGGTCAAACCCAAAGCCCGTCGGATGGAAGACTGCACGCTCTTGCGATCCAATAGTTCCCCTTCGATTTCCGAGGTCTTCAATGCCTCCGTRCTGATGACTTCGATATGGAGTCTCTCCCGACCCAGYTCRTCGAGRTGACTAACTTTGCCTAAATAGACCCCGGAGTGCAGYARAAATTGCTTCTCCGCCTCGGCCAWGCGCGAAGCCGACCAAGTGAATCGAGGCCAATCCGGTTGCTCCCAGTTCCAAGTCATGATGGATAGGATATCGACTTATCCATCATAAATRCTSRTTATTTGATGGATAAARYWKATTCTTATCCATCAAACCGCTTAAACCGCCGTACGCACCACCCACACTCCAACGAAGAACAGGGCCATGCCCACAATCACGTTCGCTGCCACGTTCATCATGGCCGAACCCAGCGCCCCATTGCGCAGGAAATCCCCGCTCTCAAAGGCGAAGGTCGAGAAGGTGGTGAAGGCGCCGAGGAAGCCGACCATAATCCARGTGGCGTTGTCTTCGCTGATKGAGCCCTTGTCACGAACTAGKGCCAAAATGACGCCAAACAAGAAGCAGCCGACCGCATTGACCRCCAAAGTTCCCCATGGAAAGCCCGATCCRGYCCAKCYWYGMACCCAASTACTAAGCCCATAACGAGCTAGGGTGCCGGCAGCACCGGCGGCGGCGAGRAGAAGCAGTCGAGACACGGAACGCGTATTCTATGCGGCTCGACTGTCATGGACGACCCCGCCAATTTTCCTCCCATCAACGCCGCTCTCAACGGGCTGGCTGGCATCTTGCTACTCATCGGCCTTGGCCTGATCAAGAATGGCAAAAAGGATGCGCATAARCGYGTSATGATTTCCGCCTTTGCGTGCTCCGTGGTGTTTTTGGTGAGCTACCTCTACTACCACCTGAACTTTGCCATTCAAGTGAAGTACGCCGGGCCGGATTGGGGCAAGATGCCCTRCCTCATCATGCTGTTGGTGCACACGATTCTTGCAGCAWCGGTGCCATTCCTTGCCATGCGCACGATTTTTCTTGGCTTAAAAGGACGATGGGAATCACATCGCAAGATTGCKCGGGTAACGTTTCCAATTTGGATGTTCGTTTCKGTGACSGGCGTGTTGATCTACCTCATCCTCTACGTRTTYACGGARAGTGGTGAYYTAGTGCTCAACGCTCTGGAGACCGCGTCTTGAAAATTACCAAGGCCGACGTCCTCCCCTTAGCTCTAGTCGCCGTAACTGCGGTGATTGGYTTAGGCTTGTCGGTCACTCGCCCCTTCCTCGCGCCCGATGAAGARCCCATCTYCGCTTTCGATAAYGCGCAGCAGGAAAAGTTGTTCGCGCTARTGCAAGGCGAGTTTGGTTTGTTCACCGCCCCGACCATGTCCGATGACTGGTTACCCGAAGGCGCTGGAGATTTGTCCGYCGGACGCGAGGTCTATCAAGTGCAATGCATTCATTGYCACGGCAGTGATGGTSGCGCRRAAACYTACACCGCGCGTATGCTYAAYCCKCCGCCGCGCRACTTTAGCTTTGGGGTCGTCGCGCGCACCAGTACTCCGCTCGGACATCCGCCGTTACGCAGTGACATTCGYATGYTGGTGAAGGAAGGTGTTCCAAATACTTCCATGAGCAGTTTTTCTGGTCTCCCCGATGCCGATCTCCATGCAGTCTCCGATTATGTGATGTACCTGCTCATCCGCGGTGCMGTKTGGAGTCAGGCCCTCRCCCAACTCGATCAGCTCTCGCCCGATGCCGCTTTTRCAGCTGCMGTTGTGGARCAGAAAGCGCGTTGGTCTGAMYCCGAGACTAAGTAATGAGTTTGGACAMGACMCCTCCTTACTTTAAATGGCTGCATCGYTTGTCGGTGACAGGARTCATCGTCACYATTGCGCTGACTTGCGGCATTGGCGGCACGATTACCAGTGCGGAAGTCGGCATGGCTTATCCGACGTGGCCGGACATCAACGGSGGYTCCTTGTTCAGCATTTTCTATACCAAACTCGCCGATGCTTTCGGTTGGGGGTCGGTGGTGGAACACACGCATCGTCAAGCCGCAAGCCTTACCGGGCTCATCATTTTGGTGATGACCATGATTTCGTGGTTCACAAAAGGAGTGCCCACAAAGTTGCGCACTCTCACGACCGTTTCTTTGGCCATCGTTTCCGCGCAAGGATGGCTCGGAGCGACACGAGTTTTGGAGAATGATTACCTGGTTGCGATTTTGCATGCACTTGGCGCACAACTAGTGGTGTTGCTGTTAGTCGTTTTAGCAAAATGCACGGCACCGGATTGGCATCGCGAACCGGTGGCATTCCCGGCGCACCGCGTACAACGCTTGCGCTTGTGGAGCACGGTCAGCATTGTGCTGTTATTCGCCAACCTATTTGCCGCGGCAAGTCTACGCCACAAGCAAGGCGCATTTGAAGGGCACCTTGTACTCGCCATCACGACCTCGATTGTGTTGCTGTTCCTGATTCAACAAACACTAACCAAATTCCGCGGCCAGAAACGCATTCGCCTAGTTGCACGTGGATTGGCGCATTTACTGGGCACGCAATTAGCACTGGGAGCGGCATCGTGGGCCTTCTTGCTCGGACCACTTATGGGAACCTTCAAGGACGAAGACACCCGCTTTCTCATGCAAAGCTTGCTCGCCACCGGACACTTGCTTTGCGGCATTTTGGTACTCGCCTCGGTCACTAGTTTGTGGATGGAAGCGAAACATCGGATCAAAGCGCAGGAGGTTTCGCCGTGAGTTTAAGCGGAAACCCGAAAGATTGGGTCGACCTTTCCAAAGCACGGATTCAAATGTTGGCTTCTCCGGCAGCACTGATGTGCTACTGGATTGGCGGTAACGGCATCTGGGGTTGGTGGGATGCGCTGAACTTGGTGATTGGACTTACTTTGACATCGTCCGCCTCCGCAATTATCAATCAAGTGATTGAAGTGGACATTGATCGACGCATGCCGCGCACGTGTAACCGTCCACTGCCGACCGGCCGCGTGAAGATGAAAGATGCGCGCTTGATTGCATGGCTCGCTTCCATCGTCGGGGTTGCCTGGTTGTGGATTTTCTTGAACCCACTCACGGCGTGGCTTTCTTTAGTGATGATTGTGCTTTATGCATTCATCTACACACCACTAAAACGCGTCACCCCGATGAATACTTTGGTCGGCGCGGTTCCCGGTGCGCTTCCACTGCTAGTTGGATACGCCGCCGCCGGCAACGGACTCGACATTATGGCTGGGGTTTTATTCCTCATCCTATTCCTGTGGCAACTTCCGCACTTCTTCGCCATCGCATGGATGTACCGCGATGATTATGTGCAAGGCGGATTACGCATGCTGCCGGGGGTCGATCCAACTGGGGCGGCATCGGGACGACAGTCGGTGCATTACGCAGTGGCGCTGATTCCAGTCAGCATGTTGCCAACCATTTTTGGTGCTGCCGGACGGGTTTACTTTTACGGCGCCTTCTCCATGTCACTGGCCTTTCTAGTTGCGGTGATCTTCTTCGGCATGAAGCGCAAAGAACGTCGCGCGAAGACGGTGTTCTGGGCATCGATCATTTACTTACCGGCGCTATTCTTGTTGATGGTGCTCGACAGCCACTACTAAAACAAACCGCTACAATCCAGCTATGGCACCTATCCTTCAAATCGAAGCCGCGAAGAAAAGTTACGATGACATCCAAGCGCTGGATGGCGTTGGGTTTTCGGTTGCAGCAAAGGAAGTCGTCGCACTGTTGGGACCAAATGGTGCTGGCAAGAGTACGTTGATTCGTTGCATCACAACTTTAGAGCGGTTGGATTCGGGCAATATCCGCGTGAACGAGGTCGATGTTGAGAAGGACCCGCGTGCAGCACGTGAGCATCTTGGTTATGCAGGACAAGAATCGGCTCTGGATAAAGTACTCACCGGATTAGAGTTTTTGCGCTTTCAGGGCGGCTTGGTGCATTTACCGAAACATGAAATCGTCGATCGTGGACGTCATCTATTAGAACGGTTTGGCCTCACCGATGCAGCCGACCGCGCGATTGAAGGTTATTCCGGAGGCATGAAACGGCGTTTGGATTTAGCCGCTGCCATGATGCATCGTCCCAAACTCCTCATCCTCGACGAACCATCTTCCGGTTTGGATTATGAAGCGCGCCGCGAACTCTGGCAGATGCTTTTGGAGTTGCGTGAAGAAGGCACTGCGCTTTTATTAGCCACCCACGATTTTGAAGAGGCCGATGTCCTCGCTGACCGCGCGGTGTTGATGAGTCATGGCAAAGTCGCCGGCGTCGATACTCCAGATGCGCTGCGTAGCGGATTAGGCAGTTGGATTTTGAGCGGCATGTTGCATGAGCATCGTGTCGATGGCGATCGCGAACGCCTGCGCGATTTGTTCACCGAGGTGCCGGGCGTTGAAATGCCGCCCGCACCAAAGTCTTCTGAATTTGCAAAAGCCATCACCCCTGGGCGTGAAGACATAGATGGCCGGCCGTGGAGTGAATGGTTGCGTCAACATGCGCAAGAAAAAGGCGTAGAACTCGTCAGCGTGGGAATGCGTCGTCCAACTCTGCAAGATGCTTATCTCGCCGCAACCCAAAGCACCGTGGAGGTCGTGGTATGAGTTCTCCCTTCTGGCAAGAAACGCGGGTGCAAACTTGGCGTTGGTTTATTCATAGCAAACGCCGCCCGATTGTGGTGATTAGTGGACTCATGCAGCCCATCATTTGGATGACGCTGTTTGTCCTGGTGCTGAAGGATTCCATGAGCGAAGTCCTCGGCGGCGTCGACTACTTGGATTTCGTAACCCCCGGCGCATTACTGTTCACCGCATTCAATGCAAGCCTCAACGCTGGCGTGCCGATTCTCTTCGACCGTGAACTCGGATTCCTCGACCGCATCCGCGCTGCGCCCTTGCACGATCGCTTCAGCATTGTGCTGGCCAGCGCGATTCACATTTCAGTGATGACCTTTCTGCAATGCCTAGTCATCGTTGCTGCGACTTCCTTATTAGGAGTCAGTTTCGCCGGCGGCTGGGCCGGTGCTGGCGTCGGACTGATGGCGCTTTTACTCGTCATCCTCGGCTTCACATCCTTAAGTCTCGGGCTCGCATTTCAGTTTAAGCGTCACTTCGAAATGCTCGCGGTGATCATGATCGTCACCCTGCCGATGATCTTCCTGTCCAGCGCATTCGCCCCACTCGACCGCCTGCCGGGTTTCCTGCGCAACCTCGTCTTGTTCAATCCCGTGACCATGGCGATCGAACCGTTGCGTTTGGTCTACACCCAGAGCGATTGGACGATGTCCACCACACTCGCCCATTCCATGTTCGGAGAAATCACCGCCTGGCACTTCTTCGCCGGACTGATTGGTTTTAATGTGCTGGCTGGTTTGTGGAGCAGAAAGGTGTTGGCTAAGAAGTTGGCTTAGTCGATCAAGGTCATCGGTGGATTTTCACCTGCAACCAACTCGACGATGCCGATTTCTTTTACCAGAATATAGTCCTGTGATGGGTTGTCCCAGCGCATGAGCTTTACGAGATAGGAGCCAGGTAGAACTGCAATTTCCCCTTTACCCTTCCCGGGGGCTGTCCTTCGGGCGCTACTGCGATACACGCCATCGCCATTGGTCAGGTTAAACCCTTGAGGAATAAAGGTTGTGCTGTATTGACCATTCTCATGCGGAGGCCCGAATTGATAGGTCAGTTGAGCCGTCGCCATTTCAGGAACCGCTATATGAAATTTCTGCACACCCGCTGGCACCAAAACATCTTCCTTAACTCCCCCGAGAGACCAGCGCAGTAAAAACTCCCGCTCTGGAGCTTCGGCTAAAAGAGTGCCGTTGTCCTCAGCATCTTCTTGTGAACCAAGGCCTCCATGGACCCTTTCATAGAACCCATTGCGCAAGATTCTGCCGCTCGGTGTCTGTAAATACACCACTAACAGGCGCGCCTTTTCCAAGGTGATAAGCGCAGGAAGTCCCGAGGGGRGCACCGGGAAGTYCGCATCATGAAAAACTGCATASCCATCCTTCGATGCCGACAGGTTCACAGTCAAACTCCCGATGCCTTGAAAAGCAAACTCCCCCTCSCGRTTTGTKGAGCGACCAATCCCGCGGTTGTATGCATTTAACATGAGTTGAACACGATCAAGTGCATTACCGTTTTCGTCYGTAACCACACCCATAAAGTTCTTGGGTGGCACTGTGATTTCAAAGTTCAACTCCCGATGCTCCCCTGGAGCAAGCACGATTTCTTCTTGATCYAGAACCGACGCCATGAGGTCGGACAGACAAAAYGTAAGTGGCACATTGGGCCGCACTCCCCAGAYCTCGAGCTCYCGCTGGTCMTCGTCTAGTTCCCARCCCGTTGMTTGGTGAACGCCACCRCGRCCACGCCCACCCTTGTTTTGAATCCCAAAGGCGCGCCGRAATCTCCAGTCTGCTCCAAAGCCCATGCCGTCTTGTTCAAAGATTCCTTGCTCTCCCTTCAACTCAATCTTTATCCCGGTCATATCGGTCCCTTCGGGAACGAACCAACGAAGCAATACGGACGATGCTTTTTCTAACTTCACTTGCAAARCCTCCTCTTCAATTTCCGCAATCAMAAATTCGCTAGARGAATAACCCTTGGCGCCAAAAGTAATCGYCTTAACCTCCGGCTCGAACTCCGCCTCACCAAACCCATCTTTGTCTGTATCTTCGCTCAAARTGCTCGCATAAGACAATGCACCCTCCAACGGATGGCCTTTCTCATCCATAACGCGATAAGAAAKCTTATTCCGATTCGACAAAGCAATATCACCCAGATTCCACGGGTTCTCTACCTTTTCCAAATCTAGCTCWAGGTGAACTTGYCCCCATTTCTCTGCGCCACTTGTGCCCAACTGAATGTCGTAGGCCTTCATTTCCTCTGGACGCTTGCACCAAAGTTCCCGCTCCTCTTGGCTTCCAACCCAAATAGGGATTTCAAACCTTCCGTTCGCCTTACTCTTTGCATCAAAGAGAACACCATTCACGCGTTCTGGATTGAAGGTGGCTACCCCCATGAGTTGCACATTAGGCACTCCCATTTGGCCATTCGGAGTCACAATCCGTCCGTAGAAGGCGGGCAACTCTGTTACTGAAATTTCTAAATTCTCAGTGAGTTGCGAAAGCTTAAGGTTGCCATCGTCATTAATTTTCCCAGGCGAGGAACAACGGCAAAACAAATAGCCTCTACTGATTTTTAATGTTCCCGCCCAATCAAACGGTAAACCAGTGCATTCAAAGCGGCCGTCGGCCTGAATCTCCCACTGGCTGATGTTGGACCCAAACTCCTTGGACCGCAATGCTCGCTGAATAGAAACTGGAATCTCCTTTGCATAAGGGTGCCCAGCTAAGCTGAATAGAAACACTGGATCTTCCCTCTTGCGGTCATGGGAGAAAGTAACCTTCCCTGCAAGGCGATAACCTTGTTCCAGAATCACCACGATGGCATCGCCTGTAAAATCGAAGGTCATTCTGAAAGGCGCGCGATTSTTTGCATAGATGGCAAAGCCACCTGACCCTAATGGTGCATGGAGCGTGGCCTCCCCTTTTTCATTAGTCACCACCATTTCTCCAAGCTCTTCGCCGACCCACGGAATCACAGTTGCTCCAACTACGGGGCCGCCCATTTCATGAAGCAGCAAGAGCGGCATGCCTTCGGGAGCATGAATACTTACAACGTCATCAGCCGAGTTTTCTGTCTCACGATGGACGCTCGCCTGCTCCTGTTCAGAATGGTTGCCAACCAAACCCTTTGGGGCAGCCTGTGTGCCCTCAACAGCTTCCGCAGAGACTGAATCTCCGCTGCGACCATGATTTTCAACGTCACTCTCGGAACTATCTTGAAGAACCACCCACAACCCAAGAAGCAGGGCGGCAAGGAATAGGGGTAAAAATAATGCGGAGGGTTTTCGCATGGGCTTAGTTTAGCAATAGAGTCTTTCGTAAAAGGATCTATGGTGACTCAAAACGTTTCCGCCTCCCCGGCAAAAGATCACAGCTTTTCTATTTTCATCGGTGGAGGCTTCAACACACTCGTAATAAGAAAAGCGTCTGAAATGAGGGTTCCGCGATCGGCCACGACTCTAATTGATTACCGATCCTTCACATCGTCACCCTCTAGAGCCATAGGAGCAGAGCAATATCAGCAATAAGGCCACGTGAGGAAATCGCATCGGTTAGTCTAATACTATGAAATCTGTCGCACGTAACCGGGGAATCATCGCTCCAACACTTTTATTAATCGCGCTTTCGGCTGGCGCGGGCTTTCTGCAGGGCACGAAGAATGGAAGATACCAGCAGCCTGGCAAGAGCATCTTGCCCGACCCAGCGGCGCAACGTCGGGAGATGATTACTTCATTGAAAGCCATGCAGTTGAACCTTGCCACAATCGAGAAGTCTATGGCCAGCTTGGAGCGCATTGCTGGGGCGCAGTTACGTTTGCAGTTCGATGAGCAGAAGAAACAGACTGCAGAAAAGGCTAAACAAAAGTCGAAATAGCATCGGCCTATACTCCGGCATGCGGATTCGTCCCCTCCACCTGCTTGCTCTGCTTTTGCTCACTGGATCGTGCTCCATGTTCGTGCCCGAGGCGCGTTACGGCCTAGATGTTCAGGCCTATCCAGCCGGCGCCATTGCGGGAATCATGATTCAGCGTCCGTGGCATGAGGACGATGTCTACTTCACCCGTTTTGCCGCCAACGTGACCAATCGTGGTGACTCCGGCGAACACGACGATGAAGCGGGTAGTGGCACAGGGTTCGGCTTCGGTTATCGCAAATATGAAACGCGGGAACACACCGGGTGGATTTTCGGGGTGCGCGCCGACATTTGGAATCTTAGTATCGATTGGCGCGATGATAGTCCACCTAGAACGGACAACACCTTCGTGATTGTTTTTCAGCCCGCCGCGGAAATCGGATACGCCTGGAAACTTGGTGACGGCACTTGGTCCATGGATTTGACCGCGAACCTTGGCGTAGAGCGCAACCTCACCGATGTCGGCGAAGAAGTGGGCGATGGCACCATTTTCCTAGTCGGATTCACTCTCCTCTACAATGGATAAGTCATGAGCTCTTCCGGAAATCGATTAATCTCCTCCCTTTGTTACAAAGATGCTCCCGCTGCAATCGCGTGGCTGGAAAAGGCTTTTGGATTTACGCCGCACATGGTAATTCCTGGTGAAAATGGTGAAGTAATGCATTCACAAATCAAGACTGCCGACGGCAAGCAAATGCTTATGATCTTTTCAACGCGCAACCAAGAGCTTTTTCGAATGCAACGCCCACCGATTATTCTTGGTGGATGCAACCAAAGTCTCTACTTAGTGGTCGACGATGTCGATGCCCATCACGCCCGCGCGGTCGAAGCTGGAGCGACCATTACCATGCCGCCAACCGCTCAGGATTACGGCGGCAGTTGCTACACCTGCGCTGACCCGGAAGGTCATGTGTGGAACTTTGGCAGCTACGATCCGTGGGCTGAATAAAACCAGCTCTGGTTTCGTCTGGCACACGAGGCCGCAAGCGCCTAAATCCACAGCGATGCATCGCCATAGCTAAAGAAACGGTATTTCTTGGCAATCGCTTCGGCATAGACCTGTTTCACCAAACCGAGTCCATCGTCCGCGCCAAGAGTTTGCGCCATCGCGCCGACCAATGCTAGAAGTGTCGACTGCGGAGTGTGGAAGTTGGTGATGAGTCCACCGACGATTTGAAACTCAAACCCGGGCAGAATCATCAGGTTTGTGGTGCCCCGATGACCGAGCGCCCACCCCTCTAATGCGCGACATACCGTTGTGCCACCAGCGATGATTCGCCCGCCGCGTTTCTTAGTGGCGTCGACTTTTTCCGCCAGCGATGCGCTGACTTCAAACTTTTCGGAGTGCATCGGATGATCCTCCACCCGTTCCGTTTCTACTGGAAGGAAGGTCCCTTGTCCGACATGCAAGGTGAGATGTGCAATCTCCACACCCTTGCCCTCCAACTTTGCCAGCATCGCTTGATCGAAATGCAAACTCGCCGTGGGTGCCGCTACCGATCCATCTTGTGCCGCCCATACCGTTTGATAGCGCTCTCGATCCTCCACCGAATCTAGAGCCTGATCCGCGATGCCGCGTAAGCGCCGAATGTAAGGCGGTAATGGCGTCGACCCGATCCGATGTAACAACTCCGTCCAGGATTCGGAAGTCAAGTTCTCAATCTGCCAAGAACCGCGTTCGCGTTTTTCCATCAAACGCAAAACGGGAATGCCATCGGCTACTAGCTTCACGCCTGGGCGAAGCCGCCCGGCCGACAACATGCACACTGCGAGTTTCTCATTCTCTTCGTGGAGGAATAATCCCTCCACCAAACCGCCKGTGGTCTTSTGCAARCAYAARCGYGCCGGCAGAACTCTGGTGTCATTCAACACCAACAGATCACCCTTGGTCAAGAACTGCGCTAACTCAGAAAACCGATGATGCGCCACCGCGCAATCAGCAGTGGCGTCGGCGGCAGCGTCGGCACCAGCAGCGGCAGTATCGACACCACCAGCGCCAGCACGACACCCCGGCCGCGCAACCAGCAAGCGTGCGTCGGCGCGACGTTGCTGCGGATGCAACGCAATCAGCGCCTCCGGGAGATCGAAATCTAACTCCTCGAGTTTCATGCCCCGCTGCGCATCCATTTGCGCAGCAGATCCATCTGCCGATGGAAATCATGTTCTTCAAACTCTAGCGGGTTCTTGAAGAAGGCCGCGGCAGCATGCACCACTCCACCTTCGCCTCGCGCCTGCGCTAACAATGCAATGCGCGCCAAATCTAAAATCAGCGGCGCGGCTAAAGCAGAATCGCTGCCATGCCAAGTGAACTGCAACTGCATTTTGGCGCCGAGGAATCCCTCAAAGTGCACAAAGTCCATGGCGGTTTTCCAATCGTGCAAACTTGGCACGAAATCAATCCGCACACCGGAATGCAATCCAGGACTCTCATGCAAAATGCTACCCAGCACCTTGTCCTTATTCGCCAACTTGCTCGCCGCGCGTTTGGGATCTTCCAAAGCAGCACCATCCTTATTGCCGAGCATGTTGTAGCCCTCCCACGCCATCACGTTAAAACGACGGTCGCGGAACATGGGGGCGAGAGCGGTCTTCATAAGAGTCTCGCCAGTCTTACCATCGTTCCCCAACACTGGAACACCTTGCTTACGCGCATAAGCAGCAACTGCGGGGATTGCGGCGCCGGGGGCCGGAGTGAAGTTCACAAACGGAACTCCTTCGGCAATCGCGGCAATCGCATAAAGGATGGAACGAGAAATATCTAGCGGTGCATCGTTTAGTAAGGCGAGCACATCGGCTTGGGGGTCCATCCAAACTTCGGGCAGACTGCGTTCGCGCTCAGCCGAGGCTAAATAAACCACAACAGCTTTACGCGTGCGGTCGGCCTGCATCCAATCGCGAATGTCGCCGCGGATGGCGTCGACCATTTCGTTGGCCGATAACTGCAACCGATCAGCCGAGGCACGGTCCACCATGCGCTCGTCTTCTGGCTCAGGCACACCCGGAGCAATCGACATTTCCAAACGATCGCGCAACCCGGCACTCAACTCCACTAGGTCTGCAGGCAGAACATTGGTGCGCACCAGGTCTTCGGCGGAACGGTGGGCGTTGCCAGTGACATCCCAGCCGGTGACCCAAAAACGCTCGACGTCCGCCAACGGGACCTCCGCGAATTCTGCGCCGCCAGTCACCATGCCCACGGTAGGCATCCCGGACCGAATAGCTTCAATGCCGTGCAACACGGTAGTACCAACGGCACCGCGCACACCTACCAGGAACAAACCTGTTTTCTCAGGATCCGGATTCATGGATTCTTAGCTCGATTCTGCAAGTAACGATCGTAGACCCTTTGCTCAATGCCTAGGTCCAAACTTAAGCGCAAGGCGGGAACGTCGTCCGCGGCCATTGCGCGCTGCCATTGTCCTTGCTCCGAGCCATCCTCGCTATGGTCGATGCCCYCAGGTTCCGAACCGGAATCAGTRTCGTCTATTTGCTCAGGAAGTGCCGACAAYGCGCTTTGCTYTGCTGGCCGACCATCTAATCCCAATCCGGCTAGCTCGCCMTGCGCCAGTGGAAGACGACTCGCCGCCCCTTCCGGCTCCAATAACACCCAGCCGGCGGACCCAGAAACCAGCGCCAAAAGCACTCCCCATGCTGGCCAATCCGACAACTTTCGCAGCGGAAGTGGACGATGCCCTGCCTCCAGCTCAAGTTTGGCGGCCGCTTCAGGRCTTAAATCGGCGCTCAAAACTGTGCGCAGTAAACCATCTTCATCTYGTTGTGGATCCACTGCGGCTGCGGCGGGAAGCCATGGYTTTGAAACSGCCAGCACCAAACTTGCCAATAAAACCGCACCGCAWATTGCTARGGGGAGTGGCGCRCGTCCTTCGGCRGCAGCGAGTAATCCAAAGCCAACTCCCCCTGCGACTCCGGCSAGCAAACWTTGTCCGCTGCGTAACCACCACACCCGTCGACGCACTCGGCTTTCAAGCTTCACCCTTACTGGACTCCAGTTTTCAACAACTCGCGGGTGAACCARATCTCCACTGGATAACCGATTTCTGGCAGCAGGAAMACATTTGGATACCAAATGTTYTGGTTGTCCGCCGACTCGTCTGCRCCGGCCAATARCTGCCCCGCMGGTGAGAAGTTCACCAAGCTCACTAAGTTGCCTTCGCCCTCTGCCGAGAAAAACTYTTTCGCATCTTTATGCGGGCGCACAAAACGCGAACCCAAATAAACAAACTTGCCTCGTTTRTAAGTGCTCTCCTCGCGCACRTTCAAAACCAAATCTTCRGCGCGGTAGCGGTAATGCTCCACCRCACCATCGSTCTCGATTTSCCAAGAGACGTACATGTAAAAGCCATCGCCAGTTGCGGGGAAAAAAGTGTAGGGSGCAACACCAGCTTGCACTTCCTCCAAACTCGGTGCCGGCKCAGTCGGAATRATGTGACCRTTCTCGCCCTTCTCCACACCCATCAAYAACATGGCAGCATTCAACGCGGTMGGCGAAATGTCGGAAATRGTCARCAAGGCYTCGTGRTCCTTGCCTTGCGGTTGCTTCACCAACAAGTACTCCAGCGGCTCATAGTGCTGACARATCTGGCCATCGATGCGCATGGTTCCTGCCTCCAGATCGAGGCGAATCCCTTGCGCGGCCAGCTCGGCCACAAAGTCGGATACTTGGCTCTTCGGTTCCTGCGCTGGCTCTTGAATTGCAGAAGCCGATGCCAAAGTCAGGCCACAAAGCCCTAAAAGGCCGACGGAGAGGAGTCGTAAATCCATGTGCTTAGATTAACGGGGCGCGAGGCCCTCGGTTCAGTGAGTTTCGTCGTTCAAAGCCGCCTTGGCCTTGGTCCATAAAGCCCCGTGGTCGGGRGATAATCGCATGACCCGCGCCCACGACTGCTGCGCTTTTTCGCTTTGCCCGGCTGCTTGTTGCAGTSCGGCCAACACGGCATGCGCTTCCCCATGTAAAGGACTGTGGTCGATGCGGCGCAACGCAAGTTGGAGGGCAAGATCCGCCAGGTCGGCTYKCTGGGCGATGTCCACCGAACGCGCGAGRATGGAATCTTCGGCATAGCCTATTGTGAATGCTTGSAGKGCCTCCGGCGGAAGATCTCCATCTTCCACTTTTTCTAAATGCGAACGCTCGCCAATGCGTTCCGCCAACATGACCCAAGCGGCGGCATCGGGCGAAAARCCYTCMACKATGACGCGRCGGTACGCATTTAAGTTTTCGGGCGATGTCAATAAAGCMGTRAAAGCTTGCTTGCGTAAATCYTTGCGCTGGATTCGATGYGCAATGAGGCACTGYACACGCAGGCGGTCYAGCTTTGGCAAGTCACGCGTGAGTAAATGCGCAAACCAATCCGCGGCSGTCTGAGGGTGRGTCCTTGCAAGGCCAACGCTTGCAATCAAAAGTARGTCCGATGGGATTTCTTCCAGCTTRAACTCTTCYKCMATCGGCAAGATGTGGTGGCGCTGATTCYCTGCRCATCGACGYAGCCCTTCCAAAACGATATTCAGTTCCGGGTAATCACGCCCAATCCGGTACAGCGAGTCCCAAGCTTCTCCTTGCGGATAGAGGCTCGTGGTCTCCATGAGGATCTTCTGCAAGCGCTGCTCAAATAACGGCATAGAAGTCGCCTCTCCCGACCGACCAAGCGCGGCCCACACTTCCAAACGCAACCCTATATGTTCGTCCTCCTCTTCAAAACCCTCCGCCTCCGATGCCAACTGAATCGCTTGCTCGCGCCAGGATGCATTCTTGCTTTCGGCTAAGGCGCGTAACCAAGAAGCTGCAATTTCATAATCGGAAGGCAATCGATCTTGCAACCATCGCTCGACCAAACCTTCGGCTTCCTTCCGTGGCACTAAAAGTTCACGCGCCAAACTTCGAGCAGGCAAGGAGTACTCCGCCGACTCCGCGATATCGCGCAAAACTTCTAGCCCTGCGGTCGTTTGTTGCGCAGCGAAGGAACGCGCGATTTGCATTTGCATCACAGCACCGCCTTCATGCAGGCGGGCGAGCAGATACGCCTTGGCATCTTCACTAGTTCCAGAACGCGCGAGGGCTAACGGAAAAAGGACGCGGTCTGGAATGTCTGGATGCTGGAAAATCACCGGCAGCAAGGCGTCGATTTCTTCGCTGTGGCTGAGTTGAATGACCACCTGCCGGGTGACGCTACCCACGTTCCATCCCCCATCGAGCAGCCATTCCATGGCAAGGCGTTGCGCTTCCGGAATGTCCAAACCGGCCAATGGGACCATCCATTGGCTTTTTAAACGATTTGAAAGATTCCCAGCGCGGTTTTTGTACTCCTCTAGATAAGCCTCTTGCCCAGCGAACGCAAGTAAGGATGTGCGTGCAAGGTTGCGTATTTCTGCAGTGCCTCCATTTAATTCTGCGCGTAACATATCGGCAATCTCTGCATCAAAACCTCGTTGCGCTAAGGCCTTCCAAGCTGCGGCTCGAAAGTTTGGATCGCGCTCACGTGAAATTTTATAAATTCGAATGCGCGCCTCTTGATTCGTTTCATTCAGAGCCCAAAGTTGCAGAGCATATTCCGATGCAAAGCCGGAACCCGAAGTTGCCAAGTCCTCAAGGATTGGTAAATCGGAAGGTAAAACAGATTCTCGCCAACCGGCATACACTCTGCGTAAATAGGGTGGCTCGGCATCGGGCCGGATGGTTTCGGAGAGTGCGCGGAAGGTATCGTGGCCATCGAGTAGGAACAGGAACTCAGCAATACGACCCCGCTCGCCAGCCGAACGCGTTTCATCTTTTACAAAGGCCAACAAATAGGGTCGCGCTTCCTCGATGGGGACTTGAAGCAATAACTCCAGCAGTGCATTGCGCCGCGGGACATCTTTATGGGCAAGCATTGCGACTAAAAATTCCGCTTCCGGCGCAAAAAGATGACCACGGAGTTGGGCATAAACTACTTCCTCTTCACTTTCCTGTAGGGTGTCATCGGCCCAAGCCTTTAGTTGATCCATTGCCGTTGGATCTTGCACGCACAACAAAGGTGGGGCGAGCAAGGCGGAGAGAAGGAGGGAGAAAATCATGATGCTTGAGTGCGCCATTCTTGCATGGCTTTCGAAATCCACTGCGCAAGATCGGAGGCGGTAAGGCCATCGGTCCCCCATTCTTGCGCGAACCGATCACCGGCACGCCCATGCAGGTAAACGCCAAGTTGCGCGGCATCGAATGGGGCTAGGCCGGCGGCAAGAAGAGCGCCGAGGTGCCCGCTGAGGACATCGCCACTTCCTGCGGTGGCCATGCCAACGTTACCACTCGAGTTCACCGCGGTTTCTCGACCTTCCTGTCCAATCAAAGTGTTTGCGCCTTTGAGGACGAAAGCCGCAGGACACCGAGAAGTTAGATTTTGTATCGCGCCAACCCGATCGGCTTGAATCGCCTCTGCGTTCTCCAATCCTAATAAGCGTGCTGCTTCGCCCGCGTGCGGAGTGAGAATCATGGAAGCCGTACAAAGTCTCCAGTCAACGCCCCCAGCAACAAAATGATTTAAGCCATCGGCATCGAGAACGATGGGGAGTTTCGGCAGCCCCTGACGAAGTTGGTGCAGCAACTCAGGAATCCACGGCGCGACATGGGCAGGGTTGCCGAGACCGGGGCCAATGACTACGGACTGGCATGCATTTGCCAAGTCGAGCATTGCGGGAACATCGTCCATGCTCAGGGTTTTGCGTGACGCGTCGCCGAAAGCATGCAAAATCGCCGTGGGAATCGCCTGGGTGAGGGCCGGCACCAACTTTGCAGCGCAAGCCACATGCAAATATCCGGCACCGCTTCGTAATGCGCCCAGCGCCGCCAAAACTGCCGCGCCAGCCATGCCATCGCTTCCGGCAATAAGTAGAACCCTGCCGCAATCTCCCTTATGGCTCGCGGAATCGCGCGGCGGGAGTTGCGGGAGGTGCGGCGGAGTGGAATCCATGTCAGTGCGTCGGTCGTGGGAAGGCCCGCAGGTAGGATATCGCCTCAGCCCGGCACCACCCGCGGCTCGACTCGATGGAAAATCGTCCTTCCAAACTCGAAACCTACCGTGATCAGGAGATTGCGGCGACCTATGACCAGCGTTGGTCGAGCGCGCGCGGCAAAAAACGCGATGCACGCAAGGCCAAGGCTTTGCAGCGCGCGGTCGATGCCGTGTTGCAGGCACGTGGCATGCAGGCGAAAACTTTGCTGGACATCCCGTGCGGCACTGGACGTTTTTCCGATCTCTGGCAGGCGCACGGCTTTCAGGTTTTAGGTGCTGATCTTGCCGTGACCATGCTGCAGGAGGCAAGGGCTAAACATCCTCAGGCTACTTTTTTTGCGGCGGATTTAGCGCACCTTCCTTTTGCCGATGGCGGCCTAGATCTCGGTATTTGTATTCGATTCCTCCATTTGGTGCGCGATCCTAAGTTGCGCATTGCGTTTTTACGCGAGTTAAAGCGCGTCTGCAAAGTGGGTGCGGTGATTGATTACCGTCATGCGCACACCTTTCGCATTTGGAGCCGGCGATTGCGCTTTCGCCTCGGCAAACGCGCACGGCCACCTGCGAATCCGACCTTCTCCCAAATCCGCGCCGAGCTCGATGCCGCCGGCTGGGATTCGGTGCAATGGATCCATGTCCGACGCCACCCTTGGCTGTCCGACAAACTGCTGATTGCTGCCGTGCCTCGCGCCGACGCAGTGCAGTAAAATCTGGGCATGGAAACTACCGCCACCCCGCTAGAAGAATTGTTCCAAAAGCGTGGAGCCTCGTTTCGTGATATCGATGGCGTCCGCCTCCCCCATCAAGTGAAAACCGATGTCGAGGAAATGAACGCGGCAACCGAAGGCCTCTTCCTCACCGATGGCGGCGATCGCGCATGGGTGGAGTTGTTTGGCGCCGATGCTGCCGATTTTCTGCAACGCATTCTCACTTCCGATGTGAAGCTGTTGGAGCCCGGCCAAGGTCAATGGTCCGCCATGCTCGACGGAAAAGGCCATTGGATCTCCGATCTGTTGCTTTACTTCCTACCCACCGAGGACTCCATTCCGCGCTATGGCCTCGACATGCCTGCTTCGCGTCGGGACGTGGTCGTGCAGAAACTGGAGATGATGCATTTCAGCGAAGATCTGAAATGGGAAATCCCGTCTGTGGGACGCCTTCTTTTACTCGGCATCAACAAGGATGCAGAGCGACCTCCAATGACCGCAGATGCTGCACCCGACGGATGGATTTTGCAGCGCCCGGATCGTGGCGCCGACTGCATGGAGCGTATTGTTGCTGCCGATGGTGCCGAGGCAGTGGCCAAAACCATGCTGAAGGGCGGTGCCAAACTAGGCGGCTGGATGACTTTGGAGCAACTGCGCATTGAAGGCTTCCAACCACGTTGGGGCGTGGATTTCGATGACTCGACCACCCTCCCAAACAGTAATGAATGGCATCGGTCTTCCATCACGAAGGGATGTTATGCGGGGCAAGAAATCATCGCCAAAATCAACACTTATGGTCAAGCACCGCGGCAGCTCTGCCACTTAGAGTTCGCCGACGATGAAACCAACCTCGCTGGTGCGGAGCTGCAAAACGCGGAAGGCAAAAAGATGGGCTCGGTTACCAGTTGGGCTTGGTCCTGGGATGACAAAGTTGTCGGTGCTGTGGGCATGGGAGTTTTACGACGTAAAGCCGCGGTCGAAGGCGAAGAAGTGTTTGCTGTTGTGGAAGGTGAAGGAGACAAACGCATTTCGGTGAGAGTGCACCTCCCTGAAAAGAACTTCGGGTGAAACACATCGTCCGCTGGGGATTAGTCGCGCTCATCTTTGTCGTAGCTCTGGTGTTTTTCGGTTCCGTCATCTGCCCTCCCATCGACGAGCGCGATGCTGAAACCGTGGATTCCGCGGTGCAGTACCCATTGCAGGAAGATCCGGGGACTTACCGAGCTTTGCCCGGCGACTTGCAAATCGAAGATCGTTTTCCACTTGTTGATGCGCCGCCTCCACCTCCACTCCCGGCAGATTCTTTTTCGACCATAGAGGTGACCGTGCTAGATGAGCGAGGGCGAGCAGTGCAGGGTGCCCGYGTGCATTTCCTGTCCAAACTTAAAAGTGGTTATGCCATGCGCGCCGGYGGCCTCACCGATGCTCTCGGMAAATTTACTAGCCCAGCTCTGTTCCGCGAGAGGTATGAAGTGCGGGTGAATCATGATGATTACTTCACCKCCTATGCGGAGCCAATCCGTTTGCCTAGTGAAGCGCAGAGCCGACTTGAAATTCGGATGAGTGCCGCATCGTATATTTCAGGGCTTATTCACACGGCATCGGGAAGAGGTGTGGTGCATGGRCAAATCTTGTTCACCGATTTGAATTCTGGGGACGTRGTGAAAGGGGAGATTCGCGAGCTGGGCGCCTTCCGAAGTCCGCCACTCGATACCGGAAACTGGAGCCTTTCTTGGTCAGCCACACCCGGCGCGACCCCCGAACCGAATATGCGCTTCGCCCTGCCGATCGCTCCAAAAGAAGAACGCGAGTTTCGCATTGTGATTCCCGATTCCGATCCCAATCTCGTAGTGGTTTACGACGTCGGAATCTCGGACTACCTCAACTAGAGATCGACACCGGCGGGATGGCCGGAAAGCAAGTTGCGAAGGCCTGCTCAAGCAGAGAACTTAAATTCAACTCGCCGTTCGAACTCTGCCAATGATTCATCGCAGCATCTAAAGCCGCCATGCAGGCGCCGGCGAGAACATCGTCCTCGAGACTGCGTTCCTTGCTGCCGCGCACCATGGCAAAAGCTTGCGCGAGCTCATCGCGATCTTCAAATTCCTGCTCCACCGCAGCGGCATGCACCTGTGGAGTGGCATAGAGGAAACGGACCCGGCGTAGAAGTGTTGCCAAACTTCCCTGGGTAGCAAATGCGGTGATGAGGGCGTCGCGAAAAGCAGCAGCTGGTGGTTGTTTTTTGAACAGGCGGCGGCCGATTTCGCTATCTAGCTCGTATTCATCCCATACCACAAGAGATTCTTTGGTTCCGAAATAGCGGTATAGGGTGGACTCAGAAACCTCTCCCTCTTGAGCAACATCTTGCATGGTCACATTGTCAAAACCCCTTTCCTCGAAAAGGGTTAGGGCGACGTCCTGAAGCCTTCTTTTGGCCTCTAGTCGGTTCCTCTGACGCAGATTGAGCTTGCTCATGCTTGCCCGAGTATACACAAATATGAAAGTAAGTTGCAACCTGACAGTTACTGTCATATATTTCAATCATGCCTTCTCCTCTCAACCGACGCCGCTTCCTGCAATTTGGCACCTTAGGTTTGGGCGGCGCCTTGACCGCATCGCAGGCAGCATGGGCAAAAACGCTGCTGCCGGGAACGCAAACGGTGACCGATTTAGATTTCCAACGCGAGCCGGACGAAGTGGTTGATGTGGTCATCATCGGCGGCGGAATCTCAGGACTCACTGCGGCTTATGCATTAAAGCAGAAAGGTCGTAAAAGCGTGAAGGTCTTGGAAGTGCGCGACCGGGTGGGTGGCCGCACTTTGAACGCCCCGACCTCGAACGGAAGTTATGTCGAACTTGGTGGACAATGGGTTGGCCCCACGCAAGATGCTGTGCTTGGTTTAATGGGCGATCTTGGCATCGGCCGCTTTCCGACCTACAACACCGGCCGGCAGGTCGATCAAACTTCGAGCGGCAGCCTTGGCCCCTTGGAGATTTTGGATTACCTGAATGCGGTGCGCAAAATCGACAACTTGTCCAAGATGGTGCCGCGCGACAATCCTTGGAATGCTGCCAATGCCGCGCAATGGGATAGCATGACAGTACGCGATTGGATGAATCAGAACATGAGCACCGATGCTGCCAAGGACATTATTGAATTCACCGTGCAATCTGATTTTGGTGGATCCACGCGCAGTGTTTCCTTCCTGTGGTTTCTGTTTTATGTGCATAGCGCCACCAACTTCAACACCATGTCGGACAAGGCGCAACGCTGGCGGATTGAAGGTGGTGCGCAAACTATTTCACTCAAACTCGCGCGTAAAGTGCGCCAGAAAGTGCAATTGAATGCCGGTGTCGATGGCATCCTATGGCGACCAAATGGTGCCTTAATTCGCTACGGCGGACGGCATCTCATCGCCGCGCGCAAAGTCATTATTGCCATGATGCCGCGCGATGCCGCCAACATGCGTTTCTTCCCTCATCTCCCGGCGCAACGTGATGCTCTACAGCGCAACTGGGGCACCGGTCAAGGCGATAAATACTTTGCGGTTTACCCCACTCCATTCTGGCGCCAACAAGGGCAAAGCGGCACCGGACTTTCCGATAACCAGTTCATCGTGCTTTCGTGGGACAACTCTCCGTCCGATGGTTCGGTGGGGATCCTCGGTGGGTTCGCTGCTCTAGAAGGTTCACAACGCCCACCGACTTTCGCACTCCGACGTCAACTGGTCCTGCGCTCCTTCGCATCCTTCTTTGGACCACAAGCGATGAACGCGATTGAGGTGCATGAGAAGTCATGGGAGTTAGACCCCAACACCGAAGGATGCGTATCGCCTTTGGAACCTGGATTTCTCACCGCGTTTGGCCCCGCCTTACGAGAACCAGTCGGTCCGATTCACTGGGCCGGCACCGAGACCTCTACGGTTTGGTGCGGCTACATGGATGGCGCGGTGCGTGCAGGACGCCGCGCCGCGGAAGAAGTGGATCTTGCTTTGGGCTAACCGAGATTCCCTAGAACAAGCCGCGCACTTTCGACGGACTGTACTGCGGGAAAAACTCCTTCGGCACATCGAAGCCCAGGGTGTTTTCCAAGACTTCGTTCATGACGTCGCGGAAGTCGGTGGTCACGGCTAAATCACGACCTTGATAAAGATCGGTTTCTTTAAGACCGCGCCAATCACCGTGCACCTTGCCGCCTTTGACGCCACCGCCAAACAGCAACATGTTGCTGCCATGACCGTGATCGGTGCCGCTGTTTCCGTTTTCACGGCAAGTACGTCCGAACTCCGACATGACCAAAATGCTCGTTGTGTCTAGCTGCGGACCGAGATCTTGACAGAAAGCCGCAAGGCTTTGCGAGAAATCGGTCATGCGGGTAGCCATGCGCCCTTCGACCCCACCTTCCTGCGTGTGGTCATCCCAACCGCCGTAATCGATGCCGGCAACTTCCAAGCCTTCATTGGCACGCAAAACCAAAGCGATCTGCTTCAAACGATTCGCGAACCGCGACTTCGGATAACTTGTTCCAGAAACGGTTTGATTGTTGCGCATGGCCTTCTTCTTTTTCTTCTCTGCAACCGCAATGATCTCGCCAAAGCGACGCAAAGTTTCAATCGTGATGCGACCGGACTGCACGACGCCGGCGCGATCTTCCTCGCGTTGACCGCTCATGCTGTCGCCGCCTTCCATCATGCCGCCGCTGTCACCGTAGAATCGTTCGAAGCGATCCAGTGTTTTACCTGTCTTGCGGCGGCCAAGGGATGTCGGCACAGCCAGCACGGGATAACTTCCACGCAAAGAGCGCGGCAACAGTTCCTGCATGCCTAAAGCGCGAAACTCACTCACGTTGTCCTTCTTCGGCCGGGTCATCTCGAGGTATCGGTTGACCCAACCATTACGCATCGTGCGATCTCCCGGTGCCGCAAACTCCATCCAATCTTGCGCATCGAAGTGGCTGCGCGTCCGGTGTGGTGAACCTGCGCAAACGATGGGCGCGAATTTGCCAGCGTCGAAGATTGGCTTCAACGATTTCATAGCAGGGTGCAGACCAAAGGTTTTATCCAAAGGCACCACGCCCTCAGCAATCGTCGTAGCAATGGTTGGACGCAAGGCTTCGTAGCCTGGATCACCCATCGGCACAATCATGTTCATACCATCGGCCGCACCACGTAGGAAAATAACCACGAGTGCCGAGCTGGTCGGGCTCTGTGGTGCCGCGAACAACCTTGAGGTGAATGGATCCACCTGAGAAAGGATGCCGGCGGTTGCTGCCAGGCGAAGAAAGTCACGTCGGGTGGTGTTCATTGCTGTTGAAACTCCGGGGAACCGAGCAAGAGACCCACTAATTCTGGGCCAAGCTCATACAAATCAGGCACTTTCTTTTTCTCGAGGTACTCGGAAGTCACCGTCGCCAAGGCAGCGCGCGTGCGAGCGCCAGCACCGCCTGGCAAAATCAGTTGAGTGAGATGATGCTGCCACAAACGCGGCGGCAAATCGATCGGTATTTGATCGTAAAAAGAATCGGGAATGGCGACGGCATCGACCTTACCGTTTGCGAGATCGACTGCAAACTCCCAGCGCAAAGCCATGACACCTGGATCTAACCACGCATCGGAGGTGTCGTAATAGCCGGTTGGGTCGTCGCAGTTGTAAATCGGTTGGCCCATAGCCACCAGATAACGCTCTAACTCGCCGAGGCTTCCAATCTCACATCCGGTGATGCGCAACGCACTAATGATGAACTCATACGGCGTTTTGAATTTGCTGCGCACGTTAGCTGGATTCCAGAACTCCTCGCTTTCGATGATGGTTTCAAGCATAGACACCATGTCGCCATCGGTCTTGCGATAGGTCTTCGCAACTTTGGCCACCAACCTCTCCGGAGGATTGTCGGCGACCAAGAACCGCACCAATTTCATAGCAATGAAATCCGCGGTGCCTTTGTGCTTGCCAAGCATTTTCAATAATGCCATACCTTGACCCGGACCGCCGTCGCGATCTTCGCGGATGAGTTTACCAAGCACACGCTTGTTGCCGTCGACGTGCATGTCGGGATTGAACAAATATTGACGCGTGCCTTCACGCTTTGCATCGATGGTCCAGCCAGTCAAGCATTCAGCCACCGCGATGACATCTTTCTGTTTATAAAAGTTGTCCACTCCAAGGGTGTGCAACTCCAGCAGCTCACGCCCATAGTTTTCATTCAACCCTCGTTGCGATGCAATCTGCACCGCTTCTTCGGCGCGCTCCTCCGAACCCGTGTTGCGTTTTGTACGACGCTCTAATTCAGCAAGTTGTTGCTTACTCGGTGGCTTGCGCGACAAACGGTTGTCGAGGTAATTCAGCATGGCCGGATGAGTTGCCGATGCGGTCAGCATGTCAGGGAAATTCCCCCACACGTGTTGCTGCACTACGACGCGTTCATAGTCCGGCATTTGCGCGTAAATCGACTGACCCTTGGTGAAACTGACATTGAAGTGATTGCGCCAGAACTCGGTCATCACCTCGGTCGTCTGTCGCTCACTGAACACGGCACGGAAAGCAACACTCTCCATGAGTTCTTCCATCGGAATCCGATTTTTACGGCGCGCCAATCTCTGTTCAACAATGGTAGATTTTTCTTGGCGTGGAGTCGCAGTAAAAGCAACACACTCTGCAATACCCATACTTAAGGTCTGAAACTCGGATAAACGATCCTCTAGGCGCGGGTCCTTCGACTCCTGAAATCCAAACTGATTCTTCAACCAGTTGTCCACTCCCATCTCCAGAACGCGGTCAATCTCGCCCGGGCGCGGACCATAAGCCAAACGCGATAAAACATGCGCCGCGCGTTGCTGCTCCGTCAAAGGTGCTAGCCCTTCCTCCTGCGCCACCAAGGTCGGTGCAGCAAGAAGTGTGAGGCAAGCGGAAACCAGAAGGTGCCGAGGTTCCATAGACCCCATCCTATGCCTTTGCGCGGAGTTGTGCATCCTTGTTCTAACCCGGCCGCCGAGGTGCGGTTTCTGCCCTTAGGGGGTCAAAAGTTGGCAACCACCGCTAGATGCCAAGATTCGTCGAAGGTTTCATAGCCAAAATCGAGCCCGCCGTTGCGGTCGAACATCCAGATGACCCCGGACTGCAGGTTGCCCTCCCAAAAAAGGGTGGTGAGGATGGCCGTTTCGCGGCCATCGCGGGTTTCAATACTGCGGTCGTAGAAGTTGCCGATGCCCCCGCCAAGGTAAAGGCCAAGATGATTGGATGGGCGAAAAAGGAAGCCCATGTTGTAGACCACGGCTCCTTGATAATTATCTAGACGCAAGTCCTCGTCGTCGTTGTCATCGTCCTCGATTTCATCATAAGCCAAATCCAATCCGGCAATGCTGTCGAAGCGCGCGGAAGCATAGGTCCCCCAGTTACTGCTGCCAGCATTGAACATGGCAAGGTGCACACCAGTGCGTGCGTTGCCCCTATGCAATCCACTCACCGCGCCAATGCTAAAAGCCTCAAATGGAATCATGCCTCGATCGGGGCCATGGGGAAGCGTGCAACTTGCAAACCCAAACGACAAGGCAACTGCCAAAGCCAAGCGGGACGACCTCATTTATAGGCGGACGGAGTAAACAATCTTAAAGGTAAGGTCGTGAGCTTGGGGCACGATGGCGCCAGTCGCAAGTTCTTCCCAACCAGAATCAAGCACAATAAAAATTTCGCGGCCGTCTTCGATGATCCAACGGTAGCGTGCCTGCAATCCCAAGGTGTCGGATTGATTATCGGATTGAATCAACGTTTCCAAACTGGTTTCCGAATCGAATGAGTAGTCAACTGTGAATCGTTCCACCCGGACGGTGAAGTCGCCCCCAGAAATACTTCCACGGTCTTCGTTGTACTCCAGGTTCAAGTTGAGTTTTGCACTTGGGTGCCAGGTCAAGCCAGTACGGAAGCGGAAGATGTTGCCGTCGTACCAGTTGCCGCCAACAAACTCCACGCGCCCGGAAATCGGACGCGATTGGGAACTGGCAATGCGCAAACGATGCTCCGCCCAGCTGTAACTTCCGGGTTGAATAGCAACGTTATTCGTAATGTTGAATGCACTACTGGGTCGATCGGTAAACAGAAAGGTATTAAAGCGCACCGAATCGCCACTGTGCAACTCCGCTTCAAACAATCCAAGGCGCACCGTGGAGCTAATCGTTTCCCCACCAAGGTCAGTCCAAACTAATGGCGAAAGGCCAAAGCTATAACGGCGCACCGGACCGCGTTGTGGGCGAGGGTTCCAAAACGCAGAGGCTTGCGTACGCATTTCCCCGGGGCGACGCACAAAGCCCAAAGCCGGTTGAAAGTCAGCCTGGGTGCCTAGTACGGAAAATCTGTAATCCCAGAAAGAAGTCGACAGGTTCGCCTCGGCGCCAAAACCAAGGCCACGACGATCGATGGATTCATCGTCACTATGCAGGAAATACGTATTGGCTGCAAAGTTACCGGGCAACACTTTGGTGCTCGAAAAACGCAAATCCGCACCGACTACGGTGTTGGAGAAATCACTCGCTGGGTTTCCATCGGTGAAGAGAGCGCCGACGGCCAGGCTTTCCGAAACGTTGTAGGAAGGACGGAAAACAAAAATCTCGCCATCGGGTACGCCAGCAGAAGCGGACGCACCTGTACTCACACCTAAAAAACCTAAGTCCCACGGTCCAGCACGGCCAGCGACACGAAAGCCTACATCGATGGGGATTTCTTCACCACCCTGCAAGCCGATACGTCGACTGAAAAATGGGACTAAGTTACCGCCACCTCCACCACGTCGACTGCGTTCACCAAACTGAAAGAGAGTGGTATCTTGCAAAAAGAAGTGACGCTTTTCAGGAAAGAATAAAGGGAAACGCGAAAGGTTGACGCGACGTTCGTCCACCTCGGTTTCCGCAAAATCGGTATTCCAAGTAATCGAACTATTTAATTGTGGAGTGATATTCCAACTTAACTCTCCGCCAACATCGCCCAACAAATGCGAGCTCATGCCAGATTCGTTTTCACTCTTGATCTTGAAAAATGGACGAAACTCAATCCCACTGCCTTGCTTAATACCTGAGAATCCACTGAGTGTTCCACCTTCACTCACGTTGCCAATAAACAACTCACGCTTGGCGCTCGACCATCGGTAGGAACTGCGGTCGACGCCACGGGTGCGTTGAAAGTTAGCGCCCCAGACATCGTTTTCGCCAAAAGCCATGGTTGCGAAGGGAATGGCAACTTCAGAAACCCAGCGGTCTGCCAACACCCGCGTTTCGGCTTTCCAAAAACCATCCCAAGGTTTATTAAAACGTCGGCCGTTTTCGCCGAGCAAGGCATCGCCCCGAGAACCGGCTGCAGAGATTTGAAAAAAGTAGGAAGTCTTAGCGTCGTGAAAGGTATCGAACACGAACTCCATGCGGTCATCATTATTCAGAAAAGCATCGCGACGTAGGTTTTGCAGGACCATGCCTGCGCGATTCGGCTCCATGCATGTGATCGCAAGATAAATGTGCGTGTCGGAACGCATGATGCGCACCGAAGTTTGCGGATCTCCGGGGTCGCCTTCATTGGGAATGACCTCAGTGAACTCGTCCAGCAACAAGGCTTGCCCCCATGCCGGCTCCTCAAAACGGCCGTCGAGGGTGATTTCCTCGTGCATCACTGGCACGCGACCCGAAGGGCGAACAGGCTTAAGATCCTCCTGCGCGAATAAGCTGTCAGGGGAAAGGCATAAAAACGCCAGAATCAAGAAATGCGTGTGCTGCATGCGGGGAGGTAAGGCCGACGGCAAGAGGTTGATTCTACGCGCCTACCCTAGAGCGCGGCGGATCACTTTGCGCGCCAAACCGGTCAGGGGAACATCGTCTGGATGGCGAAACTGAGTCTCCTCTAAGCCCCATGGACCCTCCGCAGCAAAAACATGTGCACGAATGCGGTGGTGGGTAATCGTGTGGCGGACGATGCCGTGTGCAGCAGCGACCTGCGAGGGGGATGACTGCAAACTTTTTAGCGCGGTTTCAGCGCTAACTCCTTGCTCGAGCGTTTTGGAAGGGGGTTCGAAAAGGCCGGGGCTCCATCCTCCTTCTTGCTGCTGCAAAAAGACCCGCTCACCCACCCTGTGGACGAGAAACACCATCTCTAGGTCCACCCAGTTTTTGGCCTTCTTCGCCAGCGGCAATTCTGCCACCCGGCCTAGAGCCTTCGCCTCACAAGAATCCACAACCGGACAAGTCTCACAGCTTGGATTCCTCGGCAAACACACCGTAGCACCAAGCTCCATCAAGGCTTCGTTCATTTCTCCAGCAGCCACCAAATCCCCCGCCGGCAGCTCCAACATCCACACCGCCCCCTGCTTCTCCGACGCCTTGTGTAAAGCCGGCGCATCGGAGGCCAACTCCAAAGCTGCCCATCTGGAAACTACCCGCTTCACATTCCCATCCACCACCGGCACGCGTTCTCCAAACGCCAAAGACGCAATCGCCGCCGAGGTGTAAGCCCCGATGCCCGGCAACTCTTTCAACTCCGACGCTGTCATCGGGAATTCGCCGGCGAAATCTTCGACCAACTGTTTGGCTGCCGCATGCAAAAAACGCGCGCGTCGGTAATACCCCAAGCCCGCCCACGCCTTCAACACTTGCTCCTCCGATGCCGCCGCTAAATCCTCCACCGCCGGAAACCGCTGCATGAAGTTCTCGAAATAAGGCACCACTGCCTCGACTCGAGTTTGCTGCAGCATGATTTCTGAAATCCAAGTGCGATAGGGCTCACGCAAGCCGCGCGCATCGGCCACTCGCCAGGGCAAATCCCGACGTCGTCCTTGAAACCAACTGCGCAGTTGTTCGGTGAAAACCACCGCTATTCCAACTCGCGTAGACGCCGATCGACCACAAAGGGGCCAAACGGAAACACCGCCGCGACCATGAGCGCAAAGGCGGTTTTGTGTGAAATCGGTACTTTCTTAATACTGATCCACGCGAACAACACCAAGCTCACGAACAAGAACCCGTGCACCGATCCGGCAATACGCACCGCCAGTGGCATATCCCACACATATTTCAATGGCATGGCGACCCCGAACAGAAGCAGTGTGGAAGTCCCTTCAGTCAGACTCAAAATGCGCAGGCGACGCAATGCGGTTGGGTTGGCAGCCATGGGGCGAAAGTATAGCTTTCGCCTATTCGGCAGCACGAAAACACGGATAATGCCCCCTCGGATGCGGAACCTATCCCTTTTCCTTTACTTCACCGCGCTCGCTGGCATGTTGCTCGGCGTGAGCGAGTGCGTTGCCCTGGCTTTGGGCGGCGCAACTCTCGACTCCTTTCTTGCGAGCGCCTTCCTTCTCCTTGCCCTAGGATTGGGAGCTCGCCATGAAGGCGCTGGCTTTGTGCCGTTGCGCGCATCCTTCGCCTTGCTCGGCCTCGCCGGAGTGCTGCCGATGCTCGCTGGCTTCGCCCCCCTCGGCGCCGCCTTCTCGGTGTTCTTATTCCTGCCATTACGCGCAACCGGAGCAAGATTGTCCGCCGCCATGCGCAGCAACAAGGCGTCCACGTCCCTGCTTGCACTCGGCACTTTTTGCGCCTGGCTGCTCACTACCGCTTGGGCTCCAGGCCTGCCCGGATTTCTCGGACTATGGCTGACGGCTGGAATCCTCCAGCGCTACGTCCTTCCAGCACCACAGAAAGATCAGACCACTGCTGCGCCGGTGGTGCGCAACATGCTTCCCGGCCTCTTCGCCGGCGCCGGCATCGTGCTGTTGTTCCTCATGCTTTCGCCCTATTTTGCGCTGCTCGATTCCGGATCGATGCAGCAGGATTTGCGCCGYGGGTTGAGCTTAGGCATTGCGTTCTTTTTGTTTTGGCTTACCTTTGGAACCGCCTTCGCAGAAACAAAAATCCGTTTGCATGTTGCCGCTTTTTGCGCATTGTCGCTCGCGGTTATGGTTGGCGTGTTTTTCAGGCTAGTTTCTTTTCACGCACACCCCACCGGCTATCAAGGGTGGCTCGCCAACGCGCGGCTTCTAGAATTCACCAACTCCGACACGCGCTACTTGTCGGAAGAAAGCGCCGCTTATGCCCCGATTCTCGCGCTGGCTATGTTCGGCATTCCTTGCGTTTTGGTGGCATTACTTATGCGCACCTCAGTGAAGGCGGACGATGCCACCCCAGGCCCAACCTATCTATCACCTCTGCTCGGAGGCGCTGGCATCGCATGCCTTGCAGCGGCCATCTTGCCGAGCTCCAGCTTTTTTCCAAGCCTTGGTGGATTAACCGCTGCGCTTCTTTTCGCAAGTGGAGCTTTCGCTTTGTGGGCTGCTAGTTCAAGCAAAGTCGTTCGCGCCATCGGCATCGGTGGAGCCCTGATTGCGGGAGGGTTTTTCTTTTCCACAACAGCTCCAATCCAGCTGCAGCACCCTCTCATAGACACTTACATCTGGCACCCTAAACAGCAACAAGCCGACTTTTTCTCCATGCCGCGGGTTATGGAGCGAACTTCTGGGCAACCGGAAGCGGACCTCGACCGAGTGCACCTCTTCGATGGCCGCAACCAGCTTTCCCTCTCCATAGAAGACACCGACGCTCACCTGAAAGAGGCTTACTTCGCCAAATCGCTGGCAGGAAACCCGACTTCGATTTGCTGGGTTGGCATTCCAAACCCTCAAGTTGCTGAAATCCTTGCCGAAGGSGTTGARGAGATGACGTTTGCATGCGACCCGCCTTCTCTAGGACGCATGGCTCTWCGCAACYTGCCYAAYCCYGCWTTCGATTTTCAAAGCACYTTGGCGCATTGCGAYGGCCCATACGACTTAGTRTTCATGGAAAGCACCGCTATGTGGGARGCTCGCCACTCYTTAWTGCGCGTAGAACTTATWCGGCAAGCATCGTTGCGCTTAAAGAAGGATGGTGTTTGTGCTTTTACGGTTTCGGCTGAGGATCTTGTGCCCGGCATTTTGCCGCAGTGGATTGAAGAATTTCAGGACATCTTCGCGCAGACTTCCGTTTTCGTTTTACCCGATGGTTTAAATGGKATGCGCCTCATGATTGYCGGTCGTAAACCGGAACAAAGCGATGCGCCATGGCCTTTRCCWAGTGGCGCAAWCGCATTGAAACTTGAAGAGCTCGGCCTGCCTTTGTTTGATGCCGATGACCTCGCATCCTTRGAAGTTTCGTTYYCAAATCCAATCGGTGCCGGRCRTCCGTTCTTGCTTAAGGGTCCWTTCCGCCCCGCCGATGCCRCGCTTTCTCCCACCGCATTCCAACTCATCGCTGAAATCACTTTGGCGGATCGCGCGAGTGCGGTGCTTGCGGAATTGGCMTCCTTTGAAATCGAAGGCCAAGTCTCGCTGTTAGGTTTTTACGCAGAGCAGTTTGACGCGCAGGTGTATTCCGTACACGACACCTATCTAGATAAAAAYCCCTTCGCCACCGAAACCAGCGCGGAAGCCTTGGAYTTGCTYATGCAAACCACCCAACGRTTCCCCRATGCCGCACCGATGCATCGCACCTGGGCGGAAGTGGGCGTCGGCCTSGTRGAAGCCCGYGAAATCGAGTGGYTAGACACCTACTTCAACCGATTGTGGAAAGATTTTCAKTGGGACGACGCCGAGATTCGCCTCGCCCTCGCCCATTCCGCRATGGARCTTTTGGATTTTGAAGTCGCTATCGAACACCTCAATTTCATATTGGAGAAATACCCGAACTTCTTGCCTGCCAAGGAGTTGAAGGCGCTYGCCGAAAATAGTGAGCATGCGCCAAGTGATTCGCACGCCGGACACGACCACTAGATCAAATATTGCGGCCTGCGAATGAGAGGCAGCTACACCGCAAATCCGCGCATTTCCTAGCTAATGTTCAAGCTTGGAAAGTTGGATTCGCTACATTTCCTAGCGTCGGCAATCCGTCGACACCCCCCTTTCCCTACGAAATAGGAAATCCCCATGAAGAACATCCTCTTCCCCTTGGCGATTGCCGCATTGGCAGTCCCCGGTTACGCGCAAAACCCGCGCTCCCCAATCCAGCTCGATGCAGGTCTCGGCAAAGCAGTTGGTCCAGCAGTTTCTACCGATGGCGATCTCACAGCCATCATTTGGAAAGAAGACGTGACCAACCAAATGTTTGCATCCACATCGATGGATAACGGATGCACTTGGAGTGTTGCTGTACGCATCGATGATTCCCCGAACGCAAATGGCAAGTTTGCTAAGGATGTCGGCCTCATCGTGCAAGGTGGCGTGATTTACGCTTCGTGGAGCGATCAGCGCACCACCGTTTTTGAGGATGACCTCTACTTCACCATGTCCACCGATGGTGGCGCGACTTGGACTGCAGACCTTGCGATTGACAAGGGTTACGCCAACGGCGCCAACGACCTCAAGGATTGGCGCATGGTTGTCGATGGCAGCATGGTTGCATTCATGAGCGCTACCGAGAATGACGGCGGCGGTTTCAACGAGGAAGTGTTCCTCACCGTTTCCACCGATGGTGGGGCAACTTTCGGAACCGCCATGGCAGCTTCGAGTCACCCGAACGGCAGCGTAGACGTCGATGCCATCGGCATGACCGCATCGAACGGCTTTGCCCACATGGTTTGGCAAGACAACCAGAACACCGTTTCCAACGAGTTGTTCTACTCCAAGTTCGACAGCTCTACTGGCCTTTTCGTCAGCAACGACATCCTTCTTAGTGCAAGCCTTGCTGGCGGAAACGTTGAGAATGACATCGCCATCGATTCCAATGGCCCGATGATTGCTGTGGCTTACCAGGCGGACAACCTTCCTGCAGGTAGCGCACACATCCTTCACGTAGCCACCTCCATCGATGATGGAACTAGCTTCGCTGCAGGCGTTCAGGTCGGTAACTACATTGCCGGCACCAACGACACCGACCACCCAGTGATCTTGGTCAACTCCAACGGCAACATCACCACCTGTCATGAGGACAACCGTGCTGGCGGCAGCGACGAAATGTTCATGAACAACTCCACCGATGGTGGCGCAACTTGGACCGAGTCTGCTTCCATGGGCGGCGGTGGCTTCCCAGCGATTGCTGGCGATGGCGATTACGTTGCTGGTTACTGGACCGGACCTTCCTTCCCGGAAGGAACACCCATGACCGTGTCGCGTGATGGTGGGCTAACCTTCGGTGCTGTTCTCGACATCACTGGCAGTGCGCAAACTGGCGATGCTGACTTTGCGGAACTTGCCTTCAACAGTAAGTACCACAACTTCGTCGCTGTTTGGCTCGATGACACCGCCGCCGGCGTCAACGAGTGTTTCGCTGGTGGCTTGCGCTCCGGCGGCATGACCCCTGTCGGTCCGTTCACCGCAGGTGGCCCAATCAACTTCACCGGTGCTGGTTTCGGCGCCATGGAAGCTGGTAACGAGTTCATGGTTCTGGTTTCGACCGCCAAAGGCACCGCAGCCATTCCTGGCGACGGCCGCTCGGTAGGCTTGGTTTTCGGTCCAGTCCTGCTTCAGTCCGCTGCCTCCGCAGCTCTTAAGGGCACCATTCTCGCCGACGGAACTGCTGCAACCCCTGTGGTCAGCTTCCCTGGCAGCTTTGCAATCGGCACCACGCTCTCCTGCGTGGCTCTGTCGCACGCAGGTGCAAACTATGACGCCATCACGGACGTCATGACCTTCACCGTCCAGTAAGGAAGGGAGAGTACTGGCCTCCTAGGGGTCAGTCAGGGTCCGCGCTTTCGAGTGCGGACCCTTTTTCTATGGGGAGCGGCCAGGATGTCGGATTTCGGTGTATCCTTGGGTACCCAGGACCGTCCTCCAATAAGAATCACCCATGTTACTCACCTTCCTACACGCTGCCTTCCTCACCTTTGCTCCAAGCTCTGCGCTTGCAGACGTAGATTATTCCACCGTAAATACCGCCGCTGGTACAGCAGCTGCACCAAGCATCCTTTTCGTTTTTCCAGCACAGGGAGAGACTTTGGACCCAGTGCTGCTGATCGGGACCAACTTCGGCGACCTGCCGATCCCGTTCTTCGGCTTCATTCCGTCGGCTCCACTGTTCACCTTTAATACCCCTCGCTTTCCCATCGTGGGACAGCTGTCGTTGATGGTCACCGCGGTGCCTCCGACCTTCTTCCCGGGGCGTGTAGACCTCACCGTCCTGGTAGATTTCCAAACCAGTAATGCGGTAAATTTTCGGATTTTGTAATCCCGGTTTACACTGCAATTTCGCAGGAAACCCTCAAGCTAAGCTATAATCCGCACTGCCAGCCCTACTTTCAGGGCTGGCATACCCATTCTCCCCCGTGTTCCATCCCAACATGCGCACACCACTTGCGATCCTTGCCGGTACTCTCCTGGCATCCTCCGCTTTCGGCCAAACTCCCACTGCGGATTTGACCTTCTACCAAGGCGATTCCGCCCTTTCTGATTGGGGCATTTGGCGCCACAGCGATCTCGATGCCGATGGCCTTTTTCTAGACCCAGCCGAAATGTTTACTTTTGGTTTTGATAACCAAACGCAAATTAACTACGTACAGGATTTACGCTACCGCAACGAAGCCGGCACCGATTTCATGTACGCGATTGCCACCAACGACATGGTCTTGAAGATGCAAGACCTCGATGGCGATGGCTCGACTGACGGCTTCGGCGAAATCGTGGAATGGGCAGACACCCGCGCAGGTGGTGGWTTCTCCAACACTTCRCCAGACGCCATGGATTACGATCCAATYACTGGCACCATGTACGTCACCGATGACAACTWCAACTTCGGTCCTCAGCCTGGTACTGGCATYCACGCTTACACCGACAACAACGCTGACGGYAAYGCCAACGGCGCAGGTGAGTTTGTTCAGTTCGTAGACGCAAACCTKCCGATCACCGTTGCTGGCACTGCCGGTAACATCGCTATCGACGCCGGTGACTTCGAAGGCCTCATGTTCGATTCCASCAACGGCATCGTCATCGGCTTTGCTCAGCAAGACGTCATGTTCTACGCATTCCAAGACCTYAAYGGTGACGGCGATGCAAACGACGCAGGCGAAGCTTGGAACTTCCTCAACTTRGTYGGYGAMGTTGCWGGCCTCGAGCTCAACGCAGATGTCYYCGCTGGCACCCTRCAKAACCCWAGCTGCCCATCWACCGGTGGCCTTGGCTTGTTCGGTTCCCTAGAAGTCCTCGACTTCGCGCCTGGCGCTGGCCCTGCCGGCCAGGATGTTTACTGGTTCATGTCCACCGCCTCGAACGCTTCTTGCACCGGCGCTGGTGGCTTGCTYTACCGCGGTATCGACAACAACGGCGACCTCGACCTCAACGATGCAGGCGAAGTCACCTTGTTCATGGATGGYCCKAACGGCCCTCTTGGCATTCCAGCCATGTACGGCGGAGCTAACCACGATGGTGGYTACTCGGTGCGCGCAACCGGYGGCGACGTCTACTTCCTGTAYGACCTCAACGGCGACGGCGATGCAGACGATATTGGTGAGCAAACYCTCACKGGTATTGAYCCAATCGGCCACTTCGTTGGCGAAATGGAATCCATCCCTTCSGGCGCTTTCCCATTGCCWGTCACTGGGTTCTTYAACACCTTCGGCATCGGTGGAACTTCTTCCGCAGGCTTCGTTCCTTCGATTGCAAACGTCGGCTTCCCAACCATTGGGCAATCCTTCGACATCACTTGCACGAACTCGATTCCGTTCTTGCCGACCACCTTGTACTTGGGCTTCTCCAACACCACTTGGAACCGTCCACCGAACATCACCCTGCCATTCGACATGACTGGCATTGGCGCTCCGGGAAACACTCTGTACGTTGCAGGTAACTTCCTGTTCAACGCGACTGCAGATGCTGCTGGATTCTCCTCCATCACCTTGGCTGTGCCAAACGATCCGGGCCTCCTTGGCATGGATGTTTACGTACAGTGGTACTGCCTCGACCCGGCTGCTAACCCTCGCGGTGCAACCATGTCGAACGCTGCACACACTCAGGTGGTTCAGTAAGAATGCGTGCCGGCACTGCCGGTTAACGTCTCCAGGAGGGGGCCCATCCCTGGGTCCCCTCCTGTTTTCAAATCATGATTGCCACTCTTCTACTTAGCCTCCTTGCACCTTGCCAGCAGCTCGATGTGTTGGAAGACACCATTCGTGCAGCTACCGACAAGACCTCGTATGAAAGGGGGGCTTACAACGCCGCCCGCGAGCTTGCCGATATGCGCAGCGCCGAAGCCATGGAAGTGCGCATTGATCTCTTCGATGAGAAGAACGACACCTATCGCGGGGTGTATATCCGTGATTGGTTCTTCAGCGGATACTTAAAAGCTAGTGGTCGTGCAGAAGCCGACCTCATGGCAGAAGCTGCGGCCAGCAAGAAGCAGAGTGATTGGCATCGGGTGGTGCTGTTGCATGGGCTGGAAAGATGTAAGGCGACCGTTTCGGCGGACCTCATGCTGGATAAAGCCTTTGCCAAAGCATCGATGGATGTGCGCCGGGCTTGGGCGAGCGCATTGGGTGCCTTATTTGCCGAAAGGCGTTTAGATTTCGGCGGACTCAAACTGAAGAAAGGAGTCAGTGCAGAAGAGGAAGTGCGTAAACGTTTGCTCGCCTGTGGCGTTGCCGATGGTCTTTTGCTGCTACCAAGCCTAAGCGACATCGAGGTCAAAGCCTTAACCAAGCTTGCCACCGATGCAAAAGTTGCGGGTGATCGTGCCATCGCGATTCATGCGATGGGTGCCCACGCCTCCGCTTGGCCACAACTGAGAATGGTAGGCCCACAGGTCTTTGCGCGACGCGATTGTGGCCCGCGCACGGCTTACTTGGAAACGGCCGTTGAGAATCACATTTACTCCTTAACTGAAAACTTGATTATCGCATTGGCGGAAGAAGCCAAACATACGCCGAACCGTTTTACCACCGACATCGGTGCCGCATTGCGTGCGCTTACCGGACAGGGTTTTGGCGACTCCCCAGAAATGTGGGACAAGTGGTATGCGGAAGCTGGAGAGGCCTGGCTCAGCGAAGTCAGTGCCAACCCTGCCGAAGCTGCAGCAAAACTAGAACGTCGCGAGCGCGACACCGTGGCGCGCTTCTTTGGCCTTGCGGTAGAGACTTCCAACGTGGTGGTCATCGTCGATGGCTCCGGAAGCATGAGCATGAGTAAGTTGGGCGATCTCACTTGTGCATCGGCAGCGGCTGCGGAAGCCGGCACCTTTCTGCAGCAACTACCAAAGGAATCGCTGTTCCAAGTCATCGTCGTCGAAGAGAAGCCAGTACTTGGCTTTAAGAAGCTCATGCCAGCGTCCAAGAGCAACCGCGCGAAAGCGGTGAAGTTCCTCGAAGGACGCGCCTACCGCGGCTCCTCAGCACTGATTGATGCGTTAGAGGCGGCAACCGCGGACCCGCTGGTCGATACCATCATCTTGGTTTCCGATGGCGGCTCATCCTCTGGAAAACACCAATTCAGAGGGCATATGCTCGATAGTGCCAAACGCCTGCATCAACGTACTGGTGTACGCATTCATTCTGTCCTGGTGACCGATAGCGATATACATGAAAGGTTCATGAAGACCCTCGCTGAGTCCACGGGAGGTAGGATGATAAGACCCTAAGACTTAACCCGCCGCCGCCCCTTCAGCATGAAACCCCTTCTTCTTCTTGCACTCCTCGCTGGCATGTTCACCAWTSSWGCWGSARCCNNGGWTYGKWTGRARNCWASWKCAKNCRRYWCCGGNNARYCCGWYNGCCAMCNNGSTSNTMWMCSYSACSGNGACRGNCKKNCKWSWWYGRCGGCGGCGACAACGGCGATGGCAACAACGATGTCGTACCWCTGCTCAACTCCTTGGGCATTACMCAWTTGGATTACGTCGGCGTGAGTCACTATCACGCAGATCACCTTGGTGGTCTCGATGAAATCTGGAACGCTGGCATTACCGCAACCGTGGCGTTGGATCGTGGCTTTAACAACTTGCCKACCACGCAGTCTTACAACGACTACGCMAAYCGWTACTCCTCRGTRCGSCARATGGTTACCCCAGGACAAGTCATTAACTTAGGTGGCGGCGTCACTTTGACCTGCATGGTGCGCGAAGGCGATTTGATTGGCGGCGGTTCGGTGAACATCTCTGGTAGCTCGCAATGGGAGAACAGTTCCAGCGTCGGTTGGAAAGTCGAGTACGGCGATTTCGATATGTGGATGGGCGGCGACCTCACTGGAGGCGGCAATGGAACCACYAATGTGGAATCCACCCTGGCTCCSCTYGTYGGCAACGTCGAYGTCTACCAAGCGAACCAYCACGGYTCRCGSACTTCGTCGAACAGCACTTGGGTGAATAYTCTRAGCCCTGARTTCACMGTRGTGCCTTGTGGGAGCTCTAACCAATACGGTTATCCGAARCAAGAGGTGGTCGATCGCCTCAACACCAATAMCAACATGCGCCCMGTKTGGTGYCCAACCGATGGCGTGGGCACGGAAGGCTTCGTCGATGCCGGCGGMACCATTCACTTGATTACAGATGGYGATTCTTACACCGTGACCGCMGASGATGGCACCGCATTCACTTTGTCGGTGGATGARCAGAGYCCTTCGGTCCCGTTGGCSGGTGAGTTGGTGGTCGCTGAATTTCATCRCGACCCRAACGTGACCAGCGATACCGATGGCGAGTGGGTCGAGATTGCAGGAACGCGCAATGGCCCAGTTTCGCTCGATAACGTACGCCTCAAGGACTTTGGCAGCAACAACCTGACCTTCGGATCRCCCATCTTGCTCGACCAAGGCGAGTCYATGGTGATTGGCAATGACGGACTACGTAGCCGCAATGGTGGTTATCGTCCGCACATGGTTTGGCCGACGGTTGGTTTCTCCATGGTGAMTGGAACCGACACCGTRGCCYTGGARTTTGGCKCYACGYTWTTGGATCGCGTGGATTACAMCAGYGGMTGGCCYGGCGGCAGTGGYWTTTCTGCTGAGCGCAAAGATTTACTTGGACCTGCCACTTCAAATAACTTCGCCGCAGCCGTGAGCARCTTTGGCAATGGCGATAAAGGCACCCCCGGCGAAACCAACGATGCCGACACCACTGTGTYTAGTGGCGGCGGTGGCGGACCACTGGACATCACGGTGATTCTTCCGCCGGTAAGAGGACAACTCTTTCAGATGGTTTGGGATGCACCAGGCGAAGCGGGTGCGTTCTATCAAGGGTTCATTGCGCTCGGCACCACGCCCGGATTTGACATCAACGGCACTAACATTCCTGGCAACCAGGATCGCGCCTACAACATTACCTCTGGATTCCTCGGCTGGTCGGGCATCGTCCCTCCTCTCGAGTCCATCACCGTGTTCACCAGCATTCCGAATAATGCGAACTTGCACAACCTCTTCATTTACGGTGTGTTCTACACCTATGACAACGCCGGCTCGATTGTCGTGCGCAAGGTGTCGTTGCCAGAGTTTATGATTATTACTTGAGCTAGGAAACTCTGGTTTAGTCTGACGGCGATTCCGCGGCCGAAATCGTCTGCCCCGGCGTTACTTCATCATGGCTGTAGCGACACTACGGCCTTCGATTCGCGCCTTGCGGCAAACGATTTCAATTCACGGCCTCTTGCGCCGGACTAAACCAGAGCTTCCCTAGTCCGCTCGCAGCACATCCTGAATGTGCTTTGCAAGGGAGGCGCGTACTTCGGTTAAATCAGGGACGACGCCTCCCTTTTCCTTTGTCATCGTGGTCATAAGATCCGGCTCCAAACCGCATGGGTCGAAGCGGCGAAACCACGATAGGTCGGTGTCGACGTTCAGCGCAACCCCGTGATAGGTCGTCCARCGGCGCACGGCTACGCCAATGCTTGCCACCTTCTTGTGGTTGATCCARCATCCGGTGTTGCGGTCATCGCGGCCGCCGCTTAAACCGAAATCRCTTACGCATCGAATCAGCGCTTCCTCTAATGCGTGAAGATAGGCGTGTAAATCACGGGCGCCTTCCTCCAGCCGAATTAGAGGGTAAGCGACTAGTTGGCCTGGGCCGTGAAAAGTAGCTTTACCGCCTCGCGCGATTTCATAAACCGGCAAACCGATGGCGCCGTACATGTCTGCTTGTCCTCCACGTCCGACGGTGAGCACAGGGTCGAATTCAGCGATTAAGAGCTGGTCTGGAGCACTGCCATTCACGATGGCATCGACCCGCTCCATCATCAGTTTGTCGACCGTGCCGTAGTCAGTCCGCCCGAGGTCATGAACCTCGAAATCGGCGGAGCGGCTGAACTGCATGACTACTTTTTCTTCTTCGGTGCCATGCCGTGCGGAGACATTCCGTGAACGTCTTCACAAGCTTCCATGAACACTTCGGAAAGCGTYGGGTGCGGGTGAATGGTCATAGCAATGTCCTCCACCGTGAGTCCACCTTCAATCGCAAGCGAGCCTTCGGTGATCATGTCGGTGACGTTTGGCCCAACCATGTGCACACCAAGAACGGTGTCATCCTTTGCATCGGCGATGACCTTCACCATGCCGTCGGTGGCGTGCATCGACATGGCGCGACCGTTTGCGCCAAAGCTAAAACGACCGACCTTGTAATCGATACCCTTCTCTTTGCAATCCGCTTCGCTCAAACCAGTAGTGGCRATTTCAGGGTCMGTGAARATGACGCCTGGCACGACYTTCGGGTCGTAAGCCACGCCTGGYGTGCGCGCRATGGCACCTGCAGCAACCAAACCCTGCGCGCTCCCTTTATGCGCGAGCATTGGGCCGAGCGTGATATCGCCAACCGCATAGATATGCGGGGTCTTGGTGCAACATTGTGCATCGACTTCAATGAAACCGCGCTTGTCAGTCTTCACGCCGACTTTATCTAGTCCAAGATCGCCAGTGACCGGGCGTCGACCAACGGTGAGGAGGATGACATCGGCCTCGAAAGTTTGTTCCTTGCCATTCACTTCGGCAACGACCTCGACTCCGCTTCCCTTCTTCTTCCAGCTCTTGGCTGCAGACTTCAAATGAATCTTCATGCCGGCCTTCTTCGCTTTGCGCGCGACAACCTTCACGAGTTCCGGGTCGGTGCCCGGAAGAATCTGATCCATAAACTCCACCACGGTGACTTCACAACCGACCTGTTGGTAGAACATGCCAAGCTCCATGCCAATCACGCCGCCGCCAATGACGAATAACTTTTTCGGCAGAGTCTTTGGCTCGAGCGCATCGGTGCTTGACCAAACCTGATCACAAAAATCGAAGCCTGGAATCGGTGCTGGCTCGCTTCCGGTGGCAATCACAATGTCATTGCACTTGATTTCCACTTTGCCGTCGGCAGTCTCCACGGTGACAGTGTTCGGGTTCACAATCGTGCCCCTGCCTTTCACCCACTCAATGTTGCGGTTCTTGAACAACATGCCAATACCGCCAGTGAGTTTGTTCACAATGCTTTGCTTCCACGCAATCAGCTTGGTCAAATCCAGCTTTGGCGTGTCCACGGTGAAGCCCATTTCGGCTGCGTGCTTGGTCGACTCCACAAAGTGCGCAGCAGAAATCAGCGCCTTCGATGGAATGCAGCCCACGTTAAGGCAACAGCCGCCGAGATTGTCGAACTCGACGCAAACGACTTTCTTACCTAAATCTGCCGCACGAATGGCGCAGACGTATCCGGCTGGACCCGAGCCCAGCACTACGATATCGGTTTGGATTTTCGACATGGTAGGTCTCCAATTAGTTCAGTATTACCAGTATTCCAGGGGTAAAAGCACCCTGGAATGACCGGGCATTATAGGCGAGCGCAGGGATTCCTTAGAGCACCAATCCCGCACGGATTCGGGTTATGCAATACCCATCTTTGCCTTCAATCCCTCATCGAGGGCGGAGAGGAATTCTTCGGTGGTGAGCCATGGGGCATCGGGGCCGATGAGTAGAGCGAGGTCCTTGGTCATCTTGCCGGACTCGACCGTCTCAACACAGACCACTTCCATGGCAGTGGCGAAATCAGCAAGCGCAGTGTTGTCGTCGAGCTTGGCCCTATGCTGCAGGCCACGAGTCCAGGCGAAAATACTAGCGATGGGGTTGGTCGRCGTCTTCCCCCCGCTTTGGTGTACACGATAATGCCGAGTCACAGTTCCGTGAGCGGCTTCTGCTTCGACGGTGTTTCCGTCCGGCGTCATGAGCACGGAAGTCATTAAACCGAGCGAGCCAAAGCCTTGCGCGACAGTGTCAGATTGCACATCGCCATCGTAGTTTTTACACGCCCACACAAAACCGCCATTCCATTTAAGTGCAGCGGCCACCATGTCATCGATCAAACGATGTTCATACCCAATACCGGCAGCTTCGAACTGGGTTTTGAAATCGGCTTCGAAGACCTCTTGGAATAAGTCTTTGAAGCGACCATCGTAAGCTTTAAGGATGGTATTTTTAGTCGACAGGTAAACCGGCCATTTGCGTTGCAGGCCAAAGTTAAGACAGGCCTTTGCAAAACCGCGAATCGAATCGTCGAGGTTGTACATGCCCATGGCGACGCCGGAACTTGGGAAGTCGAAGATGTCATATTCGGTGGGTGCACCGCCATCTTCTGGGGTGAAAGTCATGGTTAACTTTCCTTTGCCGGGCACCAAGAAATCGGTTGCGCGGTATTGATCGCCAAAGGCGTGACGCCCGATGACCATGGGCTTCTCCCAACCAGGCACCAGGCGCGGAACGTTATTACAAATAATGGGTTCACGAAAAACTGTGCCGCCAAGAATGTTACGGATGGTTCCGTTGGGCGAACGCCACATTTTCTTCAAGCCAAACTCTTCAACGCGCTCTTCGTCCGGCGTGATCGTTGCACACTTCACTCCAACGCCATACTTTTGAATCGCGTGCGCCGCATCGATGGTGATTTGGTCATCGGTGTCATCGCGTGACTCCATACCCAGGTCGTAATACTTTAGGTCGATATCCAGGTAAGGCAGGATGAGTCGTTCCTTGATGAAGGCCCAAATGATACGAGTCATTTCATCGCCGTCGAGTTCGACGACAGGGTTGGCAACGCGAATTTTTTCCATGGTGCTACAAGCGGGAATGATGGGAGAGCGGGGAACGGATAGATTCCCGGCTCGGCAATGTAGCAGCTTGGATGGCTGGCTTTGCGTGCTTTAGTGAGCGATTGGCCCGGCTTGGACCACCGCTTCATAAGCAGCGCGCATTTGCTTTATGTACGCCAAAAATCCAGGAAGGTATTCCGGTGTCAAAGCTTGCGGGCCATCGCAAAGTGCGGCGGCAGGGTTCGGGTGGAAGTCCACCAGCACCATCGATGCCCCAGCAACTACGCCCATTCCGGTTGCGTGGTAAGCCTCGGGAAGCCCATCCGGCGCAAAATGAAAACGTCCGACACTGTGCGATGGATCAATGCAAACCGGCATGCGTGTTTGCGAACGGACTACCGGCACATGCGCAAAATCGACTAAGTTGCGGTGTGGATCACCAAGGTGTGATTTCACTCCGCGCAAACAGAACACCATGTTTGGCTGACCTTCAGTGGCCACGTATTCACAGGCATTTAGGCTTTCTTCTAGGGTGATACCCATGCCGCGCTTAACCAAGACTGGCAATAGGGCTTGCTGCCCTACTTGTTTTAGCAGTTCAAAGTTTTGCGTATTACGCGTTCCAATTTGCAGCATCACTCCGGTTGGATTGCCCGTAGTTTCTAGAGCCGCGAGGATTTCGTCGATGTGTCGCGCATCACAAACTTCCATCGCAACAACTTTAATGCCGTACTTGCCAGCAAGTTCAAAAACCATGGGTAAGCAATCCGCACCGAATCCCTGAAAATCATACGGGCTGGTGCGTGGTTTGTAAGCGCCCATACGTGTGGTGGTCAGTCCATTTTTTTGCAGCAGCTGCATCATCGACTCCACACTTTCGCGCGTGTCGACGGCACATAAACCTGCAAAAACTAAGACTTCACTTTCATCGAACTTGACGCCATTGTATTCAAATCCAACTTCTGCATCGGCCTGACCGTGACGCCCAATGATGCGGTACTTGCTAGAAACGCGCACAACACGTCGCACGCCGGGGAGGACTTGGAAGGCTTTGTCAGGCACCTGAGAAGTATCACCGAGCAGATGAACTTCCGTAGCTGCACCATTGGCGCCTTGGAACTCGTATTTGCGCGGTTGAACGCCATCGTAGCGAGCAGCTACATCGAGCACGATTTGAATGAAGTCAGGGGTGGCGTCGGAGCGAAGGGTGATGATCATGAGGACGAGTCGAGGTGCTCCGACTGATGACGTCGCGAGAAGTTTAGGATGGATTGAAAGACGCCTTCGACGGCATCGGGGTCTAATCCGTAGGAGTCGGCAATGTCACGACGCCGATGAAGTAAATCAGTTTCACGCTTGGGGTCACGCACACCTTTACCAACTTCGGCTTTGGCCCGTGCAGCGCGCATGGAGAGTTCAGCTCGGCGCGCGAGAAGTTGCATGATGTCCGTGTCGATTTCATCGATAAGATCGCGTGCGAGCAAGAGTTGTGGAGGGGTGGGCGAGGCGTCGGCGATATGCAGGTCTTCATAACGCGCACTAGGGCTCCCATCGCCGTCAGCCTCCCCCGCCTTCACCGGCGCACGCAAGGCATCGTCCGTAGCCATCAACGACGCCAATAATTTCGCGCGCATTTCTCCTGCATAAGGATTCTCCCGATGCAAAGTCGCGAACAGTTGTCCAGCATCGGCCTGTACCGATTCCAGAGTTCGGCGAATCGCACGTACCGACGGCGGCGCGAATTCAGAATCAAGCAGTAGGCCAGCGTCGATAAATCCTTTGGCGACGAAAAACGCCAGCGCATGGGTGGCTGCCATTTCACGGTCGTGCAGTTCTGGATCTAATGGGCAGACATCAAAGCCCATCTCCCGAAAGAAACTCTCCAACTTCGCGACGGCTTGAGGGTGCTGCAAATTTGGGCAGACGATGACACGCAAAGGGCGTTCGCCGCGAGCCAAACTCATAGGCCCAAACAAAGGGTGTGTCGCGACCCACGGAATCTTCGTGCCCAGGATTTCCTCCAAGGATGCGGCCGGACCACTTTTCACCGAGCCTACATCGATTACAATTTGGTTCGACCGCAAAATCGGCCGTAACTGAACCAGCGTTGTCCGAATTTGTTCGACCGGCATGGCCAGCACCACCAATTYCGCGTTGGTGACAGCTGAAGGCATGTCAGCGACACGAATTCCATGCGGGATTTCAGCCACCGGATCATAAGCCACCACCYTGCAYCCCTGCTCCARCAGACGCTCCGCCAATGCGCGGCCAAAGCGTCCGTAACCRAGAATGGCGACGGTGGTTATCATGCCTCTATCCATCGGCTCTTCCGCCGCTTGCTTGAACCATGATTCAGTACCAAGGTCAGGTTTTCCGACCGCCCTCCGAGGGCAAYAGCCTCATCCTCCAGGCCACCATTGGGTGCAGCTGGAATAAGTGCAMTTTTTGCGCGATGTACCGYGACAAGAAGTTCCGTGTGCGCAARCTTGAGGACCTTTACAAGGAAATAGACTGGTACGACGAGCAACACAGCGCTCCCAGTAAGGTTTTCCTAGCCGATGGCGATGCCCTGATGGCCAAGGCCAGCTTCCTCGCYGASCTGCTCGAYTAYCTCTATGACACCTGGCCRGAGATYAAGCGGGTCAGTTGTTATGCCTCGCCACAGGCGCTGGCGGTGCGSACYGTSGAGGAAATGCGCATGCTCAARGARAAGGGGCTGACCCAGTACTACCTTGGYGTGGAATCGGGCAATGACCAGTGTTTGGCTGCGATGGACAAGGGCGTGGACAGTGCTGAAATGATGCGCGTGGCGCAGCGGGCGAACGATGCCGGCGTGCGCCTTAGTGTCATGATTCTCCTCGGCGTGGGCGGCTTTGCATTGAGCCGCGGGCATGCAGTGGATTCGGCGAAGGTTATCAACGCGATTCAGCCGCGCTTTGTCAGCACCTTGGTAGCGACTCCGGTCGAAGGCACTCCACTATGGGATTCCGATCAGCGTGGTGAATTCGATCATCTAGATCCGATTGCACTCGCTGCCGAATTACGCGAGTTCTTGGTGAACTTGGATTTAAAGGCATCCATCTTCCGCTCCAATCACGCGAGTAACTACTTGGCGCTCGCTGGCACTTTGCCGAAGGACCAAGATGCCTTGGTTGCGGTACTAGATCGTGTTCTTGCAGATCCAGAAAATGCACGCTTCCGCCCGGAGTGGATGCGCGCKCTTTAGGGAAGTCGCTCCCCCACCACCCAAGTCATCCACACGCCGCGGCCTTTGGTGCCGAGAATGCGGAAGCCGCACTGCTCTAGTTCTTCGAGCAATTGACGCTGAGTAAAGCGGTCATCGGCTGGATGATCCATCCAGCGGCCGAGGATTGGATGGTCGATGAAACCGATGAGGCTTTCCGACAACATCACGCGACCGCCGGGGCGCAGCACTCTGGCGATTTCGGCGACGGCGGCGCGCCAGTCCTGAATATGATGTAGAACTTGGAGTCCTAAGACTACATCGTAGTCGGCATCGGGGGCTGGGATTCCGGTGGCGCTGCCTTGCCAGATGCGGGCTGGCGGTGAGTTTTTGAAATAACCGGAGCGGGTCATGGATTGACGCGCGAGGGAAACCATGGCATCGTCCGGATCAAAGGCATGCACGACTTTGGCATGAAGTAGCTCATAAGCCGCTTCAATCCCGAATCCGCGACCACACCCTATTTCGAGAATCCGCTGGCCAGCGCAATCGCCGCTTAGCTTTAGAAACCGTGGCATGTCCCAGTGGCGCACGACCTGGCGGCGTAACCCACCAGAGACTAAGCGACGCTCGAAAGGGTTGAGCAACATGGCTGCTCTTTCTAGTACTGGATCTCTTCGTAGTTCCCGGCGAACTGGCCGAGATAGATCGTTCCACAGAACATCATGGCGACGAGCAACAATGCTTGGAGGATCCCCCAACGCAGTGCCATTTTTTGCGTGCCAAGTTCTTCACCGCGGGCCCAAATGTGTAAGAAGGCGACCGGTAGAAGCAGTGAGAAAAAGGCGAAGGCGCGTTCACCGCGTTTATAGAGGAGCACGATTGCTTGGACTTGGTAGGCCAGAACGCCCAACAACAACGCTCCCATGATGCCCAGAGAGAGTGGGCCGAGGAAACTGTCTTGTGGATTCTCAATACGCGTGGTGTAAAGGTTGATCAAAATCGCAACCCAGGTCAGCGCGAGAAAGTGCCAATAGTGGGCTAGGTTTTGGACCTTCTGAATCGCATCGGCCGCGCCCTGACTCACTGCGCTCGCCACTAAAACTCCGTAGACCAATCCACCGAAAATGTGCACCGCATGGAGCGCGGTCATCAAGTAAAAGTTAAATGCATACAGCGGATGTACGCCTTCACCGGTTTCTTGTCTAAGTAACTCGATCCAATTCCAAGATTGAGCCAACAAAAATGCGACCCCTAAGGCCAAACTCCATTGCACACCGGACTGCGCAAGGGTGCCATCGGCAGCGGCTCGTGCACGACGTAAACCTTTCTCCACAGTTCCACTGACTCCACCTAAAAGTAACGTGGTCAGCCAAATAGAAAGTGGCAAGGGGGCTAAGGTTTTCCCTTCCGCTCCGGTATCTCGGAAGTACCACCCGCAAAACAAGGTGGCGATAAATAAGGCGGCAGTCGACGCGAGTAAAACCCGCAGGCCCAGGCTGCTGGCGCCTGCAGGCAGAGGCTCGGGGCTTCTGCCTGCATGATTCATGGCTAGTGGCCGGCGGCCTCAGGCTCGTGGTTCATTTCTTCGGTGTGCTCTTCTTCCATCGGCGCGACATCTAGCCCAGCGGCATGAATGTCGGTAGCCAGCTTAGCACGAACATCTTCTTGGTACTGCTTGGTATCAAGAGTCAGGAATGCCARRAAGAGGCCCACAATCARCACTGAGAACAAGAARATCATGCCGTGGAATGGCTTGTCCCACTTCARGTGCATGAAGATGAGGCAGACCAARSTYGCYTTWAYSGTRGCAATGATCATGGCGATGGAAAGATCCATGCCGTAGAGATCCATCTTGCCAGTCACCACCGTCAGGACAGTCAAGCCAACCAGTGCGAAGAACACTTTGAGCAGCAAGCTCAATGGCAGCACGTGGCCGAGGTGYGGTTCGGAGTTGTKGTCAGACATGATCAGCTAATGAGGTAGAGGAGYGGRAAGAGGAAGATCCAGATGAGGTCAACCAAGTGCCAATACAACGCRCCGAARTCGATKGCRTTGAAATTRGTRGGGCCAAACTCCCCCTTCATGGTTCTYMATAACAACCAAAYCATGAGGATCATACCGATYAAMACGTGRATGCCGTGCAAGCCGGTCAGGCAGAAGTAAATYCCRAARAAGATACCTAGCTTCTGGCGRAATTCTGGATCAAGATCCTTCACCGCCATGGTGAACTCGCCATTGCGGTTGTCCCATGCGGTGGAATGATGCTTCATTTCATCGGGRACATCATTCGGATCKAGRCGGAAGATGGTGTTYWCGTTGCCCGACCACAAAGTTCCCTCATGGAACTTGTGCTCGTACTCCATCTTCTTAATCATCATGAATCCCCCTGCRCAAATCAGGGTAATCACCAAGTTCATCTTGAGTAGCCCCATTTGGCCGAGCATGGCRTTACGCACACCCCAAGCGATGGTGAARGAACTCAACAGAAGCACGATGGTGTTGAGCGCACCCATRTTGGTATCGAGGAACTGGGAAGCGTATTGGAACACTTCCGGATAGTTCGAACGATAGATGGTGTAAGCAACGAACAACGCACTGAAGAACAAAACCTCGGTGAGGAGGAATGTCCAGATGCCTAGCTTGCCAGCATCGAACTGTTGCTCGAGACTTTCGAAGTGGTGCGCAAGATGCTTTGGGTGATCGTCGTGACCGTGGCCGTGGTCATCGCCGTGCGCTGCAGTAGTGGTGGTACTCATGGAATTCACTATGCGGTTGGCTTCACGTCCGCGACGCAAGGGTCATCGGCGCGTGGGTTCACAGGCAGGAAGCCTTCTTCCTCGCCCTTCCACTCGACCAATGTCATGTCGTACGGATCGCCCACAACAGGTGGATCGATTTCGAAGTTGTGCTCGGGAGGTGGCGACGGGGTCATCCATTCCAAAGTCACGCCACCCCATGGGTTAGCTGGCGATTTCTTGCCTTTCTTCAGCGACCACAACAATGCGAAGAGAGCGATGARTAGGCCGGTCATAAGCACCATGGCGCCAAGGGTGGAGGCTTCGTTGTAGCTATCGAAACCAGCATTCTCGCCGTACGCGGCGTAGCGACGCGGCATTCCCTTAGAGCCGCCGATGAACTGCGGCATGAAGGTCATGTTGAAACCGACGAAGGTCATGAGACATCCAATCTTGGATGCCATGTTGTCGACCACCACGCCGTACATCTTCGGCCACCAGTAGTGGATTCCGCCGAGGAAACCAAACAGCGCCGACCCCACCATCACGTAGTGGAAGTGTGCGACCACGAAGTAAGTGTCGTGGAAGTAAACATCGGTGCCGAGGGTGGCGAGGAACAGACCAGTGAGACCACCGATACCGAACAACCAGATGATGGACATGCCATAGAGCATCGGCGTCGCGAACGAAATCGACCCCTTATACATGGTGGAAATCCAGTTGAACACCTTGATCGCGGACGGAATCGCTACCGAGAAGGTTAGCGCCGAGAAGATCACTGCCATCAGTTCCGATTGACCGGAAACGAACATGTGGTGACCCCAAACGATGAAGGAGAAGATTGCGATTGCAATCGATGAAAGCGCAATCGACTTGTAACCGAAAATCGGCTTACGGCTGAAAGTCGCAAACAGCTCGGACATCACACCCATGCCTGGGAGAATCATGATGTACACAGCCGGGTGACTGTAGAACCAGAACAAGTGCTGGAAGAAGACCGGGTCACCACCAAGTTCTGGGGTGAAGATTCCGATCTGCATGGTCTTCTCGACCAAGATCAGCAACATGGAAATCCCGATGACTGGGGTTGCCAGAATCTGAATCACAGCGGTCGCGTAAATGGCCCACAGGAACAAGGGCATCTTGAACCAGGTCATTTCCGGTGGACGCATCTTGTGGATGGTCACGATGAAGTTTAGACCCGTGAAAATGGAGCTAAATCCGAGAATGAAAACTCCAAGCACCGCGAAGATCACCGAAGGGTCGGTATGCCCCGTGGAGTATGGCGGGTAAAAAGTCCAGCCAGTGTCCAGGTTGCCGACGAACAAGGTCGTGATAAACAGAATCGCGCCGATGATCCACAAGTGATAACTGAAGCGGTTCAGTTTAGGGAAGGCCACATCCTTCGTGCCTAGCATTAATGGAACTACAAAGTTTCCGAGTGCCGCCGGTATCGATGGAATGATAACCAAGAAGATCATCACCGCCCCGTGCAAGGTAAATGCGTTGTTGTACGCATTCATTTGCTCCGCTGTTTGGGTGGCGAAGTCGACATCGCCACTTAAGGTGAGACGAATCTTCATGGCGAAGAAGCCGCCAAGCATGAAGCAAGCGATCACGGACCATAGGTACATAAGCCCTAGGCGTTTGTGGTCGATGGTCCAGAACCACGACATGAAGCCTTTGGTGGCATTCAGGTAGTTGGTTCGGTCTAGTGTGTTGGTACTAGGCATGTCAGTGGGCCTACTCGTTCAGCGACTTGAGGTAAGCGATGAGGTAGCTGATCTCATCGTCGGTGAGTTGTCCGGCAAAGGATGTCATTTCTGGCTTGAAGCCAGCAACAACCTTGGTGTTCGGGTCCAAGAGGGACTCGCGGATGTAGTTGTCATCAACGGTGACCGTAGAGCCATCCGCCAGAGTTTCGGTACTTCCATACTTGCCGTTCAAGAATGGACCAATACCGTTGACGCCTTCCGTGCTGTGGCAAGCCGCGCAACCATTCTTTTGCCAAACCTTGAATCCAGCTTCCGCAGGAGGCAAAGTTGCCAGGTCGATAACCTGATCCTTGAGCCATTGCTCGAAATCTTCTTCCGACTTCACGACAACCTTTGCAAGCATGCGTGAGTGGCGAGTACCGCAGTACTCCGCACAATAGATTGGGAATTCTCCAAGTTCGGAAGCTTCAAACCAAAGGTAGGTGTAGCGACCAGGGACGATGTCCATCTTCACGCGGAAGTTCGGGATGAACAATGCGTGGAGCACGTCGGATGATTCAAGACGAACGCTCACCGTGCGCCCCAAAGGGACCACCATGCCTTCGCCGCCGTCGTGCATGTCAATGTTGCCACCGTAGGACTCGATGCCCTCTGGATAAACAAACTTCCAATCCCACTTCTTAGCCTTTGCCTGGATTTCGTAGGCGTTGTCAGGAATCTGCTTCATGACCAAGAAATCCTGGAAGCCATACCAAAACATGGCCACCATGAACAAGGATGGAATCACCGACCACACAATCTCGAGGCTAGCCGAGTGGTGCGGGGAGTCTTCAGGATTCAATCCCACCTTTCCACGGCGGTACTTCACTGCAAAGATTGCCGTTGCAAGCACAATGGCAATGAACGCAAACAGCGAAACGTAGAAGATGAAGTAGTAAAGTTCRTCCACCATGCTTGCGCCGCGCGCAGCTTGGGWGGGGAACCAGAAGTCCTCTTGCGWATGCTGGAGGAGKGTAGGAAGTAAGGCAACGGGAATCATGCCGCTGTATTCTTTCGGACTTTGCGTTCGAGCAGAATTAACCTGCCRACRAACGCGAAAAGGATYRCGGCGAAAAGAGTCACCACAATCTTAGTTATCTTCCATGCGTCTGCGACAAAGGTGCCAGAAGCTGCGTCRTAAAGAAAACAACGCAAAATCAGAGCATCCACCGTCGAAACGTATTTGGAGGAAGCGGTTTCTGCGAGCGAAAGTCGCAGAGTAGAAGGCAGGTACTCAATCCCATAWAGGTASCGAGCTACTTTGCCTTGRGGGTCGAGGAGGATGAGCACCGCGGTGTGCGCGTATTGCCCTTTGTCCTCGAAGGAGTTGTAGCGAAAACCAATCGTGTCAGCTAACTGAAGAATGTCTTCGTCTTTGCCACGCAGGAAGGTCCARCCTTGTTCRGCTTKTGGGCGATCGTAGCCCGCCAAWGTTTTGCTTCGGAAKCCGGCKGCCARGTCATCCGATTCGTTCGGATCAAGACTGACMGTRATCACCTKAAACTGTTCCCCTACYGACCATTGTTCCATCTTGTTCAAAGACTTCACAAARCCGGYTAGCTGCAAGCCACAAAGYTGYGGGCAGTTGGCGTAGTTCATGGTGAGCACGGTTGGGCGCTCGCCATCGAACATGTCGCCAAGGCGAATCGTTTCGCCAGCAGCATTTTGGAACTCCATGTCCAGCGGCACTTGCGCACCAAGCTTTTCATCGACTCCGACSCCATCCAARTCTCGKKWTTGCCAATCAGCAACCTGAGCAGACAACGACGACCCTAAACCCATCGCCAAAGCGAARGGAAGCAGGATTGTYGTGAAGCGGATGGAAGTCATGRAGYKGGNTTTACTTGGWGTAGCGRCGTACCACTGCTGCACGRGCRGCMTCTAAGTCAGCAGCTTCCCTTTCCGAAAGAACCATCGCRTGRCGMGGCGTCTCCAACTCAGCCTTGCGCWKRTCTGACARGAAATCGTTTTGGAAAAAATCCAARCCGGTCACTGCGTAAGAAATAGCAATGGTCAGRATGGTGCCGATCAGTCCRATGCGGACCAAGTGGCCCACGTCGATGTCATCGTGTTGGGTAGCCATTAGATGTTGCGGAARCGRAGRGAYTTAGCGAGCAAAGGATCGCCRATGGGWAGYAATGCCTGCTTGGCCGARCGACGTGCAACGCCGAAGACCATGACACCAAACATGCCGGCCACGAGRCAGATTTCCATGAGCCCGAATGGGTTCTCGAAACCRGCTTCACCGCGGTGGTAGTTCGGCATAACAAGCCAGTACATGTCGAGGAACTGCATGACCAACATGTAWATAGCCCACCCCAACAACACGTTGGTATTGCGCTTCACATGACGTGACAGCAAACCGCCGAATGGAATGAAGAGGTGGAAAACCAGCAAACACCATGTCCAAGACGACCATCCTTCGGTGAGGCGTGCCCCGTAGAAGTGAGTTTCCTCAGGAAGGTTTGCGTACCAGATGATCATGAACTGGGAGAATGCAATGTAGCCCCAAAAGAAAGTGAAGGCGAACAGCCACTTACCAAGGTCATGGTAATGCTCTTCATGAATCACTTCGGTGAGGCGACCATTGCTCTGACAGAACTTCGCCATGATGATGAGCCAAGCCACCGARCTGAGATATGCACCGGCAAAGATGTACACCCCAAAAATGGTGCTGAACCAAGTCTCGTCCAACGACATAAGCAAGTCGAAGAAAGCAAAACTGATGGTGAAGGCAAACAGGATGATGGCTACGGCACTCTTACGTTTGACCGCAAGAGTGGGGTCATAGTYCGGTGCTGTATCTTGCTCGACAGACTTCTTAAAGAAGTAGCGYGCCACCAAAATCCAWATCAGAAAGTAAAGCAGCATGCGCCCGGCAAAGAAATTCCGGTTCAARWACGGGAACTTGTGCGCGGTGAACTCCATGTGCTCCGCGTGCGCTAATTCTTCAGCTTTACTGTGGCCGCCTTCGGCGTGCTGYTCTGCAGCATGATCCACTGCCGGAGCATGACTTGCTTCAKCAAGYTCTGCGCCAGCGTTATGCGCTGCCTCTTCGACCGAGATGACCGCRCCATTCGCATCGTGGTCCATGGTGGCCCATTTCCACACGTTGATGTCGTCGCTAAACAACGGCACCAAAAGCGGGAGCGCGAAGAGACCAACCAATGGGATGTTAGCCATGCTCAACTCTGCCAAGCGGCGCACAGAAACGCTCCAGTGAGCGTTCACCATGTACTGAAGGACGGTGAAGAACATGCTTCCCAAGGTGATGGTCAGCAAGAATGCAAAGGCCACTAAGTAAGCGAACCAAAAATGGGTGTGCCCATCTTCTTCGCCGTTCATGAAGCCAAGCGTCACGCCAAGCCCAAGGCCAACGGTTGCAAGAATAAGGCCAAACTGAGCCGCCTTTGGAGCGACGTCACCAGCTTGGTTATTACCCTTGAGATTAAGTTTTTCGAAACTCATTTTTCCAGCCCTAGTTTTGGGCCTTGATGTACTCGATGAGATCTGCAATCTCTTCGTCGGTAGGGAGGGGTGTAGCCAAGTTCATGAGTCCAGCCGAAACGCCTTCGCGAGTCTTCGCCATTGGCTCAAGGATGGATTCCTTAATGTAGGCTTCATCCGCGACAATCGTCTCACCGCTAACTAGCTTTATCTCGGAGCCAAGCAGGCCTTTGAGATTTGGGCCGACGGCAACGTTATCGTCGAAACGGTGACAGGTGATGCACTGCTTTTGGGTGAACAAAATCTCACCACGAGCAGCACCACCAAGTGCAGCCAACTCTTCTGGAGACAAGGCATTCATCGCATCGACTTCTTGCAAAACCCGCAAGTAGGCGATGATGGCCCAGCGATCTTCCGCTGGAATCTGCGCCGAGTATCCAGGCATGGTGCGGCGTCCATCCGAGATGGTCTCGAACAACATTCCATCGGACTGCTGACCGATGGCCGGCAAGGTCACGTTGGTTGGAGGAACCCAAACCGCTTGACCAAGGCTGGCCAACTTCAGGGCGCGCTGATGAATCAAGCCCCCACCCGTGCCATCTTCACCGTGACAAACGCCACAGTAGATTTCAAAGCGCTCTTGACCACGATGAATAAAGGCTTCGGTGACATCGACCTGCTCCGGGAAGCTGGTGACGTATTCSCSMKYMYSMKWRCSSGKYTCMRGMGMKRMRYRRWKSAMRMGMWGKTCTTGCGAGATGGTGCCGCTRACCTGATCACGGGTCATGCGKCCATCTTCGAACARRTYSGTTKCRCCTTGWGSGCGGAAACGRTCCTGCTTRTCCATGTCKGGMAYCAAGTGRACSCGMGGYTCMGTGGTGGTRCTTCCRTAAGAAGCGTAAACCATGGCKGGCGGRAYCAKCAWYAAGCAAGCGACCACCCAAAGGTTKCCYTTRATMGCARCCGGCATSGYGCTTGGCTCATTGGCCTCGAAGACTTCYTCKACTTGMAGMGCRCCRATCTCRTTWAGSAGYGCGGTNGNNGAAGCNGNNAGRTCGAACTTCTTGTCCTTRGCGTGCAAGGCAATGAAGAARCTRTCGTCGGTGGCGCGGGCAAAACGCTCGTTGCGGAACAACGGRTGATACCARCGWGGTAGRCGGTTCGCRRTCCACATSGAGAAGAACGCSGTGAAYGCCGCGAACARMAYCGTCASCTCAAAGATGACTGGAATGTTWGCYGGCAACGACCAMWYCGGCTTACCGGAGATGTCGTARGYGTARTCSACCGCGTTGGTCCAGTACTGRAGRTACGTACCAGCRARYAAGCCGGTRAKACCCATGATGAGGATTACCCAAGGTAAACGCGTGAAGCGCATACCCATGGCGTCGTCCAGGCCGTGCACTGGGAAGGGCGAGTGGCAATCCCATTTTTTGTAGCCAGCATCGCGGACTTTTTCAGCTGCGTGGTAAAGCGCAGTGACGTCCTTGAATTCAGCGACTACGCCGTAAAGTTCTTTTTCTGCAGTCATCAGTTTTCCTCCTAGTGATCGTCGAGGTGAGGATGAGCCTGAGGCATGACGTTCTTAACTTCCGAGATTGCAACCTGTGGAAGGTAGCGACAGAAGAGCATGAACAGAGTGAAGAAGAGACCGAAGCTACCCATGAGGGTAAGCACGTCGACCAAAGTCGGGCTGAAGTAGTGCCAGCTCGAAGGYAGGAAGTCGCGGTTCAGCGAGGTAATCACRATCACGAAGCGTTCGAACCACATRCCANTGTTGACGAAAATCGAGAGAATGAACACCAACGGCAAGTTGCGACGCGCTTTCTTCCACCAGAAAATCTGGGGGGTCAAAACGTTGCAACTAACCATCACCCAATAGCCCCACCAGTAAGGGCCGAAGGCACGGTTGAGGAAGGTGAAGCCCTCGTAAGCATTGCCCGAGTACCACGCCATGAAGAATTCCATTGCGTAGGCGTAACCGACCATCATGCCGGTTGCCATGATGACCTTGCACATGTTGTCAATGTGCCGCAGGGTAATCAGTTCCTCGAGGTGGAACATCTTGCGTGCCGGAATCGAAAGGGTGAGTACCATCGCGAAGCCGGAGAAGATTGCACCCGCAACAAAGTAAGGCGGGAGAATCGTGGTGTGCCAGCCTGGAAGCTGYGARGTCGCGAAGTCAAAGGACACCACCGAGTGCACGGAAAGTACCAGTGGCGTAGCGAGTGCTGCCAAGACKAGATAGGCGCGCTCGTAGCGATGCCAGTGACGGTTGGAGCCGTTCCACCCAAGTGCGAACAAGCCATACCAGAACTTTCTGGCCTTGGTCTTRGCACGGTCGCGCACGGTGGCGAGGTCGGGCACCAGGCCCATGTACCAGAAGAGCAGGGAGACRGAGAAGTAGGTCGAAACCGCGAAAACGTCCCACAGAAGAGGTGAACGAAAGTTCGGCCACATCGACATCTGGTTTGGAATCGGGAACACCCACCAAATCACCCAGATACGACCGACGTGAATCGCCGGGAACATACCTGCACAGATCACCGCGAAAATCGTCATCGCTTCCGAGAAGCGGTTAATGCCGGTTCGCCAATCCTGCCGGAAGAGGAACAGCACTGCTGAAATCAGCGTTCCTGCGTGGCCGATACCCACCCAGAAYACGAAGTTCWCGATTGGCCAACCCCACATCACTGGAGAGTTGTTGCCCCAAACACCAACACCTGTAGTGATGAGGTAGAGGACCATCGCACCGAGTACACCTAAGAGAGCGACTGCGGTGATGAAAATGATGTACCAAGACTTCGGTGGTTTCGGGGCCTCAAGGACTCCACAAACCATTTCGGTCACGGTGTGAAAATCGTTTTCACCTTGGACTAGCTCTTCAGGGAAGATGTCCCGGTGGTCAACGGATGTTGCATTATCCATGGCTTACGGCCTCCTCAGAAACCATGGCCGTTTCCAGCGAAGGATGCGGATTACGGATCCGCGCAAGGAATGAGATGCGCGGCTTGTTATTCAACTCGGGAAGAAGCTTGTAGGCGCGGTCATCGGCCTGGGTCTTCAACACGCGGCTGTCCTTATCGAGAAGGTCGCCGAAGGTGATGGCATCGGCCGGGCAGACTTGCTCACAAGCCACCTGCACCACGCCATCTTTGATGCGCGTTTCGCGATTAGCGTTGCGGGTATCAATCCGCGCACGCTCGATGCGTTGCACACAGAAGGAACACTTCTCCATGACTCCGCGAGAACGAACCGTAACGTCTGGGTTGGCAGCCATCTGCAGGACTTCATTGCCCTCTTTCGCTGCATCTTTATTGAAGTTAAAGAAGTTGAAGCGACGCACTTTGTAAGGACAGTTGTTCGCGCAGTACCGCGTGCCGATGCAGCGGTTGTARACCATGTCGTTCAAYCCTTCCTTACTGTGGGTGGTCGCCGCAACCGGACAAACCGATTCRCAAGGAGCCAACTCACAATGAGCACAGTTAATCGGCTGGTTGATCGCCGTTGGGTTCTCGACATCGCCGAGGAAGTAACGGTCCATGCGGATCCAGGCCATTTCACGACCGCGAAGCACTTGCTCCTTGCCAACCACAGCGACGTTGTTCTCCGCCTGACAGGCAATGGTGCAGTTTCCACAACCAGTRCAGGAAGCCAAGTCAATCGACATCCCCCACTTGTGGTCAGTGACCTTGTCTTGGTCGAGCTCGCGCCAYAAAGTCGTCTCTGAGCCCCAGAAGTCAGCCGCAGCCTTTGCAAACTGAGGGTCCTTCTTGAACTCGGCCAACGAACCCTCCTTAACCATCTCCGGCAGACGCTCTTGGGTACCTTCGGCACCGATGGCATCCATCGCAAAGTGATCCTGGGTGGTGGCTAGCTTGTAATGGCCACTCGCAGCAGTGACATTGACTGCGGCGACATGCATCGCCTCGGAACCGCGCAGCGAGAAGGTVTTAAAACCVACCGKCTCRATSGCATCGTCGTTCAGGCCRGCWACGTGRCCWGCMTCGGTGCGACCGTARCCGTARGCSAGGGTGATGGAATCATCRGCGTGMCCCGGCATGAGGTAGACGGCGACYTCVAGAGWGCGACCGTTTACATCTAGCTTGACCATGCCTTCGTGGTTCACGCCGAGACGCTTACCGGTTGCAAAAGACATGAGTGCAGCGTTATCCCAAGTGAGCTTRGTCATTGGGTCYGGCAGTTCCTGCAACCAACCGAGGTTGGCRTAACGGCCATCGCGAATCGCAAAGTGAGGGACGAAGCGAAGCTCCATGCCATCGCYAGCCGTCGGCAGTTCCGGAAGGGAACCGGTGCTGAYTTTAAGCGCCGTTGCGGAAGTGCCAGCGATCACTCCATCGAGCAGGGCGTTGTGCCAGGCATCGTCAGAGAGACCAGAGGTTTGGCGTACGATGTCCATCGACGACTCGTTCTTGCCGAGCATCATGGAAATCATTTCGCATGCCGAGATGCCCTTCCRRAGAGGAGCAAYCAGCGGCTGACCAATCGAGCGGGTKCCGTCGGCGGCGAGGCCATCGTTCCAAGCTTCGAGGTCRTGGGTCATYGGCATGTGCCAAGAACACTTRCGCGAAGTTTCATCGCGGTACTCACTCARGTGCATRCTGCTGGTGACTTTGCCCAGAGCCGCTGCAAACTCGAGGTCGGCAGGCATGGTGAAGACTGGGTTACCACCAAGGATGACCAAGTTGTCAATCTCGCCGKCGTTCATCTTGCCAACCARMGCCTTCACTTCTTCCATGYTCGAGCCAACMGMGGTTGCAGGAAGRTAGTTRACGGTTTGGCCGACGGCACCCATCTGCACGTTCAGCGCAGCAACATGYGCGTGCACWKCMGCAGGYTGRGTTGGACCACAAGTGATYACYGCAGCACCRTGGTGATGCTTAAGGTCATCGACGATKGCRTYYAAGAATGCATCGGCGCCTTTTGCGCTTAGGCCAGGAGCCGAACCACCGCTCATCTTTGYACTCAGTGCAGCAACGAAACTTGCGATATCCGAAGAGCGCATAGGCAGACGGTGATCTGCGAAGCCGCCGGTGACGGTGAAGTTGGACTCCACCGAGTAGATGCGRCTCATCCACTCATTGTTTGGCTTGCGCTTGGCAGCGGTCTCTTTRGTGAGRCGYACYGCAGAWGGGCCTTCCGACAAGAAGTCATCGTCTAGTGCGATGATAATCTTGGCGTTGGTCATGCTGTAGTAAGGRCGCGCGTCTTGGCCAAAAGCGAGACGACAYCCTTCGACTTCCGCRGTGCGTTGGGTTGCGGAGTMATCCACCCAAGTTGYCGATGGGTGCGCYTTCAAGAACGCAGCCTTCATGCGGGCATAACTTGGCGAAGTCGTTGGCTCGCCAAGAACGGCAACCTTKGCACCAGCGCCACTGCTCTTGATCCCGCCAAGTGCAGCCGCGAAAGCATCGTTGCTRRCCTCGCTCTCTACGCCAGCATCGTAGCTAGCCGCGGAGCGACTGCGGTCTGGATCGTAAAGACCCAAGGTTGCAGCCTGCGCAGTTGGGGAAGTCGCTCCCAGCGATTCCGGGTGCCCAGTGTTGCCTTCAATCTTAGTCGGGTGGCCGTCAAAGCTGGTCACCATGACGCCTTCCGCGAATCCATCTTTATTCAAAATGGTTGCGAATGCGCGTGGGCTACCAGGCACGACTCCCGGCGAACGGGAAACCACTGGTAGCAGTTTTTCTTGGTCCCAACGACAACTCGCAGTAGCAAGAGCAACCGAAGCGCCCATCAACTGCAAGAAGCGGCGACGCGAAGTTTGTGTCCATTCCTCTTCAGGTTCGGACTGGAACTCGTTGGCCATCAGCTTTTTGAATTCAGTCGTCTGACCAAGGTCATTGAGGCTACGCCAGTAGCGTTTCGTAGAAGCGGAACGGTTCATCGGTGACAAGTGGTGCAGTCTTCGCGAGGGTGAATGTTATTTTCTTCCATGAGTCGTTGGCCGAGYTCAAAGCGATCTTCGTCGGTCTCCCAACCGAGGTCAGTCACAAACTCGCGCGGACGCAAATGGGTTTGTGGTGCGCGATGACACTCAAGACACCAACCCATAGAGAGTGATTTTTCTTGGCGGACGCGTTCCATYTGATCGATGCGGCCRTGACATTCCACGCAACTCACACCGGCGCTCAAGTGAGCACTGTGATTRAAGTAAGCGAATTCAGGAAGGTCGTGCACGCGCACCCACTCCACTGGCTTACCGGTTTTCGCACTTTCAAACAGTGGCTTCAGCAGCGGACTGTCGGTGCGAATGCTCTGGTGACAGTTCATACAAGTCGAGGTTGGAGGAATCGCAGCCATGGCACCTTTCTCAACGGTGTTATGGCAGTAACGACARTCCATCTCAAGTTCGCCTGCGTGAAGAGCATGACTAAATGGGATCGGCTGTTCCGGTGCGTAACCAATGTTGAGGTTCTCAGCGGAAAAGGCATAAGCRATCAAGACCACCAGGTAAACGGGGATCAAGATGGCTGCGAAACCCAGGACTGGACGGATCGAATCCGTCCACCGAGGAAAGTGGTAGGCACTCATTTGGAAGCGGGAGTTCTTCCACCGGGRGTCTGSTCATGAAGCCATGAGTTCAGACACGCGGTTTTGGCCGCAAAGTTTAACGGTTCCCTATGAATCCTGGAAGTACGCATTCSRAAAGACCTGAAATATTTTCCTAAGTCTTGGAATTCGGCGGACTTAGGKCGTTATTGAGACCTATTCTCAGGTATCYTCGGYGGGAAATATATTTCCCTCTTGAGYCGNAGCNCCTAAGTGCCGCAGYCTTGGTGGTTTAGAGCGGRAACTTGCCTTGCATGCGCTCGGCATCGCCCTGTTCTGCCACAATTCGCAGCGCTTCAATGACCTGGCGGGTCAAATGCTTGGGCGGAACCGCATAGACATCGGTGACCAAGGACTCCAATTCGGGGTCGCCGACTTGCTCGGCATGGTCGATGGCAGCYTTRATCTCGRCBACCARTGCGGARGAWAGCTCCTTRCGYTGGSYDTYWGAGAGAAGACCCTTTTGSGTCAGGAAGGAYTCCATGCGCGAAAGYGGGTCTCGCTCCGACCAATACTTCACTTCCTCGTCATCGCGGTAGCGGGTGGGATCATCGGAACTAGAGTGCCCTCCCATGCGATAACTGCGCAGCGCCACCAAACTTGGACCCTTTCCGGCACGCGCACGGTCGGCCGCTTCCTGGGTGGCGTCGAAAATGGCGACGGGATCATTGCCGTCGACATCTACACCCGGCATGCCATAAGCCTTGGCCTTGGCGCCGTAGGAACTCGAGGCGGTCTGCTTCGAACTTGGCACCGAGATCGCCCAACCGTTATCAATGATGACAAACACCACCGGCGCTTTGGTGACCGCGGCAAAGTTCATCGCGCTATGAAAACCGTTGGCGGACGTTGCGCCGTCTCCGGTGTAAGCCAACACCACGTTTTTTTCGCCGCGTGATTTCATGGCGAGTGCTGCACCCACCGCGTGAGGTAGTTGCGTTCCAAGCACACTCGACCACGATGGGAAGTTCACTGCAGCACATTGAAAATGGTTGGGCATTTGCCGTCCTTTCGCCGAGTCCTCCGCATTGCCAAACATATGCGCGACGTATTCCTGAATCGGCATGCCGCGTTGAATGGTCACTCCCCCTTCGCGCAGTGCGGAGAAAATCCAATCATCTTTGCCGAACACCGCAGCCGAGGCATGGATCGCCGCTTCTTGTCCGGTCGAGGTTCCGACGAATGCAACCCGGCCTTGCCGTTGCAGCTTCATCATCCGGTCGTCCATCACGCGCGTGCACAACATCGCGCGGTAAATGGACATCAAAGTTTCATCGTCGGGGACGGTGCCTTTGAAACTCTTCAACAAAGAGGAACCATCCTCACGCAAAGCTTTGCGCAAGGTCACTCCCTTCTTATCGAGATACCGAATGTCGGACATGTTTTTTTAGCGAGCAGGCCGTGGAGGGGCAAAAGCGCCAGCGCGGTACGCAATGACTTTCTCCATGGCCAGCCTACAGCAGCATCAGTGCTGGATCTTCAAGTAGCTCGCGCACGCGCACCATGAAACGTGCGCCATCAGCGCCGTCCACAATGCGGTGGTCGATGCTGATGGAAAGATTCATCACCATGGCAGCGACGATGTCATCGCCTTTACAGCGTGGCATTTTGCGCATCGAATGCACCCCCATGATGGCGGCTTCCGGGAAGTTGATGATTGGAGTTGCGAGCACTCCACCAATACTTCCTGCATTACTAATCGAGAAAGTGCTGTCGGAGAAATCGTCTGGCTTCAACTTGCCAGTGCGCGCACGCCCAGCAATGTCCATCAAGTCCGCCGACAACTGAAGAATGTTCTTCAAGTTTGCATCTTTGATGACCGGGACCATGAGACCGTTCGGCGTGTCGACGGCGATACCAAGGTTCACGTAATGCTTCTCCTTGATGACGCCGGCTTCCTCATCCAACTCAGCATTGAGTTGTGGGAACTCCGTCAAGGCCATGGCGGTCGCCTTCATGATGTAACCCATGTAAGTCACCTTGATGCCATAACGCTCGCCAACTTTCTTAGCTTTGCCGCGCGCTTCGATCATCTCGGTGCAATCGACTTCCTCAATTAAGGAGAAGTGGGTTGCGGTGAACTTCGAGCGCACCATAGCTTCCGCAGTCTTACGACGGATGCCACGGAATGGAATCTCCTTCACTTCACGCGCACCCATGACGGATGGGAAGCTTGGCAGTGCTGCGACTGGAGCGACGGCGGGAGTTGCTGCGGCAGGTGCGGCTACTGGAGCTGCTGCTGCTGCGGCAACTGCAGGTGCGGCAATCGGAGCAGCCACTGGAGCTGCGCCTGCCGATGCTGCTGCACGCACATCTTCTGGCTTAATCCGACCGTTAGGCCCGCTGCCGTTGATGGTGGTGAGATCGACAGCTAACTCGCGCGCTAAACGACGGGTTGCCGGTGCTGCAAGAACCTTGCGATGCGGATCTGCCGGAATCAAGTTTGCAGCAGGTGCAGCCACTGGAGCTGCGGCCGCGGCAGGAGCTGCGGCTGCACCATTCGATGCTGTTGCAGGTGCAGCGGCAACAGCGCCACTACTGGTTGCAATGATGAAGATGACATCGCCCACTTTGGCGACTTCACCTTCACCGACCAAAGTCATTTGCAAAACGCCAGCTGCTGGAGCAGGGATTTCAACCGTTGCTTTGTCGGTCATCACTTCCACGATGGGATCGTCTTCCGCAACCGTGTCGCCTTCTTTAGCAATCCACTGCACGATTTCACCTTCGTGCACACCTTCGCCGATATCTGGAAGTTGGAACTCAAGCGTTCCGCCGCCACCACCAGTGGCTGGTGCTGCAGCTGCAGGGGCTGCGACGGCTGGAGCCGCAACCGGCGCAGCTTCTGCGGCAGGTGCCGGAGCTGCAGCAGCGCCACTCGCGCCACCTTCAATGACGAAGATGACATCGCCCACGTTGGCTACATCGCCTTCCGCAAACAGGTGTTTTGAAACGGTGCCCGACGCTGGTGCAGGAATCTCCACCGTTGCTTTATCGGTCATCACTTCAACAACAGGATCGTCTTCGTTGACTGCAGCACCTTYGGCCACAATCCAACGTACGATTTCACCTTCGTGGACACCTTCACCGATGTCCGGGAGTTGGAACTCAAGAGTAGTCATGATTCTTTGCTCTAAAAGTCGAGGACTTCTTCAATGGCGTCGAGAACCCGGCGTGCATCGGGCAGGTAGTAGTTCTCGAGGGTGTTTGGGAATGGAGTATCAAAACCAGCCACGCGCTTAATCGGCGCTTCGATGGTTTCGATGGCGTGCTCCGCAATCAATGCGGAAAGTTCTGCACCGTAACCGCAGAAACGCGGTGCTTCGTGCACGATGACCACGCGACCACAATCGCGTGCGGCTTGCAATACCGACTCTTCATCGAGCGGCATCAGAGTACGCAGATCGACCACGCGCACATCTTTGTTACGCGATTCCTTAATCCGTTTGGCAGCTTCGGTACACACCGGAACCATCGCGCCGTAGCAGAACACCGCGACATCGCCACCTGGAGTGACWTCRCGGGTTTTCGACAGCTCGACTTCRTAAACGCCTTCSGGMACTTCCTGRCGGAAGGCACGGTAAAGCGCTTTCGGCTCCATGAACAACACCGGRTCYGGATCRTTGATACTTGCGATCAACAAACCYTTGGCATCGTAWGGAGTSGAAGGAATCACAACCTTCAARCCTGGSGTGTGYGCGAAGTAAGCCTCACCCGATTGCGAGTGATACAAMCCRCCGCGAATGCCGCCKCCATAAGGAGTRCGAATGGTCATTGGAACGGTGTATTGACCACCGCTGCGATAACGCATYTTTGCAGCYTCGGAAACGATTTGGTCAAAGGCTGGRAARATGAAATCYTGAAACTGRATTTCACAAACYGGCTTCAAGCCRTTCATRGCCATRCCRATTCCAACRCCRATGATGCCATCCTCCGACAAAGGCGTGTCGAAACAWCGCTSTTCGCCRAACTCTGCAGTTAAGTTTTCCGTCGCCAGAAAAACGCCGCCCTTTGGRCCAACGTCTTCCCCCATCACAAGAACACTTTCGTCTTCYTTCATGATGGAACGGAGGCCGTCGTTGACAGCCTGAACCATGGTGAGTTCGGTCACAGTGGGAATTCTCCTTTTTCGTCGACRGCTTCGTCGCGTCCGGAGAAGTGACTAATGCACTCTTCCATCTGGTTTTCGAGGTGCTTCGGCATCGTCTCRAAAACATCACTAAAGATGCTTCCAAGTTTCGGACGTGGTTTAGCYTCTGCTTGTTTYGCCGCAGCCATCATGCTGTCGGCRAGTTCTTGTTCGATTGCRGCRGCACTCTCATCGGTGAGGTGGCCTTCGGTAATCAAGTATTTGCGGAAACGGGTCAGCGGATCCTTCTTTTCCCATTCATCGAACAAAGCCTGGTCGACGTAACGCGATGGGTCATCCGAAGTGGAGTGACCACCCATRCGGAAAGTCACGGCTTCAATCAGAGTAGGACCTTCGCCGGCACGYGCGCGTTTGACCGCATCCGAGACGAYTTTGTAAACCGCGAGCACAWCGTTGCCATCGACCTTGATGCCCGGGATTCCGTAAGCCTCGCCTTTGATGGCATAACTTTCGGACATGGTTTGCTTTTCACTCGGGCAACTAATCGCCCACTGATTGTTCTGGCACAGGAACACCATGGGCGATCCCATCACGCCGGCGAAGTTCATGCCGGAGTGGAARCCRGAAGTGCTGGTCGAGCCATCGCCAAAAGTCGTGAGCACAATGCCCTTCTCYTTTTTGTACTTCATGGCTTCKGCAATACCTACCGCGTTGGTGATTTGCGTGCCCAGCGGCGACGAAATCGACAGCCATTTAATCGGCTCGGTGAAACTGAAGTGCACCGGCATTTGCCGYCCTTGCGCACTGTCATCGCAGTTGCCRAACATGTTGTCGAACATGCCTTCAATGCTGATGCCGTGRTAGAACATCATYGCGAAATCGCGGTAGTGYGGCGCGATCCAATCGCAGGCTGCRTCGAGTGCAGCGGCCCCACCAACAGAGGTAGCTTCAATCCCGCGGTTGGGAATCGAGAAGCCGATTTTGCCCATGCGCTGCAACTTCATGCAGCGGTCATCAAAGGCACGCGTACTGACGATGGCGCGGTACATACGCAGCAAAGTCTCGCGCTTCAAACGCGGGGCTTTGCCAACCTTGTTGCCGGCTTCGTCTATGATTTGGAGTGTGTCGTCCATGAAGGTAACGATCGGGTCAGACCACCATTTTTCCTGGCCCAGAAGCCAGTTCCGCAATCTCAGGTCGGTTTTTTCCGACGCGACTTAGGAGGTAATTCTCCGCAGCCTTGTAGGAAGAACGCACCAACGGGCCCGAAGCGCAGTAAGCGAAACCAAGTTCTTTGGCAACAGCTTTCCACTCATCGAACTTCTCCGGGGTGACGTATTCCTCCACTGCAAGATGACGCTTGGTGGGTTGTAGGTATTGCCCGAGGGTGAGGATTTCCACCCCGGCCTCGCGCAAGTCCGCCATGGTTTGGCGGATTTCAGGGTCGGTCTCGCCGACGCCTAACATGATGGACGATTTAGTCACGATGCTGGGGCGGAATCTCTTCGCCGCACGCAGCACCTCTAAGGTCTGTCCATATTTCGCACGGACGTCGCGCACTTTGCGGTGCAGGCGTTCGACCGTTTCAATGTTGTGGGCGAAAACATCTAGCCCGGTATCGCACACGGTTTCGATGCACTCCACCCGGCCCTGAAAGTCAGGCGTCAGCGCTTCGACTAACAAACTTGGCCGACGCGCTTTGATCGCCCGAATGGTCGCGGCATAGTGCTCGGCACCGAAGTCTTCCAAGTCATCGCGGTCGACGCTAGTCAGCACCAGATAACGCAAGGATGGGATATCGGCGCTAGAGGCCACCTTTTCGGGCTCATCCAGATCCAGCCAGCCACGCGGGTTGCCGGTTTTGACTGCACAGAAACGACATCCACGGGTGCAGACATCGCCCATGAGCATGATGGTGGCGGTGCCATCGGCCCAGCATTCACCCAGGTTGGGACACCGGGCCTCCTCACAAACCGTGTATAAACCCTTTTCCCTCAGCGATTTACGCAGCGCGGCCGTGGTCTCCCCAGTAGGGAGCTTCATCTTCAGCCAGGAGGGTTTTTTGAGTGTCACAGGGTCAAATCTGGGTACCGGAACCGCAGATTATACCCCTCCCCCAGCGAAACCCTCCGATAATCAGTTCGGCAATATTGCCGAATTTAAATCTAAGGCTTGCCCCTCAAATCCAGCTTGAAGCCGCTATCCACCAAATCGATATCTACATAAAAAGTCATCTCTACCCAATTAACCCGATCCACCTTGGGTTGTTCCCAGACAGGTAGCGGCATATCGAGCTGCACGGTCCAAGCGAGCATCTTGCCGAGGTCGACGTCACCCCAATCCGCGTCGTCGAAGAATGGATTGCGCACAAAGGTCGGGCGAAAAAAGCGGTACTCGCCTGGTTGCACCAACCAGCGCTGAAGCTGGGCAGGCGATGGAGGGAAATCGCGTTCAAGCTGTAAGGTAGTTAGGCCGGCACCCCAGATTTCACTGCCACTGCATCCAGTGTGCGCAATGCCCCCCTCACCGCCAATGTCACTTCCGTTCTCGTAAGTGATGCGCCAGGAATCGGCAGTTCTCCAGTTGCCTTGGCTGTCCCACCAAGCCGGTTTCTCACTACCGTTATGCAGACGCACCAAGATTTCAGGCACTCCATTTCGCTCATAAGCCGTCACGTCGGCATCGAAACCGCCGAAGTTACCCGTCTCTTGACCAAGGAATCGGACTCCCTCTAGTTGCGGGAATAGGCTTAATAAGAATGCGGCCAACTTGGCAAGGAGTGGATTTGACATCACTTTTGTTTACGAAAAGGGTTAAGGATTTTGGGCCAACTGCGGACTACGCTGTAAATCACCCCTGCCGTTTCTGTGTTGTGATTCACCCAGACATCGAACTCTACAAACGTCTCTGCTTGGCCATAGTGAGACTGAGGACTTGCGGTCGGAATCGCAAAAGACCTTCTCGTCGACCATTCTTGAATATTTACAGGTTGACCTTCTKCATCTTTCTTCTCAAGCAAAGAGGGGCGGCAGGACCATTCCTTGAAAATCACGGCGCCAGGAGCAACGCGCCAGGCAGCTAGCTCTTCCTCGGTCGGTGCTCGATTGGAATCGCCGCGCCTTCCGTGACCGCCCTCCCTGCTGCCCATGGAACCCATCTCGCCATACTTAAGACTCCATTGCGAGCGAGAGCCCCAACCGCCCTCCTGTTTCCACCACACGGCCTGTTCCTGGTGATTGGTTACCCGAAGCAGGACCGTCGGAATCCCATCTCGCTCAAAAACTGTGACCTCAGCTTTGGTCACTCCGAAATCGACGGACTCTTGCCCGAGGAATCGGACTCCTTCCAGCGGCTCCATAAAGGCAAGCAGCATGGCGATGATTTTCGCGAGGATGGAAAGAATTGGGCCCACACAGCCTCAACGATGCACAACCGAKGCGGTTCACYTTTTTYGACCTTCAAGAGTTYGCAGCCGAGYCTCAAGCTCCGTGGCGAAGTTGCTGCCAAGTGCACTTAGCCGCTTGATCTGCATTCGGGTGGCGGGGTAATCTTTGAGCGCCAAKTGCGCAAGRCCAAGATTGAAAAGRGTGCCTTCGTCGTTCGGATGTATCACCAGCACGCGGCGATAAGCACTCACCGCTTCTAYCGGACGGTCCTGCAGAAGCAGCACTTGACCGAGTCCAGTGTTTGCTTCTGCAAGGTAGGGGCCGATCGCAAYCGCCRGCCGGAACTGTTCTTCGGCTAGCGGSAGGCGACCTTGCGCGATGAGGGCGCGGCCGAACTGCAAATGGATCCAGCCCGGTTGATATTCCCGAGCGGTAGCAGGAAGACCGCGCTYGCGAAAGGACCGCTCCAAAAAGCTCGGGACCTGCGTCGGCAGYTTGCCAAACCAACGACCTGGAAASGGCAGTGCTGCGGYTAGTCGTTGAGTKGCATCGAGCGACAGGAGCTGGAGATCTTGCATCACCTGTGCTGGCGTYACGCTTCCYAAGTAGAAGGCCACGAGGTTGCCGTTGCCATCGACCAGAAAACTACTTGGCACCGGAATCCGGATGTCCTGGCGGAGGAGCGATCCTTGAAGAGCGTCGAGAAYCTCCACKGTKTTAGCAGACSCAAAGCCCATGGGATGGGGCCAGCCGAGGCGACCCAGCATTTTCACAGCATCTTCCCGYGCCGACTCTGCTTCGATGTTCAARGCAAGGATTTCCACTCCCGCCGCGCGCAGTTCCGTAGCAGCTGCAGTGAATGCAGCCAACTCCCCCACGCACGGGGCGCACCACGAAGCCCAAAGTTGCAGCAGTACTGGTTTCCGCCCGCGGCTTTGCGGACGAATACGCGCTTCAACACCGAACAGCGAACCGCTGCGACCGTCGCTCGACTCCACTTCGATTTGCGGCATAGGCACTGGATTCGCAAGCACCACCCGAGCGGCGGAACGCGCGGACGGCGACTGCGGAACCGAAGGCGAAAGATTTTGCGGAGCGACGGGCGGGGTCCAGACAGCTGCTTTTCCACTCCCCTGCACTAGCCGAAAACGTGCGTCCGCCTGCACGCCAGTAAAGACTTCCTCCTTGCCGTCGGGCCACGAAACCTTGACGCCTTGGACCGCAACCGATCCCAACCCAAAATGCATCCAGCCACTGGACTGCGCCTGATAACCATCGCCGGCGCGACGCGTGCGCAAGAGTGGTGCGGCAAGCGGATCCTGCAACAGGACTTCGACGCGGGCACCGATGGCATCGCGGTTGCAGGATTTACCTTCGAGTTTGAGTTGCAGAAATCCGCCGCCGTTGTGGTCCARGCGATTACGCAAGAAGCGCAAGCGCGGACCGGTACGGTTGGTGACGAACAGGTCAAGGTCGCCGTCGAAGTCCCAGTCCACCGACGCCACCGAACGCCCGTCGTCATCGAAGTCGAGGCCGGTCACTGAGGAGACATCGGCAAAAGCGGGACCGCGCGTGTTGAGGAAAACGCAATTACGTTCATGCCCACTCCAGGAAAARCCCTGATTGATCAGCTTGTTGATGGCAAGCCAGCCGAGCTTATATTCCTCGGCAGGATCGCCGACTTTGAGGGGTGTTTGCGACACGACCTGCCGCCAGAAAAAACTTCACAAATCGTCGKCGCGGTCATTGGTCACGAAACCATTCGGCACCACGAGGTCGAGCCAGGCATCGTTGTTGAGATCCGCGAACACCGATCCCCACGCCCAGCGACCGCGATGGACTGCTTGGTCCAGGGTGACGTCGCGGAAAGTACCGTCGCCAAGATTGCGAAACAGGGAATTACCGCGCGCGTGGCGGCGGACATCGGAGAGGAACTGCTCGCYGGCATCGGAACCAAACTCGCGTTGATAGGTGACTCKATTTCCGGCGCTTGAATACATATTGCTGACRTATAAGTCCATCCAGCCATCGCGATCGTAATCACCCCAAGACACGCCCATCCCCGCGGAAATATCCTCAACCCCAGCGGCGGCAGCAACATCGGTGAAGCGGCCGCCGTCGTTGCGATACAGATTGTTGCGACCAAAGTCATTGGCGACGTACAGGTCCTGATCGCCATCGTTGTCATAATCTTCCCACGACGCGGCAAAGCTGAATCGCTGATTGTTCACGTCGAGACCGACCAATTCGGTGACATCCTGGATTTTCCAATCTCCGGTGAAACGCAGCAAGACGTTTGCCAAGCCATTGTTTGCATCGTGATACGGCGTCGGCACGGCTTGATCCTTATACGGATTTAGATAGCGGCAGACGTAGATATCGAGAAAGCCGTCGTTGTCGTAATCCGCCGCCGCCAACGTCGTCGCCTCCGGCACATGCCCCGCAATCTCGGCGGTGAAGTGTCCGCTGCCGTCGTTAGAAAGGAAGGCCAAGTCGACGCCAAGATTCATGACCAAGTCGAGGTCACCGTCGTTGTCTAAATCGAGCAACAAGGCGCAACGACTTGCTTCGAGGAAGTCAACGCCCGCAGCGACGGAATAATCAACCAGGCTTCCATCTGCCTGATGGAGAAACAAGCGGTTGGGCAAGCCGCCAGGTTGCGGCAGAAAAAGGTCTTCGAGGCCGTCGCCGTTGACGTCACCAATCGCCACGCCCTGGTGACTCTGATCCGAAAAACCAATGCCGCCTGGAATCCGTCCCTGCCAATAACTCATACTGGGCAGAAGCTGCGCGCGGTAGATGWCTTCGCCCTCAAACATGGATTCGGTGCAGTCTGCGAATAACGGCTGCCCGTCAGCAGGTCCGCGCACCTCTTCAAAGTCGCGCATGCGAACCGAACTAAGTAGCGGCGATTGATCCGGCTGCAGAATCCAGGTGCAGGTCCAAGTCGCTTTTTGTTGAATACGACTGTGCGCGTCGGTGCCTTCGGCAAAGTAGTAGGCCTCGGTAGTCAGCGTGCTGTCGTCCAACTGGATAGTGAAAATCTTAAGCTTCGCATGAAAGTCATCCGCTTCATAAAAAGGTTGCAGGAGCTCCTCAATCGCATGGCGGAACCCTTGAATCCCAAGATTGCTTGGGGTTGCCTCCCCTTCATGATGGGTCGATGGGAATGCGTGGCGCACCAAAAACACGCCGTCATCCAACACCGTCTCCAGCTTGGCGGGGCGTAGCGCTGTGCCCGAGAAATCAGGCTCGAGCAGCGACGCCAGGGTTTCCGCGTTTATCCCATGGCCCGGYCTCCACGTTTGCAGTAGTGCTTCAAGCTGCCGTTCTGCGGCCTGGCTGAGGCCTTCGCTAGCCCAATCGTCTGCACTGGCATTCCAGCGGCCCAGTTTGTCCTGCATCGCCGCGCCCAGCCGTGCGGAGGGATTACCCGGCGCTGGAACCGGATCCTGCAACGCATTCCCCGCATCTTGTGCCGCSCCTAGCCATGGAGCTAATGCGAGCGCAATGGTTAGCGCAAGTGCAGAGGCCACTGGWTTCCTATAGGAATCGCAGCCCAAGCCTGCGTTGCCGATTCTTGCTGCAGCCACCGAACCATTCTAGGGTAACCCTGTTGTCTGACTCGACAACCGTTTATGAAACAKGCTTCCTTGACCCTCTTAGGAGCAAAACCCCCAGCCAAATTTTGAGCAAGCGCAGCAGGAAATAAGCGGCCACGATTCCAGAGATGGCAAAGATCCATGGGCCTGCAACGRTAATCCAAGCYGGGCTGGCGAGGCCGTCGTAGCGGTAAACCGAGGTGCCTGCGCCGGAAATCGTTAGCCAGCYGACCAGGCCGATGACACCGACATTAAATCCTTTGATGAGATTGCAGTAATGCTTTGTAGCGAAAACCGTATTCTCCACGCCGCGGCGAGCCTGAATTTCAGACAGCATCCAGGTGATGCCAGCGAACAGCGCCATACAGTCGATGCCAATCTCGGCTCCCATCGCGTGGCCCATGACTAGGCGGGTGCCGTGAATCAGCGAGTTGATGGGCGGTATGGAAATGATGAGAGAGCTGCCAAGAATGAATCCCGTCCACCATTTCGCTGCGGTAAGGAAGGCTTGGATTCCACATGGTGGAGCGGGTTTACTTGCCTTCACCATGGCAGTGATGTCCATGATGACGCGGAAGAACAGAATGATTTCCGCCATGCTCACCACAAAACTAATCCACTTCACCGTGTGACTTTGTGGAAGGTGATAAGTGTGGTGGGCGAAGTTGGTGAAGGAGTTGAGCAGTCCAACCGCGAATAAGGCATAGGCTAAACGTGAATGCGCATAGCGTTCGCAATTGCTTAACTTGCATCCGACGTAATACAAGGTGCCGTAGACGAAGAGATTGAAACTACCGACAAGGGTTCCGGTCGCCTTCCATTGCAGACGCATGTCGGTAATGGGTTCAGAGAAGATGTCGGGCATAAGCCAGGCATGTTGCTCCGAAAATGTGTAGAGGAAGAATAAACTTCCTACTCCCCACATAGTTGCGTGGATCGGCCGGCCCATAAGGCCACGTCCGAGATGACTGAAAAAATTCCACACAAACATCAGCCAACCCAACAAGATAGGGATGGAAAAGATGGGATGAAAACCCATGTACTCGCGGCCAGACCCTACGCCAATCAGCATGGTGAAGAAAACACCAATCCCAGCGATGGCCCAGGAGATGACCTGAATGCGTACTCGGATTTTTTCTCCCCGCAACATAGGCCCAGCGATGTCCTCAAAGTAGCGGTGCACCACCGCCATGCCGCCGAGCAAAATAAACACCACCGCAAAGGTGGTATGGAGCGGACGCAGGGCTGCAAACTCAATGCCTAAACCCTGTAAAACAGGTGCCATTTGCGGAATGTAATAAAAAGCGCCAAGCAAACCAGCGAGTACTGCAATGCAAATCGAAACGATGGCACCGCGCATAAAGGTAAGCGTGGCGTAACGTCGGTTCGGGTCAACCTCAAGCAAAGTAGGTGGCTGCATAACTTAAAACTCCCACCAGGGAAGGGTTGACCAAAAAGTGTCGTCGGTGCTTTCTTTAATCAGTGCAATGGCATCTTCACGATGCTCTCCAAGGAATGTTATGAAGGCCTGGACATCGGCGCGCTTTGCAGCGGACAATCCAGAAGGTGGCATAATCGGCAAAATGCCAACTTCAAGTGCATGTTGAATTTCTTCCGGACTCATATGCGCGCTTGAAAGCGATAAGTCTGGAGCACCGATAACGGATTCACCGAATAAAACATGGCATGCAACGCAGGAATTAGTGCGGTAGATTTCAAAGCCATTCCGTGCAGCTTCGTTTTCCGAATCGTTCAGGAGGTTCTGAACGACAAGAGTGCTCGGGGAATTCAGAGGGTTGCCTGCAGAGGCTGTCGATAGGCCGCCACTGTCAGGGTTCCGCGCTTGACCGATTCCTGTTTCATCCATGGCAACCAAAAATTCCCACAGGGCGTCGACCTCTTTCTTAGGCAAATCAAACTTGGGCATTTGATCTCCACCAAGCACTAGGCGGTCGGCAAGTTGGACTTGCAACAAACGCGATGCAACGTTGGTGAGGTCCGGCCCAAGAAAACCGCCAAAGCCATACAGCTGATGGCAAGCCTGGCAATTGTTCGCCAGCCACACGCGACGACCAGCTAACTCTTCCCCCTCTAGCACCCGCGTTTCGGTGGGGTCCGAGTAAACCAAATAGGTCTGGCTGACGAAACAGAGTGCCAAAATGCCAAGCATCCACCCCTTGGCGGTCGGGCTAATGCTCTGCGCCCAATAGCCTTCCGCTGTTTTCGAGTGTTCCTCAGCTTCATCCATGAGCGACGAGTCTAGCAGCACTTTCGAAAAGCAACTCCCCACGCGGTATCTTGGACTCTGCGCAGCGCGCCCCTCCCATGCCGACCGAATCTACCGACGACTACGACCACCTTTATGTCACCGAAGAGCGCCGCACTTTGGCCGAGGCGCCGGGTTTGCGGGTACGAATCTTGGGCTTGAGCCAAAGTCAAAATGTCCCGTGGCACACCCACTCCGAAATCACCGACACATTTTTCTGCATGGAGGGCCCGATGGAGATTCACATGCTGGAGCCGAAGGAGGCGGTGTTGCTGCAGCCCGGAGGGTCCTACTCGGTGGAGCCCCAACGCCCGCATTTTGTGCAGGGTGAAACTGGCGGCGCATGTCGCTTTATGGTCGTTCAAGGAGTGGGGACTTATGACTATCTCCCGCTAAAGCCATGAGCTTTTCATTAGATTCCACCGACCCGTTACCGCACTTAAGGCGAGCTTTTTTCTGTGGAGCTGCGCCCATGCTCTTGGGAGTCCTAATCCTTCTTTTATGGCTTGCCAACAATTCCACGGTGTACTTGGTTGCCGGCGTTATGGTCACAGTAGTGGGTACATTCTTAGTCCTACTTGGTGCTTTCTCGCTATTGCAATTCCGGCGTTATGCAAAGTTAGACCAGCGCTTTTCGAAAAAAAAGATTACGACGTCAACCTTGCTTGCCAGCACTCTGCTTCTTTCCAACTTCCCAGCGGCCGCCACTTGCGTTGTTCTCTCTGGCATTGCTGACAGCAACTATGTCGTCATCATCCAAAATGATTCCGCACTTCCGCTGAGGAACATCCGACTAGAGGCCGCTTCAGAAACTATTCACATGGACACCATCCTGCCCGGTGACTCAGCGCTTTGCACATTCAGCGACATCGGCGAATGGGATTTGACTTTACATGCCGTGCATGGAACGGAGGTTGTGGAGCAAGTGCTGGATGAATACACCACCAATCTCGACACAGTCAGGCGAGTGACCCTGCTTGCAGATGGAAGTTTTCGAATTCAATGGGGCCGTCCTCATCACTTTTCGGATTGATGGGCGGGTCTTCTGCCACCAGACGCCTCGCAGATCCTTTCTTTGCTTTAACCGTCCGAAATCCGACGTCCAGTCACCGCAGCCATAATGCGTGCATCCGCCACTAGCGCAGAAAGTTCGCCCGGGAGCAGTGCCTGATCCGCATCGCTGCGTGCGACGCTTGGATCGGGGTGCATTTCGACGGTTAAGCCATCGGCACCTGCTGCAATCGATGCCTTAGCCAAAGGCCGAATGTAACGCGCTACACCAACTGCGTGCGCTRGATCGACCACAATCGGAAGGTAGGTCCATTCGCGCAGTAAGGGAAGCACGGTAAGGTCCAGCGTGTTGCGGGTTGCGGTTTCATAAGTACGAATGCCGCGCTCGCACAACATGAGTTGCGAACATCCAAAAGCCAGCAGGTATTCAGCACTGTAAAGCCATTCATCGACCGTGCCGGCGAGTCCGCGTTTGAGGAGGACGGGAATCCCGCTCGCACCCACGGCTTTAAGCAAGGTGAAGTTTTGCATGTTGCGCGCTCCGATTTGCAAACAGTCGATGTCATGATCAACAAAGGCTGGGAGTTGCGCGGCATCCATAATTTCTGAAACTACGGGGAGATCATTCGCTTCCCCCGCATCTTTTAGTTGGCGCAGTCCTTCCACGCCAAATCCTTGGAAGGAGTAAGGCGAAGTGCGTGGTTTGTAAGCGCCGCCGCGAAGGATTTGTGCGCCTGCAGCTTTGACGCCTGCTGCGGCCTCTTCCAAATGTTCATCGACACTGCATGGCCCAGCCATGATGGATATTTCTCCACCGCCGATGCGCGCTTTGCCGATTTGTACCACTTGCGGTTTTTCGCGGAAGGCGCGTGCGGCGAGTTGCCATGCGCCTCGAGGCACCACGATTTCTTCTACGGCATCATCGGCGCGTAGTTCTTCTAATAATCCGCTTGGCGGCTTATCCACCGCAGCAAAAATCGAGCGTGCGGTTTCTGCAGACAGGCGTGTACGTATCCCTTCAGACTCCAAACGCTCACGAAGCTCTTGAACCTTTTCGGGCGATGTTCCAATGTGCAAACGGAAAATCATGAGACGCTTCCTTGATTTAACTTTTCAAACACATCGCGAATGACTTCGGCGGGAACGCTGCCATCGGCACGGCGCAGCAAATCCTCCATGGCAACCGCTTCGGCCACAGAACCAACTTTGCTACACAAACGCGCACGCTCTTGGAAAAGTGCAAGCAAGGCTAAATCGACTTGCTGCAATTGAAAACGGAAGGAGGCTTTGTTCATTTCAATCCTTTGGTTAAGGCATGCACCATGTTGGCGGCTGCAACCGCGCGATTGCCGCGTTCTAGTTCGACTTCATGTAAATGCTGCACCAATGCAGTGCCAACAATGGCTAAGTCCGCATGTCGAACCGCGCCGCGCACATGATCTGCGGTTCCGATTCCAAAACCGACCGCGATGGGTGCTTCACTCCATGCACGAGTGCGCTCAAGGAAGCTTTGTGTGTCTTCGTCAAAAGACGTGGCTACGCCGGTTACTCCGACTCGCCCTACTACATAAAGAAATCCACGGCTGCGACGGCCAGCTTCTTTCACTCGCGACTCCGAAGAAGTCGGCGCAGCAAAAAAGACTGGGCATAAGTCGTTGGCTTCGCAAGCCGCTTCCAAAGGTGCGCCTTCTTCTAGTGGCAAGTCTGGAATGATGAGCGCGTCGACACCCGCAGCGGACAAGCGTGCGACCGTTGCCGAAAGCCCCTGGCGCATAAGCGGATTGACGTAACTCATAAGCGCAATCGGCATCGAACCGCCGGCACTGCGAAAATCTTTCACCATGGAAAGGATGGCGGGGAGATTGGTGCCGGCGTCTAAGGAGCGTTGCGCGGCAGCTTGCAAGTGTGGGCCATCGGCAATCGGATCGGAGAAAGGAACGCCGAGCTCCACGCATGCGGCACCGGCTTGCTCCATAGCCTGCAATTCGCGCAAAGTGCTTTCCAACCCGCCGTCGCCGGCAGTGAGGTAGGGAGCAAGTCCGCGCCGATTATCAGCACGAAGCTGTTGAGTGAGGGCAATCAGGCGATTCATTTTTCTTCTCCCAAACCCATAACACTATCTAAATCTTTATCGCCGCGGCCAGAGAGATTGACGATGACTCGTTTCCCTTGCAAAGATTTTTGATTGGCGATCACCCAGGCAATTGCATGACTCGACTCGAGCGCGGGGACGATGCCTTCTAGGAGAGAAAGTTTTGCAAAGGCATCCAGTGCTTGGGTGTCGGTAGCACTTTCATAACGCGCACGACCGAGAGCGTGCAGTGCGGCATGTTCTGGACCAACCGCGGCATAGTCTAATCCTGCACTCACGCTATGAGTGTGAAGAATCTGCCCGTCTTCATCTTGCAGCAACCAAGTATGACAACCATGTAAGACTCCAGGAATACCGCCGGAAAAACGCGCAGCATGACGTCCGGTTTCTATGCCTTCGCCTGCGGCTTCTACGCCGACAAGTTCCACTTCTTTGTGCTGTACGAATCCGCGGAATATTCCAATCGCATTACTTCCGCCGCCAACGCAAGCAACTACGGTATCGGGCAATCCACCAGCTTGTTGTTCAAACTGAGCGAATGCCTCGCGCCCAATCACTTCTTGGAAGCCTGCGACCAATGCTGGGAATGGATGCGGACCGAGTGCRCTGCCGAGCAAGTAATGGGCATCGGGGTCGGTGACCCARGCRCGCATGGCTTCGTTGATGGCATCTTTCAGAGTCTGYTGACCGTGCTCGACCACGACCACGCGYGCACCGAGYAACTCCATGCGTTGTAGGTTTGGRCGYTGGCGCGCGGCATCGACCGCACCCATGTACACCACGCATTCCAAACCWAGTTTCGCGCAWACGGTKGCRGTRGCCACACCGTGTTGACCKGCCCCTGTTTCAGCAAGGATGCGCGTTTTCCCCATGCGSRTTGCAAGAAGAGCTTGGCCGAGTGCGTTATTTAATTTATGCGCGCCRGTGTGCARCAGGTCTTCACGCTTCAACCAAACATCRACACCAATCTCTTCSGAYAAKCGGTTKGCGAAAGTGAGTGGAGTGGCGCGACCAGCGTAGTTACACAAAAGGTCATCGAGCTCTTCTTGAAAGGATGGGTCTGCCGTGGCTTCGCGCCAGGCATCCTCCAACGCCAGTAAAGAGGGCATCAAAGTTTCGGGGGCAAAGCGTCCGCCGAATCCTTCGAAGGTGGGGCCAGCGTGGGTGAGATCGATAGCCTCAAGCGCTGCGTCTACAAATTCTTTCACCATGACGGGATCCTTGATTCCAGGTTTTGATTCCAAACGACTACTCGCATCGACACCTAAGGGATGGACTTTCTCTACGGCTTCAGCAACCCGCGCGCCATCTAATCCGCCGGCCAACAAGCACGGCCCTAACTTTGCCAAGGTCGATGCCCGGTCAAAGTCGACCGTCTCACCACTTCCGCCGGCAACGCCAGATTTCTCCAGCACAAAGCATCGCGCGATGCCTTCCCACTTTTCCATCTCCGCAACCGCATTTTCATTCACTCCGATGCGTCGGAAAATCGGATATGCGAAGTCTTCAAACTCCGATGCCTCTTCCTCGCCGCATAACTGCACAGCATTCGCGCCGCACGCCGCAACCTTCTCCGCCAACTCCCCGGCTGCGATGTCGACAACCACTAGAACTTTCCACATTTCATCCGATGCTGTGGCGAAGATTGCTTGAGCGTTAGGGAGGTCCGCATAACGCGCCGAAGAAGGCACATGCACCACCCCCAACGCATCCGCACCACATGCCACCGCATAGGCCGCATCTTCAGCGCGACGTAAACCGCACATTTTCACTTTGGGCAGTGGACGCAATTTCATGCTTCCTCCCGGAGGCGGTCCGCCCATTCTCGTAAACAGCCGGCTTCTTTCATGAGCGCGGTGCCCACCAAAGCCGCGTCGGCACCTGCCGCCCGCACTTGCTGCAACTGCTCGTATTCATGAATCCCACTTTCTGCGATTTTCACAAACTCGCTCGGAACTTGCGGAAGCAAGTCCAAAGTCGTTTGGAAATCTATCACAAAGCTACGCAGATCCCGCGCATTCACTCCGAGACAATCGGGCTTCGCCGCCACTGCGCGTTCCAACTCCTCTGGGTCGTGGATTTCACATAGAACGGCCATGCCCAACTCCTGAGCTTGGGCCGTCAGCTCCGACAACAAGGAACCTTGCAAGCAAACCGCCATTAACAAAATCGCATCGGCGCCGGCGGTTGCGCTTTCCTCCACCATCCAGGGGGTAAGAATAAAATCTTTACGCAAACGCGGCAGCCCGGCCTGAGATGCACGGATTAAATGATCTAATTTTCCGTCGAAATGATCTTGCTCCGTGAGTACCGAAATTGCTGAGGCGCCTTGTTCAGCATAAGCTAAGCATCGGGCTTCCACGGTGTCCGCGGTTTCTAGAACTCCTGCGGAGGGAGCCTTGCGTTTGTGTTCTGCAAGAATGGAGAGYGGGCCGGAGCGCAAGGCTTCSACGAARGCATCGCGGCCACCRTTTTGRGTGCCAGGGAATTCTTGTCCAGACAAACGCCGTTCTTCAGCGCGGGCTTCCACCGCTTCCAAGATCGGACCCAGTTTCGTTTCAGAAAGTTTCACTGCACCACTCCAGCAACCTTTTGGCTGCATTGCACTAAAGCAGAAAGGGTTTCGCGGGCAGCACCAGAATCCAAGGCTTCCGCGGCCTTGGCAACGCCAGACTTTAGATCTTCCACCACATCGGCTAAAAGAAGTGTGGTTGCGCTGTTCAGCAAAACTACATCACGGATGGGGCCGAGCGCGCCATCGAAGAGGTCGTGCAACATTTGTAAGTTGCACGCCGCGTCGCCGCCAACCAGAGCATCATCGGAAGCAGAGGATAGGCCGCAAGCGCCTGCGCTCAAATCCAATTCCGGTGATGTCCCAACAGCGATAGAAACATTGGACCCACCTAAAGTGAGTTCATCCGCGCCATGTGAGCCATGCACGACATAGCCTCGTTCGCACCCCAATGAGGCAAGTAATGAAGCGTAGTCCTGCAAGCGATTCACGTCGCTGATGCCAAGCAATTGACGACGAATCTTTCCAGGATGGACTAACGGCCCAACAAAATTAAACAAAGTGCGTCGTCCAAGTGCACGCCTTACCGGAGCAACATWACGCWTGNCNGGGYGAWRAGCMNGKTSCRYATWGWMMYNAMKMAMCYGSMCTYTKCCRTWWYGSWCGYCGNTTGTGWWSGMYKYRNCTCSWRRGCSRCTSSCKCKRCWTNTRACMWRKCNGCASWKCCANNCRSWTCKAMGANNCKCTGNGSWTWCCRTSSWWCWCSAMSKYKNGYACCNGCGGCCGCCGCGACCAACGCCGTTGCRGTACTCACATTAAAAGAATCTTTGCCATCGCCGCCGGTGCCACATGTATCGACGGCCACCTCYGGYATCGGCGCRAAGGGAATCATGGCCGCGCGTAATGCTAAAACTGCRCCGAGGATTTCATCGACSGTCTCGCCGCGGTCTGCCAACGCAGCYAACAAAGCACCCAATTCTTCTTCCGCAAACCCMGGTGTCAACACGCCATCYACCACCGACTTCATTTGTTGCGAAGTCAGAGTGCCTCCATCTAGCACCAAGGCGGTRGCCGATTTCAAGTTCATCGCGCGACGAYGACCTCGCCGGCGGTTTGCAGGAACTTCTCCAGCATGCGATCTCCTTGCGGAGTCAAAATCGACTCGGGGTGGAACTGCACGCCAAACCACGGCCGGGTCTTGTGTTGCACCGCCATGACCAAACCTTCTTCGGTCCATGCGCACAACTCCAGCTCTTCTGGTAACTCTTCACGGACTGCACGCAAGCTGTGATAGCGCCCCGCTTGRAACGGATTTGGCAGGCCTTGAAACAGTGTCGCGCTTTTAAGGGTATGGACCATGGCAGGTTTGCCGTGGGTTGGGATTGGATCAATCTCCAATGTCCCGCCAAGTGCTTCCACTAGGGCTTGGTGTCCTAGACAAACACCAAGCAATGGCACGTCAGCCGGAAGTGCCTTGATCAAATCGAGACAAATTCCTGCACTTTCTGGACGGCCTGGGCCAGGGCTCAAAACCACACCAGACACGCCCTTCGCTAGCGCTTCTTCTACAGTCAGGGCATCGTTACGCACCACTTCCACTTGCGCACCCGAAGCGGCAAGCGATTGGTAAAGATTGTAGGTAAACGAATCGTAGTTATCGATGAGCAAAATCATTTTGCAACCTCCGTAGCCGCAGGAGTAAACGCATGCGAATCCGCCAAACGTAATGCCATGAACAGGGCATCGGCCTTTTCTAAAGTCTCTTGATATTCCCGTTCTGGACGAGAATCAAACACAATACCTGCACCGGCCTGGACCGAAACCGTGTCACCGCGCACTACAAAGGTGCGAATGGTGATGGCCATATCGAGGTTGCCGCTAGAGTCCAAGTAACCGAAAGCGCCRGCGTARGGRCCMCGTGTTTCTGGCTCAATCTCAGCGATGAGCTGCATAGCCCGGATTTTGGGTGCACCACTTACGGTGCCAGCGGGAAAACTTGCGGCCAAGGCATCCATTGGAACTTGGCCACTAGCKAGATCACACTCCACGCGACTCACTAAGTGTTGCACGCGCGCRAACTTTTCTAGCACCATGTTTTCCTTYACCTCTACCGTGCCAAAACGWGCGACACGACCAAGATCRTTSCGYGCSAGRTCSACCAACATWGCGTGCTCGGCCTTCTCTTTTTCATCAACCATAAGTTCCGCGCCGAGACGGTCATCCTCAGCTTCGTCAGCACCGCGCGCGCGGGTTCCAGCAATCGGGCGGTTTTCCACGCGCCCAGCATTYACCGACACCAATCGCTCAGGCGAACTTCCCACCAAAGTAATCCCGSTCGCCTCAAAGTAGAACATGTGCGGCGAAGGATTGGTTAAACGCAACGCCCGATACAARGCAAAGGGATCGCCTTCAAACTTTTGCGAAAAACGCTGGGACAAAACCGCTTGRAARATCTCACCCTGCGCTATGGCATCCTGCAACTTTGCAGCACCYGCTTCGAARGYCGCCTGRTCCATGTTGGAAACGGGACCATCTCCTAACAGACGGAATCCTTCCACGTTCGGTTGACTGGTTTCRATTTCYTCGACCAAAGACTCGAGCTTGGCCATAGAGCTTGCGTAATCGCTCGGCGCTTTGCACGAGGTCATTARAATCAAWCGCTGCGCAGCATGGTCAAAAGCCAAAACGGTTTCAAACAAATGGAACTCTGCRAACGGCAACTGCCAAGGGTCCTTCGCCGCCTGAGRAACGCGGTCCTCTAGTTGGGTTGCCCATTCGTACGGYAAGTAGCCAAYCCACCCACCGCGAAAGGGTGGCAAAAAGGCCGGCGRGTYTGGRATCTGCGCCCGATTRGCCAACTCCTGYAACTCGGYATGAGCCTTGCCGTCAGTCGCGGTRAATTTCTCYACCGGGTCCAGGGCCAAAAAGGAGTAACGCGCGATGCGGTCCGGGCCCTCTGCCGATTCAAGCAAACATACCTGATGCCCGCGGCCGCGAAGYGCRAGRAACAAACGCACCGGGGTATGCAAATCCGAAGGCCGCTCCAACCAAGTTAGGCGGTAGCKTTCGGCATCTGCGGAAGTGGAGTTACGAAGAGTGTTGTCCATGAGTGGAAACGAAAAAAGGACCTTCCAAGAAGGTCCGTYTAGGTATTCATGAGGAGGCAGGCGCTATCAACGAAGAAGGCCGGCACCCAGGAAAACCCCGGACCCGYTCCACTCACGCCACTGCCAGCTCTGATTCATCATRTTTCAAGTGTAGCGGTTYTYGTGAYCAGCACAAGCACCGCNCCTYTTWTTNNGGAAGCTCTRAYTTAKCCAAACTCGCTYARGAGCCTGCCGCTTTCGCYTCCRCGCATTTTCTCAAGAGCMAYCCGTTGAATCTGCCGCACRCGYTCMAGGGARATCCCAAGCTTGCGRCCAACYTCGGCCAAAGTCCGWATRCCAATCCCRCCAAGTCCAAAGCGCATMSKCACYACATCTTGYTCGCGYTGACTCAARCGMTCYATGGCGCCRTKTAGATGCTSYACCATSGCGGCAGATTCTCCRAACTCYGGRGCYYYWGCYKCRTCWTGCCCTTCCATMAGTTCRACYARYTCRCTTCCTTGMTCGGAATCGACCRYRGYATTYAARGARAGRGTGAAACGGTTACGSYTTAGAGTACTGATGACCAACTCCCGCGCAACATCGGCTTGCTCGGCGATGGCGTCGACATTGTGGAAGCCACCCTCCACCTTGTCGGCTACGGTGCGAATCTTCTTCATCGCTTTTTGAATGTAGGCTGGCACGCGCACGGTGCGACTTTGGTTGTAGATTGCGTTAAGGAAAGCCTGATTCACCCAGTAGGTGGCATAGGTCTTAAAACGCAGACCGCGGCTGACATCGAAGCCTTCCACGGCACGAAACAGAGATTCGTTTGCCTCCTGGGCCAAATCCTCTTCTGGAACACTGACGTGGCGGTAACGGTGCAGAAGGTGAAAAACCAAATGCAGGTTGCGCTCCACCATTTCGTTGCGCGCGGTAACCAACTCCTGAGTCAGGTTGCGAATCTCAGCACGGTCCTCTTTAGAGCAAGTGTCTGGAGAACATCCGAAACAGTTGGCTTCATGGCCGGGTGCGCAACGCAGGCATCGGGAGTCGCTGACATCGGGGTARCGGGTGATGTCTTCCTCGCTGAARCCGGCGGCGCGACGCGCTTGTTGCAAACGCATCCACAGGATTTCCAACCCCATGGCAAAAAGCCGCTCTTCGGCGCGATCCATAATCGGGACCTTSGAGACTTCRCGCTGAAACTCTGCCAAACGACCGCGGAAGTCCCCCTTAGGCTCCCCGCGCTCAAAGTGAAAAGTGACCCGGGTATTTRCCGCGCTCATCTCCTGTAGGAGAGACTTTRCATCGGCCTCGAAAGTCTCCAATTGGAGTCCTTCGGTCAGGGCAGAAAAGGCAATCTCGTGTTCCATGTTCATGGCTTCGGGATTGCTTACGYGTTGTGACTAAAAATATTAGCACTAATTTAGTGCTYAATRGTCGGCYCTCCCACTTACAKGGGTAGGACAGGCCGAAAATGGRGTTTATTCCGTGGAGMCWMGGAATATTCGGGGTCRGMCAGGCCCRGWTWACGCCACAAGCCRCCTCAGGGGAGGACGACTGTGTTGCTRGTAGCACAAGAAGTCACATCGACCACTTGAATGGTYTTGCCACAAAGTCCAGCCGGCAAAGGTGTGGTTATCGTGTAGACACCAGTGGCGTCGGCATGGAAAAACCCGACCAAGACTGGCGACCCAATATCCAAAACTACGCCAGCGCAAGGGCCTCCAGAAACGGTAAAGCTACCACCCGCATTTCCGTAGAGGAAGGCGATCAGCCAATTGGGGTCGGCGCCAACCACAGTGAAAGTCACCGAAGTCGGGCAACTTCCAGTAATAGTGAGGCGCAGAGGGGTGCCATCCGCCCAAGTTCGAAACGCAAAGTCAGTCTGAGGAAAGGAATCGAAACCCGCATTCGCGAACATTTGACCGCCAACATAAGGGTTTGAAGTTTCGCCCCTGAGACTCATTTGAGGGTTTGAACAACGTGCAATGAGGTAATGAGTCACGCCCGGGTTGATCGCAACCGAGGGCCATATGAGGTCCGCCCAACTCCTGGCAACTACGTTTTGGGAAGCACTCGCGAGCTGGAGTGCGCCAGGTACGTTGGGCAGTGCATCCCATAACTCGACCGTTAGAAGGCCAGTCGCACCGAGTCCTCCACCAATCGAGAGGCCGAAGCCACTACAAGTATTTTTCGTTGGAGAGAATGACTGCGCAAGGTCGGCTTGCGAAAAAAGCACCACGATCTCACTGGCAAGCGGCTGATTGACATCCACGATTTGAGCAGCGCTCATGGTCGAGGACACCACTAAACTGCAAATGAAAATAAGGGGATGCTTTTTCATGACTCTCCCTCCAGGATAACTCCAATGCCAGAATCAGGGTTTCCTTAACTCGCTTTTCACTCTGGCGAGCAGCTGCCAGGCCTCAATAGGAGGGAGTYCGTCCAGGTTGGTATCGCTTAACTCCTCCAGGAGTCCACTATCGGCGGCTGCCAGAACATCGAACAAACTCGGCTGATGGACTAAGGCTTGTGGCTGATCCTCCGGGGTGCGCTCGGTCTGGCCCTGCAAAATCCGCCGCGACAAGCCTTCTTCATCGCGCTCAACTTTGCCAAGGATGATGGTCGCTCGATCGATGACCTCCCGCGGAAGGCCGGCCAACTGGCCCACATGAATTCCATAACTACGGTCAGTGCCGCCTTCCTCAATGCGATGCAGGAAGACGATTTCATCTCCCCATTCACGCACCGCCACATTGAGATTGCTCGCGCCCGGCAACTCCTTCGCCAACTCAGTGAGCTGATGATAGTGAGTGGCGAATAAGCATCGGGCTTGAATGCGGTCGTGGACGTATTCGCACACCGCCCATGCAATCGCCAAGCCATCGAAGGTGCTGGTGCCGCGGCCAACCTCATCGAGAAGCAGCAGGCTGCGCGGAGTGGCAAAACGCAAAATGTTCGCGGTCTCGACCATCTCCACCATGAAGRTTGACTGGCCGCGGCTGATGTCATCGCCACTGCCAAGTCGAGTGAAAATGCGGTCGACCAAAGTCAGTCGTGCAGAATCGGCAGGCACGAAGCTTCCCATTTGCGCGAGCAAAACCACCAACGCAGTCTGACGCAGGAAGGTTGATTTACCGCTCATGTTGGGGCCAGTGAGAATGGCCAAGCGCGAAACTTTGCTCTCCTCTGGATCCACGCCCAAACGTGTGTCGTTAGGAACGAAGGGGTCCCCGAGCAAGGCGGCTTCCACAACCGGGTGCCGCCCTTCGATGATTTCTAGCAGGCCACAGGCGTCTGCCGAGGCGTCCACAAAACTCGGACGTACATAGCGACGCTCGACCGCAACCACTGCGAGCCCTTGCAGAACATCCAACTCTGCGAGTGCCCTGGCAGTATCGAAAAACCGTGAAGATTCCGCCGATGCCGCTTGGCGCAAATCGTCGAACAAGGTGTATTCAATGTCCTTCAACTTTTCTTCAGCACCGAGCACCTTGCCCTCGTACTCCTTCAGCTCCGGCGTGATGTAACGCTCTGCATTTTTCAACGTTTGCTTGCGGATGTAATCATCTGGCGCACGTTCTGCATTGATGCGACTAAGTTCGATGTAGTATCCAAATACGCGGTTAAACCCGAGCTTGACCGGTACGCCCAAACGCTCGGTTTCGCGTACCTGCAAGGCCACCAAATAATCCTTGCCGCCTTTGGCCAGTCCGCGCAGCTCATCGACCGACGTAGAAAATCCATCGCGAATGAGGCCGCCATCTTTTAAGGAAAGCGGTGCATCGTCAACGATAGTCAGGCGAATCCGCGTTGAAATCTCAGTGCATGGATCTAGGCGTGCCACCAACTCCTTAACCGCAACCGTTTGCGCCGACGCCAAGCTGCTGCGCAAATCTGGAATACGTTCCAGCGCTCGGGCTAAACCTAGAAGATCTCGCGCACCCGCTCGTCCCGAGGCAAACTTGGCAGCTAAGCGCTCCAGGTCACCCAAGCCATCGAGCAATTCCGCGACATCACTGCGACGGTGACTGTCGGTGTAAAACTCCTCCACGGCATCTTGGCGGGCGCGGATGGCGTCCTCATCCACCAAAGGTTCTAGCAGCCAATCACGCAGCAAACGCGCTCCCATTGGAGTTCCGGTGCGATCCAAAATCGCCAATAAGGTGCCATCGCGCCCTCCGTCTTGCTGATTGCGCACAATCTCTAAAGTGCGACGAGTGACTCGGTCCAACACCAAATGCTGCAACGCTTCATGCAGTTGCAAATCGCGGAGCTGCTCCAGGGAAGAACGCTGCGTCTCCGCAAGAAACTCCAGTAATCCACCACAAGCAGCCAGGGCTTCCGGGCGATCTTCCACTCCATAGGCCTCCAAGGTGGAAACTTTGAGCCGCGTGCACAAATCTCTATGCCCATTGCGCGCATCGAAAGTCCATGGCATACGCCGCGCAATGGGCAGGTCTTCGCGCGCCACAATCTCGCGCATGTGTTGGTAGGCGCGAAAATCCGCTTCATCGCCCTCCGCCGCTTCCRYCAGYRRNMYYTSTRMTKGNTSAAKSMNCGSTANCTCTTCACTGCAACGCGCGACAGTCGTAGTCGAACAACGGAAAACGCCCGTAGTGAGGTCAGCCCAAGCCAAGCCGACTTCCCATTCATCCAAAGGGATCTTCTCGGCGGCTTTACCCCGCGGCACTTCTACGTGCATCGCTAAAACAAATAGCGGCTCGCTTCCAACCAAGCATTCATCGACCAGTAAAGTTCCAGGAGTGACCACACGCACAATGTCGCGCGCCACAATCCCCTTCACCTCTTTAGGGTCCTGCATTTGCTCGCAAATGGCAACCGTATGTCCCGCGCGCACCAAACGAGTGAGGTAACCCTCCATAGCCTTCACTGGAACTCCGGCCATCGGCACTTCACGCGCCTTATCGCGGGCAGTCAAAGTGAGACCAAGCTCTTTAGCTGCCACCTTGGCATCGTCAAAAAACATCTCGTAGAAGTCCCCCATGCGGAAAAAAAGAAGGGCTTCCGGCTGCTTCTTCTTGGCCGCGAAAAACTGCCGCATCATCGGCGTTTCTTCAGGCTTGGGTTTAGGGGCGCGGGTCTTACTCACTGCGCCAGGATTTTAACTGCCCCCCGCCCTCTTCGTCCGTAAACACAGACAAGGGCCCGGAGCTTTCTGCCGTCCTCCCGTTGCTGCCGAGGTCGGTCCCCCGAAAGTTGCCGGGTTCCTGTTACCATTGCTTATCGCCACCCCTAGGCGTTCCTTTTAACCATGATGCGCTTCCCCAAAGCTCCAACCGCCGCCATATTGCTGTGGTTTTGCGCATCCTGCTCTTCTTCCGTTCTGACCAATTACCCGGAAGACGCTTTTTTAGGGATCGATGCTTTCGAACATGGCGAATTCTCCTATGCCGCGGAGGAATTTGCTCTACTCAACGGCACCCTCGGTAGCAATGAATTCCTTGCCCACGCCGAAGCTGGAATGGCGTATCACGTCGATGGCAACCTAGAAGCTTCCACTCGTGAATGGCTTGCCGCTCTAAGGGTAGTTGACGGCTTCAAGGATCGCCCCACGATTAGCGGACGCAGCCTGACCGAAGGCGCCTTGTCCATGTTGGTCAATGACAAAACCATGCCCTATGACGGTGAAGGGTTTGAGGTGGTGCTGCTGCACTCCTTTTTGGCATGGGATTATTTGCGCCTCGGCAATCTCTCCGACGCCATGGTCGAGGTCAAACGCGGTTATGAATTTGAGCGTTTTGAAAAGGAGCGCTATGAAAACACCACCGGCATGAATCGCTTTGGGCGTTTTATTGCGGCTCTCGCGCAGGACATCGATGGCCAATACAACGATGCTCGGATCGATTTAGACCGTTTGGCCGAGCAGATTCCGAATCACCCAGTTGTGGTGTATTCGCAGCAACGCATCAAGCGGCTGCAGTCTTCCGAACGGGGCGAGGAGTTAGCCTTTTCGGAAATTGTGGTGGTGTTCGAAAACGGTCACATGCCTGAGAAGGTCGCGGAAGAAATCAGTTACAGCACCAAGCGTTCCTTTGGTCGCATATCGGTACCTCGCTTTGCCAATCTGGGGAATCGTGCACGCGCCTTACGGGTAGAAGTTGCGAATGAAAATTTGGGTTCCACGGTCAGCCTGGAACACGTCGTCCAAGTTGGTCGCAATAACTTAAATGACCGCATTGCTTGGGTGACCACCAAGGCTTTGCTTCGTTCCGCTGCAAAAACCATCATCATCGATACGGTTGCAGAAGAAGTGGAAGAGGAGCATGGCGATTGGGCCGGCATCTTGGTTGGACTCGCCGGATCGCTCATTAACACTTACACCGAGAGCGCCGATTTGCGTTCCTGGCTCACTCTACCGAATGATATTCAGGTACTGCGAGCCCGTGTTGAACCCGGCGAACACCACATTGTGGTAAGCACGGGTTCCAACAATCCACCACTTGACCTCGGAATCTACTCATTCGAGGCCGGGACGCCCGTATTGATTAGCGTGCGCGCAATAGGCAATAGACTCTATGCCTCGCCGCGTGCATCTTCCGATTCACTACCCTAGTCGTTGAGAAATGAAAAGACTTCCCTTACTGATCTCCCTCTGCGTGCTCCTCGGCACTGCAGCTTGCAGCTCTGCTGGTGTCGAAAACGGCCCTCTGAGTGGCTCCGCACGATTCGTTGGTGACGACAAAATCGACGACATCATTGAGCGTTCCACCGAACGCATTAGTTTTGGTCGCTCCGATTTTGCGGTTTATCAAGTTGAACTTCAAAATCAAGACGAAGACGATGTCCAAGTTGAATACCGCGCACGTTGGTTCGATGCAGATGGCATTGAAGTCCAAAGCGTGACTCGCTCTTGGAAGAAACTCTTCATTGCTGGCCGCTCCTATCAACCTGTCACCTCCACCGCTCCGAACATGGAAGCGATCCGTTGCGAAGTGGAAGTGCGCCTCTCGGAGTACTAATCCATGATTCGTTTCACCTACCCAATAGCTTTGGCACTCTTGTTCGGCGCATGCTCCGGACCAGAAGTACACGAAGCCGAGGTCATTCGCATCAACGGCCATGAGTTTGACTACGGCGATGACGAGGTACGAAACGTGGTCGTGGAAGTCCGCAACTTCGCCAAGGACCTTGATCTCGAATTCGGCTCTGTAGACGGCCGCCTCTCCGATGGGCGCCTTGCGGTTCAATTTCGCATCACCAACCAAGAAGATGAAGCCGTCCGCCTTCGTTGCTCGTGGACCTGGCGCGATGCCGATGGCATCGTCCTGCGCCGCGGTGCTTACGAAACTCCGGAGAAGCTTTTAGTTCTCCGCCCTGGGGAGGAACGCACTCTTCCCTTTACTTCCCCTACCGAAGCCGCGATTCAGTTCGTGGTTCACGTGGAACAAACTGCCCCTAACGAATAAGTCATGAATACTCGCTTTGCACTCACCACCTGCGCCCTCGCCCTATTTGGGTCGTGCGCAACTGAAGTCACCTATGAAGATCCAGAAGGCGTGGAGATTCTTTCCACCGATTTCAACTACACCGATCTTCAGGCGATCGCCATGCAGATGACGGAGTCCTTCACCGCCACGAATGTGTGGGGTACCGATCAACCGCGTATCGTGATTGGTGGAATCGACAACCGCACCAACCAACACATCGATACGCAAAACATTACCGATACCATTAGAACGGCTTTGATTCAGTCGAGGAAATTCTCGATTCTTGAAAGCGATGCGGGCATTGCCGAGATGGACAAGGAGTTGGCTTACCAGGCTACCGGCGTTGYAGATTCAGCCGCTGCTGTAGAGCTCGGACGCCAACTTGGTGCCGAATACGTTATGTACGGTCGCTTCACCACGATTTCCGCTGCTGGTGGCGACACTCGCTCCGTGTTCTACAAGTTCACTCTGAACGCAGTCAACGTGCAAACCCGACAGATTGTTTGGGCCGATGAAAAGCAAATCCGCAAGCGTAGCGAGAAAGGGACCTTTGGCTGGTAGGAGGATGTTTTGAAGTCAGCAGAACGACCGAAGTACAAGACCCCGCCTCCGCCGCGGGACTTCAATCCACGACAGTCGTTTTCCACTCGGCAACTGCCGAGTGGAAGCCCTGTGTTCGACAAGGTCTTCCCAACGGCAATTGGCTTTGCGATTGGTTCGGCAATCATTTTTTTCTTGATTCAGGGCAATCCTGAAACTCTTAAATTTAGCACCAGAGGGATTCACCACCCACTCTTCAATGGAGCGATTGCCGGATTTTGCGTCGGAACCCTGCTCTCCCCACTTGTGCTTTATGTCACAAGAAAAACAAAGTCCAACCGGGGCATCTTGCCATGGAGCCTGGCCGGTGGACTATTAGCAGGATTCATCATGAACATGATTGGATAGACTCCACATGTTCATGCGCATCGCCCTTCTCACCTGCACGCTCGGTTTAGGCTTTTGCCTGCTCACCTTTTCCTGCTCCTCTGTGACCTATCAGGAAGATGTCGCAGAGGTGGCAAAACAGGCTAGCCAAGAACAACTGACTCGACATTTAGTTGCGTTGACCGATCTGGGGCCGCGTCGGGCGGGCGATTCCGCGATTGGCTTGAAGACTGTGGCGTATTTGGAGAAGGAGCTGCACGCGCTTGGCGTAGAAACAGAGCGAGAAACTTTTATGCTCACGCCGAGCGCCAAATTGACCATGACCTCGGAAGGCGTGGAGAAAGAAATACCGGGTGTTTTCTTTGGAAGAAATATTTCACAGCCACGCGTACTTCAAGGCTTTCAGGGCAGTGCGACCTTGGGTTTTGGAGAGAGCGACCCGATTGAGCAAATCAACCTCCTAGCTACGATTCCAGGCACTACCTACCCAGAACACATCTTAGAAATCAGCGCCCACCATGACACTGTCCCCGGAACGGTTGGAGCCGATGACAACACATCGGGGGTTGCAGTGTTGTTGGAGGTCGCGCGGTTGCTTAAGAAGTATCCGCCGGAATACACGGTGCGCTTGTGCTTTTTCGCTGCTGAAGAAATTGGTTTACGCGGCAGCTATGAACACGTCCGCCTGATGCAGGAGAGTGGCGAGGTAGATCAAGTGTTTGGCCTCATCAACTTGGACACCGTTGGATTTTTTACTGAGGAAGAGGATTCGCAGCAGTCACCAGCACGGATTCCATTTTTAGTTTGGCCTCCCTACACCGGAAACTTTCTCGGCATCATCGGCGGCCATGGTTCCGCGAAGCTCGCTCATTTAGTTGAGGATGCAGGATTGGTTTATGTAGAGGACCTTCCCACCTACACCTTGGCGCGCCTCGGTAGATTCCTACCAGATGCCAGACGCAGTGATCACGCCCCTTATTGGGATGCCGAAATTCCTGCCATCTTCCTTACCGACACTGCGGAGTTCCGCAGTGACACTTACCACCGTGCAAGTGATGATTTGGAAAGTTTGAATTTACCAGCTTTGCGCAAAGTGGCCGCATTGGTTTTCAGCGCCGCTGYGAGTGCTTCGGAATTAGCGGATTAGCTGCCGGATTGGCCGCAACAATCACGCGGGCAGGGCAGATGAGGAATAGTCGAGGCGCGGAAGCAGCTCAACCGAGCAATGCTAGAATCCGGGTYCCTTTCGGCCTCGACCCCCTTTGCCGACCATTCCGAAAACATCCRGAAATGAACCCTCTGTTCAACATTACCTTCACCGAGGAGCAGCTCGCCTGGCGCGAGAAGGCTCACGAAATCGCGGTGAAGTACCTCCTTCCCAACGCCCTGAAGCACGATAAGGATTCGAGCTTTAATGAAGAGGCCTACCAAGCCGCTTCCGAGGCTGGCATGTTCGGCGTTTGGATTCCTAAGGAGTACGGCGGTTCCGAAGACGGCATCATGGGGCTTGCTCTTATGGTCGAGGAATTCTCCAAAGCAGAYCCKGCTTTCGGTGTKGCTTTCGCRGTCAATGCGCTGGGTTCCATCCCGATTATTGTGGGYGGYACKCACGARCARAAAGCTAAGTACYTRCCWYTGGTTGCGTCKGGCAAAGCTGCTTGYGCATTCGCACTCTCTGAGAAGTTCGCTGGCTCCGATGCYGGCGGTCTTTCGGTGCGTGCAGAAAAAGATGGYGATACYTGGACTATCCGCGGCGAGAAGAAGTGGACCACTAATGGTTCGCGCGCCAACATCATCACTTGTTTTGCAGTGACCGATCCGAACTCGCGCTCGCGGCGGATCTCGGCATTCATTATTGAGGATACCGACCCGGGCTTCTCGATTAAGAAGCTAGAGGACAAGATGGGCATTCGYTCGGTKCCAGTTTGTGAAACGGTGTTCGATAGCGTCAAGGTGGGCGATGACCGSTTAATCGGYGGTGTTCCWGGACTCGGCTTCAAGCATTCCATGATGACGCTTGACCTTGCTCGTCCWGGTGTAGCAGCGCAAGCYGTTGGWACTGCAGCWGGYGCAYTAGAACTCGCAACCGTTTACGCCGGACGTCGTAAGCAGTTTGGCCARGCCATCGCTGGMTTCCAGATGATTCAAGCCATGCTCGCCGATATGGCGCAGCAGACCGAAGCGGCACGTTGGTTGGTTTATCAAACCGCCGCKCAAGCCGATGCTGGTTACAAAGGTGTCACCAAAATCGCAGCSATGGCCAAGTGTTTCGCCACCGATGTTGCGGTGAAAGTGGCCACCGATGCRGTGCAAGYCTTTGGTGGKTACGGCTTCATGGAAGATTACCCAATCGCCAAGTACTACCGCGACGCAAAGATTCTGCAGATTTACGARGGCACCAACCAGATTCAGCGCATTGTCATTGCGCGGAARYTGATTAAGGAGTCTAAAGACTTGGAATACTACAACTCGGTAATCCCTTCTGAGAAGCAAGAGTCTTTCGGCGCCGACCCGGTGACTGCGAACGTTTAAGTAACMCTGCTWACGATTTACCGCACCAGACCTTTTTCAGGGGTGAGTTTCGAAAGAAGCTCACCCTTGATCCACAATGCGGTACATCATCCACGATGCCACGCTGCGTAGAGGCGCCCAAACTTCGCCGCGCACTTCTAGTTCCTTCGCGGTCGGCCGTTCCTTCAGGCCGTCCATGATGCGTAATCCTTCCTGTACACCGAGGTCAGCGATGGGCAGCACATCGAGGCGACCGAGCTTGAATATCAGGAACATCTGCGCCGTCCATGGACCGATGCCGCGCACCGCCACCAACAGGTCGATGATTTCCTGATCGGTGCGATGGTTGAGGCCGCGCAGCTTGAGCCTGCCATCCACAATATGCGATGCTAAATCGAGCAACGCGAGCGCCTTATTCCGCGACAGGCCGGCGCTGCGCAGTAAATCCTCTGGCAACTTCAGGAAATCTTGTGGCTTTGCAAGGCCCGGCCCATGAGTCAGGGCGCAAGTTCGTTTGAAAATCGTGGCCGCCGCTTTGCCTGCAAGCTGCTGATAAACAATCGCCCGAGCAAGAGAATGCCAATGACTGAGGCGCTTGGTGGCTGGATCCGGGAAATCCGGAAAGGTTGGCAGCGACTTCATCGCCGCGGCGAGCTGGGGATCTGCTTTACGCAAAGCGCGGAGTTGATGAGAAGTAGGAGCAGCCATGTAAGAATTCCTGGTCGATGGTAGTGTATGCGCGCATGCGTTTTTCCGTCATCCTCCTGACTGCCGGCCTCATCGGCTGTAGCACACCTGTTACTACCCAAGCTTGGGGCGAAAACACTATGCGCTTGGCCTCCGCCTTGGAACTTTCTGGAGCGACTTTGCAAGTGCAAGCCCGCGCCCATTTCACGCCAGATTCACCTGAATTTTTGAGCGTCAGTTTGACTGGGCGAAACATTGAAAATGAGTTTGCGCGGCAAGTGATTGCGTGGAAGGCACTAGATGCTTATGCCAGCGATGTGCAACGCGTATTAGATGGCCACGAAATGGAGAGTGAGAGGGTGAAGCAAATGGCGCTAGCCTTTCACGACTTGCACCGGCATTTACTCCAGTCCGGTATTGCAGGGAAACTGGGGTTGACCGTGGAGAGGCATCGCACAACGGTGCAGGAAATCTTGGCGACGAAAAGTATGGTGTCTGCTTTGGAGGTCGCACAACCTGCAGTTAGTATTTTATGCACCCACCTCGCTGCGGCATGTAAGCAGTTGGAGTTGGAGTTAGATGACTGGCTCGATACTTGTCTACGCCAAATCGATTCGAAATGGCACACTTCACTCAATGGCTACGCCGTTTTATTGGCACGCAAACGCGATTTGGAAACCATCATTGCGGCGCAGGCTGCAGGTGCTGCCATGCGCGAAGGCGATCCTAGTGGCGAGCTCTTGAAGGTAGAAACTTTGGTCCGTAACAGTGAAGGGTGGCGTTCCCTTTATGCCGAGGAACAGACGTCCGTAGCTCTAGCCTTCCGCGATGCGCGCAGCCATGTGCGAAAAACTGCACATGCAGTATTGGAGTGGGGTATCGCGCACCGCGAAATCACCAAAGCCATGCGCAGTGACTCGGGCTTCGTCAACATTCGCTTGCTCGAAGCTAGTGCCAACGAACTTGCGCCTGCATCGGTTAAGTAGATTACTGTTCGAGTAGACGGCGGATACGCGCGTCTGGTTCGTGAGCCAACAAGTAACGCACTTCCACTTCGAATAAATCGTGCCGGCCAACCATGGCGGTCACTGCAGCGCGACGCAACAAGGCGCTCTTCGAAGCGATGGCGTTACGCATAGCGTCAAGAATCGACTGTTCGGCAGGTGAAGCGGCCAGCGCATCGATCTCCTGCAACCATGGGGTTAGGTGCCTTATCGCAGCCGTGCGAATCCGCGTACTGTGCCCTTTCCATGAAAGCGGCAGCAGTGTGGATTGGATTTCCGATGCAAGCTCTCCACTTAAATCTGAATGGGCGATTCCAGCAAGTACCTGCATTGCCGCCGTGTGCAATCGTTGCCCCTCCCCTTCTTCACTTTTTAACTGGGTGATAGCAAAAGCAACGCGCTCAGCAGGCGCCAATCCCTTGGCGAGTGCGCGGAATGCACTTACGCGCAATCCGGTAAGAATGTTTTGATCCTCAAAAGTAGAGGAAAGCAACTCATGAATGATAGGGTCGCTTTCAAAGGTGCACACCCAGTTCCACAAACTCGCATGTACTTGTGCGTTTTTCTCGCCCGCAAACGATGCGCGCAAAACGTTAATGTCAGCATTCAAGCCCTCACGGTTGCGCAAAACTTTGACCGCCTCTAAGCGCACGCCGGCAACTTCATCGAAGCGCGCCACCCGCCAAAGAGTGTCGGTGGTTTGCTGGTCGCTGTAATCAGCAAGATCGCGTATGGCAAGTACACGTGAGCGAGCACTCCACCCATTGAGTGCGCGCAAGCCGGTCGTGTTTGCTGGCTCGTGGATAGTCAACTTCGCTGGAATGTAAACATGGGGATCAAACTCAACCCATCCATCGAAAGATGCGCCCGTGTTTACGGCAAACACTTGGTCTTCCTGAGTCACCTTGAAACGCGTTTCACGCCATTGGCCGCCTTCATACCAACGCACATCGAGCGGAAACTCAAAAGCCGCAGGCACGCCGCCGGCTAAGGACTGAGTTTGCATGACATGAATCTGCAGCTCACGACCGCGACGAGTCCACGACAAATCCAATTCCGGATATCCCGGTGCGTATACCCATTGCGCAAAAACTTTTTCGAAGTCGCGTCCGCTGGCATCTTCCAAGGCCTGTTGCAGATCTTGGCTATGTACCGCACGATAAGCATTGCGATGTAAATAGATTTTCAAGGCCTCGCGGAACTGATCTTCTCCAATCATGCCGCGGAACAAGTTGGCGCGTGCAGCACCGCCTGGGTAAATCGTGCCATCGAAAAACAAATCCATTGGCAAACGATATTCCGACTTCACCAAAGGCCGTAACTTTTCATCGCGGCAGGCACGTAGGTAACCGTCCAGAGTATTGCCCATGGCGACTTGAAAATCAGCCTCGCCATCGCGATGACGGCGATAAAGCAAGTTGAAGTAAGTCGCAAAACCTTCATTCAACCAGGCGTGTGTCCAATCGATGCAGGTGACAATATCTCCGAACCACTGATGCGCCGCTTCATGCGCAACCAATCCCCAGCTTGGATTAGCTTCCTGATACTCCGCCGGATGCAAGGCATTGCGGGTGACCGTGGTGGCCGTCACATTTTCCATGCCGCCGAAAGGAAAATCGCGCACTGCAACTTGCGCATACTTGGTGAACGGATAGCGGAACCCCGTGTAATCACTGATGAAACCAAGGATGGCACCTGTTTCAGCGAAGGACGCGGAAAGTAAATCGACATCGGCCGGTTCACCTACATACCAAAGCTCTACATCTTCCCAGCGGTCTTCCAACTTTAACAGCGGACCAGCTACAAAAGTGAACAGGTAGGTTGGCATGTCGACATCGAGCACCCAAGTGTCGAGCAGGGTGAATCCATCTGCCGACACTTCGTGGCCGACTAACTCCCCTGCCGCAACAGTAATCCAACTGCGTGGGACTCGTGCGCGCAAAGTATGCGTGGCGCGATCGGCTGGGTCATCGTTGCAAGGAAACCAAAATCGAGCGCGTTGGGCTTCGCCTTGCGTAAACACATGCGGCGGATGATCCACTCCGCTTTCTTCCGGCATGACAAAGTGCATGCCCGCCAATGGCGAAGTGCGATATTGGATATCCAAACTAATCACCGTGCCTTCTGCCACTGCACTAGCTAGTGGGATGTGCAAGGTACGCTTCTTCGAAACAAACGGCAGTAACTCAATCCGCGAAGATTCCGTCGTGACATGGAGGATTTCCATGTCGACCGCATCCAGCACGATCTCTTTTAACTCGCGGGTTGCCTGCAGTCGAATACGCGTGGTGCCAACCATCGACGCGCGGTCGGAACGCAATTCAATTTCTAAACCATAGGACAGGGCATCGTAACCACGGTCCACTGGCTTATGCAGCAAAGGGGCGGGCGGGTCATCGACCGCGTCATCCGATGGAGGCACCACGCACGCAGTGCAGCCAAGTAGGATGACACCTAACTTTAGAAACGTATCAGGCTTTAGCGGGAGCTTTGGACTCAAGACTCTCTTCCTCATTTGCATCGAGCACTCCTTCCCACCAACCGTCCAAGACTCCACCCTGGCCGACTTCATTAAACACCGTGCCACCAAGGCCGGTCTTCTTGCGATGCGTTGCAGCGATTTCACGCAAACGCGGCATGGCAGTCGCATGTCCCAGCACCACCATGAAAGTTCCATGGCCATGTTCTGACAAACGGGTGCCAAACAATCCAGCCATGCGACCTGCGGTGGTTAGCTCGGTGCGCAAGGAATGAATGTGATCATTCTTAAGACTGCACTTTTCCAAGTAAGAACGATGCGAACTATTCAGCACACGCCCCGATTCAGCAAGGAAATCTTCGCGCTTGGTGCGACCGTAGTCCTGCAGGTGTTGCAACAAGCGACGCGCGCGACCACTTTCGCGCACATGATGTTCCGACAAAGCACGATCGCGATAGTTCTCCTCTGGATTCACCATGTCGCGCAAGCCTTCATCACTAGTCTTCTTGAACTTATTCAAGAAATCTTTGCCGCCCTCCTTAGTAGGAACGTGCGACCGTAAACCGCCCTCGAATTCGGCCGGCGTCACCTGACCCCAACCTCCACGCTGCGACTGCTTCGCCTTTCTCAGAGCCACATTTAAGTGCTCTAATCCCATGCGCGCACCGGTCATGGCATGGAGCCCCATTTCGGGAGCCGGAGGTCCACCGCCAGCATCGACCGCAGCAACCACCACGTGTTCCGGAATTGGTAGCCATTGCATGACCGGATCCAATCCGTGCTCGATGGCAAGCAGGCACCCCTTCTGCGCATTGCAGGAAGTCAGCGCCTGAGTCATGGGAATTGCGCGACCAAGCACTTCCTTGTAGCCGTAAACAATGGCGCGAGCCACGCGGATCCCATCGACCCGCTTCTTATCTAGGCCAGTCGACCCCTTGAAAGCGAGGGCAATGGATGTGGCCATTGCGACTTCTGCACCACAACCTACTCCATCTGGCATGCGGTCCCAGACCACAAGTGTGAAGCCTTGTTTCGGGGTATTCAGCTGATGAGTGCGACGCAGACCAATCATGATGGCCATCATCTCCATCATCCAAGGCGCTTTATCTTCCTCAAACTGCGCTTGAAGCACCGCTAAGGAGCGAGGAGGGCCCTTTTTGGTGTAAATCGTCGGAATATGACCCGTCCACTCCCGATTTCCGCCTTTGGCAGCCGATCGCAAAAAACGAATTAAAATGACATCGTCGTCCCTATTCTGAATGGCGCTATAAACCGAGCGGCCGGTTGCCATGCTGACTGAGGCAGATCCCGGCAACTCGCTTGGTCCACCGACCAAATCTAGGCACCCTGGAGCGCGCGTAAGCCACATAGGGGCATTGAGTTGCAGAATATCGCCGGCGGCGCCTTTGAGCACCGAGGAGAATGGGAGCAGGGATGGGGAGAGGGCGGGTACGGGCACTGGAATTCCTGAGAATTTTAGATTCCTTGGAAGGGTAGTGTTATCGCTCATTCCAACCAAAAACGCAACCCTCACATGTGGAAATCATCGGGTATGATTCCCTGAGGCGCAATCCCCGCGAAGTCCTTTCGGCGCGCCTCTTCGAAATAGCATGCGTTCAGCCCTTAAATTTACAGCCCTAAGCCTCATGGCCCTCCTTCCGGTGGCCTGTGGTCCCTCCGGCCCCTCCGCCAACGCCATCGGCGGGATTGGTGCTGGAGCCAATAACGGTGCCGGACTTGGCACCAGCGACATTCTGTTCGCCGGAATCCTTTCCGCAGACGCCATCAACCCCAACGAGGTCACAGTGACATGGACCGATGCCGTCATTCTGCCTAACCTTGGTGGTGCTATCACCATGCGTTATCAGATTTATCGTGGACTGGATGCCGAAACCGTTCTGCAAGCTTCGGCTTTGGTGTTCACCACCGAGCCTGGAGTCACCAGCTTCGTCGACATTGGACTGCCGGATAACACTACGCTCTACTATCGCGTAGTCGCCTTAGATACCGATGAGCGCTTTTCACTCACCACCTCGGTTGGCAATGCACGCACCCCTGCGGAATACGGTCCGGGTTCGATTTCCTATGACTCGCAGATCCTTCCTTTGTGGTCCACCCCAATGCCGGGCGCACCTGCAACCAACTGCTTGAGCTGTCACACCCTTCCGGGCGCTGGGCAACTTGACCTAAGCACCTTGCAAGGCGTTCTAGCTGGAATTGGAACACTGCAAAACCCAAACAGCTTCGTCATCCCTTATCAAGGTGAAGCTTCCTGGGCTGAGTTCCTTGCACGCATGTCGGCTCTGCCAACTTTGTTCCAGCACTTGCCATACCTCACGGCTCCCGAGGGATTGGCAGCTATGGAAGTTCCGATTAAGGCTTGGATTGCAGAAGGTGCCTTGGCCGCCCCAGATTCGCTGCCACCAGTCTTTGAGTTCGCCGACGAAGAGTTGGCTGGCACCTACTTCGGATCGTTCCTCGACTTCGATACGGTCAGCGTGACTTTCCCTCACGCGATTGACCCGGAAAGCCTTCCATTCAATGGTTCGGTTGCAGGCCAACTTGAGTACGCGGTTTACGCAGGCGTCGATTCCAGCAGCATCTACTGGGACAAGCCAGTCGCACTCATCACCGTGGATCTTCTTCAGGCAGCGGAAACGACTGTAAGTGGAACCTTCGATTGGACCGAAAGCGATTCCCTCGTCGTAGTGATTCGCCCTCTAGATGCCTCTGGCCGTGGCGTTCCATTTGACCTTGCCACCTACGACCCGGAAACTGCCACTGCCCAGGAATTGGAAAACTTCCGCCTGCGTATGCGCAACCAGGCTTCGAACGAGCGCGAAATGATTATCAATCGCTAAGCCGTATTAGCGAACGCTGAGCCGTTATTCCTTCGGGGATAGCGGCTCATTTTTTTGCATCAGGTACAAACCAAACCCGAGTGTGTCACGGCCACCGTTGAGGTAGGCGTTGCGCCAAGCAGTGATGCGCTCGGAACAGGACAATGCCTCGGGGTCGTCGGGGGTTGCTTCCACGAATGCAAAAAGGTTGGCGGCGTAGGTGTCTTCATAAGCATCCCATTCCTCTTGCGTTGTTTCACGGTCGGAAATGCAGGCAAGATTATGGACGATGCCGAGTTGCCCGGTAGCTTGGTGGGTAAGTAGCTCCTCCTCTTTACACCCCAGGAACTCTAAATAGTCAGCAGGTGGAGTTTGCTTCCAATACCCTTCACCTAAGAGAAGGTGTCCTCCTGGTTTCAGGAGGTCCGCAAAGATTTCGATAGCCTCACTTGGAGTTCCAATGGCATGACTGGAACCGATGCACAGGATGAGGTCGAACTCATGCTCCTGAAACTCCTTGGCACTGAAGTCTTGCTGCTTAAGCTCCACCCGTTCGCAAAGGCCGCGCCGCAAAGCTTCGACATGTGCAAAATCCATCGCATCGGGGTGCGGGTCCACACCGACGCCTTGTGCGCCACTTTCTTCTAATAAATCAAGCAAGATTCTTGCGCGGCCACAACCGACATCTAGAAYTCGCGCTTCTTGGTTTAACTCTAAATTGCCTAGAGCAWGGTCCAATCCCTGCCTTGAGACGGGATTCCAATATTCCAAATCCCCATGACCAATCTTGCTGAAACGATTACGATCCAATCTTCGCTGCTCGTTCCTTCTTGAAGACGTGGATCTCTTCGATGAGAGCATCGACCATGTCGGCTTCTGGAACAATGCGCACTTGCTTGCCGTTGCGGTAAAGAATGCCTTTGCCCCCGCCACCCGCGATACCAATATCCGCCTCACTCGCTTCGCCTGGTCCGTTGACCACGCATCCGAGCACGGCGATTTTTACCGGTACGTTTTCGCCTTGCAAGCGTTCTTCCAATTCATCCATGAGCGCTTCGAGATCAATCTCAATGCGCCCGCAAGTTGGGCAACTGATTAGCTCCGGGCTGGTCACCCGTGCGCCCGATGCCTTCAAAATGTCAAAGGCCACTGGAATTTCAGTTTCTGGATCTCCAGTCAAGCTCACCCGAATGGTATCGCCGATGCCATCTAGCAAAAGCGCACCAAGTCCAACTGCGGACTTCAGCGAGCCATATCCAGGGCGTCCGGCTTCAGTCACGCCGAGGTGCAAAGGAATGTCGGTCGCTTTTGCAAACTGACGATTCGCTGCGAGCACGGTGTTGGTGTCGGTTGATTTCAAGGACACCACAAAGTTCGTGAAACCCATGTCCTCCACCGTTTTGCAGTGACGCATGGCGGACTCCACCATGGCTTCCGGCGACGGCCAGGTGTGCTTCTCCAGCAAATCCTTCTCCACCGAACCCGAGTTCACTCCAATACGCAATGCGATACCCGCGGCATCGGCGGCCCTGACCACTTCACGCACGCGATCCAAGCTGCCGATATTGCCCGGATTGAGACGCACCTTGTCTACCCCGGCATCGATGGCGCGTAGGCCTAAACGATGGGTGAAGTGAATATCGGCAATCAGCGGAATCGGACAATGCTTGCGGATTTCTGGCAAGGCATCGGCAGCGCGATCGTTATTGACGGTTACGCGAACCGCTTCACAGCCGACTTCGATGAGCGATTCAATCTGCGCGATGGTGGCCGACGCATCTTCCGTATCGGTACAAGTCATCGACTGCACGAGAATAGGAAACTCGGAGCCAATCTTTACATCACCGAGGGTGACAGTGCGGGTTTTGCGGCGCGCCATGGATGGCCATTGTAAACGCGAACCGGGGCCGCGGAGTCGCCGACAGCCTAAATCAGAGTTTCGAAGCCTGGTTTAGCTGTCCGCCAACCAAGAATCGTAAGCCGCCACCTTGCGTACCCACGCTTGGGTCTTTGGACAGACGTCGGCATCGACCAGAAAGTACTCGGTCATGGTTGGGCCAAAGAATGAGGCCTTCAGCACCGGGTGCTCGCCCATCACGCAATAAATCAAAAGGCTCGCCAGGGTGATGTCAGCGGCGGACATGGCACTACCCACCAGCCAATCTCGCTTGACCAAAGTCGCCTCTAGGGCTTCCATGTGCACGATTAATTCTTTACGCGCAGACAGCACATTGCCAGTGGTGAGTTCCATGCGGCCAAGGGCCATCATGAAAATAGAGCCCAAGCTGTCTTTGACGCCAAAACGTCCAAAGGCCTCCCAGCGCTCCACCTTTTTCATCTCCTCAAAATCCTGCGGAAACAAATCCGGCCCAGGATAATTCGCATGCAAGAAACGCAGGATGGCTGCCGAATCGAATAACGACACACCTTTGTCCTGCATGACTGGGGTGAGCGCTTGGCCACTCATGTCTAAACAGGCAGCACGGTCTTCAGGGTCCTGCGGAATCTCCTCATACGCAATGCCTTTGTAGCCAAGGGCAACACGAACTTTGACGTTGTTGGGAGACGGAACCAGGGTAAGGAGTTTGAGCATGAGACGAGGCCGTGAGGAAGAACTCAGCCGACCACTGGGATTGGCTTGCCATCGCCGCCAATTGCCACGTAGGTGACTTTTGCGACAGTTACGATGACTTCCACGCCCGGGCGATCGCGACGTTCCACGAGCACATCGACCTGCACCGAAACCGAGGTGCGGCCCACTTCTGGCTTGCAGGTGTAAAGCGAAATCAAATCGCCGACGAACACTGGCGCAATGAACTTGATCGAATCCATGGCAATGGTCACGTAGCGGCGGTGCGGGTTAATCTTCCGCATGGCCACTTCCCCGGCCTGGTCAATCAACGAAAGGATGACGCCACCGAAAATGGTTCCGGCAGGGTTGGTGTCTTTCGGGAGCAGGGTGGTGCGCAGCGCAAGATCGCCATCGCTGCCACAGCGTTCTTCGGGGTTGGAATCAGTCATGGAGCCAGTGGTTCAGTGTATCCGCAGTGTATTGTCGGACAATATCCAAGCGGCCGGGGAAAAAGTGGCCGACGTCTTCCACAATTTGGATTTTGGAATCGTGCTCTTCGGCTGGGCCCATCTTTTGGAAGTCCACGAACTCGTCTGCCGTGCCAGCTAGAAATGCGCTGGGCGATGGCCAGTCAGCCGATTCCGGCCAATCGTAGAAATTCGTCGGCCATGCGACCGCCATGTACCCGGCTGTCCGTGCGCGGAGGCGAATGCCTAAATCGAGGCCAACCCGCGAGCCGAAACTAAAGCCCCAAATGAATATGGGCAGGTTGGGGAACTGTTGCTCCAACCACTGGTAGGCCGCTTCGGCGTCATCAACCTCGCCGATGCCTTCGTCGTACTCCCCTTCGGAACGGCCGACTCCGCGGAAGTCGATGCGCAAGGCTGCACATTCTGCCTCTAAAGACCCGAGCGCGCCGTGACGCACCACATTGTTTTGCCGGGTTCCGCCATGCACCGGGTGCGGGTGTAAATGTAGAACCGCAGCGCGTGCGGCTCCGGCCGGGCGCTCAAAGGAAGCGTCGAGTTTGCCCACCGGGCCGTCCAGGAGAAGGCGCTCGGGCGGAGGAGTTTTTAGATCACGCGGCATGCTGCAAGATTCGGAACGGGGTATTGTCGCCTCGCGCGGTGGCTTGCTAAACTGATTTTGTGGAATGGTTTGCCACCTTAATGACAGATATGCCTCTGGATGAACGCCGCTTTCATGGCGTTTTRCRCGATGTTGCCGTGAGCTCCYTAGCYGGCGCGATTCGCCCCCGTGGACTCTGCGCCTGGCACTCCTTTGGCAATGCCGAACGCGATACCGAGGTCCGCGATTTAGAGGTGCGGGTGTTGCGCCGCACCGAGGCTCCGCCGTCAGCGCTTCATGAGCTAGATGAGATTGGCTTCCGCACCGCTTCGGCGCTGGAGTTCTTGGTGCCTCCGGAAGAAGAAGCGCGTTTGGAAGCTTGGGCTTTAGTCGCGTTGTATGCAGAGCAACTCTATGGYTGGGTKCTGACYCGSCATATCGATTTTGACAGTGCCGCCGCCTTGAGTGGCAGCGAAGAAGGCTTACTGCATGTGCCGTTAAATGGTGGCCATGGTCGCAAAGCAGTTTTGGTTTCCGCAGAAAGTTTGGTGCGTTTGACCCCATGAGTTTGCCCGAACGGATTTTCCTYGGYTGGGAKCRGCCRACTTTGGAGYGCGCMGCCGATTGGYTGTTGGAMAAACATGGCGCCGACTTGGCCGATGTCACCYTAGTCCTTCCYGGCCGACGCGCCGGCCGCCGCTTGATGGAGCTGTTGTCTGACCGCGCGCCATCGRACTGGACTCCGCCAACCTTTATGACCTTGGCGCAGTTATCGGATACGCTTGCTGCTTATCCGCGCGCGCGTGCGGGAGATCCGTTGCGGAACTTGGCATGGATTGCAGCGCTACAAGAAGTCCCCGCCGATGCGATGCAGAATTTAATCCCGCACGCGCCCACATCGAAGGACTTGGAGGCGTGGTGGCCAGTTGCGGAAATGTTGCGCGCACTTCATTCCGAGTTRGCYGCTGAAKCMCTYTSCTTCCGCGATGTCYTSCARGCYGCMGRCSARGAMGRWGAAKCWCGTTGGCAAGTGCTYGCAACTTTGCAGGAACGCTTTGCRCAAATYTTGGARGAGTSYGRCTGYGGYGAYCCGCAYTTGATGCGYYTGACCRCCTTRSRKTCTGGACARGYYGAAGAGCTTTCTGGAGAATTGATTATCCTCGGCTTACCGGAAGCCAATGCGCTACAACGAGGACTGTTGGAGTTGATGACTTCCGCGTGGACCTCCCTGATTGCAGCGCCCGCCGCACTCGCCGACCACTTCGACGCCCTCGGTTTTGTTCACGCTCATGCCTGGCGGGACCGCCCGCTTAGCATCGACCCAAAACGTGTACAGATCTGCACCGATGCTAAAGATCRGGCCGGAAAAATTCTAGAATGCTTACGTTCTTCGCGCGGTGAATTTTCTGCTGAGGAAATCACTCTTGGTGTTTTAGAGGAAGCGCATCTTCCCGCTTTGGAATCTGCCTTGGCACAGGAAGGAGTTGGAGTTCACGCGCCGACCGGATTGCACGGCAGCCGTACGCCACTTGCGCAGTTACTCCACGCGGTTGCGCATTGGTTGCAGAATCCCCAGGCAGAGGAGTTGGCTTCGGTTTTGCGACATCCCGATGTGGAGGCGCGGTTAAGTGAGGAGTTGGAGAAGCCGGTTGATGCCGCTGCATTGGATGCCTATCGCAGCGAACATCTTTCTCTACAGGCTGGACCCCATTGGTTGAACGCGAATCAAGAGCGCAAACTTTCCATCGCGCAGCATTTAACTTTGCGTGATCAATGCAAAGGGCTTGAGAAACTCACCCATGCATTAAGCGGTTCCGCATTACCGCCCAGAGAATGGGCGCCGGTGCTGGTCCAATGGTTGTCGATGATGTATGCCTCGCGCGAACTCGACCGCAGTAAAGAGTCCGACCGACGCCTTGGCAGCGCCATGGAATCTTGCGCCAACATCTTGCAATCTTGGAGCACACTTCCGGAGAAGGGCGTCACCACCTTTCGCCTGTCTGGCGCTGAAGCATTACGTTTATTGCTGCGCGATTTGTCCGCTAAGGAAGTACCGCCTGGCCGTTCGGAGGCAACCTCCATGGATGCCGTCGGCTGGTTAGAGCTTCCGCTCGATGATGCACCGGCGCTCATCATCACTGACTTCCAAGAAGGAAACGCTCCGGCGACCTTGCAAGGCAGCGCACTTTTAAATTCCGATTTGCGCAAACGTTTAAACATGCCGGACGACGCCAAGCGCTGGGCACGGGATCGTTATTTAGTGGAGTGGTTGTTAGCATCGCGTGGTGCGGAAAAATGGCCGCAGATTTTCCTATGCCGCAACAAACGCGACGGTTCTCCCTTACAGCCCAGCCGCTTTTTGTTTTTGGGCGAGGACGAGCAAGTCATCGCGCAGAGTTGTGCCTCGTTTGCTGGAGAACCCACGACCGAAGGCCGTCTTGGGCAAGAATTACCTGCAGCAACCAAACTTCCGGGGCCACGGGATGGGTTGAAATTCGAAACCGAGGTGTTCTCCTGCTCGCGCTTGAATGGATACCTTGCATCGCCCTATTCCTACTACTTAAACCATGTGCTGCGCTTGGATAAGAGCGATGACCGCGCACGTGAACTAGATCCATTACATTTTGGAATTCTACTGCACGATGTACTGGAGCGCTTTGGCTCGGATGAACTTTTGCGTGAACTTCAGGATGAAGAAGAGATTCGCAAAGCCGTGGTTGCCTTGCTTCACCAAGAAGCGGCGAATCGTTACGGTGACCATCCACGCTCCTTAGTGAAACTCCAGTTGATGCAAGCCGAGCATCGGTTGGCATTATTTTCGGCGGAACAAGCGCGGGTGCGCGCTGACGGATGGGGAATTTATGCCGTCGAGTGGTCACCGGATGGTGATTCAGTACCGATGGAATTCGAAGCGGTTTCCTTCCGAGTGCGCGGTCGCATCGACCGCATTGATCGCCGCGAGGTGAATGGCGCGGTGGAATGGCGCATCATCGATTACAAAAGCGGTGATAAGAAGCGCAAGTTAAGTGACTGCTGGATGAAGGTGAAGAAACAATGGAAGGACATCCAATTGGCGATCTACCCTTACTTGGCGCGCAGCATCACGGGTGGACGCGGCCCAGCGACCGAGGGCGAATCCGTTTCGGTGGTGTATTGGAATCTTGGCGCGCACGAAACCAGTCATGGCATGGACGGTTTTTACCTAGACGATGACATGCTCGCGGCATTGGAAGTGCAACTCGCTGGAGCGGTACAAGGCATTCGTAACGCAGAGTTCTTTCATCATGATCAGCCCAAACGTCACCGGAGTGCCTTTGTCATGCGCTGCATGGGAGAAGGATTACTTGCCTCGACCACTGCTGGTGGAGAGGAAACCGATGAGGAGGGTTCATGAGCTTGCCCTCATCCTTACGCTCTTCGGTTTTGTTGGCGTCGGCCGGCACTGGAAAAACGTTCCAGCTTTCCAACCGTTACTTGGGTTTGGTCCTGCATGGTGCGCCGGTGGAGGAAATTTTGGCCTCTACATTCACACGCAAAGCAGCAGGCGAAATCCTGGACTCCATCCTTGGACGTTTGGCCAAAGCTTGCGCTGATGAAAAGGAGCGCCAAGAACTTGCAGGTTTCTTAGGTGTAGAAGGCACATGGTCGCAAGCCGATGCCGTCGCTCTACTACGCACTCTGCTGCGACGCCTCCCACAACTGCAAGTAGGCACTTTGGACAGCTGGTTCCAAAAGCAAGTCGGTGCGGCCGCCCTAGATTTAGGATTACCTTTCGGTTGGTGCTTGGCTGACACCATCGACCTAAAAGACCTTCACCAACGGGCGGTCGAAAAAACCCTTGGCGATTTGCCGCCGCGTCAAACCAATGAACTGCTCGCCTCTCTGCACGCAGGACGTCAAGGGCGCAGCGTTCTGAAAAAGGCGGAGGAGGATTTGGAGTTAGCCGCCAAGTGTTGGGAAGCTTGTGGCGAAAACCTTTCCGCATGGGAGTTGCTTGCCGATGTAAAACCGCCAAGCGAGGAGGACATGCTGAACACGGTGCATCTCTTGCGCGGCTACGTGATTCCTGTGACCAAGGAGGGCAAGCCAAATGTAGGTTGGCTGAAGGCGAAAAAGCGTGCCATCGAGCTTGCAGAGGCGCGCGATTGGGCTGCCATCATCGACGGTGGATTTATGAAAAAGATCGCGCAAGGCGAAGCCACCTTCAACCGCCATGCCATCGATCTGGAAAAGCTACTCCCCATTCTCGACGTGGCCGCGCGCCAAATATTGTATGACTTTCATCTGGGAACATGCGCCATGCGCGATCTTGCCTCAAGGTATGCGCAAAACCGCGCAGTCTTGCAAGAAGAGTCCAGCCTACTTAGTTACGACGACTTTCCAAAACGGCTTGCGGCGTGTGCTCCAGAAAACCGGGCGCGATTCACGCAACGCTTAGGCGCACCTGCCAAGCATTTGTTGCTGGATGAATTCCAAGATACCAGTGTGGGGCAGTGGCAAGCGTTGGAGCATCCAGCAAATGAAGCTGTTGAAGCAGAAACGAAAGATGGAAGCGGCAGCCTGTTTGTCGTCGGTGATGGAAAACAAAGCATTTATGGATTCCGCGAAGGCGAACCACGGTTACTGCATGGGATCAGTGAGTGGTATGGAATCGAGGCCAAGCAAATGGCGGTGAACTACCGCTCCACGCAAACGGTTTTAGATGCGGTCAACCATACCTTTTCTGGAATCCCGGAGGCTTATAAGAATGAGGAATCTAAAGTCCTCACTCTTGGTCTCGCTCCTTGGAAGGAATACCCGGAGCATGTTGCAAACAGCCAAGAAGRAGGTTCGGTGCGCGTGATTGAAGTGAATGGGGAACGGCCAGACACAGGTGCAGATACCGAGGCCACAATCCTTTCGCGGGTATCGGATCTCTATGCTCTGAATCCGACACACCGCATTGGAGTGCTGGTTCACAGCAACAAATCGGTCGCACGTTTACTAGCTGAACTCACTGCACGTTTAATCCCGGCATGTGCTGCAGGCGGCAACCCTTTGGTGGATGCGCACGCGGTCGACGTCACCCTCTCCATGTTCCAGCTTGCCGATTATCCAGACGATACCGAAGCTTGGTTTCATGTAGCGACTTCTCCCATCGCTGCCTTCTGGARGGTTCAGTTTACCCCTGGAGATTCCTTATCCACCGATGCGCGTAAGTTATCGCGCCGTATCCGCAAACGTTTACTACAAGATGGCTACGGCGATCTCCTGCACAAGATGCATCGACATTTATGTGAGGCCGAAGCTTTTGACTCATGGAATTTGCAACGCTTTGGGCAACTGGTGGAGTTGGGTCGGGGCTGGGATGTGCGCAGTGATTTGCGTCCAGCGCGCTTCTCTGACATGGTGAAGGAGCAACGCGTCGCTTCTAGGAACGCGGGCAAAGTGGAAGTCATGACCGTGCATCAGTCCAAAGGTTTGGATTTCGACACTTGTGTGGTTTGGGTCAAGGCTGGAGCTCGCCGCCCCGCTGCCTTGTTCGCCAGCCGTCCAGATCCACGCAAGCACGCGACTGGAGTGGGTCGAAATCCAACCGCGGCAACCCTTTTGCTTGCCGAACATTTACAGCAACATAGTTTCCTCGATGCCTTCTACACCAAAGAAGCCGGCGATCTCAATGAGATGCTGTGCGTGTTGTATGTAAGCATGACCCGTGCAAAGTTTCATTTGGAACTTATCCTGCCAACACCAGCTGCCAATCCGAAGCTGCAACCCAACTGGATCCGCGCCGTCGATGTGGTGCGGCGGACCTTGCTTTCACATCCGTCCCCTGCCGAGTTACCTGATGCTGAAGATCATGATCCATGGAGGGTGGCTTGGCAAACCCATGACTTTGTTCCCGCGCACATCACTCAAGTCATGCTGGCCCCACGGACTGGCGATGGAGCTGGGGCTAGCGGTGGAGTGTCCGCTGGGGATCGCGCTGGGGCTGAAGATTCACCTCAAGCCACGGCTTCCACCACGCCCCTCTTCGGTGAAAGTAAAAGCACACGGTCTCTTCCGCGTTGGACTCCATCCTCTGCAGAAAAAGAAGGTGGCGTGATTGCGGCCTCTTCCCTCTTCGCCGATGCCTCCGGTTTTGCCCGACGTCGCGGCACTGCGATCCACCGCTTGTTTGAGGACATCGAGTGGCTGGAAGACTATGCGCTGGATGAGTCCGCACAGCAGTCCGCCCTCATGCAACTGCATCCGGCACCGTCCGCCGATGAAGCGGTGCAGTGGCTCAAGGATTTTGCACAATCCATCGCGCAACCGGGTGTGGTGCAAGCCATGTCGAAGCCGGCAAACGCCCCCGCCGATGTAGAGCTCGAAGTTTTACGTGAACGCCCCTTTGCAGTGAAGACCATCGATTCACACGGTGCCGTGGTCATCTTGCAGGGCATTTATGACCGTGTAGTTTTACATCGTAAAGCCGGCAAAGTTGTTGCCGCAGAGGTCATCGATTTCAAAACTGGCGCTGCACCGGCCGATGGCATCATCCCGGCAACCTATCAACTACAACTCGATGCCTACCGCCGGGCTCTTTGCATCCAGCACAAACTAGAACCAGGCGATGTGGAATGCAGGCTCCTGTTCGTCGATTCTGGCGTACTCATATAGCGGACACTACGAAAAGCATGATGCACAGAAAGATCATGCCCCAGTAAAGTTTGCGTTGAGCACCTAAGCGCATGGCCATGTAAATGTGTGCGTACTCGGAAGGTGATGCATCTACCGCTCTCTTACGCAACCCATGCGACAAGGGCATGCGCTTCATCAGTTCCGCCAATCCTATTTCTCGAATCTTAACCCGAGCGGTGTCGTTAACAAGCCAAGAGATGTGTAGGCGGTCGAACTCGGCGTAAAATTGATCGACTTCGGAGACTACTTCGGAAACCACCGCGGGCCCCATTTCAGCCTCCGGACGAATCGGGCGCGGCACAAAATTACCTCCGCAGTTTGGGCATATGTTTTGCAAATCCCCTTCCACGCAATCCTTACAGAAAGTGCATTCGAAGGAGCAAATGAATACTTCCGTCGAATCGGATGGCAAACTCTTCTGACAACGTTCACAGCTCGGCTTGATCTCCAACATGATTCACTAATCTAGCAGATGGCGTGTCCACCAGAAAACTAAAGCCTGACCCTAATCCTCGCGCGTAGCCGCTTCCGCAATACTTGGCCACAGCGGAGCTTCTAACTCCATCGGCGCGCCGGTAAATGGATGTTCAAAGGCTAACTTCCACGAATGCAAAGCCTGGTGCTCCATATCCAACAGCGCGCGGTCTTCATCGGTCAAAGTCTTCTGGATATTACGCAGGAACAGAGCATCGCCACCGAGGTAAAGCTTGTCGCCCACAATCGGATAACCAATTGCAGCAAGGTGCACACGAAGTTGGTGTTGACGTCCGGTCTGCGGATACAACTCCACCAGCGTGCGCTTCTCTAAACGTTTGCGCACCTTCCAGTGAGTGAGTGACTTCCAGCCATCGCCGTCTTTCTGCACACCAATGCGCAAACGCACTTCCGAATCGAAATCTTTGCCGAGCGGAAGGTCGATAACACCCTCATCTTCCGCCATGACTCCCTCAACTAAAGCGAGGTAAGCCTTTTTCACCGTGCGCGCTTCAAACTGCCTCCCCATACGCGTGCGGCTTAATTGATCCTTTGCGGCAAGCACTAAGCCGGTAGTTTCACGATCCAAACGATGGCACAAAGTTGGCATGTCCTGCGTTTTTCCATACAGCGCAGTGTGACGCACATGAATCTGCTGGATCACTGAATCCAAAAGGTGTCCATGCGATGGATGAATATTCATGCCCGGCTGTTTGCTTACCGCAATCAACTGATCATCTTCATAAACCACCACTAAGTCGGTCGGATCGATGCCATCGACCGGCTCCTCATGATCTTCATGGCCCGGCGCATCTAAACGCACCACCACTTCTTGCCCGGTGCGCAACTTTAGGCCGGAACGAATACGCCCAACCTCGGCTTGCTGCGGATCTTTATGCGGCAACACTTCCACTGCGCCTTCCTCAATCATACGCTTGATGCCGGTGCGCGAACGCCAATCCAAGCGTCCCGATAAAAACGCGTCCAAGCGTTCGCCGCTTTCTGGATTCCCAATTTCAAAACGCCACTCTTGATACGGCAAGCTCAAATCGCGTTGACCGCGACGGCGCTTTCGTTCGGGGAGTGGACGTGCCATGTGCAAAAAAGAAAAGCCTCAGCGCACGCGGCACTGAGGCTTTAAGGTTACCGCTAGCTTACTTAGAAGCGGGCGTTGCGACGGATACGCTCCGCGCGCTTGATGGTCTGCATGCGCTCTTTCTTCTCGAGGCGGCGTGCGGTGGTCGGCTTGGTGAAAAACGAACGCTCCTTCATGGCGGTAAATAGCCCAGACTGATTACACTGACGCTTAAAGCGACGTAGTGCGGCTTCTAGGGATTCGTTCGGACGGACTTGGACCTTGATCATCTACAAAAACTTCTTTGGTTTCTTAGCGGGAACCCGGTTTCGGGCCGCATAGTCTATCGGCCTCTCTAGATTCCGTCCACAGCTCCTCGACCCTTGTCTGCCAGATTTAAGAATTCCCCGGATGCCTCCGACTCCCACGAGTCGATCGAGGGTCAGGTGGTCGCCATTATCTTCCATAGTGAGGACAGTGGGTTTGCTGTAATCAGCCTTTTGATGCCGGACGATGTCGCGACCACCGTGGCCGGCAAACTCGGTCAGGTGCACGAGGGCGAGTTCCTCAAGCTCCATGGCAAGTGGTCTGAGCACCCCAAATTCGGCAAACAGTTTCAGGCTCAGTGGTCGGAACATACCAGTCCTACAACACTTACGGGCTTGGAGAAGTATCTCGGTAGTGGTGCTTTCCCTGGCGTAGGCGCAGACATGGCAAAACGCTTGGTCGCTCATTTTGGCGAGCATACCTTGAAGAATCTGGAAGGGAGCTCCGACAATCTCATGCTGGTTCCAGGGATTGGGCCGAAACGCGCCGAGGCTCTGGCTGCTGGATTCCGTGAGGGGCGTGATCGCCACCGCGTGTTATCCGAGTTGCGAGGCTTTGGATTATCATCGAACCATACGAGCGCCTTGTATGAGCGCTGGGGAGCCGCCGCGGTGGAGAAGGTAAAGCAGGATCCTTATGCCTTGGTCGGCGATTTACGCGGGGTTGGATTCCAGACCGCGGATCGGATTGCCATCACCGTGGGCATTCCACGGGACAGTGCGGTGCGGGCGCGCGGTGTGCTGGTGCATTTACTGCGTGAGGCCAGCCGCGAGGGTCATGTGTGCCTGCCTGAGATGATGGTGCTGGAGAAGTTAGACCAACTGGAGTTGAGTCAGGCATCGATCATTGAGGGCATTCAGCGGGCGGTGGATAGTGGGCGCGTAGTTTTGGTGAAGCTCGACCCCACTGGTCTCAAGCCGGAGGACCAAGCGTTCTATCTTTCTGAGTTGGAAGAAGCCGAAGCCGGTTTGGTAGATGAGATCCATCGCCTGCAAGTGCCGAATGCGGAAACGTTGGCGAGTCAGGATCAAGTGTTGCGCGCGATTGAGCAATCGGAATTTCGTCCCGATGAAAGTCAGCGCCAAGCATTAGAGATGGCGTTGAGTTCTAGCTTTTCCGTCATCACCGGTGGTCCGGGTACTGGAAAAACCACCACCTTGCGTTTGCTTTTAGACATTCTAGATCGTGTCGGTTCGATGGCGGTCAAGTTGGCCTCCCCTACCGGGCGTGCTGCAAAACGTTTGAACGAAGCCACTGGCCGTGAAGCGAGCACGATTCACCGCCTGCTTGGTTTTGATCCTGCCAACGGTGGCTTCCGTCACGATGCAGACGAACCGCTTGCCGTCGATTACCTCATTATCGATGAGGTCTCCATGTTGGATTTACCTTTAGCACATGCACTCCTGCAAGCGGTTCCAGATAGCGCGCGCATTTTGCTGGTGGGCGATGCCGACCAACTTCCTTCCGTCGGACCGGGTGCAGTGTTGCGCGACTTAGTTGAAATTCCAACCATTGCAACCACACGGCTGCAACGTATTCACCGTCAAGGTGAGGACTCTGGAATCACCGAAGCTGCGCATGCGATTTTGCACGGTGAAATGCCGGTGTCCTCTAGTCGCAGTGATGGGCGTGGCGATTTCTTCGTGAGTTATCGCGAAGACCCGATGGAAGCTGCGGATTTAGTCGAGCACATCATCGCCGATCGTATGCCGGATAAATATGACATCGATCCGCTGGAAGACTTGTTGGTGCTCTCTCCGATGTACCGCGGTGCGCTTGGTGTCGATGAATTGAATCAGCGGTTGAGCGCACGACTCAATCCCGATGGCAGTGGTTTTGAATGGGCTAAGGGGTTGCGTGTTGGCGACCGCATCATGGTGGTGCGCAATGATTACGAGCGCGAAACCTTCAACGGCGATACCGGTGTAGTGACTTCGATTACCCGCAATGAATTGCTCGCTGAGATCGATGGCTGGGTGCAGTCGTATGGCCCAGGTGATATCGATGATTTGATTCCAGCCTATTGCGTAACCGTGCATCGTTCGCAAGGTTCGGAATCGCAGGCGGTGCTGATTGTCCTCGGCAACTCCCACTACCCGATGCTGCGCCGCAACTTACTTTACACCGCAGTCACCCGCGGTAAAGAGTTGGTGGTCTTAGTCACTAGTCAATCCGCACTGCGACGAGCAGTGCAGAATGATCAAGAGAGTTTGCGCTACGGCGGCTTGCGTGCGCGGTTGGGTTAGAGGTTTCGAACCCAAAAGGCGCCGCCGCGCGGGGCTAGTCCTTCACAAACTCAAACGCGCCGTTCGGAAGTAGATAAAGGATAAGCATTTGTCCACCAGTTACGGTCGGGATATGCACCGATCCTTTGCCATAAACCACCCAGCCTTCTGGGTTGCCATCGAACTTTGGATCGCCTTCTAGGGCAAAACATAAATCGATCTCGCCTTCCGGATGACGATGCTTCGGGCCCGCACCGTTCATGAGAACCGCATCGGAACTGAAGTTTAAAGTCTCTTCCGACTGCTTAAATACGCGGGAGTAACGCAGAGGGTCTTTGCCGTTTTGGACTAAGCGGCCAGCATTCATCTCCTCGATCATGTGCTCGCGTAGGGCTTGAATTGGAGCGCTGCTTAATGGGAACTCGGCGGCGAGGGCATCGCGCGCAGCATCGGGCTGATTGAGATCGAGTTGTGCTGCAAAAGCGAGCAATGGGTGAAGGGAAGCGGGATCGAGTTTCATGTTTCTAATCAGTCGAGGAGGTACCAAGTTCGGCAAGAGCTGCTTGTTCCTTTGCAGAGAAACTGCGCGCATCGATGAGTTCGGGAACCTGTACGAATTCCTGAGGCTCAATGCCAGGACCAGCAACGATAAACGGAATCCGGTACTCCTCTTCAAAAAGAGTTTCGCCATGCTCTGCGCTGCGATGCTCACCGAACCTTTCTGCATGGTCTGCGGTGAACAGAATCAGCGTCGGCCGTCCGCTTGCTTCAATGCTGTCCAGCAATCGCCCGACTTGTTGATCAAAGAACGCGACTTCTTCTTTGTACAAACCAGGCGAGTAAGCTCCGCGTGCGAAACCCTCTAGGTTCATGGATTCCTTGGCATGCGTGTTCGCGAACTCCCTGGATGGAACATAAAGCGAATGTGAATCGAAATACTGCGCTAAAAAGAAAAACGGGCGCTCGTCTTTTTGCAATTCTTCCAGGTAGCGCAAAGAAGCATTTGTGGTGCGCTCCGCCTCTCTGTAATGCACGCGGTAATTCCAATGCGCATCCAAGTCCAACAGTTGGCGCAGTGGATTGCTCAGAAAGCGCGGGTTGGTCACATTGCTAAAAAACCCAAGCATGGTGTGCCCGCGCACCCAATCCATATAAGCAGAAACGGAGTCTTCATAGGTGAGGCCATGCCAGGTTTCGAAACCTTCTTCGAATTCCTGATAGCCAGAGTCTTGCTTAATCTGATACAGCAAAGGGTTAGTCATCACCGCCGCGGTGCGATACCCCGCCTCCAGGAAACGGCTTGCAAGCGGTTGATTGTCCTGCTTCTTTAGCAGCTCACCTGTCGGCCAAGGCGGGTCGTTGCCGCGCATGCCAACCTTTTCGATATCGAATCCAGCCAGCAGCACCAAATAACTCGGCAGGGTTTGGTTTGTAGGAGCTTCGGCAAAGGGGGCCCAAGCACCACGCGCGCGAAGAGCGTCTAAATTTGGCGTTGGGATCTCCGGATCAAAAATCGCATCGGCGCGGAGGGTATCGCAAACGATGAGGACTACGTCGGGCGAATCATCGGCGGGCGCGGTGTCGGCTGTGGCGTTCGAGAGTTCTGGCGCCGGCAGCAACGGAACGACTTCCCAGTTCGGCTGCATACCAAAGTAAATGATGGCGGGTAGAAGGTGTAGCGCCAGTCCGGCCATCGCCAGTGGCTTAGCTTTGATCGCGAAAGGTCTCTTGATTGCGGCACCCATTACCGCCAGCGCAAATCCAGCGACAAACCATGAGGCGAATGCAAATCCACCCGCAGCACCAATCAACAAAGCGCGCGAAAGGGATTTTTTGCCGAGGAAGTGCACCAGAACGCCGACCAGCCATCCAACAAATAGGCCGTTCAAGCTTGCCAGAAACGAACGCTCGCGCAGCATGGGATCCATCAGATCCCATCCCACGCCTAGCAGCACCAAAAGAATGCTAGCTAGAGTCGCTCCGGCCACAGCGGCAAGAATGCACTTCATGCGCGTAGTTTAACCGCAGCGAATACCTTACTTAGCCTTGGCCGCGTCCCAGGCTTTGGCGCGCAGAGCTTCGACCTCTTCTAGAGCACGCGGCACAACCGCAGAAATCAGCTCGTAACCATCTTCAGTGATTACCACGATGTCCTCAATACGCACTCCCAAACCTTCTTCAGGAATGTAAATCCCAGGCTCCACAGTAATCGCAACGCCTGGCGTAAACTTTACCTCCCGTGCACCAACATCGTGCGTCGCCATGCCCAACCAGTGCGATGTCCCGTGCGGCATGTACTTCGCAAAGCCGCGTTCACGTAGAACCTTCATTGCAGCGCCGTGCACTTGGCCGATGGTGCTGCCCGGCTTGCACATTTCAAAAGCGGCTTCCTGAGCATCGTAAACCGCCATGTAGAGTTCTTTCTCGCGGTCGGAAAACTTGCGCGCGGTTGGCCAGGAACGCGAAATGTCAGCGACATAGTGATTGTACTCCGGGCCGTAATCAATCATCACCACCTCGTTGTCGAGCAACATTTTGTGGTTTTCGTTGTAGTGCAAAGTGCACGCATTCAGCCCAGAAGCGACAATCGCAGCATATCCGCCAAGCCCCATACCGCCGGCCATTTGAAACTCATAAGTCATACGAGCTGCAAGTTGCCATTCGAAATCACCCGGCATGGCACTTTCCATAACTGCAATGTGGCCAGCCGCGGCCGCGATACATGCACGACGCATGGCTTCCACTTCTTCTGGCGTTTTCACCACACGCATGCCATCTAAAGAAACGCTAATGTCTTTCACTTCAAAATCATGGTGTTCTATCAGCATAGATTCGAACTGCTTTTCACGCCAAACTCGGCCGTCGTACCGATCGGCCATGACTTCCCGCGCCCAACTTTGCAAGTTATCGCGCGACATCATCCAGTTCTCAGCCGGCTGACGCTGAATGTAAGCTTTCTTGTACTTCTTGCGCAAATCTTTGAGCAAGTTCTCCAAGCCCTTGCTGCCGCGGCCAAGCTCCATGGTCGTCTCGATACCGGTGATGGCGCTGGCCTCGGACGGATCAATCAGGTTGCCGGCCCAAACTTCTGCGCCAGCACTTACCGCTGGAGTGAGCAGGTACTCATGCTTGCCGTCGGTGGTCATGACCCAAACCGCATTTGGCGTTGTAATGCCGGTGAAGTACCAAAAATTATTGTCSTGGCGGAACTCTTGGTAACTACGACTCGAACCCTGCCCACGAAGAATAATCACGCCCTTGTCTTTGTCGGCAAAGAAGTCGAGCAGTGCGGCGCGTCGTTCCGCATGCCATGACGAGGTAAACAATTCCTGGCCGCGGCCATCGTCGGGTTGCTGCTGAGGCATGGCAGCGAAAGCGAGAACACTAGAAGTAAGGAGTGCGAGCATGACTAGGCGATTCTACGTGCGCTCTGCGACAATGTTGGGATGGATGCCCCGTTGTATCTAGATCACGCCGCTACGACTCCACCATTGCCTGAGGCTCTTGAAGCTTTTCGGGAAGCCGTGGTGTCTGGTTTTGCCAATCCAGGATCGCTGCATCAGGCCGGCGCCGATGCGGCACGGATGATTGAAAAAGCGCGCAAGTCCTTGAAGGAATCCTTTGGCGCGCGCAAGTATCGGGTGGTATGGACCGCCACTGGTACGGAGGGTAACCACTTAGGCATTCAAGGGTTGGCACGAGCGCAGCGAGAAATCGTGGCGCGCAAAGGGCTCAAGCCGCGAGTTTTGGTCGGCGCGTTGGAACACCCAAGTGCTCTTCTTGCCGCCGAAGCCTTGGCGGAAGAAGGTTTTGTGGTGGAGCAGTTAGCGGGCGATGGCGATGGCATCATTCGTCCAGAAATTCTTGAAGCGGCGCTTGGCGATGACGTGGTTCTGGTCACCATTCAGTGGGCGAATAATGAAATTGGTTCGCTCAATCCAATTCAGCAACTCGTCGCGCGCACCCGTCATGGCGCTCCCAATGCACTCTTTCATTCCGATGCCGTGCAAGCGGTCGGCAAATGCGCCACCCCACTGGATCGTCTGGGCGCCGATAGTTATTCGGTTGCCGCGCATAAACTCGGCGGCATCCGCGGATGTGCAGCATTCCTGTTGCGCGAGGGATGCGTGACTCCTCAAGCCATGTTTGTCGGCGGCGGTCATGAGGGCGGGATGCGTTCTGGGACTGAAAACACTATGGGTATTGCAGCCTTTGCCGCAGCTGCAAAAGTTCGGCGTCAATGGATCACTGCCGATCCAATGTTCCTCCACAAACGCCGCGCCACTCTCCTAACTGGTTTGCGCGATGCCTTCCCGGACCTAGTAGTCCTCGGCCCTGAAAGTGATGCAGAAATTCTTGGCGCGGTTCTTGCGATTGCAATTCCTGGGATTCGCGCAGAAACGTTTTTGCATCAGCTCGAAGCGCAGGGCATTTTTGTCGGTAGTGGTTCCGCATGCAACGCACATGGACATACTGAGTCCGCGATTCTTAGCGCGATTGGGTTGAATGAAAACTTGCGCAATAGTGTTTTGCGGATTTCATTGTGTGGGGATGAGAGCGAAAGCGATTTAAGCCAAGTCGTCTCAGCCTTTGTAGCGGAAAGGTCAAACCAACCCTAAAACCACATAGAAACGCCAAACACCAGGGCGAAATCACTGGCATCGCCGCCGGCCTGACGCAGTAAACCGGCCGAAGTTCCGGTGCCTTGGATCCAGTTTACGCCGAGGTAGGGTGCAAACTCGCGTCGGATTTCGTAGCGCAAGCGTAAGCCAAGGTCGAGGTAGTTAAGCCCCTGACCGACCTGGAATTCGGGAACGCTTTGTGCAGCCAGTTCGGTTTCAAAGCGTGGTTGCAAGATGAGTTTCTGGGTGATTAAAAAATCGGTGGTGGCGGTTAGTCTGGCGGAGACATCGGCATCTTCGCTCACAAACAAGGCGGCCTCGACTTCAAACTCATAAGGCGAGAATCCTTGTACGCCAAGCACGCCAAACCAGCGATCAGAATCAGGGCCAGTCGACCAATTTTTATCATAGCGCGCACCCACTTGAAGGTCCCAGAAAGGAGCAATCACTCGACTATAGAGCGCTTGCAACTCCAACTCCCCTTCCGATTCTTCACTCAAGGTCTGCTCGCCTTCGGTTTTTACCCAAAGGCGTTCATAGTCACCGCCATACCAACCTTGTGCTTCCCAGCGCGCCACATCTGGGCCTTGGTCTCGGGTTCGATACTCCAACTGCTCCGCGCGCAAAAAAGTAAACGGCTGATTATCATGTACCGGAAGAGGCCAATCTTCCCCGGGACTTTGTTGAATTGCAGAGGTTTCCGCTTGCGACCAGACCAGAGGGGCGGCCGTCGGTGGCTTCGATGCGCAACCAACACTAAAGATAAGAATGCCACCGCTTGCCAAAATTCGATTGAAGTGATTCAAGAATACTCCTCCTGCGCAGCGTTTTGATCGTCAACCACTTCTACTACGCGAAACATACCTGCGTCCATGTGATAAAGAATGTGGCAATGCATGGCCCAACGTCCGGGTGCGTCGACGGTGATATCAACAGAAACGCGCTCTGCTGGTTTGACATTGAAGGTGTGCTTGCGAGGTTTGCGTTCGCCTGCACCATTGACTAACTCCATCCACATGCCATGCAAGTGAATTGGGTGATTCATCATGGTGTCGTTTACAAAGGTCAAACGTAGACGCTCTCCAAGACGAAATTGAATCGGTTCAGAGGCTTCCGAATACTTCTTGCCATCGAAACCCCAAATGTAGCGCTCCATGTTTCCAGTGAGGTGCATTTCGATTTCCCGTTCCGGCTCACGTTGATCTTCCCCTGGAACTAGGCATTTCAAATCGGTGTAAACCAAAACCCGGTGGTCCATGTCTTCAAGACCAATCCCTGGTTCATCGAGCCGGCCTCTAGAGACGGGAGCGACTCGCGTGTTTCCAGGTCCGTGATCCTCGGCATTGTGAGTCACTGGTTTAGCCCAATCCGGAATGGGTTTTTTAGCCGCCATCGGTTGCTCGGCCGCCATCGGCTTCGCACCCATGCCCGCCATTTTAGGCGTGGCAGACGAATTCTCTACTTTAGGCATGCTGGCCATGGAACCCATCGCGCCAGCGCCACCCATTCCCATTTGTTTCATGGTTAATAGAGGTCGTGGTCGACGTTCTGGAATCGCAGCACTCATGCCACTCTGCGGCGCCAAGGTTCCGCGCGCAAATCCGCTGCGATCCATGGATTCTGCGAACACGGTATAAGCTTGATTCTTTTTTGGAGTCACAATCACATCGTAGGTTTCAGCAATTGCTACACGGATTTCATCCACCACAACCGGTTCTACATTTTGACCATCGACTTGGACCACAGTCATGGACAATCCAGGAATACGAACGTCGAAATAAGTGGCCGCACCTGCGTTCACAAATCGAAGGCGTACTTTTTGTCCTGGAGAAAAAAGACCGGTCCAGTTGGTTTCAGGTCCAGTGCCATTCACCATGTAAGTGTAGGTCGCGCCAGTGACGTCGGAAATGTCGGTTGGGTCCATACGCATGGCGCCCCACTTCATCCGGTTGGCGATGATTGCTGCTAAGCCGTCATCAGCAATCGTAGGCTTCTGGTAGTTGTAGTATCCAGAACTCTTCTTCAAGCGAGCCAAAATACGAGATGGGTTTTCAAAAGTCCAGTCAGACAACATGACTACATGATCGACATCCCATTGAAACGGGTCCGACTTGGCGGGTTCGATGATGATCGGACCGAACATGCCCAACTGCTCTTGGAAACCGGAGTGACTGTGATACCAATAGGTGCCATTTTGGCGAATGGGAATGCGATAAGTAAAGGTTTCCCCTGGGGCGATACCACGAAAGCTAACCCCCGGGACACCATCCATTTCCGGCGGCAGAATTAGCCCATGCCAGTGAATCGAAGTATCGACATCTAATCGATTTTGCACCCGCAAAACTACGTCTTCCCCTTCTTTAAAACGCAAAGTGGGCCCAGGCACAGAGCCATTGAGAGCCACCGCGTAGGTGGGGCGGCCATCCACTGAAAACGCTAAACGATCCACGATTAAGTCGGCGGGTTCCCAGTCTTCTTCTCGTTTTCGAGTCAAGCTTGGCGCCAAACTACAGGCAGGAAGCACAATCGATGCAGCTGCTGCCATCGAAGCCGAAGAGGTTAAAAACTTGCGTCGACTAATCTTGGGCGCAAGGTCCTTAGCACCCTGCGAAACACCACTAAGGTGCTTCTCGCCATCCGAGGCCTCGGTTTGATCTTGTTTCATGGGTCTAAACTGTAGGCCCCAAAAAAAATCATTCCAACGGCCCGCTGCGAGTCTATCCAAATCTCCGCCTGGGACTTAGGCAATCACCAGTAATAAGAAATAATTAGCCGCCGAAAGCTGTCGTGTTGCTACAGACAAGATGAAGAAACGCAGCGGACAATGAGTGCGGCCGCTGCGTTGTCGGTTGATTTAATCAGAGTTCCCCTACTCTTTAAGGATTAGCACTGCGAATATCCGCAGCCTTGACACTTGCAGCAACCTTCTTCGAAGATCAAGTTGTTCACTTCGCACGAAGGGCACTTGATTTTGAAGGCGCCGCCGGTGCCAGTGCCAACGCGGGAGCCGGTGCCGTTGACGGTGGATGCCTTCTCGGATGGGTCGCCGTGCATTTGTTCGGCATCGACTTCACCGAGCAGGATGGCACGTAGACCAAAGCGTTCCTTGACGTTCATGTAACGCTGAATGGCCTTCGCTAAGCCATCTGCCAGCGACATGATGCGACCATCGCGACTTGGCACAGTTAAGGAAGAACCAATGCCCTCTAGTTGTTTCAGTGTCAGGTCTAGTGCACCACCGCAACGCAGGAACAACGAGATCATGCGGCACACCGCTTCCAGGTCGGAGTTGGCGACATCGCCCCCTTTGCCGAGTTGCGCAAACACTTCCATCTCGCGCTCGGTTTTCGGATCGACCGAAATCTTCACGTGCATGTTGCCGAACGGAGTCAGCTGACGCACGCGAATGCTTGGCATGATCTCCGGAAGCTTGACCGGAATCAGGGGTTTGTAAGCGGCTGGAGCAGAGTCGGCCGCCGTTTCCTTTTCCTTCAACGCCATCGGTTGCATGTCGCGACATCCATCGCGATAAACCGTAACGCCTTTACAACCTTCGCGCCATGCCAATAGGTAGGCGGTGCGCACGTCATCCTCAGTGGAATCGTGCGGCAGGTTAATGGTTTTCGAAACCGCATTATCAATCGAGCTCTGCCATGCCGCTTGCATGAGGATGTGCTCGCGCGGCTTGACATCGTGTGCAGTGACGAAAGTATCGCGCATTTCCTGCGACAAGTTGGTGTGCTCAATCGTGCCCTCTTCGAGCGCGATGTCGATAATGGTTTCGATTTCGGTTGCTGAACATCCGGCGTCGACTAGTGCGGCACGGAAGTCATTATTCACTTCCTTCATGACTACCGGCACACCTTCCGCATCCTTCATCACCTGACGCTGGAATGCCAAACTGAACAGTGGCTCAATGCCGCCGGAGCATGCGGCGATGATGGAAATGGTTCCGGTTGGAGCCACCGTAGTCACATGCGAGTTGCGACGCTTCGCCTTCCCATCCATTTCCGGCTTGGATCCTTCCCAAGCGGTGAACACCGGACGTCCATCCTTCGCCACCAAAGCTTCCGATGCAAGCAAACTCTGATCGGTCAGTCGTGCCGAAAGTGCACGCGCGATGCTAAAGCTTTGCTCAGATCCATAACGCACACCTAACTGAAACAGTAGGTCTGCAAAGCCCATCACTCCTAATCCAATCCGACGTTCCTGCTCCGCGCGTTCACGGATTTCATCAATCGGGTAGTTGTTGATGGTGATGACATCGTCCAAGAAACGCACACAGTCGTGCACGGCGCTATCGAAACCCTCCCAATCAAAACGCTCTTCCCAACCGGCAGATTCTGGTGCGTCGGACTTGTAGAAAGTGTTGAGGTTAATCGAGCCAAGGTTGCAGGAACCGTATGGGAGCAACCACTGCTCTCCGCAGTTATGGACATAAAGTCCATTCGCGTCGAATGCGTTTGGTCCAGGGACTTGAACATCGTAGACCTCTTCGACAGCGTCTTTCGTAATCGCATCAATCGCAACCACAAAGCGTTCCTGATTCGCCCGACGCGTTTTAGCACCAAGCAAGGACTGCAAACGGGCAGTCTTCTCTGCGTCTTCGAAGCCAATACGTTCGGCGAACATCGCCAAGTTAGAACCGCTGATGATTAACTCAAACTGCTCTTTGGTTGCGTAATCACGCACACCGCCTTTTCCGTCGGGCAACATTGCGAAACCCGCTTCACGATGCGACAGAATCCGCGACTGCACACCCAGGCGTGCCAGCATGCGTTGTGCGCATTGCAGGAGAGGCTCATCGCTCTGCGCCAAACGCACCGAGACGCCTTTCACTAAGTTGCCTTGTACCGAACCGTCGGCATCGAACATGCCGCGTAGCCAACCGATGTGGAAGTCACTAGAAGTCGATTCGATGGCATTCCCAGCTACCTTGGCGCCTGGCTTCATGCCAAACTCCGATGCCAAGTTACGCAGTGGTGCTGAAACCGCACGCCATTCAGTACGATTTGAAATCGCGTGGAATCCAGCGAAATCGGAGCGGTGATTCAAAGTTGTTAGTGCAGCTTCGGCAGCACCCATGACCGACAACGCGCCAGGCGCAACGGTTCCATCGGCAGTCTTCGCAGACCAAACCGAAAGTGCAGCACCTTGTTCCAATAACGCGCCATCGCCCTGAAGTAGTCCGAGCAGATAACCCTCTTGCTCGGAACCGCGGCCTTGCCATCCACCCAAACTGCGATGGTCGTGCAAAACAATTTCATCGCCCGGCTGGAGATCTTTCAGCTCACACCACTCGGACTCGATACGCCAACGTGTTTTCACAATGACTTTGCGCACCGGATGGTCTTCAGTCAAACGAAGCTGCTGTCCATTCGCGCAATGCAGCAAGTAAGTTTGCTTCACCGCAGTCGGAAAGAAACCCTTGTCCGAAGTTGCGAACCACTCGCCATCGACTGCAACACGAGTTGGCTTATGCAACAACGCACTGACCTGCTGCGGGCCTTCTTCAGTCAGCACCCAAGTATCACCGGTCACGCAAGGATTCGTAGCCTCGTAAGTACCAAGGTTCGGTACTTGATTGTCTTCGTTCGCGCGATCGACGAACAACATACCCGGCTCACCATTACGCCATGCATGTTCAATCACTTGATCCATGACTTCGCCATAGGTCCAGTAATCGACATCTGCGGGGCCTTCACCGGCAGCGAAAGCATCGTAATCGGCTTCGGAACAACGACGCCCGACCGACTTACGCAGCCACGCTTTTTGTCCGCCATTTGGATTCACGACCAACAAACGCTCCTCGGGACTATCCACTACGCGCTGCATCCAATCATTGGTGACGCCGATCGAGATGTTGTAATTCGTCCAGCGAGTGAGATCGTCTTTCGCGCGCAGGAACTCCAGTACATCTGGATGATCGCAACGCATGACACCCATGTTTGCGCCGCGACGAAATGCGCCTTGCTGGATGGCGTCGGTGCCAGCGGAGTAGGCATCGATGAAGGAAAGTGGGCCGGAAGTGCGGCCGCCGGAACTTGCGACGATGGAACCGTCAGGACGCAGACTAGAGAAAGAAAACCCTGTTCCGCCGCCGGCTTTCTGAATCAAGGCCACGTGCTTCAAGGTGGTGAAGATGCCATCGATGGAATCTTCGACCGGCAGTACAAAGCAAGCCGACAACATGCCCATCGAACGACCGGCGTTCATGAGGGTTGGCGAGTTCGGCATGAAGGTGCCGGTAGCCATGAGGTTGTAGAAACGGCGCGACCACTTATCGCCGACTGGCTTGCCTAGCTCACGGTATTCCGGCGCCGCAATAGCGGTCGCGACACGCCAAAAAAGACCTTTCGGAGTCTCGACCACCGCGCCGGTGATCTCATCTTTCGCTAAATAGCGGTTCGCCAGTACGGTGCTGGAGTTTTCCGAGAGCTTTGGCTCTGGAAGGTCACCTGGTTGGGCCGGGGTAGCTGGACTCTGGAACTCTTGCGAGCTAGGGGGAGTAGTTTTCTGAGAGCGGGACATTTGCGATTTGGGTTCTTCACTTAGAACGTAACGCGAGCCGCCGCCGCCTGCTACCGGAATCCATTCATTTCGACCGCGGGAAAAAACTTTACTCCGTTAACCACACGACTGCGGTTCCAAGGAAGGTCTGGCCTAACTACCGGAGACGTCGACGGCGAGTCGTTCACGCACCGCAGCCACCACTTTTTCCGCGGCAACCTCGTTTCCACAGCGAAAATGTTGCTCCGGACAAGTCGGATGTCCGTGAATTCCGCACGGCCGACAGTCCAAATCAGAAACCTGCAAAATCACGTCGCGCGAACCACGGGGGCCGAAGCCAAAATCGGGAACCGTACTGCAAAATATTGCGACTACCGGAATCCCAGCCGCCACGCCCATATGCATCGGCGCGGAATCATTGGTCATAAGACAGGCTGCACGCTCCAGTACCGCGTAGGACTCACGCAGATTGGTTTGACCAGTCAAATTGGTCAGTCCAGGACCGCCGCCAGAGATTTGGATGATGTTCTCGGCAAGGTCGGTGTCGTCGGGACCGCCGAGCAGGACGACGCGCTCCCCGCCATCCAGTAACTGCTTGATGGCTTCTGCAAAATGTTCCGCCGGCCAACGTTTGGTCGCCCAAATCGATCCTGGGGCCACTGCCACAAAGCCTGACTGCGGCGCAAGTTGCATCGCCCGCTGCTGCTCTTCTAGCGATGGGAACAATCGCGGACGCTCCCATTCCCCGCCACCAATTAACGCAAGATTGCGTTCGATTTCATGCAGCTGCTTAGGGTAGGGCACTAGTTTGGTGTACAGCTTGGCCCCCGATGCATTGTCATAGCCCACCCGCTCCGGAATCCGCGCGAGGCGTAACAAAAATGCGGTACGCCAGGAACGATGGGAACAAATCACCCGTGCGTATTGGCGTTGGCGCAGCATTTTGGCCAAACGAAAGATCCCGCGGACGCCTTTATCTACACCGCGTTTGTCATAAACCATGACCTCGCGCAGATCTGGATGGCCGGAAAGCATTTGCGCGCCGCCAGTGGAGGTCAAGAAATCAACCGGACCATCAAACTTTGCCACGGCGGCGCGCACCAACGGTTCTGCGCAGAGGACATCGCCCAGAAAAGAGGTATCGACGAGCAGGGTGGCTGCAGACACGACGCTATTCTATCTGGTTGAGGCCGTCCTCATGAACACCAACCATCCAATCGTTTGACCCACAGTCTTCCAGGCTCACGCCGGGAAGTCATGCGTCTTGCGTGGCCGATTGGTGTTTCCATGTTGTCTTTCACGATGAAGGGCTTCGTCGACATGCTCATGGTTGGGCAGCTCGGCACCGATGCGCTTGGTGCGGTTGGATTCGCCTCAGTCKCCACCTGGTTTGCAGTGACTTTCCCTTGGGGAATTTTGCGCGGGCAACGACCCCTCATCAGCCAACACATTGGCGCCGGTGAACGCGAGAAAGCATTCTCTTTTGGCGTGCATGCGTTTGGCTTGGCGTTGTTCTGCGGCAGCTTGTTGCTAGTTTTTGCCGGACCCATCTCCGAAACTTTTCGCGACTTCATTGCCAGCACTAAGTTAAAGGGCGATGCCGTGGACATCGGCACCTCCTACTTTCATATTCGCCTGCAGTGGTTGCTGCCGACGTTGCTGACCTTTGCGATCGCCGAATATCTACGCTCGACCGGAAGTATGCGCATACCCATGGTCGTGGACCTATTGGTGCACCCAATCAACATCTTGTTTAACTGGGCGTTGATTTTTGGGCACCTTGGTCTTCCGGAAATGGGCGCAGATGGTGCTGCTCTAGGAACTGGTCTTGCCGACCTTATCGCTTTGGGCGTGATCATTTATTTGGTGAAGCCACGCCATAAAATAAACCGAGAGGTGTTGCGCTTGAGGTGGACGCGCATGCGCAAGGTGATTCAAGTTGGTATTACTGGCGGCATTCAATTTACTTTGGAAAACTTGTCGTTCTTGTCCATCACCTGGATTGTCGGAAAGACCGATACGATGGCGCTTGCGGTACATCAGGCAGGAATTCAGTTAGTGCACTTATCCTTGTTGCCGGCCGTCGCAGTTGCCGATGCTGGCTCGGTCATGATTGGAAAGTTTGTTGGCGAACTCGATTATGAAGCCGCCAAACGAACCGTTCGCAGCATCTTGCAAATCCTGATTCCATTCATGAGTTTCATGGCTTTGATCTACCTCATTTTCGGACGCGAACTCGCTGGCATATTCCTGCATAACGATGACCCGGAAGCCCTCGAGAAAGCCTTGGATCTAGGTAAAGGTGTCATGGCTGCATGTGCACTATGGCAGCTGGGCGATGCCCTCCAAGTCACTTTCCGTTTTTGCCTGCGTGCCGCCGGCGATCACGTCTGGGTGATGTGGACCGGAGTTTTATGCACGTGGTTACTCAGTATCCCACTGTGCTGGTGGGTGGTGTTCGTCTACAAAGGCGATGTCGCCATGGTCTGGTACATGTGGGGCGCAGAAATCTTCGCCGGCGGATTCATCTTCTTGTGGAGATGGAATAGTGGCGCGTGGATGAAAAAACGTTTGGTGGATGACGGCGCGGAGTTGGCTGAGATCCCCCTGGATTCCATCGACGCTTAAAGTTTTTGGATGACCGATGTCACTTCGCCGGGTTCTGGAAAGTGACCGTCGTCGCCTAGTTTGCTGAACACTAAGGCTCCGTCTAGGTGAACATCGAAGATGCCGCCGCTGCCAGGGATGAGGGTGACATCGACCTCGAAATTCTTCTTCAGTTCCGCGGCCAAACTGGTCGCTTCAGGAAGGTAGTTTCACATTTGGCAGTATTTGATGGTGATTTTCATGATCTATCCAGCGACGATTCTCCCATAGATTACTTGGTCATGGGTCGCTGGCGGTGTATTCTCGAGCCATCACTTTGACAATATTTCCGCACCTGCAGCGCCTGTCGCTGACGATACGCGGCGCGAAGCCACGACACAGGCCGGAACCCGTTGAGGTACCCCCACAAAAATAGAATCGAGTCCTTGAATGAAATGCATCGAATACAAAGGTGGCTTCAAATACCAACTTCAGAAGCAATACTTAACTGAGACTGAAATCCTTCCGGATCAACCTGTTGTAAAACACAAGTCCTTCATCTCCTTGGATGTGAATGGAATGATGGTCATTGAGATTGGTTACGCTTGGGACGGACCATCTGGCCCTACGTTCGACACCCTCAATTTCATGCGTGGATCTCTGGTGCATGACGCGTTGTATCAGCTGATGCGGGAAGGCGTTTTAGACCCAATTAAGTTCCGTAAGCCGGCCGACAAACTCATCCGCAAGATGTGCATAGACGACGGGATGAATCCCATTCGGGCGTGGTGGGTTTATTCGGCGCTTCGCCTGATGGGCAAAAAGGCCGCAACTCCCAAAGATGATCCCGGCGTACTCCATGCTCCAGAGGGTTGCCCTCTAAGTGTTTAGGTTCACGCCATGCCAAACCCAAACAATCGATAGATTTGTAACTGGCGCAGGTGGGCCGCCCGGGACATGACACGCATCGAGCCAACCGCGTAGTCGTCGGCCTGGGCGGTGCGCCAACTCCTCGTCGAAACGAAGTTTCGCAAGAGGAGTTGGTGGGCCGCCCAGGACTTGAACCTGGAACCAACGGATTATGAGTCCGTCTCGGCTCCTTTGCTAAGTATTGCGTATTACCCTTTAATGGCGTTTATGGCTGGTTTTCGCTAGTTTCCATAAAGAGGAAACGACCTATCGGGGTCAATCAATACCCCTTCTTTTTGCCTTCGCTTGCAAACGGCTTGCAAAGTTTCAGTTAAGCCACGCCCTCAGCGCGCTCATCTCCATACGGAATCCACTCATCGTTTACTTGGCGAACCTGAATCTTCCTCTTCTTGTTTACGTCACGTCGAGTGATTGAAATCGCGTTCAAGAAACGGTCGTTCAGCTTCTCGACAAGGGCCTGCACTTCGGGAGCAGAATTGAGAGAGTGCGCAATCCTTCGCGCGCCATTGCACCCATCGCATCTGCCGCCAAGGGGGAGCGGGAATCTACCCGCCCCCCCGCAGCTCCGGCACTCCGCGACAATGATGTCGGGATGCATGAAGATCATTGCTAGACGATTGACGCCTTTATGGCGCCCCACGCAGCAGCAAGAGAACCTGCCGTTAGGATTCCTACTCGAGCAATAGCTCCGGCCGCTGGTCCACCAGTTGCGTCAGCTGCCGCAGCGATGACCTGGCCGTTTGCTTCAAGTTGTTCTTTGGCGATAGCCTTCCTCACTTCCGCCCGGGCCTTAGCGAGATCCGCCGCCTCGCTCTTGGCCTGAAACTCCTCCGCCACCACGATTGCAGATTCAAGCTGAGCGTCGAGAACCTCGACTTGCTCTTCAAGAGCAGCGCGATCTCCGGGAGATGTCGACGCCTTAAGCTCAAAAGTAAGCACCTCAAGCCTGTCGGAAAGGTCACTCGTGCGTTGCTGCCATCCTGCGTTTTCGGCCTTCAGCTTTTCGGCCTCCAACGTTTTCAGCGTGAGGCTTTCTTGYGCATCGGCATAACCWCCAAGGGCRTCRACCAYYGARCAACCYGGGGCAAGCAGAACGCAAAKKGCGAGAARAATTCGGGTKAKGTTACGCAYCCKYGWCMACCTCACCTTTRGCCTTGAGTTCSAKGACTTGGATGYTGTGAGACTTCACATCCGTAATGGTCTGACACACAATCACGCAAAGTGTCGTCAGCGTGATTGAAATGAGGACCGCCAACTGAGCGTTTCCTTCAAGCCCACTTTCGGGCAAGGCAACGGCCAAGTTGGCAATGCCTCCTGTGAGCCCGGACTTGAAACGCTTCGACCGAAGGGCCTTGGTTTGTTTTTCCATGACACCTATGTATCCGTGGCCAATTACCCTTCCAATGGGGGTATTAGCCATTCTTGGAATCAGGTCATCGTCTGCAGCAATGCGACAATTACCGCACCGGCGACCAGCCATAGAAACTTTTGGAACCCAGCAACGAAAGCCCCCCTCGCTTCGACCTTTCGGAGCCGGTCATCGTGAGCACGAAGTCGCGCCGAATGACCGTCGAGACGTTTGTCCTGGCGACTCGACCTTTCGAACACAGCCGTGATTTTGGACTCGACCAAAGCTACGGTAGTCACAAGCCCCGTTAGCTTTTCGATCTGGCCATCGATGCGGTCAAGATGCCTGTCCGTTTCGCTCGGGCTGCCCACTACGCAGGCCAAGAAATCGCAGCCAGTACCGAATCGATAGCAGCTGCATCAACCGCAGCATCCAGGTCRATGTGRGCCTTCATYCGAACTTCTTCAATRYCCGCWAWSTCTGCGCGAATYGTWGCMARCTCGGYRTCYGTYCCTGTRGCAGCAACWCCMAGGGAAGCGTGGGWRACGGAGCCACCCTCYGCAAGGACTTTGGCTGCMAGAAGAGGGTATTCCGATTGYGTCCGGGCTCCATCCGRRGCAGCMATKGTCGCCTCGTGCACYCGCGCCATCAGCAGRAAAGCCTGCGAATCGGCAAACGGAAAGGARGTGCTAACAAGTGCTGCMGCRTCACCGTCMACCACTCSCTTGGCGCGATCGCGRTAYACRGTCAATGCGATRGCGGGCAARATWGAGACCAAWGCRCCGSCCGTGACTTTCAGTGTTTTACCCGCTTCCTGGTCAACGATTGCCTGAGCGTGCTCGACATCTGAAATGACCAGATTAGGAGTTGGGATTGTTGCGTGGACGTCAGACCGATAGAAGCCAAGGACTTCATCAGAGCCAGCATCGTAAGCTGCGTAGATTATGGTTGTCATTTGTTAACGGCCTATTGCAAACCAACGAAGTCCATCTATGGTTGCTGATCCAGCTCCCGAGTATTGGACATAAAATTTGAGTTGTGCCTGGTCTACGCTTTCTGATTCAACCCAGGAACCCTTGTTGGATGCTCCAGTGTTATTTCTACCGATGGCACCGGCATGCAGGCATTGGTTTGGGAAAGCCATTGGCAAATTAATCACCACAGAACCCTCTGCCAAGGGGGTAGYAACTTTCCCCCATTGMAGAATCAACCCGTTYCCCAGCGAGGYGAATCCGGAGGGATCATAAAAAAGACCAGAGAAGAAATTTCCATCTTCGCGKAGAAAAGCCTTATTTACGTAGGTACCCGTTCCATCAGGAGCCGCGTCRKTCGCAAATTGAAAAACTAATTGGCCMGCGCTGGCAGCRTTGACTAGTTCCCATCCCTCAGAAGCGCCGCCGCCAGCAGTCAACTTCAGTACCGCGTTGTGAAGCGCACCACCGGAAATAATGTTCAGCTTACCTGGGGCGCCAGTATTTGCCTGAGTAACACGGACTTGGCCCTCGCCGTTCAAAATCGCAACCGAAACATCGCCGCGCACGATTCGAGTCGCTAGGCCGATGATGATTGCCTGGAGAAGCTGTGTCTTGTCCGCTTTATCGAGCGTCAATCCAGCTGCTTCAACAATGGCAACCGCTTCCCCTTGAATGGCATTCAACCACTCAAAGTCCACCTCCGTGGCCTCAATGCCGTTACCTGGATCACCCTCGGTGAAGTCGTTTTGCGCAGTTGCGCCTGGTCCATCGATTTTGTGCATTACTTATCCTTGATAGGCGAAAATCACCTGGGTATGAGCTGGCTTTGCGCGCTCAATTGCGCATTCGAGTTCTTGGTTTCCCCATCTCGCCAAACACTCACCAGCACCGTCGCCGGCCTTGAATTTGCGAACAGTCGTTTCGGGAGCGGTGACCTTCCAGGTGTGCTTCCAGTCACCATTGGTAAGCGTTTCTCCAGCCTTGCTTCCTGCGACGAATGGCTTGTACTCAGTAATGGTGACTAAATATCCAAGCGTCTCAGCAAGTGCTATGAAGAAAGCTCTGGACTGACCGCCTTGGCTGCGGAGCCGAGCAACTACCGCCGCTCTGCGCGCGGCCAAAGTATCCAAAGGCCCTGTGCAGGGGTCGGGTAAGCCGACTGCGCGCTCCCAATCTGTCAACATTTCAAGTGCACGCGATGGGTCTGCTTCACGTAGCAGGTCTTCAGTTCGTTGATCAACATTGAAGAACTCTTTGGCAAGTCCAGCAAGCAAGGACGTAAGGGTTGAGCCTTCCTCACGATTCCAAACCACTCCCTTGGGGAGCAGGTTTTGGAGCTGTGTCAGGTAGTCAATCAGCTTTGCCATGTAATGGCTCCCGGAACTGACAGCTCCCCATTGTTAACAACAACGTCGACCACTGGCGACACAAGAACATGATCTGTTTCTCCTGCAGCAGAAGAAATGGCTTCCCGTATATGAGAAAGCAACAAGGTYCCACCAGGAATTGCCTCGCGTCGATGTAGGTCAGCAATGGCGGCCTCGACTGCAGCCTGAACRRCTGGMGTRTTAGGCGTAAGCGTAATCACCGGGTCCATCGCAAYAGGGGTRGGAGCAAACACTGTTGGCGCGGCGGTCACTGGACGAACCAAATCAATGAAGKCTTGGACTTCCTGCACCTTGGCGCCATCTGGAATGGGTCCGCCTGGTTCTTCATCAASAGTGAAGGTGATTCCTACTGTTCCWATYCCAGTGTAGGAGGGRAACGCCCARGCCCTTGTMACCTTCGGAATCTCTAGKGCCCACGCCACGTAATCCWGGGATGAACCACCATGAGGYGGYTCTTGRATGCGCTTKAGCARYCGCGCGCGYAACCGYTCATCGGTCTCTTCGTCCGCACCACCAGCCAAAGAAACAGTGCTAGCCGACTGATTCACGTATGCCACAGGAGAAATCATTAGAAGCTGCACTCCCACGGCTGTATTTCCTGAATCACCGGAGGCCACTGCCCTGATGGAAGCCGAATAGGTCCCAGCAGCAGCAGGTGAAATGCCAGCAATGACTTCGAATTCAACTCCATCCGAGCGGCGCACTTTAGTGCCTGCTGGCAATTGGCTAGCTTGAGTGAAGATGAAGTCCGCTGTTCCAGACGCAAAGGCCGACGCCTTTCTCGTCAGTTTGTAAATCGATGCTTGCCGAGCAAGGATTTCCGCCTCTGAAGTATCTGGCAGGATTTGGTTCGACGCCCAGGAAATGTGGGCATGAAGCATGTGAGCTGCTCCGGCTAGCACCCTTGATAGTCCGCCCAATACGGAACGACGCAATAACGGCCCAATCCCAATGCGACTCGATAATTGAGAGTCGCCTCGCTCCACGAGTTCCGAAAGAGAAGGGCGTTGAAATGGCATTCAACTCCCCTCTATCAAACCCCTTGAGTTACTTGAAGGGCTACTCGACCGGTTTCAAGCAATGTCTCCTCCAACGCATCCCAGAGGTAATTCCATCTTCGCGCATTGCCACGGTAAAGCTTCACACCAATGGCCACTCTGTCCAATCCCTGGCGCTCGACCTCTACTTCTACTCTCTCAGCAATGCCGTCTTCTGTTAACCAGCTCAACGCGGTTGCAGTCCACGCCTTTGCCTTGGATAAGATTTCAGGGGTTATCTTCTCYCTTTGCAACAACCACAACAGTGAACCATAGCGGTCGGTGACGTCATCTGGCCACCAGCCCCGTGGGTCACTCTTAGCAAGATCGGAATCTTCCGGTGCCCGTGCATCGCTGAAGAGTGAAACTAGGATGGCTGAAACGAGCCCCCCTTCCATAAGCAAAGCTTCTCCTTCAAGGACAATGTCAGCCTGCCCGTCTTTCCAGGMAAGGGCCARRTCGCCRACAGAGCCAACCTTCGCCRACGGGTGATTGAGAGCTTGCATGSYTGAGGTATTCGAATRAAGAATGGGGTTRATCACATCTCTTGGTCTGGGCCTTGKGTGTCACCACCACCGCTTTGGGGGTGGGTGTGCRAGTTGTAGRTGTCGCGCATTCCCTTCATKGAGYTRCCKGWGCCAGAAGAAYGGTCGGTAACGTCGCCMGTCACYTCRAGGTYRCCAACYACMWYGGTYARCGGMGCAGYAATGGTCACCTGAGTTCCKGCGGTGATTTCGATTTYGCGRCCYCGTTTGAAGACGATTTTGTCCCCTTCATCGGTGTAAAGYGCAACCTCTCCRGGAGCRAGGTTCTTRAGCCKGAACCTCCGGTCATCCGTGGCCACAATGATTCCGTGGTCCCTGTTSCCGCCAACAAAGACTGCGGCGGTTTCGGCGCCGGCAWGTGGGACGGAGGTAAACCCGTACTCCTGGAACCTCTCRACRCCGTCTCGCAACTCGCCTTTCAGTAAGCCRACTTGGCACTCTTGAAYGCCCGTCGAGTCGTTTATTGMACGGATTACACCTCGAGCAACGCTCAGGAATACCCGRCGACGGAGATCTCTTAGRCCTGCTTGGATTTGAGAGAACACGCTAGTTRCCCCACTGCCCGATTGGGTCTGTTTTCGGAACCTCTGGCTTRCGCAAAAACGCRTCCGGACGCTTCAGGGTTAGCTTGGTAAATGTTCCCGATGAATCCTTGGAAAACTCCARGCTGGTGATTAACAAAACGTCGTCCAGRTTGAAGTACGGAATCACRCATGGAGCAAGCATGTTCACTTCCCAKGGCTTGCCTCCYGAGGATTGATGCCAWCCCTGCAGYTTCACKGTTARCGATGAAGACCGCGCYGCACGGACCGCMGCTTCCCACTCWGCGCGAGCCGTRGCGACCTCCGGAGTAATRCTTGACTCMGCAAGCACWAGGAGYGGGCGGTATCGRCTCACCGAKGGRTCGAAAGCAACYCCCTCYGGTTGCGCKGCAAGGTCACCGTTCCATCCATCGGACCCYTGCGATTGYCCACGAACGATGTAATYGGAAAAGCGACTTGAGCGGTCTACKSTTTCGSWTGCTTCCAGAATRTTCCGTCCTTCWACCARRCTCACAGAGGAGCGYTCAGCRCCGGGYTTAGCAAGCCAGAGGTAACCAAACCTGTCAGAGTGAGCAAGTAAGCCACGCATGCGGCAGGCACGTTCAAGYGCTTCCCAKGCRGACTCTCCTGGCTGGAGTTTGAAGGTGTCGAATACCGCGCCGACGTCGGCACCTTGRARAATCTCCACTCCAAAAGGCGACGCCAACTCAACTGCTATTTCGAAAAGGTCGAGTCCATTCCACTCAACCACTTCGTTCATTGCCGAGCAATCCACCATGTCGGCCGCGAGACTTCTGCCGCCCACGGTCCGGTCATGTGWGGTGGATGTAAACCCGCTGCCACCCTTGGGTGCCCAACCAGTTGCAAAGACATCACCAAGACTGGTWATCACYGCGCGTTGATCGGGCAARATGGACCAGGGCCGACGGGCRCTCACAGAAAGMGAAAARGCACCGGCAGCCGACTCCATGGAATGGCTGATTTTKATGCTCTTCCAACCCGAGTAGATCTTGCCATCAACCAGCAACTCAACCACGACTYAGAATCTCCAGCTCGGTACCACCAGGGATGAACCCGGGGTGACGGACCTTGTTTCTTGACACGATTTCCGCTTCCTGGGAAAKGTCGTCATGRATCTCATACGCCGCTACCARTGAGGGAACGGATTCAGTCACTAAGACGGARCGCARGAATGGAAGAGCTTCGGCTTCCACYGGGATTCCATTCACRACCTCAGCKCGAGARTCCTGCAACGCRAGGTAAAGCGAGTCCCCTGCCGTTTCRGATTCGGAATCAATYTGRRAAGCSARTGAGTCWCGCTTRAGAATCGCTTCYTCRWAGGTTGCCCAYGGAGCCTGCAAAGCYGCGTCRGAGGCACCCTCAAGAGMTGAGACTCGAATCAGTTGCGACACTGCGAGAGARGCTTCGTCGGCTGCTGCGTGAACCGAGGAAGCRCCACCAAGCARCARCGCTGTGGAAGYAAAGAGGGATTCAAAYGCCTGGAATGCTGAAATTGCATCCTCCCCACCGGACCAAAYCATTCCCACKACAGAMCYCAATCGCTGAACGTAATCGTCCGGCGARTCGAATATCYCTGMCGGGTTGTCAATCAAGTCTTGGAYTTCGCGAACGAACTCTGCGGCTCGTTCAAGCCCACCAAYAGCAGGAGCCTTCCYTATGTCTTCAAGCACCTGGCCAACCGTTGCCTCTACTGCYTCCTTTGCGAATGAAGGGGCAGARGCCAWTACTTCAATGCGCTGCACCGCTTGCTCTTCTCCYTTCTCRCGCGCGATRGCCAACGCCAARCGAACCGCTGAAGGAATGTCATCTTCCGCAGTYGGGTATTGCTCCTTACCGGCCTCCACAAAGGTGATGGTGAAGTRTGCAATYCGGCCYTCCTTCGCGCTTTCTCGTACACGAAATTTGCCAAACACTTGGACGCGCATGTCCCCAAGGTACGGGTGCACCAAGTCKCCAGGACCGGCTTCTTCGAGCGCAAGCTGTAAGCGGTCTCGGTCCAAGTCATARTTGTCACCTAAGACAAAGGCATCAATCTTGAAGTCCTTGGCGCTCCTTCCRAGGTCCTCCGGAAACGGTTCGTCACGGCCKGGGTATTCGTGAAGAGCGACWCGGCGCCCTCCGCYCCGGTCCGAWGCTTTCACTTGAAACTCAACGCCRCGGAAAGAGGCRACACGTAATCGATCGCGCCAGCTCATAGCCCACCCATTGARTAGCCAAGGTCRAGGTCGAGGTCGACTCCATCGTTTCCTTCATCGGTAACCCGAACGCCTCTCGGCATATCGTCGAAWGAAATCCGCACTGCTGCGGTGCCAGATGCTGCCGCTACTGCTCCTGCTGGAACCGGTGCCCCGAACTGTGGGGATTCAATGGAGCCACCCACCTCAAACCCAAGCTTGCCAGTAACCCAATCAGGAAGCCACCCAACAAGGGATTTAATCTTGCTGGTAATCCATGAGACGCCGGAGCCAAAGAGACCCTTGATTCCACTCCACATGTCGGAGAAGAAGTCGGTCACGCGGCCCCATCCTGCGATTATCCAATCGATGGGCTTCAAAAGCAGGGACACGTAAAACTTAATCATCGCCCACCCTAATTTGAAGGCCCCGGCGATGAACGCCCAAATCCCCTTGAAGAGATTTGCGACCCACTCCCACCGATTCGCCATGTAAACGCCGGCAGCAACAACAGCAGTCAGCCCAAGGATTATCCATCCGATTGGGGTCGTCAAGAGAGCAGCTCCAAGGGCGTAGATTGCCGGAATCATGCCGAACAGTGCTGCAACGACTGGCCCGAGTAGGAGTGTCGCAAGCACCCCGAGAACAATGTTGAATCCACCGAAACGGTCAATCGCYGGCTYGACCACRTCCATTAGTGTTTGAAGTTTCGCACGKGCCTTGCCCARCCATTCCTGRATAGAACGCAAKCGRTCTGGAAGGGATTTMGCGAAGTTGGCTGACCACTGCTGAATTGCCCCGCGGTGCTTGAGGACYARGTCMGTCAGCTTGTTGGAGAGGCTGGTGAGCTGAGGCATCAGGGCCGTACTGATCACCGTCTTCACGCCTGCCAGAGATGAGAAYAAATCGGTCTGGGCATCAGTGAATGCCTCAGCCGCTTTTACGTCATCTTCCGACATGACCAAGCCAAGTTCACGCGCACGGTCGCGCATTTCGGCCAACCCTTTGGAGCCATCCGAAAGCATGTTTACAAGTGCGACACCCTCAGAGTCGAACAGCTTCATCGCTAAAGCGTTTCGCTCGTTTTCGGTACCGACCAGCGACAGCTTCTCGGCGACCTCCGGCAAGAGGCTTTCAATCGAGCGAACCTTTCCTTCCGAATCGCGCGCTTCAATACCAAGGACCCGCAAAGCCATTCTGGCTTCGCCCATTCCATTTGCTGCCTCGCCAACTCGGCGACCCATCCGCTGCATAGCCATGTCGAAGGTCGCGATAGGGACACCCGCGCGTTCTGCAGCGAAGCGATATTCCTGCAACGCCTCAACACCGATTCCAAGCTTAGACGAAGTCTTGGCGATGTTGTCTCCGGCCGACGCGGTAGAGCGGACCATCGCGACTGCAAAGCCAACGGCTGCACCACCCAGGAGCGCCATCTTGAACACTAGGGAGCCAACCTTTTTAATGACACCTCCAACGGCCATGCCTACCCGTTTGAAGCTCTTAATGATTTGTGGGAGCCCAGCTGCCTTTGACAATCTCCCCAGGCCACTACGTAACCGGCGTACCGGCGCCCAAACCTTATCAATCCCCTTGCGCATTTTGCGCATGGGCTTGGTGACCTTGTCGACCGCGGCAATCGCAATCGAAAGGGGGAACTTCTTACCGGCGGCCATGGGTTTTTTGAGCCTTGGTTAACTCAGCAGCGGCATCCATCCAGAACATGAGGTCTTCTGAATCAAGTTCCAGAAGATCTCCAGGAGACCAGCCAAAGCGCTCTGCAAACGCTGCGAGAACTACTCGCCAGTTTCTTGGCCAGTTTCGAAAAAACCCCCGACCACCTCCAGTAGCCGGTTGACATCGACGCAGTCCATCTCATCGAAAACTACGTCTGGGTGTCCGCTCAAGTGAGCTGCCCAATCCAAGAGCAAGCCAGGGTTGTCTTCCAGACCGGCCGGCATCTTTTTGTAGTCCTTGCCTTTGGGTCGACGAATCTTTATTTTGGAAATCGTTTCCGAACCGAACTCATAAGGCTCTTGCAGTTCCAATTCGACGAACTGTGGTTTCTTGCTGTCACCCATTACTTGATGACCTCCGCGCGGCCGGCGGACTCAAAACGACAGCCAATGGTGCCTTCGCCAGTGTTGCCGACGGATTCACCCGCATGCCATGCTTCTCGCCAGACAAGGACTTTGCCATTCGCAAGCTTCAAGGTGATGGTTGCATCCGTGATGGAAGCAAAGGAAATGTGGTCAAACTCTCGCGCATCCGTAATTTCGCCTTCCACAAAGGCCACCTGAGCTGAGTTTTTGAATCCACGAATACCATTGATGTCCTCAACAGCTTCGTTTTTGGGGATTCCAAGACCGTATGTCCATTCCCCTCTGGCACGAAGGTTTACACCATCGATTTGAACGTTAATGATTCCGCCGATTGGTTCCATGATGATCAGAGAATGTGCGAGATTTGAACTCCGCCTACGCGGAACTGGTTCACCAAGTTTGGTGGCAAGAGGAAGTCGAGGCGGTTGAGATCAGAAGTGTTGCGCTCCACAATCAACTCATCCGCAAACTGGTCGATGTTTTCAACCAGACCTAGCGCCTCCCACTGACGGAACTTGACTAGGCACTCGGCTTTGCCAGTGTTTGGTGTCATGACCTTTTGGCCAGGACCAAAGCTGTTCCCATCGTCAGCCAGCTTGTGGCGTGGGTACTTCACGAGGAAGTAAGTCCGGAAGTCGTAGCGCAGATACGCCAAAGTCAGGACAGTGTTCACATCAAGGTAAGCCGTGTCGTCAGCACCTGCAGCATTCTTCTGGTAGGTGGTGATTTGGCGCTCGATGAATACCGAGCCGCTTCCAACGTAGTTGGTTGCGATGCCATCGAAGAGCAGGAGGTTGCGTTCCTGCATGGTGAACCGGTCTGCGGTTTTTGCAGGAAGCACACCCGGCAACTCCAAGCGCTGGAATGGACGAGCAGGGTCGATGTTCCCATTCGCAGCGATTACGCCAGCGATGGTTGCTGCCCACTCATAGGACGGAGTCGGTGAACCGAAGCACGTCTGAATGGAAAGGAACTGGCTGTTCTGGCTATCACCGAGAGTGCCTGCTGCCGCATGCGAGCCGGGGTAAGCAGAGAACGCAATCGCTTCGATTTGACGCTCTGGACCCCAGCGACTTTCAAGCTCAGAATCGAGCGTATTGAGAGTTGCTGCGTCGACAAATGGGTTTGCCCAAATGTTGTAGTGCTCATCTCCAATGGCGCTGATTACATTCGCCAAATCCGGAGCACCTGTGCCACCAGACAAGGCGGTCACGGCTGCAGTCAATCCCGCAGGCAGGGCCTCACCCGAGAAGTAGTTGACTCGAATGTCGATGTCGTTCCCGACTTGGCCAGTATGGCGAGAAGAGATCGTCACCGTATTGGTTGCGACCGCCGCGGACACTGGCAGGGAACCCTCTGCAGCAATGGCAGCCTGCAGAGCAGTCGCGACACCGTTCGCAGTATCGGYAGCTGCGACGGCAACCTGAATGCGCCGACCTCCGATGTAGACACTTAGGGTGCCTGCCGCGGTTGGAGCACCACCGAAAACAATGGTGCCAGAAGCTGCGTTCCCTGCGGGCTCTGCCACAGAAACAAACCAAGCTTCAGTAAAGCGGTTCGCGGCGAGCAATCCCTTCGCCATGCCATGCAGCATGGAACCTTCACCAAATGCCGAAGACGCGCCTTCTAGGCTCGTAATCCGGACAGGGTCATCGTTCGCCTGGGCGCCCGCAGGAAGCTTTTGGCCGAGTACAAGAATCTTGTACGGCTGAATGGCTGGGCCTTGCTGGGCACGGGAGCTATCAAACTCCACAAACATGAAGGGAACCCTGCTATTCGCAGGAACCTGATTGAACGGAATGGTCATCTAATTACTTTTCCCCTTCGTTTTCTTCGAAACTTCCTCGACCTCTCCGGCAGCCAATCGGCGAAGCCAGTAAGAATTGCGAGGTACCGTTGCGCCTTCCGCTGACAGATGGAGCATGGTGTGCGGGTCGCGAATCTTGAGTGAACCGCAAGGCTTGATGTGAATCGTATTTTTCATTGCGGAAGCTCTACGTCGTCGACGCCAGAAGCAGTTGAATCGCCAACCTTGCCGTCGGTCTCAATGTGAGCACGGTTGAATGGAACCAGCGCTGATTCCGAGGTGTCTGGAAGCTCTTCTGTAAAGCTCGCTTTCCAGGCGATGCGGGCGCCGCCTTTAGGCACCTCACCATCCGTGTCGAACTCAGGGTCGAAACTCGAAAGCTCCAACTCAAGTGCAAGCGTCTTCCCAAGGAAGGGATCTACGGTCATCGCGCGCTCAAGTTCATGAGCGACAAGGTCCAGCTTCGCCGCAAGCTTTCGCTCGATGTCGAAAACGGAATCCTCTTTCTCTGGGACGTAAGAGACGATTAAGTTCGTAACCAGATTCGCTTCACGCATGTAGCGAGTCGGCGAGGCATCGAGTTTCGTGGCTGGCTCGTTCTCGGTTGAAACCAGGATGATGGGGTATTCCTGGCCTTCGTCGAGTGGAGTCACGCGGCTATCGAACACCCTCTCCTTTGCAGAAGTTGCGTTCATCAGTGCTGCGACTGCGGCGACGCGAATAGCTGTTCTAAACAGGCTCACGCTACTTCCCTCTCTTTCATTAGAAGAACTAGGGATTCTCCATTTGCCAAGTCCTCGTCGACCACAGTGCCTTTGAAAGAGTCACCCTTCAAGGTGAAACGGTCCCCCGTGACAGGTGCTTTTCCCATCGCCGCATGCCGAACCATGATGTTCGGCTTACGCGACATGACGGCAGCGCCAGTGTCGCCATCCATTTCCTCTAACTCAGTTTTGTACAGAGCCTTGAATCCAATTGGGTCGCTGCCATCGGCGGGGATGTATTGAACATCCTCGCCGATGGAGTTAGCCAACACACCAGAAGCGGTGGAGACAAGGTCAGCTAGGCTCACTAGACTGCGTAACCACTCAAGCGAACATTGATTGTTGCATCACCACTCGTTCCGCCCTTCGTGAAGGTGCCGATAAGTGTGTTTGAGGTGGACACGTCCGTGACCAGCTTTGCGGCGTCGTCCCAAAAGGCCTTTTTGAACTGAGGCGGAGAAACAGCTGCCATTGGGAGGTCGTACACGCCGACAACGTCCATGACCGCGTCTTCGCCAGTCAAGGCATCTCCTGCAACAACACCAAAGGTGTTCTCCAGAAGCAACCCTTGGCCGCCAACCAAGTCGGTAGCGGCCACGAAGTCCAGGGCAATCCCAGGTTGAATGTAGTTTTTCATTTGAACTATGCTCCAGTGGAACGGTAGATGCCTTCGTGGCCCATCAGGGCAACGCCGAAGTCGTGAGTGACGCGCAGCTCAATGCCATCAATGTCGAAACCTTCCTTCACGCGAAGGTCGAGGCCATTGCTGCCCTCGAGGTAGCCGTATTCAACAGTGTCGTATTGACCGTTTCCGACAATCAAGTACCACTTCAACGCCGAGTCGGCRTCYAAGAGTGCTTCGGARATCACCTCCAAGTTCCCGGCGAAWGGATTMACYTCKCCSGAAGAACCRGGRACRAATCCRSTTGCRACMTGYTGYTGAGCAACSGTYTGRAGCGCYGAAGGAACCARGAGRAWCCCYGGCTGYAGGTTCATKGCYTCKTYGTTSCCGAAGGCMGGATGCAMAGCCATCTTGGTTCGACCCGTCGAGAGCCCGGTTACATCAATGACTCCGGCTCCAGTGTTCTTATGCGAGGCATCGAACAAGGCCTTGCCATCGCCAGTTTTGGCATTTCCCGTGATGAGGCCGTAAACYAGAGAGTTCTCCAACCGCGCTTTCGCATAACCCCACATTTGCGGAATCCGGCCCAAAGCATCCAGGTCATCGTTCACATACATCTGTCGGGTGTAGCCGACCTTCTCGCCAAAGCTCTCAAGCTTGATTGCGGTTTTCCCGTCAGCGAGTTTTCCACTCTTGATTTCGCCTTTCTCGTTGAGCTTCTGCAGCCCCAATCCGCCGAACTGAATTCGCTCGGTAGCTCGGAAGTCGGGCAGGGTGACTTGGCGAGCCCAGCGCATGAACGACTGGCTTGCATTGTCGTGGGCCATACGTAAAGAGCGACGGGCCACCACGCCAATAACATTTGCAAGGTCGCTYCCAACATGAAGCGCGCGCTCGGCGAGTTCCATGGTGCCCATGCCGCGAGTATTGATGCCGCGCTGCTCCAATAGCTCACGACCAATCTCCTGCATCCGAAGGCCACGGTAATGACGTCCACCGTCATCCAACTCGGTGCCGGATGGGTCAACTCGGTGGGCTAAGGCATTTCCGATTGCCAGGGAGCGYTTTTCCAGATCAGACTGGCCTACTCGTACTTGGTTGTTCACGTGGGTTCCGTTGTCGCGGGATGCAAGATGGTCTGCAATAGCCGATCGTGCTTGCTCAGGATCTAGGCTTCGTGTGATGAGGTCTTGCGCAAAGCTAGCCTCGAGGCCTTGGTCTGCGCAGAGGGTCGTGACCTCCGCTGCATGGCGGTAGTTGGCAGGGTCATTTTGTGCAGCCAAGTGAGTGGCGATTTCTTCACTAGCCTGTTCAACGTTCAGGCTTCGCTCAATCAACCCTTGTGCGAAGGAAGCGTCGAGTCCGGCGTCGGCGCAAAGAGTGGTAACCTCCGCCGCATGCCGGTACTGGTCTCCGCCATCTTGAGATGCAAGATGGGCAGCGATTTCATCGGAGGCCTGCTCCGGGCTAAGACTGCGCTCAATCAGGCCCTGAGCAAAGGCCGCAGCAAGACCGGCGTCGGTGCACAGGGTCGTGACAGCAGAGGCATGCCGGTATTGGTTCGGCGTAGTTTTTGATTTTGGTTTCACGTCTGTTTCCGGCGCCTCTAGTGCGCGAGTAATGATGCAAGATGTCAGGTCGCTGGAATCAGCAGACCGGGTTCCACCGCTGGCGTCTTCGCCTACTGAGGTGAGAGTTGCTTCGAAAATCTCGAAGTCGGTCGCGCGAGTGCGAATGCGGCCATCTTCATGGTCGCCTGCAATTTCCTCGCTTGCGTAAACCCGAAATCCACAAGATGCATCAGTTAGGGTTCCGTCCTTGAGCATCCTCCACGCCAAATCGGCATCTTCATGTTCGGATGTGATTCGGGTCTTGATGAAGAGCTCATTCTTTTCAATCCACCAATCGCAACCACGCCCTAAAAGAGCACGCAAACTGTGTCGATCGTGATGCCACAAAGTGGCGAGCCCCTTATCCAGTCGTTCTGGTCGAATAGAATCAACCGAGATATCCAGTGTTCGGACGACGTATTGGCCGCGCGTTCCATCCCACTCCACGATTGGAGCATCTGTCGCAATCACAAGGTCGACCGTTCGGTCTTCCTCATTTAGGGAACCAGGAACGATTAACGCGCGCAGCTGGAGCTGCGGCAGGTCAACCTTGGTGGTCTTGCGCTTCACTACTACCCCTCTCTCAAAAGAGAGGATGGGTCGCAACCTATTTCTGCAACATATTTATCGCCGTCACATTGCAGCTTTCCCAACAACAAGGCCGGGCAATCCAGCCTCGAGCAATGCCACATTCAAGTTTTTGATTTCTTCCACGACCTCCGAAGAACTACGGCCATGTACGCCGCGGTGAAACTCTGACAATGGTGTCAGGCCACCAGCTACGGCCTTCAGCATCGCAGGGATTTCACGCGGTGGGTCAATTAGCGCGCGGCGAGGCGGGGTCCATGTGACCGTGACATCATCCAGGTTATGCCCCATCAACTTTGATGCTTGCTGGAACCAATCCCATACTCGGCAACAGAACTTTTGTTGCAAGATTCTCCGTTGCCAAATGGAGATATTGCGCATGAAGTTAACTTCTCCTAGCTTTCCACTAGAAAAGTTGACCCTACGGAGATCACCTGTCATCGCTGAGTATGGGATGCCGTAACCTGCTGCGATAGCATGCTTTTGCTCGACAGCATACTCACTGTAACCATCAACCCTAGGTGGAGTGGCAAACTCAACCCCTTCCCCTGGCCCCACTCTTTTTACCAAGCCAGGGCTTATCGTCTCGGTCACACCAGTACGAGCGTCAAGCGGAGTGCCTGTAGGGTCCGTGAGAAAAACGCAAAAGCAAGCTGCAATCTTCTGCCGCATTAACTGTGCGTCTTCGTATTCGGCAAATCCTTTCAACCGAACCATAACTGGAGCTCCCCAAGGAACTCCTCGCACTTGCCCAGGTCGGTCCTGCCGATAAACATGGGCGATGTCAGACGCGTCAACCGGAATCGACCTTAAGGTGTTGGAGCCTGGATCGCCTGGATGGTTTTTGAACAGGTGATATCGACGGCGACGGCCTAGCTGGTCAAACTCAACTCCTTGAATGATGTTGTCCTTGCTACTAAACCCAGCGGTGGAATCCAAGAAATCGATTTCCACCAACTGAACCTGAAAAGGAACTGGGAGCCCGTCATCCAAACGCCTATGACGTCGTCGGCCAAGAACTTCTCCTGACTCAACAGTTGCGCGCATTGCCATCGACTGCATCCCATCGAAGTCATGCTGACCATCGGCATCGCATGCAGTTGACCCTGCCCATTCTTTCCAAAGCGTCTTTGCTAACTCTGAATTGGTGCCGGAGAATTCAGGAGTAAGGAATCCAATGTTGGCCTCGAGAACTCCAACCGCTCGTGATGAGTTAGGGTCATTTCTGACCAATTCCCTATGACGATCCCTGATTGTTCCGAGATCCATCTCCGTTTCACCATTGGCAGATGTACTAGGAGAATGCCAACCATCCATTCTCTTTTTGCGACTCGCAGCTTCATAAGAACGAAGGTAGTCCTGCTGCAACTGGTGAGCTTGGAGAAAAGCAACAGAACGGGCCCGGGAAGCTGCCCATCCGGGGCTGAATGCTGCAATGGCTCTTTCAAAAAGCGGTGATTTATCCATTGTTAAAGCCCACTCCTATACACCGGGTAGCCGTTCCCACCATCGGAGGTGCTCTGATTTAGAGACTTCCGCATCTCTCTGATGATTCGCTGCATTTCGTCCAGGGTCCGATATTCCACCTCGCCACCTGGCCACTTAACTTTGGTTGCACCTTGGGCGTAAGCATCTTCAAGAGCATTGAGTTGTTGTTGCGTAAAGGCCATGGTTTCTAGTTAAGCCAGCTCTCGCGTGCATCGACGTCGCCAAGGAACCCACCGGCGGATTGTTGGACGTCCTTTTGTTTTTCTTCCCCGCGAAGCAGAGCCTCATAAGCTGCCCAATCCGCGTCATTGAATCGGTCAATGCCAAGACGCGCTGCTGCGGCGCGGTTGTAGTTGCGACAGTCGAGCGGCTCGTTGCGCTCGTAGGTTTTCTCCCATCGGTAACGTCGCCGGCCACCAATTGTTTTCACCACCAACTTCTCCGAACAGAGTCCTTTGAAATACTCGGTGTCGTAAGTTTCTGGGAAGTGGCAGTACCCAACAGGGACAGGCTCACCGGAATCAGATGCGTATCGCTGACGGAGCCATCCATAGAGTTCCGACTTTGCAACGCCCACGCCTACTGGCCAAAGCTTCGCTCCTCTTTGAATTCTCCGGCCACCTGAGGTGACCTCTACCGACCTTGGTCGGCCAACCAGAACAGGAGACCGGTCATGCCCCTTAATGGCCATGGCCACTGCTGGCGATTCATCACGGACCCAGTTGTAAACAACCTGAGTGTTGTAGCCAGAGTCGACCGCCGTCATAGCGATGCCCATCTGTGCACCATGGTGGTGCTTCCATGTTTGCGCTTTTAGTTTGTTAAGCGCCGTCTTGAGTTCACGCAAGTCGCTGGTGTCACAAGGAACGGCACCGTATTCAATGCCCCAACTCTCAAGGTCCTTGCCCCATCCAACGACCTCATATTCAATGCGGTCCTTCTGCAAGTCGACGCCGCATGTGAGAAGCAGCGCCCCTTCTGGAACGCCTTTGTAAGTCTCGCGGCGATTGAAGAGGTTCTCCCAATCGGGAGCTTCGCCTGCTTCCTTCCAGGTCTCCCCGAGCACGGTGTTCACGAAAACGCGAAGCTTCTCCACGTTGCCTTTCGCTTGCCGGAAGGACTTAACAAGCTCCTGCCAATCCCACCATGGGCTATAAAGGCTATTCAGGTGGAAGCTTCTGTGGAGTGGGTCGGCGTCAGGGTTATCCGCCACCCAAACACCTTCTTCCAGCATCCAAGTTTTATGGTGCTCCTCAATAAGCACTCCGCATTCATCGCATCGATAGCGAACGTCCTCAGGGCTTCCTTCCCAATCGAGATTCCCGAATACCAGCTTCTGTTTGTGCTTACAGTAAGGGCAAGGAACCTGGTAATACTCCATGCTCCCTTCTTTGAAAGAAGACTCGATTCGACTCCGGCCTTCGATCGTTGGTGTCGAGACCTTGAAGATCTTCCGATTGAAAAAGGTGCGTGCGCGCGCAACCGCCAAGTCAACCGGGTCACCTTCTCCGTCGACGTCCAGTGGGTACCCATCTATCTCGTCAAGGAACAACTTGCCRACTGGCATAGACCGGAGGTTCGCTGCTGAGTTCGCACCGGTGAGCATCAACATGCCCCCGATGTATTCCTTCATCAGAGTGTTGTTGGTGGCGYTTCGCGACCTTGGTGCTGCAACAACAGCGCGGAGTGCTGGGCACTCTTGAATCATTGGGTCGATTCGTTGCCGAACCGCCTTCTTCATCATTGGCTCGGTCGGCTGCACCGCCAGGATGGAAGTCGGCGCCCGGTGCATCATGTAACCGAGCCAATTCAACCCAGCTTCCGTGCCGCCAATCTGGGCACCCTTCATGAAGTCGACTTCTCTCACTGGCGAGTTTGCCGACAGGCAATCCATAATCTCCTTCAGGTATGGAGTTCGGCTTGTCCTCCATGGGCCAGCTTCGGCGGATGCCTTACTCGATAGCAACCGATGCGTGTCAGCCCACTCCGAGACGGTTTCGTCTGGATCGGGTGCAAGGCCTGAAAGGAAGGCACCAGCAAAAAGGATTGCGCCGCTTACGAGATTCATGTTGGGTTTCGATTCCCCTCTATCAAATCCCCTGCTTATCCGCACCTTCGGACAGTTTCATTTCATGCCCTGACACTGCCTTTCGCAGTTCCTTCAACATAAGTTGCGTGATGGCATGCGGGTCCTTGAGCGCAGCGAGTTGTTTCGCGAGGCGTGGCGCAACCTCCAGAACTGAATCACGAGTGTCCCTGCCGGACTTGTAAGCCTGCCGAACAACCTCGTCGACTCGAACAAGTGTGCCTGCCAGYTCAAGAGTCCGAAGCTCTTCACTCTCCGCTTTCCAGAACTCCTTCTTCGCAAGAGATACGGCGTACTTCGGAATGACTTGGGGTTTGGTTTCAGCCTTTCCTTTCTTCTTCGGCGCAGCTTTACGAGGCGCGGCCTTCCCCTTTTTCGCCTTATCGTTCTTGGCGCGTTGCTTTGCCCGACGCGGGTCTTTGATTTCCTCTAGCACCCGAACCGCTTCGGCGACGTCAACCTTTCGGTTGTGAAGAGGGATCTTCCCTTGCTTCACCAACTTGTTGACATAGGCCCGACTTCGGTTTATTCGTCGCGCGAATTCTGCTTGGCTAACCAGTTCTGGCACATGCCCGAATCTCTCATAGCTGGCACGAATGTAAACCTTGTTTTCGCGCCACAAACTAGAGTTCTTCAATACTCTTCGTCACCTGCACAGAAAAGGGCCAGGAAGGACCCAGAAGGCACTTCATCTCGACCACAGAGGCAGTAGAGCATAGAGCGAGACCTATGAGGGTGGGTTTGCCCTCATGCCTCCGGGGTCAACGTGCCAGGGCATGCCAGCGAGGGAAGCCCTCCCCTTCGAATAGAGCCGGGCAGCATGGATAGATGAACCCCGTCATCTATCGTTATTCACAAGCGCTTGACGCCCGGGTTTCTGGGGCATCAAGTAGTCCGTTCAACCACCCGCCCACAGCATCGGCCCATACAAGATGAAAGGATTCATCGACTGAGGTGCTTTCGAAGAGCGGGACTGAGGCCTCACATCCAATGCAATCGAAAACAATAACTCTCGTAATCCTGTTCCTCACAGTGACCGCGTTCTTGGCCCTCTTGGCCTGGGTGCTTTACTCAGACGCAACATCAGGGCACCAAGCTTGGGTMYTCTSNYMGGMKYKACWRYYYCTKCGGYNACSWMYRGRKSGWGMAGNNGWYYGGTGMCKMYRMRYCSYGMCTMSTKGGCSRYRGCSATSNGMCNTNCYWRKSTYCKGCSMGNAACAGCTTGGCATGCTCTTTCTTGACGATGCGCTCAGTGGTCTTCTGCAATCCAAGGACCGGCTTAATCCGTGCCTTCGACCGCAGAAGCCAGAACATGCCCAACGGGCTTCTCTTAGTCGTCTTGCGGCGAATCACGCGGCCAGGGCTTGCATCTACTATCGACCCTGTTTTCTTGGCGAGAATCGACGTCGGCTTTTGAGCCTTGCGGATGGCGCCCGCGGAGGTGCGCCGCACAGGCTTCATTGGAATGGCGACGTTCTGTCCCTTTTTGGCGCGCTTAGCGCCACCGGTTTCATGGAGAACCATAAATCCATCACGACTACCAACCTGGGCTTCGGCAAGCGGCCAATCCCCTTTTTTCGCGGGAATGATGGTGAAGCCCTTCTGGACCCGTTTATTCCGAAGCTTGAATATTCCTGGAAGTTGCGCGCGCTTGGTGTCCGCTGCCTGCTTCGCCAAAAGGGTGAGGGTCTTGGCCGCAGCAAAAGGCACCTGCTTAAGGGCAAGGTCGTTTAGGTTCCTCAACAACAGGCCAGTATTGACCTCAATGTCGATTTCAACAGTCACGAGTCGTTACGCCCAACGGTCAGCTGATCTGAAAGAGCTATGCTTTTGGACTTGATGGATTCGGCGCTCATGGTGATGGGGGTGCCCTGGTCGGCATTGACTCCCCTTTATCACAGCTATAATCCGATAAACAATAAACCTCAATTCGTAGCTGTCGACACCTGTGGAGCCGAAGTCAGTCTGCATCGGCTGATTGACTCACATAACGGCCTCCATGCGTCACTTTTCTTGCCCATGAGAAGTTTAGCGGGCAGTAAGGGAAAAAAGTTGATTTGGCTTAAGGAGCCCACACGAAACGGCTTGAATAAAGATATAGGTCGGCATCAAGGGATCAATGAAACGGTATTTATACGCCCTTGGTTGTCCAAACTTTTTGAGAATAGGGCCTCGCTGAGGTTCACAAAACTCACTCAAATGCCTCTGAAACGTTGAAATCCCGACCTTCGGCCTTCCTAGAACATCTGCGAGTGACAGGGCGACATCAGATGGGTGGAAAAACCCGAGAGCGTCGACGAATGAAGAGGAAGCAACCGCACATGCTATAGCAACCTGTGAGTACAACGCGTCCCGTCTCGCGCTATGTACTGCTTGAAGATGTTTTTCTCGAATGGTCTGCAGGGCTTGCTGCGCAGACATGTCAAAAGCAATTTGGACGATCTCCTCCGTTATCCGTCGGGTGTTTTGTTTTGCCGCAGCACGTACGGAGTTCAATCCAAGCAAATGTGTGTAATGCGGGAGGCCTTGAGAAACAGTGATTACGACCTCCATCGCCTTTTCCTCGAAGACCACATCTAAGGCTTCACTCGCCTTCCCCAAAATATCGATAAGTTCGGGCTTGTTCATTCTTGGCATTGGGATTTGAACAACAGCTCTAACAATAGAGGCATGGTCTTGCACCAAATCATCCACGGTTTCGGATACACCCACCAAGACAACAGTGGAATCAATCGAGTAGTCGGACAACAGCTTGATGAGATCTGTGAAAAGAGACTGATTCTCTCGTTTAATTCGATCAAACTCATCAAGGATTATCACTGAAGCAGGAAGGGCTTTCAGCACTCGCTTAACATCATCAATAGAAGGGGGAGAGGGAATCGCCAAAGCTTCGTGCAAAGTAAGAAGCTCTTTCTCTGCAGGCGGGGCGAAGCCAATCGTCGGCTTTTCTTTATCCCAGGACACCTCTCGAAAGACCCTGTCCCAAACGAGTCCAAAATCATCATTGCTATTAACGTTTACCTTAATAACAAGATGTTCGGCTCCCTGGTCATCGCTCAAATCATCGAATACGCTCAAGGTGGGTGCAATCATGTTGGCAAGCGAAGTCTTGCCTACYCCCCTCTCACCAAAAACCACAATGTGAAGCCCCGGTTGGGCTACAGCGTCCACAACCGCCAGAAGTTGGTCCCATCTACCGGCAAAGAAGCTCCTTGCCGAGATTGGCGCACTAGGCCGAAAGGCCTTCGAGGCGCGGAGAGATAACGAGGAAGCCTCCTCGTCGGATAAATCCATTCTGTCCTCATCCGCATCTGTAGAAGCACTCATTACAGATAACTTACCCTACACCGCCAAGAAGTCAAAGTATTTAGGTGATTACGTATAGTTCAGAGCCGGATACGTATAGTACCCTCGCGCTCTCGAATGGAGAATATGCGACGAAAGGCGCTTACTAAAGGGCAAGGTCGTTTAGGTTCCTCAACAACGGGCCAGTATCGACCTCAATGTCGAGGTCCAAAGTCATGAAGCGTTGTACCCAACCGTCAACCAGCCAACCGACGTSYKGCCCTTGAATTGAGGMGTGTCCAGRTCAGCTTGGATTTGCCAATTGCCYCGAGCRGAGGAAATSACSCCATCCAGCACGCGGAACATCTGTCCGTCCAAACCRTTGGATTCCAGAGATCCTCTTAACCGATGCTCTACACCAGCAGGRCTCACGAGAATCAGGTCCTTGCGCTTCGCTTTGGAGAGGTCAAATGCCTGGCCTTCCCACGTAATGCGCAAGATTAGTTTCCGGCCMGTTTCCCCRACCTGCAGAAAAGGACGATCACTGGGCATGAGCTGTGTTGGTGCAACCCCAATCGGAAGGTCCACTTCTGAGGAAATCCTCGCGACGAATTCAATCGTGGCAAGGGAGCTCTCTGTCGTCAGGGGACCTTTTGAAATACTGGCAAGCTGAACCTCATTCGACAATGGAGTGAGGTCAAGACTGAAACTGAGCACCCCTCCTGTATCGAGGGTTTCTCCTGATTCCGTTTGCAACTGTTCGCCRCTYTCAGTTTGSAGAACGTYCAAAACGCTATCYGCRAGAGGYGGYGGAGTTGCACCTAWCCAMGATTGGAAACCCAACCACTTCGGCGTGTCGCCCTGGGATTGGTATTCCTTATAGCCCCAGTTGCCTGTTTTCTTTCCGGCGGCGTTGGTGAGGGTGAATCCACAGTTAAGCTCACCCCCGGCTTCTGACCAAGCGTTCAAACGAGCCAAATAGGCCGGTTCCATATTGGCATGCTGATTTGCKGCCGTGAAGAGCGCGGTTAATGCGACATCGTTCTGAGGCGCAAATACCCCGACAAGGTGCTGGCCAGATTCATAGGCGAATACGCCAAGACCACGTGCAGCTGCGTCTGAAATGGTGGTYCCAAGTTCTCCCGCCATTCGGGACTCTCCGTCAATYAAGGCMGCKGCAATGACTTCCTCTGCTGTCATRTCGACAGTGACCTTGGTGTTCGGAGCAACYGGTGGRCCGAGRACSGCCTGCGGGTCTCTACCGAGATTWCCTCCGAAGTARTTTGCCGTRGCCAGCTTGTCCACYGCGGCGCTTCCAACRATGCCAGTGGTGGTGTGTGGCCAATCCATGAGGATTCGGTTGTTGAACGCGCTWCCCTCCCAAGCGCCCATGATTTTCACGACTTGATTGGCRTCTGCAAAAGGCACCATGAATAGATCGTGAACTTCTTGAGTYTTCTCCGAATGRAATCKCCGGTTTCCACGCAAKGGATCAGCRCTCGTGTCWCCGGCWGCNGGGAMMWANGTCCAACCCMCKCAGGAGGCCTTGTGCATCGCAATACGTCTTTTGSCCAACGAACCCACCGTTCCAGGTTTCRTTGGAATACTCMGGCAGMACRCGCAAATCAGCGYTTAGATTYGCKGCKATGTAGACGGCATCGCTCGTGATKAGGCCASCTGGYTGYTCATGGTGAAYGCAATACCACATGTCRGCATCAGTAGCGTTGCAGAGGKCCACCATGACCTCCACTGGGCAACCACCAGGAATGAAGTCCTCGGTGTCGCCATAGGAAATGGCGGCAACRGGAGTCRCGTCTGCAGCACTGRTCAACTTGGAGTTGTTGATGTTCTGCCAATTCATGAAGCGGATGGCGCTGAAGTTCCGCACCAGCGTCAGGAAGTCTGGGTGAAAGGTCTCTGCCTCAGCTGCAAACCCAGGCAACAGCAATCGCATATTCACGATTGGGTCCGCGACATTGACCCCAACGATTCGGATGTTTTCGTTCCCGTCGTCCGGCGTCCAAGAGACCTCAATTTGCCCTTCAATCTCACTCACTACCGGGCCAAAATTGGCAACGGAGATGTTGGTGTTCGAAGTGCCGTTCCAACCCCCATCGCCATCAAACTTGAGTGTGTAGGTTCCACCGGGCCAGTTAATCGCCTGATTGGATGCAAACAGAAGAGTCACATGCTGATCTGCGAGCAACGATGCCGGATAACCGTTCTCGTCAACATCGATTGGGCGGCCGGCATCCCAAGTGCCTCCACCAGACGGCTGATAATCAATCAACCGAAGGCCACCTTTCAACACATTGGTAAAGGGAATTGCTCGGCCCCAATAACGCAGGGCTTCGAGGTTAATCCCTGCCTTCTTCCCTACGTTGCGGTAGGCCATTAGCTAGGAGTGACCGTAACCCGAACCCAAACGATGTCGTTAAAGAAGCTGGTAGGTGCTCCAGTGCCCGTGAATACGAGCTCAATAACGTCGCCGGCATTGATGACTAGGTTCGCAGGGGTTGCATGAGCGGCACCAAGGTTTTTCTCAACGCCCTTTACGAGCTCGCCATCGGAGTTCGTGTTGTACGGAGCTGCCAATAGGTCAGCATTCGCATTGTTCTTGTTTTGGGGCATGATGCCCCAATGGTTCGAAGCGTCGGAAGTTGTTCCCTTTTGGCCAACGAATCCAGCCGACACGAACGTACCCGCGAATGGAAATTGTCCGAAAATACTCGTGACCGTTCCTCCACCTGGACCTTTTCCAACTGCGATGAAGAAGTCGACCGATCCGCCCCCGCCGGCGGCGGGTGGATGAACGATCCCCTCTGTGGTGGTCTCTAGCCAAACAGCTGCGCCAACCGATGCGTCTGTGCAGCGATATGACTTATCAGCCACGTAATCAACCCAAAGGCTGTCCATTACATAGCCGCTTCCTGAATCGTCGCCGACTACTGGAGCGACAATCGCATCAAAGTTGTGCTGTAGAGAGAGTTCGGCGATGAAGAGAGCCTTCTGCTGGCGCAGGGTGTATTTGCGCAAGCGAGCATTTGCTGCTCCCAAGGCAGCGGCAGGGTCTTCTGCCCATTGCGTGTGGCTCAGAACTGGAGCGGTTGGCGTGATTTCAGATGGAAGGGTCATTTCTTCTTCCTACTGAACTGCGGTTTTGAGTGTCCAGACTACGCCGCCGGCAAAGGTGCCTGTGAAGGTCTGCCCACCAGGGTCCATGGGGAATTGCGATCCATCGATGAAGCCAAGAAAGGGGCTGTCGGAATCATCGGTGACATGCTTGTAGAGCACGAAC
>NVWJ01000025.1 GCA_002746235.1 Planctomycetota bacterium
TGTCATTGAACTTTCTGTGCTGGCGGAAATGCATGGCTTCCTGCGCCACATAGAGATCCAGGTCTTTCTGAAGCGCGGGGTCTGTTATCTGCTTGCGGGCCTCGCGCATGCTGCGGATGAGGTAGGGCTCCAGATAGGGCATGGCCAGAGAGGCTGAATTCACGATTTGYGAGAATTCGGGACTGTTGTGGTTCCAATGCCCGGGGGCAGCCCCCGCAGAGGCRCCCTCTGCGTAGGAAAACGGAACACGTCGCACAGTCATGCGGGACGGGGTGTCAAGGTGTGCGTCAGACATGGGGCCCTCCAGATGAGCTATTTAGAGGAAAACCTCTAAATAGAGTTATACCTCTAAAAWTGACGAAGTCAACACTGTCGAAAWGGCYCGTATTTTGATATGAACNGGGCCAAGGAGAGCAGATGAACAATCGGGACCGTATTCTKGAGGARGCGCGCAGGCTGATGAATGMGCATGGYGCGCARGCGATCGGGACAACCCAGATCGCCGATGCCCTCAATATCAGTCCGGGCAATCTCTACTACCACTTTAAAAACAAGGAAGAAATTGTCCGCGTTTTGTTCGATGGAAAGTCATCGGCTGATTGGGCAAGCATCATGGGACTGCTAGAAAAAATGGATTTTGCCGATGTCGTGGCGTTAGCGGAATGGATTGCAACAAGCCAAGAACCGCAAGTGGCCGGTGAATTGTTACGCATGATTTCTAGCAGCATGAATGCCACTGGAGGATTCCTTTCTGCTTGGGCCATGCTTGGGGGACGAGATCGCAGTGTCTTGGAATGGACCCTGCGCTCGGAGTTTGATTTCCTCACTGCAGAACAAACTAGTGAGCCTCCGACAGGTTTTCTTCCAATCGAAAATGTAGGGGAGTTAGATTTTCTATACCACGAGGGATCCTTACGCAAAGAAGTCATGGACGCTTACTTCCTGAATTCTCTATCCAAGGGAGAGCCTATGGATGCGGAAATGTTGAATTGGCTTGCCCGCCTGGATCAAAATCCACTCACCCGAGGACAGGCATGGAGAACCTTAGGCCGCTCTCCCGATGATGCGAACTTAGCACTTGTGCTCGACCTGTTTCAGGAACCCGGGTATTTGGCATCCTTACGTCTACCAGGAGAAGATAGCGACCAGCGTGCAGCGGAGTACTTGATTCAATATGTATCGCCTCGCCTTGACGCAAGTGAGCGGAGCCTCTTCCTAGCGCAATCCCAAGAAATGCTGCTGTCCGCCGAGGAGCGGGCTGCTTTGGAGAAGGCCTTTTCGAACTAAGGAAACTCTGATTAAGTCTGGCGGCGACTCCGCGGCCGAAATCGCTTGCCCCTGCGTTGCTTCATCTTGCCTGTAGCGACACTACAGCCTTCGATTCGCGCCTTGAGGCAAACGATTTCCATCCACGGCCTCCCGCACCATACTTAATCAGAGCTTCCCTAATCGATGCACAGGTCCGCTAACATAGTGGCGTGAAGATGCACACCAAAATTGCCATCGCCATGGTGCTGGGCGCCCTGGTCGGATGGGGGCTACAAACCTTTGCCGAGGCGGATTACCTCACCACCACGGTTATGAAGGGAGGCATGGAGGCGGAACTCCAAGTTCTCAATCCGGAGAGCCAACGCGCTGCTTGGCTCACGCCTTTCGTGATGGCGGCCGACATTTTCATGCGTCTCTTGAAGATGCTTATCGTGCCGCTGGTTTTGAGCAGCATTGTGACCGGCGTCGCAGGCATTTCCGGAAACAAGGAATTCGGACGTCTTGGTTTGAAAACCATGGCGTATTACATGTCGACTTCCATGTTGGCCATCGTCACTGGCTTGTTGGTCATCAACCTCACCGCGCCCGGGGTCGATGCCGCGTTAAATCTAGCCATCCCGGATAACTTTAATCCTGGCGAAGGCTCCAGCTTCCTCGACATCCTGCAACGCATGGTGCCGCCGAACATCTTCAGTGCTCTTTCCGATAACGGGCAGATGCTGCAGATCATCGTCTTCGCGCTTCTACTTGGCACCTTCATCGGACGCGTCGCCGAACCGCATTCCACCCGCATGCGCGAGTTCTTCGACAGCTTCTTTGCGGTCATGATGGCGATTGCAACCGCAATCTTGAAGCTCATCCCATATGGCGTCTTCGCCTTGGTCGCTAAAGTTGTCGGCGAAACCGGCTTCGAAGTCTTTGTACCGCTGCTCAAGTACATGGGCATCGTCGCTTTTGCACTGCTGTTCCACGCATGTGTGGTTTTGCCGTTGCTGCTTAAATTCGTCGGCGGCATTTCGCCCATCGCATGGTTTAAAGCCATGTCGCCGGCCATGATGACGGCGCTTTCCACTTCGTCGTCCTCCATCACCCTGCCGGTGACTATGGAGAGTGCGGAAAAGCGCGGTGGCATCTCGAATAAACACACATCCTTCGTTCTTCCGCTCGGCGCGACCATCAACATGGACGGCACCGCACTGTACGAATGCGTCGGCGTGCTTTTCCTTTGCCAGTACTACGCCTCCACGGGCGACTTTGACTTCACTATGGGGACGCAAGTCTTCATCGTCATGACCGCGCTGTTCGCCTCCATCGGCGCAGCTGGAATCCCATCCGCCGGCCTCATCATGATGACGGCCATCCTTAGCGCGCTCGGCTTGCCCACCGAAGGCGCGCTCATGCTGCTCGCCATCGACCGTCCACTCGACATGCTGCGTACCATGGTCAACGTCTGGTCGGATTCTTGTGGTGCCGCACTCATCGCAAAGTCGGAAGGCGATGCAATCCTGAAAGTCTGAGTGCACAGCGCAAAGTCTCCGCTCAGACTTGGTGGCAGGTGAAAAAACCTGTAACCTGGGAATTGGGCTAATCTAGCTTATGTGGCTCTGATAAACCCATTCACCTTGAATTCCACAGCATGCTTTTAATTTCGCTTTTTACACTTTCTTTTATTCAATCCCCTTTTGATGAACAAAATGCCCAGTCAGGGATAGAAGCGGGTTCAGGCTCGCTCCCCGTAACCATGGAGCGATGGAGCGATAATGCGAATTTCGTTTCCGGATTAGTGACCCGAGTGGCCATTGGCGATTCCGGCTCCCGTTTGATTTCCATGCAAGGGGGCTTAATTCCAAGAGTGAGCGCCTACGCCACGGGTTCTCCGATACCGCTATTTACAAACCTTTTGCCGGGCAGAATCAATATTGATGTTGCCATGGCCGATCGCAGTCCATTGATGACCGTAATTTCAACATTGGAAATCACGAATGGAGTTTTTGAAACCACCGTTGATGCCGTAGACGTAGAATTGAGCGGTGATGCAAGATGGAGTTCTACCTTCGCCACCACTGGAAGCAACTTCCGTTCTTTCCTCGCAGTTAACAAAAGTGGTAGCCGTACGGTTGCGGTCTTGAGCAACTTGCAGCTTTCGCAAAATCAAATTCGAGTGTTTGACGAATCCGGAGCAGTCCTGCGCTCCTTCGATATACCCACAACCAGTATTCTGAAAATTGGTGCCATCGACCAGAAAGCAAACCGACTGGCTTTGCTCCTGTTGAATGGAGTCTTTGCGATTTATGATTTAAATACCGGCAACGTTTTGCATACTGAAAATTTAGCTGCCGGAACTAGGTCTATGGCTCTTTCGGGCGATGGAAGCACCTTCGCGTATAGTGAATTTAGTAGGTTTGAAGTGGTTCATGAACTTCCGTCAGGACAATGGAGTGATGTTCTTGTACGCTTCACGCCGGTAGGGACTTCAGTTAATCAGATTGCTCTGAATTTTGATGGCACCCGGTGCGGTTACGCCTTAGACCATGTAATTAACGATGACGAGGTGGAAGTTGGTATGTGGGATGTCCCAGCCAATACCCAAATGTTCCAGAATAGTTATGCTTCACCAGGCACCACTTCTCAGTTGTTGAGTTCAGGAATCGATATGAATAGTGCAGGTGACATGCTCGCCGTATGCACCTGGGGTGACAGTCTTGATATCACTCCTGAAGTCATCGTCTTGAATGATCAAGGCATGCCCACTGCTTTGTTGCATACGATTGGTTCCGCCTGGGATATTGATTTAGATGACGACGGTGATGTTCTTGCGATTGGAGTTTCGAATGCGACTCAAGGAGGGAGCGGAGGAGAAACCGTTTGCCTCGATGCCTATGAGCAAACCCTGCACGTTATTGGGCTGCCGCGTTTGAGCAATCCGCTGACTCTCACCACTCCAGGAGGAGCCAGGCGCGCGAGTTTCTTGATTTCTCGACGACTGGGAGAGGCCAACTCCATTTTTGGCATCACTGAGATCGAACTTGGCCGYGCCCTCATCGCCCAGATTCCATCGCAACGGATTCCTTTCAGTGGTTTGGAAATCAGCCGCACCCTCCCTCTGAGGGTCGCCCTTATTGGATCCACTCTTCACTTCCAGGGGGTTCGTTTTGGAGCGACGACTGAATTGACCAATAAGGTGTCGATCCGCATTGCCCCTTAGAAGCTAATTGGACCGCGCATATCGCAAAGTCGGAAGGCGATGCGATACTGTCCCCATAATGAGTGGYGAWGACCCYTTTGGTGACCCGATAGACGTCATCCTCCCCGGCGCKGAAGAGCAAAGTCTCGARCAAGCCGCGAAGGAAATCCTGGCGCTRCCTGCGGTCAAAGAYGAAACCCCGCCMCARTTATTGGTGGTGTTTCCGYTGCGTAAATCSGTSCCTTTTCCRGGGCTGATTATGCCGGTGCATGCCCAAGACGGCTACGAGGCCAACATCATGGAGAAGGCGCTCGCGCAGGGMAAACGCGTGGGATTGTTGCTGGCGCCCGGCATGTCGGAGGAAGGGCGGGTCAAAGGAGCCAAAGATTTCGCCATGACTGGTGTGGTTGCTGAAGTGCATCGCCGCATCAAACTGCCCGACGGCAACACCAATTACTTGTGCCGCGGACTCCARCGCTTTCACGTCGACCGTTTYGTGCGSGTRAAGGAAGTGCCGGTGGCAAARGTTTCGTACCCGGAYGACGTCTACCCTGCCGGYGATGAAACCGAAGCTCTTGCWCGCAATGTGCTGAAACTGGCGACCAAAGTTGCCGGTCATAACCCAGGTCTAGGCGATGGCTTCAACCTTGCTGCACTGAACATTGATCCAGCCGGTAACTTGGCGGACTTTGCTGCGGCTTATTTGCTCAAAGACACCACGGTAAAGCAGAAGGTGTTGGATGTGCTCAATGTGCGCGACCGCCTGATGGAGGTCGATGAAGGCCTCACTCGTGAGCTAGTCACTTTGGAGTTGGGCGACCGCATTCAGAAGGAAATCCATGAGCGTATTGAAGCGCAGCAGAAGGAGTATTTCCTACGCGAGCAAATCCGCATCATCCGTCGTGAGTTAGGCGAGGAACAAGACCCCGAAGAGCAAGACCGCGAATTATTCCTTGGTCGCTTGAAGGAGTTTGAATACCCGGAAGAGGTGGAGGCTAAGGTGCGCGATGAAGTGCAGCGTTTAGGCACCATTCCACAAGCTTCGCCGGAGTATTCCATCGTGCGCAACTACCTGGAGTGGTTGACCGATTTACCGTGGTGTATAAGCTCCGATGACCGGATCGATATCGACCGCGCGGAGAAGTTGTTGGAACGCGATCATTTTGGCTTGAAAGAAGCGAAAGAACGTATTTTGGAGTTTTTGGGAGTGCGTAAGGTGCGTCCGGAACACACCGGCGCGATTTTGTGTTTCGTCGGCCCTCCAGGAGTCGGCAAAACTTCCCTCGCTATGTCGATCGCAGAATCGATGGGCCGCAAGTTAGAACGCATGAGCTTAGGCGGCATGCGCGATGAAGCGGAAATCAAAGGGMACCGTCGCACCTACATTGGTGCCATGCCTGGCCGCATGTTGCAAATGATCCGACGCGCCGGAAGTAACAACCCGGTCATCGTGTTGGATGAAATTGACAAGTTAGGCAAGGACTTTCGCGGCGACCCGTCGAGTGCCTTGCTCGAGGTGTTGGATCCCGCGCAGAACCATAACTTCTTGGATCTGTTCATGGATGTACCTTTCGATTTGTCGAAGGTCATGTTCGTCGCAACCGCAAACAACCTTTATGAAATCCCTGGTCCGTTGCGTGACCGTATGGAGATTATTGAGCTGCCGGGTTACTTGCGCTCCGAGAAGGTCAAAATCGCCCAGAAATACTTGCTGCCACGCCAAATCAGGGAGCATGGTTTAGATGCAAAGCGCATTAAGATTCCGGTGAACACCATGCGGCAGATTGTCGATGGCTACACCCGTGAAGCTGGAGTGCGTGGTTTGGAAAAGAAGATTGCTTCTTTATGTCGGAAACGCACGCTTGAAATCGCACGGCGCAAACGTCCTCAAGCAGAGATCAAACCAGCTAAGTTAGAGGATTACCTCGGCCCAGCTAAGTTCACCGATGACCCGGTGCGTTTACGTCCGGGTGTTGGTGTTGCGCTTGGTTTGGCCTACACCTCTTACGGTGGCGATGTCCTGGAAATCGAATGTGCCGCCTTCAAAGGCAATGGCCGCGTACAAGCCACCGGCCGCCTGGGTGAGGTGATGACTGAATCCTGCCGCATCGTGCATAGTTTCTTGCGTGATCACCATTTAGATTACGGCCTAGAGGTCGATATGTTCGCCAAGCAAGACTTGCATCTGCACTTTCCAGCAGGCGCGGTGCCTAAAGATGGCCCAAGTGCTGGAATCGCAATCGCATCGGCCATGGTTTCGCGCTTGACTGGCAAGAAACTAAAAACGCGTTTAGCCATGACCGGTGAAATCACTTTGACCGGCGAGGTCATGCCGATTGGTGGTGTACGCGAGAAAGTGTTGGCGGCAAAACGTCTTGGTGTAAAAACCGTGTTGCTACCGGCCGAAAACGAACGCGATGTCAAGCAGTTGGACGAAAGCTGGCTCCGTGGTCTGAAGATCGAGTTTGTCAGCCACTTCTCCGACGTCATCAAGCTTGCCTTCGGACGTTAAGCCGGAACCGCAGCGGCCGCAGCTGGAGCCGCAGCTGGAGCCGCAGCCGCTGCCGCCGCCGCTGCAGTCGGAACCGCAGCCGCTGCCGCA
>NVWJ01000007.1 GCA_002746235.1 Planctomycetota bacterium
GGTGGTGGCGGCGGTGGTGGTGGCTACGGTGGCGGCGGCGGCGGCGGAAGCCGTGGCGGCGGCGGCGGCGGAGATCGCTGGTAAGCTTGCTTATCGGTGCGTGTAAAACGCACACTCCAGAAACCCTGCATCCCCCCGGATGCAGGGTTTCTTCTTTTTACAATTCTCGCTTGAAGGGCAACTCATCGATGGCTGCCCTGCCAACTCTAGGGAGTGGAATTAAATCAACCACGGGGACTTCCAATTGAAAACGTCGGCCGCCGCGGCGCACGTAATAGGATTTCGATTGCACGCGTTGCAATTCAAAGTGATCTCGTTTGAGAAATGCGGTGCGCTCCACTTGATCGCCGATTTCCATGCCCACTCTTTCCGCTGGGGATCCCGGCACCAGCCGAACCACCTTCATGCCATCGGCATTGGGGGAAAAAATGGCGCCAGTGCCACGTAATACCATCGGTTGATTGCTGAAGGTACTTCCAGGAATCACTTCTAAGCGCTGCGCGGCTTGATCGAAAGTAATCGAGTAGTCGCGCAAGAGGTCGGTGCCGACCAATTCGGTGTCATCGGAAACCCGAAGGATTGGATACGCATAGGAGTTACCAAAGAACTGAACTTGCCCATCGAGGCGGCCGGCCCGGGTGTATTGCAATCCGTCGATACCCATAGAAGAGCCGACCACCAAGGGTTCMACGGTCCAATCCCAACGGCGTTGAGGCTGGACCTCGAAGCCTAATCCAGARCCGGTGTCGAGCAGYAGRCGWCGGGTGATGCCACCGATTTCGGCGTCGTAATAAGGGCGCACGGTGCCATGGATTTCGAATACGGTTTGACCATYAGCGCGAGGCAGRTGCCCGTTTGCAATTCGCATGGTGGAATTTGGGTAGTCGAGRTTWAGGMKGRCRYYGGYRMWGGCGNNGAWTAANCGMSGWYGSCRKCKWWCTYGYRRCCAACCGCATGCTGCAGATGCTCTAAAGACATAACTTTGGCCGAGACGTTGTGGAACTWGGTRTCTCCGCATTGCAGGGTCCCAAAACGGATCTTCTTACCGTGCGACGGCTCCCAGGTACTCACTTTCTTCAGTGAAGCCGCATCCACAATGGTGTGGCTGGCACCCGTGTCATAGAGAAACCACAACACGCGGTCGGACTTGCCATCTAAAGCCATCGGCAGGAAAAAGTAATCGGCCTCAAACTCCGCCGGCAAGGTGCGCCAATCCTCCGCGGCAGGGACCTTGGGGTCTGGGTCAAAGCTGCTGCATGCATTGGCGGCAAAAAGAAGCATGGCAGCACTAAGTACGCGGAGAGATGACGATGGAGTGAAGCGCGACAAGGAGGTCATGTTAGTAGAATCAGGCATGCGTCTTTCCCTCTCATTCCTGGCTTACGGTCTGCTCCTAGCTGGATGCGTTGCGCCGCAAAAATCGACTACCGTCAGCGAGGCAAATCCCATGCCTGGAAAAACGGAAGTGTTCGTATTGGGCATGATTCACAGCGGACATCGGACCAGCGAAACTTGGGGATTGGACCAAGTACGCGCCACCATTGAGAACATTAGCCCCGATGTGATTTGCGTAGAGATTCCGCCGCCAAACTGGCCATCGACCCTCGCCACGTGGAAAGAGAAGCRTGTGGTGGAAGACAGCCGGGTGAAGGTGTTCCCGGAATACGTCGACGTACTCATGCCACTCACCGATGAAATGGATTTCGTRGTCGAGCCGRCCGCGGGYTGGAGCGAGTGGATGGCGCAAGCTCGGCGCGCCAARATTGAGGAGTTTCAGACWRCCGAGGTGTACGCTGAACTYTTTTCTGAATATGAAAGAGATGAAGCRTGGGTSACCGSGTGGTTGGAGGAGCATCCGGCGCCGGCGGAGRGCGATGACCCGTTTTACATTCACTCMCCGCGCTACGACTTACGCACCAARGCGGAGCTCGGACCCTATGAGCATCACATGAACGATGTCATCGGTCGGCCGGGCGGTTGGACTTACATTAACCAGGAACATTTCACGTTGATTGAAGAAGCCATYCGCAAACATCCGGGTAAGCGTATTTTGGTGACTTTTGGCGCCGGACACAAATATTGGTTCCTTGAGCAATTGCGCTGGATGCCCGATGTAGARGTGATGGATGTCCGCCCYTACYTRCCCAATGCCAAGGCGCACCAACTCTYRCCGRGTGAACGCGCGGCAGAGGAATTCCTGACTGGCTTCGATGCTATCCGTGTTCATCAAGCTCACTTTCGCGGCGATTCGCTCTTTGCCTGGGATCGGATTGAGGCCATGCTGGAGTTGCCGCATGAAGCTCAATACCTTGAGGATCTTGCCGCGACCAAGGGCACAGCCATGAGCGAGTTCCAAGATGGCCCCTTCCTTGGCCCAGTGACCAAGATTTATGTCAACACCAAGGGGTGGCGGTTGCGCGCAAGAGTTTGGCAGTTGCATGAAACTGAGGAGCAGGCGGAAGAGATCATGGCCTTACTCGAATTTGATGAAAGCAAGCCCGGTGGTTTTTCATGGGTTGAATTGAAGTTGCCTTCGTGGATGCTTTCAACCGAAGAGTTACAAACCCAATGAATCAACCACCGCTGGAAGTCGTGCTTGCACTCGGTGGTGGCGCTGCGCGTGGGCTTGCGCACATAGGAGTGATTCGTGTTCTAGAACAACACGGCGTGGTGGTGCGAGGGATTGCGGGCACCAGCATTGGTGCGATTGTTGGTGGTTTATTTGCCGCAGGGAAATTGAATCACTTTGAAGATTACATTTGTAAGTTAGACGCAAAAGGCATGTTGCGCTTGCTTGACCCAGTGGTGCCACGCGCCGGTCTGATCGGCGGTAATCGTGTGGTTCATCAGCTGCATGAATTCATTGGCGAGGTGCAACTCGAGGACCTCGAGATTCCGTTTTGTGCAATTGCCACTAACTTGGAAACCGGGGCAGAAGTCATTTTACGGCAAGGAAGTGTGGTCGATGCCATCCGTGCAAGTTTCGCTATTCCAGGAGTCTTCACGCCACTGCAAATCAACGGGGAGTGGTTGGTCGATGGCGGCGTAAGCACGCCAGTCCCGATTCAACCTGCACGCGCTTTGTTTCCGGACCTCCCCATCATCGCGGTCAACCTCAGCAATATCGATAACGTGTTTGCGGAGACCTCGGAGACCGGTCCTGCACATCCGAAAACTGAAGCCGAGCGTGAAATCGGACGCATTGAGAGATTGCTGAAACGCATGGGCGGCGACCGTAATCAGCGTCCGAGCATGTTGACTTCGATTTCCGATTCGGTGTTGCATATGGAGAACCGCATCTCGCGCTTTCAAATTGCAGCCGACCAACCGGATTTACTATTAGAGCCAGCAGTTTACGGCGTGGGCTTGTTCGATTTTCATCGCGCTACTCCCATTATTGCTGCCGGGGCAGAGTGTGCACTTCAGGCCATCGAGGCAGGCGCTTTGAACAAACTCACTGCCAAGTCACATCCGGCTCACCCGCCGCGCGATTAGCTTCGCGGGCAAAGGTGAACAACCAGTCAGACAAACGGTTCAAGTAAGCCAAGTGTTCGGGCTGGACTTGGCCTGCGGACTCCATGGCAAGTGAAGTTACCAGGCGCTCTGCCCGACGGCATACGCTACGCGCCATATGCAGGCGCGCGGACAGCTCGCTGCCTCCTGGCAGGATGAAATTCTTCAAGGGCTCGAGCCTGTCATCCCAGGCATCGATTTCACCTTCCAACTTCGCTATGGCGCTTTCTTCCCAAGCTGGCAGATGGGAGCGTGTGGCAGCGGAAGCTTCGGAAGGAGTGGCCAACCAAGAGCCAATCGAAAACAGGAGAGCTTGCACACGCCGCAAGCGTTCTAAATCCGAGCCTTCGGCACAAATGGCGCACCAACCGAGAACCGAGTTGAGTTCATCTACGTCTCCGTAGGCAGCAATCCTAGATGATGATTTTGCCACACGAACTCCACCGAACAAACCGGTTTCTCCTTCATCACCACCACGAGTGTAAATGCGCATGATGAGATTGTAGGCGTTGCTGCCTACTTGACGTAAAGCATCTTGATGTGCGCCAGGAAGCGTTCTTCCAAACCGTCAAGATCGATGTCTGCAAAAGCAGAATCCATCACTTGCGATGCGGAAGGTGAATTTTTAAAGCCCTGAAAGAGATCGTCGAAAATCTTCTTCTCTTCACGCCCCGAGTTGCGGAGAAAGTGTACAAACGCCCAACCCTGCGCATAATGCAAACCAATATGCCCCTGGTAGAAAGCATAAGTAGGCATTCTTAGAAAGTTTTCCAATGGCATGTGCGTTTGCATCAAGAGTGCGAGGTGGTCCTGATTGGCTTGGCCCTCGGTGAACTTTCCGTTCACCGTTTCGTACAGCTCCATGTACTCAGCCATACCTTCATTGAACCAACGCGGTGTTCCTGGGGCCACCATATCTAGGTACTGGTGGAAGCCCTCGTGCACAATAGTGCGAAACATCATTTCCCGCTGTGGCACATTCCAAATCAGGAGTTGCTTCAAGTACGGGCTGTAAAGTCCCGCCGTGTTTTCGCGGGAGCTGCCGAAAGAATCCTCTGCATAACGCATGTAACTGGCCTCTCCGCTGAACAGATAAACCCGAAACTTTGTTTTCTCAAGTCCCTTGATGCGACCGAGGTGCACGGAGTAGGAGCGGAATGCACTCTCCAACAAGCGCGAAGCCTCTTTACAAAGGTCTTCACTCATGTCCGACTGAATGTCGTAATGCTTGGATTGAAAGCGATAGGTCTTAGGCCAGTGCGGACCAGAGACCGCCTTGTCAATTTGCTCCTGCATCTTCTCGCCCTCGCTGCCAAGGATTCCCTGGCTCCTTGCTTCGCGCACCAGCTGCTGAGCTTCCTTCAAGTGCAAATCCAAAATCTCGTTATCGACCATGGCCTCGACCACCTTCCCGGATTGGGGCCAGCGGTTTTGCGCTTGCTTGAGGATGGTGCGCGCTTCTTGAAACTCGCGCATCCGTCCAAGCAAACCAGCTAATAGGATGACCGAAGGTTGATGCTCAGGGCACGCCTTCACGATACGCCTTGCGGCATCCATGGCCCCTTCAATATTTCCATGCACGCTATACAGCTCGGTTCGTAAAAAGTCGGCCGCAAACGAAGGCAGTCCCTCTTCTTCTGCTGCACTTTCAATACGTGATGCGATCTCATCAACCTCGCTCGCGCGATTGTAAATCTCTTCGCGCAAATCGTTAAACACTTCCATTTCAGAACTGTGCAGCTTTTCGCCTGGGTAAATACGGAAGCTTTCTTCGCCCCTGCCACGTTTAGATTTCGAACCGGCTCCAGTTCGACCACGCAAAGAAGAGCCACCATTTTCCGGCTTTCCCGATGCCTCCACAGCGGCGCCCTCCTCAAACAACCAGGCCGGCAATTCCTCTTCCGCTGAATAATGCTGCTCAAACTCCGAGCGCTTATCCTGCATGACTTCATCAATCATGCCAGCAATCCAACTGGTATCGACTTCCCCTTTAATAGTGAGCTCCATGCTTTCAAGTTCATAGTCGGTCAAGCCCATGAAGTAGAAAATCCCATAATCGTCTTTCGGACGTTTATAGCTCATCAATTTCTTGCCGCCTGCCTTAGCCGTGACTTTGCCCTTCTTCACGTCGAGAAAAACAACGAACGGCTTACCTGGCTTAATCGGCTGCTTCTCCGAAGTCTCTAGAACTTCGGTTTGACGATCACCCTTGAGCCACGCAATGGTTGGCTTGTACTCATGGTCGCCAAAACTAACCAGCCACGGATGATCTGTCGTCCACCCAATATAAAACGCAATAGGCTCACTGGTCGGATAATGTTCCCCCTTCATTTCAATCGAGTAGCTGCCAGTAAATCGTGGTGGAAACGCGTAGGATCCCCTTGAATGCTCAAAGGAAGCAAGCTCGCTGCCAAAGAAAACGACTTCGAGCTTCCCCTTGAGAGCATCGTACTTTTTCACTTTACCGACAACGACATCATCAGCGGTAGGAGCTTCGTAATTCAAGAACAACGTGATGCGTTCCATGTCTTGCAAGATGCGGCGCTTATCCAAATAAACATATGTCGCACGCTCGTTTTCTTGAAGCAGCTTAAGCATTCCGTCCGAAGCTTTTTGCCATTGACCGCGATCCATTTTGGCCTCCACCGACTTCAGAGCTTGAGTATAGGATTGTTGATCTTGCGCCGCCGCCGCGGAAGCAAGACACAAAACGGCAAAGGGAACAAAGAGCTTCATTTAAACTCCAGAGTGCCCAGCAGTTTCACAAACTGAGAATAAGCTCGCTGGCCAACGTTGGGGCCTCCCCAGCGCTCGAACACGTCATCTACCGTTTCAGCCCAAGTCTTGCCCGAGCGGGGCCCTTCAATTAACTGGTCGATGACATCCAAGTCACTTTCTTGACCGCCTAAGGTTAGGGCTAGCATCATGAGCCATGCTTGGACTTCCATATTGCGCTCTGCCTCAAGTGCGTAATACATGGGGTCACTCATATGGAGCATGACCGCGAAAGGGATGAGCTCATCTTCCTTTCCTGTCCGCATCAAATGGGCTCCACGTTTGGAAAGTGTTTTCATTTTGCGGCCTGGGATGACGCCCGCATCTCCTACGATTTCGGCAAGTCCAATGCTTGCCCAGACCGGATATTCCGGATGGATGCGTTTCCCAATCTGAATCATCAACTCGCGACGCAGCGAAGATTTCAGATCTTCTTCGTTGGGGTTAGCCCAGGCAATCACCGCACCATATTCCTGAGAATAGAACCCTGCTGCCGATGGATGTGCCATGGCAATGATCTCGGTGGTGAATTCTTCATAGTCCCAACGGTCTGCAAACAAAAAGACGCGTAGCTTCTCCTCCTTTTGCAATGTATCTTCCGGCAAGAATCCCTTAGAACGCACAATCTCTCGTGCTAGCCAATTGGTGAGAGCCTCTAGAGCATCACGCGGCAAATCGCTAGTCACTTCCAAGTGAGCTCCCGTTTCTGTGCGCATGCCTTTGCCGAGCGGTTTCTCGCGATGCGCAAGTAAATCGAAACAACGCTCCTTCAACTCGTCAGGCAAGTCCTCTTCCCTTTCCAAAAAAAACTTTAGGTCATCGGCCATGTTAATCCGCATGAGTAATAACGCGGCCTGAATGACAAAACTTGGGTCGTCTGGATTCTTCAGGTAAAACTTCTTGGCGGTGTCCCAGCACTGATCACCATTCCCTTCCATAGCAAGAGATTCGATGAGCAGGTGCTGGGTTGGAGCATGGTTGAGTTCGGATTGCAGCACGTTATTGGCGTGGCCGCGAGCATAGCTCCAGTATCCGCCTTCAAAAGCAGTGAGTAAGGAACCATATTGGCGCAGAACTTCTGGCAGCCCGTCCGGTGGGGTGTCTTGAAACCAAGTCAAGGTATAGACTGGCAAGCCTCTGGATCGGGAACTGTGCACCGAATCAAGCGCCGCCTTCCACGCGTCTTCTTCTTCAGGGCTTAGATCCCCTCCCGGGCGCTCCAACTGATTTAAATTGAAACCGGAGACACTCAAATGGGAGTGCACCCACTCTGGAAAATGTTCCTTAGGATCTACCTGGGAACGAAAACGCTCGCGGCTTTGTTCGCGAATGCGCTGGACCAAATCAGCCATGCCCTCGAGGTCCAACACACCATCGTATTCCACCGCAGTGAGCGCACCATCTTCTAATCCTTCCACGGTAATGAAACCAATCGGGGCTTTGCCGGATTTGAAACTCAGGTACTTCTTATTGCCCGCATAGATGGACAAGCTCGAGCCCGTGCCTTTCACTTGAATGAGGATCTTCTTGCCTGGGGCGGGCAGTTTTTTATCCTCGCGGTCCATGAGTTCAAAGCCACCGTCCTTCACCCTATAAGCCTTAGCCACCTGACGATTCAATCCAGAAGCATTGAGCCCGCAATCAATCTCAAACTGTTGCCCGGCCTGATTATCCATCAGAAAACGAATCTGCCCCTTCGCAGGATAGGGAGTCAGTTCCAAAGCAAGACGAAACTTGCCCTTCATGCTGATTGGAAAGCGTAAAACACCTCCCGAAATCGAGAAATCGCCAAGCTGATTCTCACCTTCCCAACGTAGCTTGAACAGTCCAGTTTTCTCTTTATAGGAACGAATCTCCGCAAGGAATGGAAGGTCTGGAACCTCTGCATCGGCGGTTCCTTTGCTCGCCTCAGCCTTCATTTTCAAATAAAGGCTATCGATGAGTACATCTTGGATGGCCGGCAAATGCTTTAGCAACAAGGCATCGCCCTCGTGATCTTCGACTAGCTTGACCACCGAGACATAAGCGGCAGCACCATCTCCCGCATTCACATAAGTGCGCGCTTGATTGAGTTCCTCACGTAAACCAGATGGCTCTTGAGGCGAAAAGATAAACAGTGGGAGTAAGAGGAATGGCAGCATGGGAAATCCGTAAATCGGTACCTTTGCATGATATCAATGACCTCAGAGCAAAGGGGATATCAAAAAAACGAAACACCTCAGCCAAAGGCCAAGGTGCTTCAAGGGGAAAAGACAAAAAGCGCCAGGGACAGAGCTACCGCCCCCAACACTTTTCGCTTGATGGAATCCTACAGGCTGCTGGCGTGGTCTGCCAGGTAGGATGCGACACCTTCTTTAGAAGGGGTCATGCCAGGCTTGCCAGGAGCCCAACCGGCCGGACAAACCTGACCGCTAGTCTCGAGGAAATCCATGGCGTCGAGCAGGCGCAATATCTCGTCCATATTGCGGCCAAGCGGAAGGTTGTTCACCATTTGCACCATGACGGTGCCGTCTTTCCCAATTAGGAAAGTGCCGCGCATGGCAAAGGTGGTTTCCTCGTGCAGGACGTCGTAGGCGTTGGTCATGCTGCGATCTTCATCGCATAGCAGCGGATATTTCACCGGACCAATGCCGCCCTGGTCGATGGCGGTTTCGCGCCATTTGGCGTGAGAAGCTGCGTCGTCAATGGAGACACCCAAAACTTGGGCGCCACGCTTATTGAACTCATCCATACGATGGTCAAAAGCGATCAATTCCGACGGTCAGACGAAAGTGAAATCCTTAGGGTAGAAGAAGAGGACGACGTGCTGGCCCTTGTAATCAGAMAAGGAAACCTGCTTGGTCGAGCCATCTTCCATGACCGCGGTTGCCGTGAAATCGGGCGCGGTTTTGTTGGCGAGGACAGACATGGTTATGTTTACGGGGATGGGCCGGAGCCCGATGAATAGCATTCTAGGTGCGTGGCCAGATTTCTCAATTTCGCGACGAAAGCGTATGGATTAGAATGCAAAAATGGCTCTCCCGCTGCTGCTCCTCCTCACCTTAGCCCCGCAAACTGCGGGACCGGCCGCACAGTCCCCAACGGTCCCATTTGCCGATGTCCCATTAATAGAGGTTGTTAAAGAAACGTGGAAACCGTGGATGGACCACTTGCAGCCAACAAGTGGAGAATCTGCCTTTGCCAAGATTGCGTGGCATCCCACCTTTGCTGAGGGCATTCTCGCAGCCAATCAGGCGCACCGACCCTTATTACTTTGGGTGATGAATGGGCACCCGCTTGGGTGCACCTGAAATAATGGAGTCGCGGGCCGTGCGTCCGTGTTTTCTAACCCGAAGGTGCTTCTGGCGATGGATTCCTTCACGCCCGCTGCCGACGAAGTGTGGCGATTGCAGCGCGGCGGTGACGAGGAGTGTTTGTACTTTCAGCGCGCAGTCAATGGTGGCAAGGTGATTACCGACGATGGGACACGGCAGGGCATTTACGTGATGTCCCCTTCCGGGAAAACTCTGGCGCGAGTCAATAGTTTGAATCCGGAGCGTGTTCTATCGATGATGAAGGAGGGGTTGGCGGCGTGGAAGTTGCTACCTGAAAAGGAGCGATGGCTACCCGACAACTTCGAACTGCGCGGTGAAGAGCGCTGGGAGTCTTCCATGCCAATAAATGGATTGCACTTGGAGCGTATCGTGAGGGATCTTCCGAAAAACGGCAAGGTCGATGGCGAGCGCAGCGCGAAATCGAATGTGGATAGTGTTTGGTTTTCGCAAGAAGAAGCTGCRTCGATTATGGCAGCGGCGAGTGTTGATGCTTGGCATCCCCTTCCGAAAAACATTGGGCAGCGGCTGGCCTGCTTTTCCTTGGTCGACAATGTAAATGGACAGTGCATACCGTTCGATTTGGAAGACCTCGTGAAAGTCGAATTAGAGGTTCGTCTTCTGCAYACCACTGGCTCTATTGCCGCTTTGGAGATTCGAGGGCACACTTTGGCAACAGAAGACGGCAAATGGGGCTTTGACAATCTGACCTGGAAGCCGAAAACCAACCACCCCCATGRCGTAGAAACAACCCTGCTTGGTTACGCAGARTWYGACTTGRTKAAAAATGCCTTTCAGACTTTCGACTTACTAGCGCTTGGGCGACGCCACGGATTTACCGAACTGAACAGTCGACGTTTTCGACCAGAAGCCRGCAGGATTGGTTACGCCTTCCGCCTAGATCAACGCGCTTGGGCACCGGCCCCCACTTTTCTATCCCTTTACGACGCCGATTGGGTCATYGCTCCATCTTCCGGACGTGAACTCATGCCCGATTAATTTTGGCGCGGTGGTTATTCCACAACGCAGCGCAGAGCCGCTTGCAAAACTTCGGCCGCTATTTCGGAATTCGCGGTCGCGGTTTCGAGCACTTCTTCATGGCTAGGCCGACTTCCGCCGATGCCCGCTGCAAGATTGGTCAGCATGGAAATGGCCATCACCCGTGCGCCWGCAGCCTTCGCCGCGATGGCCTCCGGTATGGTGCTCATGCCTACTGCATCGGCGCCCAATTTCGCCAGCATCCGRACTTCCGCCGGCGTTTCATAACACGGGCCCGATAGCCCAGCATAAATTCCAGCCACCAGCTCSGGCCTRCGCTGYARAAGTTCGGCACGCCATTCCGGGTCATAGAGGTCGACCAAATCCATAAATTGAGCGCCCTTCCCACAGTTYTGMCCTTCYTCGAGCGGGTTKGGAAGACTCATGTTGATGTGGTCGGTCAACGGCATYAGGGTGCCGGCCGGMCGCTCCTCGGATAAGGAGCCCGCAGCATTGAGGAGGAGGACCTTTTTTGTGCCCCAACCGACCATGGCACGCACCCCGCGRACCAGTTCMGCGGCCGAATACCCYTCGTAGGCRTGAACCCGRCCGGAACACATGCCAATRCGGGCCTTGGACCCTCTCAACTGCCCTAAWACAAGTTCAGAACCATGTCCTTGAACTTTTGGRGAAGGCCAATTATCTAACCCACGAAGGTCCAACACGTGCGTATCTTCAAGSAGGCCGTTCGCCCGATCCTTCCAGCCGGAACCCAGCACCACMACAACCTCWGGTGCAATCCCATGCTGCCGGCTTAGGATCTCAACCAGGGCSTCGACCTTCGTGCACTCTTCAAACATACGATCATCGTAAGAAAAYCATGAAAGCCTCGCTTGCCCCCCTTCTCGTTCTCCTCGCYGCCRCATCTTGTTCCCTGACCTTYGGGCATTGGGGCGAAARGGTAACTGCCGAATCTACGCTCCACTTCGAGCCTGCTGCCGGTACCACCACCATAAGTATTGATTCCTTTAACGGAGGCATTGACCTGGTCGCTGGAAAGGAGGGCGAAGCCATTCACGGCAAGTCCGTGATCCACGCTCGGGGTAAAACCGTCGAGCAGGCGCGCGAACGCCTCAACATGATGGAATGGCAGTTCAGTCAAAACGGCGACACCGTGTCGTTGATTCTTACCGAGCCAACCGGTGGATCCAATAATGCCGGTGGCAAAATTCAGGAGCTGGTCGTTCCAGCAGGCTACGACGTCACCATCGATGTCAGCAATGGCCATGTGACCATTCCAGCCGGTTTTGGCAATATCCATGTCGATACCAGTAATGGTGCAGTGACCATTAGCGGCGACAACAAGGTTTACGTTGACACTTCGAACGGCCGCATTGAATACTCTGGCTCTTCCATAGATTTCGAGCTAGACACTTCCAACGGCCGCATTGAAGTGCAGCTGGACGGAGATTGGAGCGGGCACGGCGTGGCGAGTTCTTCGAATGGTCGGATTACGGTGCGCTGCAATGGCATCATTGATGCGCGCTTGAAAGCTTCCACCAGCAATGGAAAGCCTACCGTTTATGGGCCTGAGTTGAGCAAATCTGGCGGAGTTGGTTCTTTGGACCTAGATACCAGCAACGGCAACATCACGGTCACCCACGCATTTTCTGACGAGTAAGCCTTGGAAGCCCTGATTCGGTCAGGGCTTCGCTTAAACTCTGGGGTAGTGATTCTTCCTACCCCACCCTCGCCCGCCCCCGCTGCGGCCATGTTCGATGACCTTCTTATGCAGGGAGGTTTGATCCTACTAGTTGGCCTCGCCGGGGGTCTTTTGCCTTTATTGACCAAGTGGAATGAGCGCAAGCTGCACAATGCACTTGCCCTTTCCACCGGCATCTTTTTGGGTGCGGTGTTCTTGCACATGTTGCCGGCTCTTCCGGAGGCCGTCCCCGAAGGCCAAGGCGGTTTGTTGCTGTGGAGTTTTGTGCTGATTGGGGTACTCGGGGTTTATTTGCTCGAGTCTCTAGTTTTTCGCACGCATGATCACGATGACTTGCACCGTCATAAGGCTGTGGGTTATGCCTCGATGGCTGGGCTTTCGATTCACGCGCTCACAACTGGAGTTGGTTTAGCGGCAGCATCGGTTGCGCATGTTGCAACTCCAGTTTTTGTTGCCATCATTGCGCATAAGGCTTTCGAAGCATTCTCTTTAATGTCGGTTTTTAAGCTCGCACAGTTTCCAAAAAAACGCACCCTTGGATTTATCCTCGCCTTTGCATGCCTGACTCCGTTAGGTATTTGGGCCGGAAGTGTGCTGTTTTCCACCCTAGGCGAAACTGGACTTGCCATTGCGTTGGCATTAGCCGCCGGCACTTTCCTGTTTGTGTGCCTGAGCGAACTGTTGCCGGAAGTCTTCCACCACAAGGAAGACATCTTGCTGAAGATCTTTTTACTCCTGGTCGGAAWTGGTGTCATGGCCGGCATTCATAGCCTAGAGGGCTAACCGTGGAGTTCCTTCAATCTTGGTGGGCAGCAATCTGGGGCATCCTGGCGGAGTCCGGGCCCTGGTTGTTGGGTGGATTTTTGATTGCGGGATTGCTGAACACTTTGATTCCGAAGGAGAAAGTGTTCCGTCACTTCGGTGGCAATGATTTCAAGTCCGTGTTCAAAGCCGCATTGTTTGGAGCACCGCTGCCATTGTGCTCCTGCTCGGTGATTCCAACCGCTGCAGGTTTGCGCGATGCCGGCGCAAGCAAAGGAGCCACCACTTCCTTTTTGATTGCAACTCCTGAAACAGGGGTCGATTCAATTGGCATCACTTGGGCGCTGATGGATCCCTTGATGACTTTGCTGCGCCCGCTGTCCGCAATTCTGACAGCCATGTGTTCTGGCTTGATGGTGAATCGTTTTGCCGCGGACGATGCCACTGCTCTTGCCGATGAGCCCGTAGAAAAATCTTGCTGCGCCTCCAAGACCGCCGCGGAGCCAAGGCTAAGGGAACGCCTTATCGGAGCAGTGCGTTACGCCTTCGGCAAGCTGATGTCGGATCTAACCCCATGGTTCCTGCTCGGTTTTTTAATCTCCGGACTCATCACAGTTTTAGTCCCAGATGATTTCTTCGGCGGCACTCTCCCTAACGGTTGGCCTTCCCTACTCGCCATGTTGGTGGTCAGCATGCCGATGTACATTTGCGCAACTGCAAGCACTCCAGTAGCTGCAGCCTTGATTGTCCAAGGTTTAGACCCAGGAGCAGCAGTCGTGCTTCTGCTTGTAGGCCCAGCAACCAACATCACCACTATTTTGGTCATCCGTCAATTCTTAGGCAAAGCGGTGGTCAAGATTTATCTGATTAGCTTGGTGGTTTGCTCCTTGCTCATCGGCTGGGGTGTGAACTTGCTTTACTCGGCATTCGATATGGATTTGCAAAATACGATTCCACACGTGCACGAAATGGAGCATGGAATCATCGCAACCATCGGCGGTTTGGTGCTCTCGGCCTTACTGCTCTATCACGCATGGGCGTTGTGGCTACGGCCGAAGTCGGAGTCGAAGCTTGACTCAGTAACCTGAACGGAATCTAGATAGCTCTGATTAAGTCAGCATCATGCCGGCGGTTGCGGCAGTGCAATAGGTTGCAATCGTGCCCGCACACATCGCGCGRAAWCCTARRCKGGCRAACTCACCRCGMCGYCCWGGRGCAATCGTCGMAAGTCCRCCRATCTGAATCGCAATGCTGCTGAAGTTRGAAAARCCACACAGCGCATAACTTGCGATGACTCGTGAACGATCGCTGAGCCCGGCTTCTTTCAGATGCCCTAACTCTAGGAAGGCGACATATTCATTCACCGCCATCTTGGTKCCRAGCAAACGCCCGACATCGGCRGCTTCGTGGTAKGGAACMCCGAGYAACCATGCGAAGGGCGAAAATAGGGTTCCGAGAATGCCTTGCAAATCATGGCCATCCCACACCAGATCAATGATGACRTTGACTAAYCCGAGTAAGCCGATGAAGGCGATGAGCATGGCAAGGATGTTRATGGACAGCTTCATACCATCGGCGGCACCGCTAGCGGCAGCGTCTAATCCATTGCTGTATTCCGAAACCGGCTGCGCAATGTCTTTGCCCAACGTTTCGGAAGCTTCGGTTTCGGGGAAGACCACTTTTGCAATAGCCAATCCCATCGGTGCCGACATCACGGTGGCGGCGAGGAGGTGGCCTGCAATATCTGGGACCACGTCTTGCATTAACTCCACGTAAACCGCAAAGACACCGCCGGCAACCGTGGCAAAACCTACCGTCATCATGGCGCCGATTTCACTGCGCGTCATCGTCGCCAAGTATGGGCGCACTAAGAGAGGGGCCTCGGTTTGGCCTACAAAAATATTCGCCGCCGCCACGGTAGATTCGGTGCCTGAGGTCCCCATAAGTTTGGACATGACCTTCGCCATCACGCCCACAATCAAGCGCACTAATCCCAGATGGTGCATGAAGGCGAACACCGAACTGAAGAACACCACCGTGACTAAAACAACGGCACCCAAAACCGCCGGCTCTTCGTCAAAGCCAAGCGGGCCATCGCCAATCACTCCACGACCGGCTTCTTTTGCAATCGTGATTAGCCCATTAAAGAAAGATTGCGCACCTTGGAAAAACCATTTGCCGGCTGCAGTCTTTAGTACGAGAAAGGCCAGAAGCATTTGCAGGCCAAGTCCCACCACCAAAGTGCGCCAACGCACCGACTTGCGCGATTCGCTGATAGCGAAGGCGATTCCGATTAAAACTAGGGTTCCAAAAATGGGCTGCAAAGACACCGGGCGCCATCTTACCTACCTTTGAGGGCTCGCGAAGGTCGTTACACTCGAAGCATGGCCCTTTCCCGCCGCTCCTTCCTTCGCACCACCACCGCTGCCGCCGCTGCAAGTTCCGCACTTCCACTCTTCGCGCGCGCCCAAGAACCCATGGGTGAGGCTAAAACCAAACTTGCACTCAATTTGGAGATGTGGTTTGGAGCGCACCCTTTTACGGAGCGACTACATCGCGCGGCCGACCTTGGCTTTGATCATTTTGAGTTTTGGCCGTGGCGCAACAAGGATTTAGCGGCACTCGAAAAGGCTATGCAGGAAACCGGCATGCAAGCTACGCAGTTCACCGGATGGGGTTTTGTTCCGGGGATGAACCATGCGGAGAATCACGATGCCGTGCTCAAAGAAATAGAAGCCTCTTGCCAAACTGCAAATCGTTTGGGTATTCCAATGATGACGGTGGTCGGCGGCAATGATCAGCCCGGCATGACTCAGGTCCAGATGCACACCAACATCATTGAAGTCTTAAAACGTGCCGCGCCGATTGCGGAGAAGCATGAAGTCATGTTGATTCTGGAACCGATGAACATTCGCGTCGACCACAAAGGGCATTGCCTTTATGGGAGCCCGGATGGCGTGCGCATTTGCCGTGAAGTCGATAGCCCTTGGGTGAAACTCAATTGGGATCTTTACCACATGCAGATTTCCGAAGGTGATTTGTGCGGGCGTTTGCGTGAGGGCTTCGACCAGGTGGGCTACATCCAACTGGCCGACCATCCGGGTCGCCGCGAACCTGGAACTGGCGAAATCGCATACGGCCGCGTTATGAAGGAACTTTGGAACCTCGGTTACCGCAAGCCAGTGGGTGTGGAATGCTATCCGTCGCAAGATGAGGCAAAGAGTGCTGCTCGATTGCGTGCCAACACCGTATTTTAGACAACCATGAGGTCACCCTTCCCCTTCCGACTGCTTTTGCTGCTGCCGTTACTCTCCGCTTGCACAACCCCTGGCACGAGCGGCGGCACGGACGATGACTTCGTCGATTTGTTTAATGGCAAGGATTTGTCCGGTTGGGTCAACGTCAATGGTGCCGACGATACATGGACCGTGCGTGACGGAATAATCGTGTGCAATGGCAAGCCGACTGGGGTCATGCGCACCGAACGCATGTATCGCAACTTCATTGCTGAGTTTGAATACAAGCACATGGTGACCGGCGGAAATGCAGGGTTCTTTATATGGTCAGATCCAATTCCGGCACGTGGAGTTCCATTTACGCGCTCGATTGAGGTGCAAGTCATCGATGGTTGGGAGACCGATAACTGGACCAGTCATGGCGATGTCTTCGCGATTCACGGAGCCTCCATGCGCCCGGACCGTCCGCACCCAGCAGGTTGGGAACGATGCCTGCCAAGTGAACGTCGCGCGAACGGAACTGGCGAATGGAATCATTTCCGTATTACCGCGGTCGATGGCACCATCAAATTAGCTGTGAACGGAAAAGTGGTTTCAGGTGGCTACGACATCCGCCCGCGGCTGGGTTACTTATGCCTAGAGTCGGAAGGTTCCGAGGTGTACTTCCGTAACCTGAAAATTCGCGAGCTGCCGGCCAAGATGCGTTTAGGTGATGACTTCACCGCCAATCAAGCGCGTGGTTTCCAAAGCCTGTATAACGGCCGCGACCTGGACGGATGGGAGTTCAACCCCAAAAACGAAGGGCATTGGAAATCGGAAGATTGGCGCCTCACTTACGATGGCAAGGCAACCGACTTATGGTCTGAAAAGGAATATGGCGATTTCGAAATGATTGTCGACTGRCGCTGGACTGGTGAAGCCAAAAATGTCGAAGTGCCGGTAGTTCTTCTCGATGGCAGCGTAAAGAAAGATGTTGCTGGAAAAGATGTCATGCAAATGGTCGAGGAAGCCGGTGACAGCGGCATCTACCTGCGCGGTTCTTCAAAAAGCCAAGTCAACATTTGGTGTTGGCCGATTGGTTCTGGAGAGGTTTACGGTTTTCGCACCGATGCTTCGATGTCGACCGAGGTTCGTGCTGGCGTCACCCCGAGCGAAAATGCCGATGCGCCGATTGGGCAGTGGAATCGCTTTCACATCACCATGGTTGGCGATCGTCTTACGGTTGTGCTCAATGGGAAAACCGTAATCAGCGGCGCACAACTTCCTAACGTGGATGCCCGCGGCAAGATTGCCCTGCAAAGCCACGGCTCCCCATTGGAGTTCGCGAACTTGTTTATTCGCGAACTCTAATCCCGGTTGAGGGAGCTCTGGTTTACTCGAGGCCCAACTGCTTGCGCAGGTCGGCGTCGTCCGGGAAGCGATCTGCGCCAATTTGCCAGGCAGCCATCGCCTCGTCGTGCTTACCTTGTTGCTCATATAAGTTGCCGAGCAGTAAGTGAGTTTGCGCGAACTGTGGACTCGCTTGCTGGTTGGCCTGTTGACCGACCAAAATTTYGAAATGACGGATGGCCTCGGATTGTTTGCCGAACATGGGCGGCCAGAAAGAATAAGAGATGGCTTTACTAAACCGCGCTTCCCAATTTTCAGAGTCTGCGGCGAGGACTTGATCGTACATGCCGTCGGCCTTCATCGACCACTTGCCGGCATCCATACCTGCAACTCCTGCCCGAATAATGGGCTGTAAGTAGGCATAAGCGAGCTGGTTCATCAAGTTGATGTTTTCAGGATTGCCCTCCACCTCTAACTCAAGCAAGGCGATGGCCTGTTCAATCAAACCTTGCTCCTTTAGCTGATCCCAAAGTTTTTCGCGGTCTTCACTTTCGAAGTTTGGGTCCAAAAACTTCGCGATGGAATCATTAAGTAATCTTTCCTTAGCTGCTGCGCTCGCCTTTTCCTCGGCGCCATCGCCCTTTGCTTCCTGCACAAAAACGCCACCCTGTTCCTCTAATGCCTGAGCAATCATGCGGTTGATGGTTTCTGCATCCAGGCTCCGGTCAATGTTTGAGCCGGCAGGACGACTCGCCATAGCATCGACTTGCTGTTCCATGGCAACCATGCGGTCATCCATGCTCTCTAAACGTTCCGCAATCAGGCCAATTTGAGGGAGGATTTGCAACTCCGCGGAATCCGAATCCGCCTCGCCCATTTGGGTGGTCATAAAAAGGCCGACACCGCAAAGTAAAAGGGCGGCTAGAAGAAGGAAAACGTGGTTTGTGTTCATGGCGACAGAAAAGGGGGGAACGGGAATCTTCAGTCTAAATGAGTACGCACGAGGTCGAGTAAATCAGGCCCAAATTCCTCGTGTTTTGCCGGCCCGATGCCGTGAACGGCCAGCAAATCCTCCTCGCAACCAGGCTGTGTAATGGCGACGCCCTCCAACGAGCGATTACTCAAAATGCAGAAGGCCGGCACGCCGCGCTCCTCTGCCTGCGCCCGACGCCAGACCTTCAGTTTCTCGAGCAGGACTGGGTCGCCATCGCCCTCCAACATTTCTTTCGATGCCACCGAGGTGCCGACCACCGAAGTACTAACCACTGGCGAGCGCCCTGCTGGAACTTCCGGGAGGATGACTTCAATCGCAGCTTCTTCTGCCAATGCCGACTCCGCCTGCGGACCCAATCCGAGCATGGGGTATTCACTGCCGACGACTGCTAAATAGCCGGAGTCCAATAGCCCTTGGGCGAGCATGTCCAACTGCGGCATGGAAACCGCAGACAGCACACCGAAAGATTGCGGCCAATCTGGAATGCCTTTGGCTTTACTACCCTTCAAGATTTTAAGGATCTTGCCGCGGCCATAACGGCCATCCATCTGACGCACCGTGGCCAGAATTGCCATGGCTTGGGTGTGTGAGTCACCGGTCAGCGTTTGCGCGGTGACTCCCCCATTGGCGCAGCGATCACATGCGTTACATCCGGCGGCTAAGTCGGAGGCATCTGGGTCGCCGAAGTACTCAAGAATACGTAGCCATAAGCAACGGCTTCCACGCAGCGTTTCGTAGATGCGCGTAAGGCGACGACTTGCAGCTTCGCGATACCTGGGCTCCGGCTGTTGCTCAATTAGGAAAGTATGCGTGCGGTAATCCGTGCCGCGCCAAATCATGAGTGCGGTCGAGTCTTCACCATCGCGGCCGGCACGCCCGACTTCTTGATAGTAGTCCTCAAAGGAACGCGGAAGACTCAAATGAATCAACAAGCGGATGTCCGGCTTATCAATACCCATGCCGAAGGCATTGGTAGCGACGAGAGCATCGATTTCATCGGCGATGAAGGCATCTTGCACTTCCATACGATGGTCCGGCGCGCATCCTCCATGGTAGAAGGAAGCTTTCAGTCCAGCGTGACGTAAAGTTTCCACCGCATCTTCGGTGGCTTGCCGCGTGGTGGCGTAAATCAAGGCCGGCGCTTTTCCTGACCGTGCTTTGACTGCGTTCACCATTCGTGCGAGGCGGGCATCGGCCGAAACCGCCTTTTCGACCTTCAAATTGAGGTTTGAGCGGAAAAATCCGCGCACGTAGACATCTGGATTCTTCAGGCCAAGCGCTTCCGCTAATTCGGTGCGCAACTGTGGAGTCGCGGTTGCGGTAAATCCGCCAATGCGTTCCGGCTTTAGAGTTTCGAGAAAATCTTTAATCCCCAAATACGCCTCGCGGAATTCATGCCCCCAGCGCAGGACACAATGCACCTCATCCACCGCAACAAAGGGCACTTCTACCAGCTGCAGCAAATCCAAAAAGCGCTGCGAAGTTAGGCGTTCCGGCGAAACATAGAGCAGTTTTAAACGCCCCTCTGCGAAGGCCTGTTCCACCGCCTCGCGTTCCGACAAGCTCTGACTGCTATCAAGGCTCGCTGCCGGAATGCCCAATTTATGCAAAGCCAAGACCTGATCACGCATGAGGGCAATCAGTGGRGAAATCACCAGKGTGGTGCCCGGCAGCAAAATCGCCGGCAACTGGTAGCACAAAGAYTTTCCGCCRCCSGTCGGCAGTACTGCCACCGATTCGTTGCCGGTCAAAATGGARCGGATGACCTCGGCCTGRCCKGGGCGAAACTCCTGAAAGCCGAARTACTTCTCMAGGTAGCTGTARACCACGCGTCGGCTGAACGAAGACGCGGCTTTAGGCATGGAGAGACTGCGGAAACGGGTGCATGCGGGAAAGGATAGCAAGGTGYTRGGTAGACGTCTGCGTGCAAAGCGCGRCACACTTGTTATTCTCAAAGGACATGGAAACAGTGCTCGTTATCGGCGCCAACCGCGGACTCGGATTTGGTTTTGTGCAGTCGCTCCTCGACCGCAAACAYTTTGMTGTCATCGCCACCACGCGCGATCTCGCCGCMAGTGAGCAATTGACCCAGTTGGCTGAACATGCGCAGCTAAGTCTTCACCAGCTCGACGTCAGCAAGCAGGATTCGCGCAAGGAGTTCATCGATGCCCTCAACCAGCGGCCGCTCGACTGGGTTATTTACAACGCAGGCATCTACGGCCCGCACGGCCTAAGCCTCGGGGAGCTGCCGGAGCATGAATGGCAGAAGGTCCTCCATGTGGACACCATCGCTCCGCTCCTTTTAGCGCAAGCGCTGCTCCCCAACCTTCGCGCCGACCGGCCCGGACGCATGGCATTTCTCAGCAGCAAGATGGGCAGCATTGCCGACAACGGTTCCGGCGGTTCCTACCTTTACCGATCTGCCAAAGCCGGTCTCAACGCCGCCGTCCGCAGCCTAGCCATTGACCTCAAGGACGATGCCATCCCCATCCTTCTCCTCCACCCCGGCTGGGTCAAAACCGATATGGGCGGAAACTCTGCTCCATTGGAAATTGCAGAATCGGTACGCGGCATGATCGAGCAGATACGGAATTTGGATATGTCGAACTCGGGTTCTTTTGTCGAGTGGAATGGTTCTGTGATTCCATGGTAATGGGTCCGAGTGGTGGCGTGGTTGGGATCGACAGGGTCGGAGTACCGCCCCAGACTCACCAAACCTCGCCACCACTCGGACCAGGATATAGATTGAGATGATTGGATGAAGGTTATTGTGGTGTTTGATAAGCAAGAGAATCTTTATTTTTGGTTCTCGCAAATCCCAACCTCTCCTCTAACCAAATTCAGCCATCTTCTAAATCAAAGAAGCCGGACATTCCCAACCCAAAAACCCAATCCTCTAAGCGAAGCCGAGGAGTCCCACTTAGTGGTAGCAGAAGGTTTGGGTGAAGCCGAGATTTTGTGAGTTTGGGGCGGTATTCCCGTCCCTGCCGATCAAAATCTCGGCTTCACCCAAACCAGAAGAATCACTTRGAAAAATCGCCCCGCTGAGCCCGAGCCTTGCGCGCATAAGCTTCTTCCAGCATGTCTGCCACTGCGGGGTAATTCACTACTTTGAGCCCAGCTTCGAAGTCGGCAATCGCGGCATCGAAATCGTTAAGTTCCATGTACAAACCACCGCGCTCGGCGTAATAAATTACCGTATTCACTCGGCCGGGACCAAGAGCGAACATTCGTGAATAAGCTTCAATGGCGCGCGGATAGTCGCCGGTTTCTTGTGCAGACGATGCGGCTTCTGCCAAGCCCTCCATATCGGTCGGCAGTGCTTCAATCTCTTCGCCAGTACCCACAAAGGTGACTTGGACGACGCTAGTTTTACTCAACCATTTGCGTGCGGCGGAAGCAACATCGGAGGCCGAAACTTTGGCGATCTCTTTGCCCCAGTTGGCATAGGCGTCGGCCAAACCGAGAGTCTGGTAACGCGCGACGGTCGCAGCTTTTGCGAAGTATGGGCGCGCGCGCAGCGGTTGGTTTTTATGCCCTTCGATGAGTAGCTTTTTGACTTCGCTCAGTTGGTCTGCCGCACTCTCTTCATCAAAGGCAGAGCCGTCGCGATAGGAGTTCAGTAAGGCTTCGACTTCGGCGGCTACGTTTTCGTCGCCGGTCCAGCCCACCTGGAACAAATCGCGGTCTGTGCGGCCTCCCATGCTGATGCTGATTTGTGCGCCGCTTGGAAGTTCTGCGCGAGCAAGAAGTGCTGCAAGTATRGATAAAGAGGCTCGGCCYTTTTYGCCATAGGCTGGGGTCARCCARACACGCAARTTACGGTCCCGCGGCAGCTCGGAACGCAGAGAAACCATGCGTGCGCGATTAGGAATCGGCTCCTGCGAKATGACCGGYGCAACYGACCCTGCAGGAATYTCAGAAAAAGCATTCTCGATGGCATCGAGYGCTGCATTGGGATCAAGSGGACTGACCACYACAATCGCAACRCGRTTRGGGCGATAGTGCTCGCGATAAAAGGACTCAATGGTCGCCACGCTTAATCCRGGAGCGCGMGTGTGACCTTCYGGAGTGCGYAAMCCRAAACGGTAAGGATGCARCTGAAAGACAGCTGCCTCTAACTGTTCKYTGCGCCCTTCCGCRGTGCGGTAACTATGCGCTTCTTCCAAATCCAAACGGTGACGCTCATRSAGAACCGGCGCACTTTCCAAACTCAGATTCACCAAACGATCCGCTTCCATAGCGAGCACGATTTCCAACTCCATTGGCGGAAMTTCGTGATCGTAATACATAGTGTAGTCGTCACGCGTATACGCATTCGACTCCCCTCCCCATTTGACGATCGTTTTCTCATGCACATCGGTTCCGGTAGTTGGYGTCCCGGCAAACATTGCGTGCTCGGTGAGGTGTGCTAGGCCAGTAATTCCTGCGGTTTCATTGCGCGTTCCGACGGAAACCGCCATAAAAAGCGTAGCGGTCGCGGCTTCTTGCTGAATTGCAACTGCAAACAAACCATTGCCTAATACGCGCCGATGAAAAGTATCCGCACCTATTCTCAGCGGCTTCAGATCTTCACTTTGTTGTAGAGGGAGATTAAAGGACGTGATTTCTGAGCCAGCCAAGGTGCTGAACAGAATAAAAGGAAGGATGCTGAACATTAGTAAGGGCGGGTCGCGCGCATACGACCAAAGRYMSSSRTYWSRWKSSCSMCRAARRSKYSGASSMMSNNTCCGGCKRRRRAYSWKWRCMTMATRMKYNCCGAYSRRARKTRKAATCTGTTTCGCGCGTTCTGGAACTGCTTGAGCAAATGGATCGATGATTGAAAACTGCAAGCCGTGCTCCAAGTGGAACTCCAGTTCCTCGCGGCGAGTGGAGATGTTGTCCGCCATCGCGCGCGCCTGATTAAACTGCATTTGCAGATCGCTCAAATGCTGGCGGTACCCAGGGACCTCAGCAAGCAAGGCATCGAGCTCAATCTCGCGGGCCTGATAGATATCACGCTGCGATGCAAAGCCTGCCTCGAAAATATCCATGTCGACTAACTTCTGGGACAAGGTCGCAACCAATTTGTCCTGCATCAAGGTCGATGCCGACAACACTAAGTCTGCATTCTGCGCCGCCTGTACGCGCGCCATGTCTAGTTCAGTTTGAATGCGCAAGACATCTGGGTGGGCATCGGTGAACTTCAATCGAGTGACAGCAAGTTCCGTCGATAAGGTGGCAACGCGTTGCAAGGAGTTTGAGTAGCTCCCAGGAAGTGACAGCTCCTGACGTGAAATCACAAAATCCGGTCGCCCCACCAAAGTGGATTCAATGATCGGGCGTTGTGCCTGGTACTGCTGATACTGACTGTTCAACTCGAACAAATCTTGTTCCAGGCCATTTCGCTCACTCAGCCAATTGTCCATGTCGCTGCCAAGGTCTGCCGATTGAAGAGAGGTCAGGTAATCCGAAATAGCATCGGCGGTTTCCGTCACACGAAGCTGCGCCAGGGGTTCTTGAAGCTTAAAACTCGCCAAGTTTGCCTTCATGCCCACGTCGGACATCTCCTCTAAAACGAATGCGAAGGCCTTCACTGCGGCATTCGCGATATTGGAGGCTTCTTCCGCGGTGCGACCGTAACCGTAATAAACCACCACACCATCCTTTGTAACATCGCCACGGATATTGGCCTTCAAGCGCTGCTCGTCCATCTCGGGCAGGAGTTCACCAACGCGATAAACCACGGCGCGACTGCGCAATAGACTTGTAAGACCAATTAAGCGGCCCTCTTCCTGCATCGGAAGCAACGGCTCTGTTGGAATGTTCCCTTCCTCGGTGCTAATCGATAGCTGCAAGGCATGTTCGGGAATCATGATTTCCGAAGTGGCTACAAAGTCCGGTGGGTTCACCGCAGCTTGGTAAAGCCCCACACCAATGGAGCCAACCATGACGAGAAGCACAACGTGCTTGCGACGGTAAATCGCGCCAAAAATCGAGGTTGCTTGATTCATGTGATTCAGTAGGAGTTGGGAGGAAGTGCTGAGGCTACGAGAGTTTTCGCCTTCGTCTTCACTTCATCTAGGTAGGCAATGTAAATACAACCAAGGATCGCGATAAACGTCCACAAGAATTTCAACCAAAGGAAYACTTCTACAAACCCTTGGATGAATGTAACCAGGCTCGAAATGGCTAGCGCGGAGGCCAGGCTCTTCAAGCGCGGGCTGGCATCTTTCGCMACGAGGACTCGAAAGATTGAGGTGAACAAGGTCACCACCAAARCYCCAAACGCGGCGAATCCTACTAAACCAAGGTCYGCCAAGATCTGGATAGGCGCGTTGTGCACCTGCAATTCGTAAGCATTGAAGAAATCTTTGGTGCCTTCCACTCCAATYCCAATGACTGGGTTTTCAAAGAAGGCTTGCAAACCGATTTGATCGATATGCCATCGGAARTCTGCCGATGAGCGATTGAGGTCTCGCACCCATTCATAAACCACTTCAAGAGTTCCGGTGGAAAGGGCAAGGAAAACCAAGAATCCACCTACCCCCAAGAAAAGGGGAGACAGGTGCGGCCAGCGAAAAAACGGAATGGTGAAACCAGCAAGACCAAAAGCTAACCAGCCGGAACGCGACCAGCTTGCCAACACACCAATCACCAAAAGYACGAAAATTAGCCACATAACAATGCGACGTTGACGCGAGATGAGRTCYTTCGGCTGCAGCGCAAACCAAAGGACAATGATCCCAACCGTAGAGGCCACATTGGAATACCGGTTGGGGTGGGTCATCAATCCGGTCAAGCGCGCCGTCGGCCCCCARGAAGCCTCAAAAACAGCATGCTCCTCTGAGGCGAAAGTAATAATCTGTCCAGTTGCAGTGGACAGRACGCCTTGCAAAAGCTCCACACCAAGRGAAAGGATYGCGGCGAAAATRAGGAAGTCTAYTAACAGCTCAAGCTTGCCGGTRGTGTTCACCGCAATCGGCAAGAAAAGYGCCAGCAAAATRTAAGGTATYCGMGGCAAGAAATTCGCCAGCGCAGAAACGGGGCTATCSACATTTAAAAAGGTTGTGGAATAGGCGACGAGAATCAAAATGACTGCGACCCCRGTTGGGCTTAAGGGCCAATGGGCATCGCCAGTRCGTAAAATACTTCCGAACAACTTGCCGATGAGCAAGATTCCAAGCAGAGAGGAGAGSCCTGGGATTACGTCTGCAACGAGCAACAATCCAGTCGTGAAAAGGATCAAGCGATCCACCGACCAAATRCGATGCAAAACACTYGTCGCGCCAATCAGGCAGACGATGAKRGCTCCGAGGACAATCGTTGACACATAATGATTCCCCGGAAACAACGATTGAAGAGGACTGGTATAGGTGTTACGCARGCCTGCGAGGCCATCGATGTAAACGAAATAACCAATCCCGCCCCCGAGCACCAGGCATACCRCTGCCATGATGACCGATCCAACGGTTCCGAAATCCCGAATTCGGGTCGGAGAATCAACGGTGGTCATGGGGCGCAATACTTACCAAGCGAGCTCTACGAGTATGGAAGACTCGGTGKGCAATCGGATTTCAAGTATATCATTTTGCAGGGTACACCAAGAACTAGCGTCGACCTCTTGGGCGCTGGTGCAGGGCAACGCGGACAGGTTTTCGGGCACCTCGCTCTCAAGTCGCAGAAGCGCCGAGGCGTATGCCTCCCGAGCGCGGCGAGTCGTTGCACCGTCCACCCCTGGGATGGACCGCCCCTTACCCTTCATTCCTTTTTCTAGCGCATTCAAAGTGGACTCCGATACGCCTTCCGAGCGCAGTTGCTCTAAGGCGGCCACGCCTGCCGGACCAGAAAGCCCTTTCGCATAAGGCGCATAAGCTTGCTGAAATGCTGCGTCTTCACGGGGATTGCCGTGTTGATTGTCGAGGAGGTAAACCGCCTTAATCGACTTGGGCCTGCCCTCAAGACGAATCCGGATAGTGCGCAATCCATTGCTTTCTTCCTCGCTCTGAGCCAAAACTTCCTCACGCACAATCTCGAGCACTGCCATACTTTCAGCAGACAGCTTTAGCTTGCGCAGAGATCGTTCATTGCCATCACCATAAACATAGGCTTGCACTTGTTTAGCACCTTTCTTTAACGAAGCAATATCGACACCACCGCGGCGTAATAGACGTACGGCATGACGCTCAAGCCCGCCACCAAAAGTGTTCACAGCGAGCAAATAACCCTTTTCCCCTTCACGCGAGGCGAACAAAGAGATGTTGGATGGAGCCCCACCTCGAGTCACGGGGACAGCTGGAAGATCCGCTGCCGTTGCCATCATGMGCNKRCMARKMAKCANNAAGCCTTTNGCGYTNYCARCNKMAAGNGAARRSKYSSNANCCGWYKMRSMRGMGRATTCACGATTGGTATCCCAACGTGCATCCTGCAGAAAAAAGAAGCTGGCGTCGTGGACTTGGGTGCGAGCTAAGGAAATCACCGTAGCCATGTAATAGTTGGCCGCGCGCTCATCGTCGAGTCCCTCAAAGGTTGGTACAGGCAAGCCAATGTTCCACTCCGACAAAATAAGCTGCGGTGGTTCAATACCCGCAGCCACGGCTTCGTTGAGGATAACCTGTGGCACCATCAACATGTCGTGTTCCGTTGGGTAGCTGCCGTAATGGTGCCAAGAATAAAAGTCCGGGCGGAAACCATTCTCTTTACATGCGCGGAATATTTTCTGACACCACTCCAACTTGTCGCCAATGGTTCCTGCAAGTCCTGGCCCGCCTATTTGAACACTATCACCCAAGCGGTCACGCAAAAGAAAGCCAACTTCAGCAAACCAATTCGCGAAACTTTGAATGTCTCCGGGCCAGCGATGGCCCAAGTTTGGTTCGTTCCAAATTTCKATATGGCTTACKGTAACTCCTGCCTCACGCAAACGATTTACGTCTCGGACCACGGCATTCGCCCACCCTTTGGGGTCAGGAATGTTCTTCATTTCCTCGTCATTGCGACCAACAGCAACTTGACCGCTAGTTGGGTCATTGACCACGACTAACATGACATCTAAACCTGCCTCCTTTGCACGAAGCGCGGTTGCAATATGCTCATCATCCACAGGGCCTAGGGCGTATTTCAACCACAAACGCAACAAGCCACCGGTTGGGGTGACCGCATCGGCCCAAGAGTTCCAGCACCCGGGTGATGCATTGCGCAAGTCATTGAGGCCGTAAATCAACCCCGGTGGAATAAGTTGGGTCGGCGCGTTGAAGTCRATGTGAAAGTCATCGCCMACGTTGGTGTTGGCAAATGCAAACAATGGGTCCGCAGGCAGCGGAACGACTTGCATGGGRCGGTTAGGAACAAAAACTGGTGCCGAACGATCTCCTGTCGTATGGCCRGCGGGCTGACTTCCACTMTTGGARCTGCCGCWGTTGCTGGAASCTCCRCCTGAATTTTCCTCTACGGGACGCTCCTCWACGGGCTTATTGTTACGGTTCTTACGCCCCGGCCTTTSCGRACCTTCCTTCTTCGCGGTACGCCCCTTCACCCAGCCGCCATCGCGCTCTTGGTTTTGCGTGCAAGAAAAGCTAAAAGGAATTAAAAGCAGAAAGATGAGGAGGCGTTTCATTGCAAGWACCCAAGGCCACGAAGCGATTCTTCAATCGCTTTATTTTGTTCATCGTCGAGAGCAGGGTTGTCSGATGCRSCACCAGAACCGGCTTCGGGCTCTGGCGTGTCATCCCATTTCGGTTGTTCCGGGTTCGCGTACAAATCGCCGCGAATCTTTCCGTCCATCCAMGTGGGAACCGCTTCCCCCACCATGTAAAGCAAGGTGGGCGCAGTGTCTTGAATATGCATGTCTTCGAGAACCTTGCCGACGTCCAGTCCCGGTGCATGCGCTGCAAAAATTCCATTGAATCGGTGCTGGCCCGAAATCATGGCGTTCTTTCGTTCACTAAAAGTGTGGCCGCCATCCCAAGCTTCCTTGGTAATACAGCTGAGTTCCATCATTTGAAACTGAATGTCCGGCGCTTCAGCGGTGCGCGAGCCAGAGTAAATATCGTCCTTGTCTAAGGAGAAGTCGGTGGCAGGTTTTCCGTCTGGGCCGATGACCTTGGCCAATGCATCACGCACTTCGGTCATGGCCTGCTTGTAAGCAGTTTCGCCCTCGACGATGCCTTCTGGTTCGCGGCCAACACGGTTGATGCAAATTCCATGCATGGCAGCAAAAGCCTTGGTCTTCGACCACACGATGTCGCGCTGCGAAGGAACCGTGCAACGCTTCGGCTTGATCAATGGGATTTTGCCAAGCGGGCCCRGYGCTTTTCCAAGACCACCCATGCCGAGCTTGCCGAGKACATCYTTRATAGGCATTTTGGCCAGGGTCCAATAAGGMGTCTGGCGGCGCACCTGGAAKCCCTCATCCTCCAGCCATTTATTGACGTGGAAATCRATGTTGTGMGAGCCAAAKCCGTGGTCGGAAACTAGGGCRATMGGGGTGTCATCGCCCAGAATCGCGCGGGCTTCGCCRACGAAYTCATCCGCCAGGCGRTAAGAGTCCTTGATGACCTCGCCGTAGAGCTTTTCGCCTTCCTCCGTCCARCCTGCATGAGTGCGATCTTGGAACTTCCAGAAGTAGTGYTGACAGCGRTCMGTCACCGAGACTACGGTGAAGTAAAAGTCTGTYGGCTTGTTTTTTAGATAGTAGACCTGTAGCTTYAGGCGATCTCGCTCRATTTTGAACARGTGATCGCGCAGCACGGCATACCGCGAAAGGTCGTCCGYAKCGGTCTCGGTATCGCCGTCGTAAGGCGCRTAATCGATGTCTGGCTCGTAMGGGTGGCCCAGAATCTCCTCCATTTCGGCCACCGATCCYGGCGGCCAGGCGATGGTGTCCCCGGAAAGCGGCATGGGAATCCCCGACACCATGTARCCMTCTTTCATAGGRAAAGGTGGATAGGTCATKGGAACCGAAAGACTGCCAACGCTCCAACCACGGCCACTCAAMAGCGACATGATGTCTTTGCCCACATAGTTGCGCGAATCGTTGAGCAACATGCCGTAGGTGCCGAGATTGCGGCGGATGAAGTGGAAAACGCCGTGTTTGCCAGGGTTAATCCCGGTGAACATAGAGGTCCATGCAGGGGGGGTCATTGGCGGCTTCTCTGATTCGAGATCTCCTGAAACCCCMTCTTTCAAAATGCGCGCAATATGCGGCARCTCCCCCGCTGCAATCATTGGCCGAATGATTTCGTAGGTGGCTCCGTCAATCCCGACAATCGCGAGTTTCGTCATGCTGTATGCTGTTGTGCAAGCCACAGGGAGYACATCTGCCCTCTGGGAACGCTATGATACCGCYCCCAAGCARGAGTAMGTAGATACGCCATGATTCGCCGCTGYAGTTTGCCCAYTTTGATTCTCKCCGCCATGCCATTTGCATGCGCCGTWTCCCCYTACACYGAKGGGCCGAGCCTGGGCGAAAACCCRGARCTYTTGCCGCTGGATTTTGAAACTGAAATCKCGAATGGCCAATTCTTCGTKGGCCCGGAAGACAAGATTTCAGTCAACTTTCATATCCAYGCCGATTTAACTCGCGAATATCGCGTGCGTACTGATGGCAGCATTTTGATGCCYCTAGTKGGYCGCATGCAAGCTAGTGGAAGYAGTCGCGAGCAATTGGAAGATCGCATTCTCGAGGCCTACGCAGCGTACATTGTKAACCCGCTAGCGACGGTCGATGTCGAGTACTCCCCAAGTCGCAAGGTCACGGTACTCGGAGAAGTKGATCGCCCTTCGGTCCTCTCTTTAACCAGTCCTCGCACGACCGTGTTAGATGTCATTGCTAGCTCCGGCGGCATTGGCACCAGTGGCGATCGCACTGGCGTCTTGATTGCACGCCGCGTTAATGGGCGCATGACCATTAAGCATTACGACATGGATGCTTTGTTCGCACCAGACGATCCAAACATGCGCACCGAAATCCCATACGTGCAAGCCGGCGACGTTATCTACGTCATCCGCACTTGGGAATCGGTTTACGCCGCCAAACTTGCTCTAGTTTCCGATACTCTACGCGGCATGACTTTCGCCGAGCGCGTGATTCTCAACGGTCCTCGCACTACGGAAGCTCTCCAGGGCGATCTCGGCGAAGACGGCTAAGCGGCCTACCCCTACCGGTGAACACTAATACCAAAGGTCCATTTCAGCTCTTCTATGAGCACTTGTACGTCATCGTCTTGGTGACGGCAGTCGCGGTGATTGCTGCGTATTTCATTACCGGCACCATCACCCCGCAGTATCGCTCGCAGGCACGCACCTACCTGCCAAACGCTACCGACACCTTGTCGCTGACCTCGGAAGCAGGAAACGTTCCCAACAGCCCTTTGTTGCCGACTGCTAACGCTGACTTTCAAGCGTCGCTGTTGGGAGTTTTGAATGCTGCCGACACGCGCTCTTTGGTGGCCTCGAATGTGCCAGAGCGGGATAGCGAATGGTTGAAGAAGAATGTCGAGTTTGAAGTCGACCGCTACAACTTGATTACGATTACCGCCTATGACCCAGATGCAAAGATGGCGGCAAAGGTTGCACAGGAGTACTTGCGGGCGTTTAGTTTCAAGATTGACGACACCACGAAAAAGCGGGCAGATGGTCGCATGCAAACTTTCGTGACCGGCATCACCAATAGCTCTGCAGAGCTAGAAGGGTTGGAAGCCGAACGCATGGACTTCATGCGTGAAAATGGTGCGATTGACTTCAGCAGCGAACTTGCCGAGCTGAACAGCCGCCAGATTGAGTATCAAAACCTCATCAACTCGAAYGCGACCACGCTTGCYGGTTTGGTGGCACAACGCATCACCATCCGAARCTTGATGGACGCGCGTCCAGAAACTGCGGAGACTTCTTCCACCATGGTGAAYAACCCGTTGGCGGAAGAGTTGAAGCTCAAMTTGTCGACGGCCAAACGCGAACGYGTCGGCCTRACTCTGCRGTTCACKGCAAACCACCCGGACGTGYTAGCYAAAGACAAAGAAATCGAAGCCATTGAAGCCGAGATTRTCTTGCTCGAAACGATTGTGCGCGGCTCCGCGACTCTTGGCCCCGATGCTCTGCGCACCGATCTTGAAACCCGCTTGGTGGATGCGGAATTGCGCGTTGCGGCGCTCACGAAACAGAGTGRGCTATACGAKGAGGTTCTAGCCTCGACCAAAGCTCGCCGTTTAGAGTTGAGCCTGTTRCAGGTCCARCTGGAAGCTAAGGAYGCRCGCATTARAAACGTGCGCCAAACGCTGACTAACTATCGCGACCGGGAAGCGGAGCTCAAGATTTACTTGTCACGYAATCCGACTTTCCTGATTACGCCAGARAATCCAGTGGAAGCGGCTCTGCCCTACTTGCCCATCATGTGGGTCAATCTTTTGGTGGCTGCYGTGCTTGGACTTTCGGTYTCGATTGTCTTAGTCCTCATCATGTCGCAARCGAAAGCTTCGCAGGAGTCGAACCTGTGGTAAAGGTTTCCGCCCGCCCGGAATTCGCTGAGATTCCTGCATCGGTACGTGAAGTGRTTGCGCWAGATGTTCRCGCAAAGGCTTTCGAAATCTTGCATGGTGAAGCGGTTGCGCGGAAAGACCTCTCGGCTGCRCCGTCCACTCAGTTCGACAAAATGCCGGGCCGAGTCGCGCGCTTCATCCTTTTCCTTGGTCTCGGTGGCACGATTGGCATGCTCTCATGTCTCATCGTGGTCTACGTGATGCGCCTCCTGGTAACAATCATCTGATGGCTACCTACAAGGAAATCGCCGACCGTAAACTCAAGCTTATCGAACGATATCGTTCGGCACTCTTGGAAGAGGTCCTGGAAAGCGAACGTGCGGAAGCATTGGCYCAGGCGGAGAACGAACGCTTTGCTTGGAAGAGTGAGTTCCGTACGCGCGATGAAATCAACCAGCTTTATAGGGAACGTAAGCGTTGGGATCGTCGCTTTCTCGTCGACACTTTCGTGCTAGGCCTCATGCTCCTTGCTGTAGTTGCCGCTACGCCCCAACTAGTGGCCATCGTGGGACCTAAGTCAAACTATCGCGGTCAGGGCGAACGTCGTCCTTCGGCTCAGGTAGAAACGGTGCAACCAGCGAACGAAGTTGCGCAAGATCCAATCATGGATCCTGCAGCCAACGAGTAGTACTGGTTAAATGTCGCGCTCTTTCTTGACGCGCGCCCAAGCATCGTTGATGGCCGCCATCTTGTCGTTGGCGAACTCCATAAACTCCTCTGGCAGCCCTTTGGACTGCAAGGTGTCCGGATGGTATTCGCGCACCAACTTCCGATGTGCACTTTTGACTTCCGCGTCGGTTACGTTTGGAGAAACACCGAGCACTTCATAAGCGGAAGTCGTAGTGGCTTTACCACCGCGCTGTGCGTTGAAGGTGGCTTTACAGGACTGGTAGTCGGCATCGGACAAACCGAAGTCGCGACTGATGCTCTGGATAAGGATTTCTTCCGTCTCATGCAAGTGTCCGTCTGCAAGAGCAACCGCCAGCAAAATACTTACGATGTCGCGCAATCGCTCMGGCTGGGTGCGGAACAATCCACGAATCTGGTGGGTGAATTCCGCAACTGGAGTATCGGTYTGCCGCGCCTCATTGAAGACTTSSGCAGCAATCTTGCGGTCCTCGACGGATAGGTGCAGGGACTGKTGCAGGAAACTGTCGAAGGTGCGGATTTCGTCTTGGGTGACTTTGCCATCGGCCTTCGCAACYTTCGCCGCGAGGGTGGTGAGAGCTACSGCAAAAACCATCTGCATGTCACGAGCTGAACGRGCAGAGACTCGGCGTCCTCCACCGCTRTAAGGGTCGGTGTTKAGACTACCGCCCGAGACACGGGAGCCCAAAGAAGCGCCCAAAATTGCGCCCATCGGTCCGCCAACSAGGGAGCCCAAAACTCCCCCGACTATGGTTCCAAAGATTCCCATGGGCGGGATTCTAGCGGGCCTTTSGTTGCTGTGWCAGGTCTCGTGGCGCKCAGCTTTGAATTGCTCTCACGATGCCACCAATGTCGCTAAYTSYWSCKYCARARMAMSCMKTWYGRYRYSRWKYMYWGMSASKGRWWTKGSKSKSCGWRAAGCTTCTGCTGCATCTGCGCTACGACCGAGTCGTTGTAGGAAATCAGCGCGTGTGGAATGCAGCCACAAGTATTGGTTGAGCTCACCTTGCTGCAAGATTTCATCGGCCGTCTCCAGGGCGGTATCTAAGGCACCCGTTTCAGCAACGGCGACGGCGCGATTGAGATGGACGATTGGGGTATTCTGGATTTGCAGGAGTACATCGTAGATTTTCACCATGCGATTCCAGTTAGTTTCGGCTGCTGTTTTAGCGCGTGCATGCTCGCCGGCCAAGGCAGCTTGCACGGTGTAAATCCCAGGCGCTCCAAAGCGGATGGCATATTCCAACAGCCGTTGACCATGTTGGATGTCATCCATATTCCACAGCTCACGATCCTGCTCTTGCAAACGCACGAACTCCCCATCCTCTCCCATGCGCGCCATCCGCCGCGAGTCCTGAAAGGCAAGCAGAGCTGCTAGTCCACGGACTTCATTTTCCTTAGGCAGTAGATCGATGAGCAACTCCACTAAACGGCGAGCATCGCGACACAAATCTGTGCGCTGCAAGCTGTCGCCGGAGCTTGCCGAATAGCCTTCATTGAAGATGAGATAAATCACTGCCAGGATTTCCGGCAAGCGTTGCGGAAGTTCTTCCTCGGATGGAACTCGAAAAGGAATTCCTGCATCGCGTATTTTTGTTTTTGCGCGGGTCAATCGCTTCGCCATGGTGGCATGAGGCAGTAAAAACGCCCGCGCAACTTCTTCGACATGCAATCCACCCAAGGTAGTTAAGGTCAACGCCACTTGTGCGTCGCGCTTTAGGCTTGGGTGACAGCATGTGAAGAGCAAGCGCAGCTGATCGTCCGCCACTCCACTTTCTACAACATCCTCGACGCCGATTTCAGTAGTGGCCATGGGTTCTGCGACAAACCCAGTCCCAGTTTTACGTCTCTGCACCTTGCGGATTTCATCCAGCAACCGCCGACGTGCCGTMGTCGCCAGCCATGCCACCGGATCRCGCGGTAYTYCCTCCTGCCAAGCAACCACTGCCGMTGCAAASGCCTGCTGTACCGCGTCTTCCGCTGCARMTARATCRWRRTTCGCYARWCGCATTTGTCCGGCAATCAAACRACCAACCTGCTCACGAAACAAGGTCGYGAGCAGGTTGTTGAGCGAACTTCCGTCCGCTTGCATGGACTAGCGAACCTTCGGCTTGGCCTTCATGGGAAGCTCTGGCTTGCGCACAAAGTGGAAATCGCCAATGTGCCCAGCTTCCCCGCCATCCATCATGCGCCAGGTRGTRTGARCTTTATCCTTACCATCGAAACGATAAATCGCATCGTGCATGTGAGTGGTGGTTTTGCAGYCTGCAAAGTTTTCTCCTTTACCAATGCAATTAAAAATCAGGTTGCCGGCGGCATCGTGCGCGGCCTTCATGATGGGGTGATTGGTACAACCGCAATAGTGAGTCAACTTGAGCTCGCCATTTTCGGTGTAGTACATGGTGATCATTTCATCGTCGGTACCTGGAAACAGGCGCTCCATGATGACCGACCCGCTTGMCGTCTTCACCACAATCGACATGACCTTGTCAGTAGGTTTACCGTCGTCATCGGCCTCGACCCAAGTGCCGACAAAGGATTCCATGGCTTCAAGGCCAATCTTTTCCGTCGGAGGTGTGAGTGAAGTCAGAAAGGTGCCGAGGCCTACAAAGGCAAGTAACGCGGCAACAGAAAGGATGTGTTTGGATTGCATGATTTACATGGCCCACTCGGGGCGTACTTCAATGGTTCCGATTTTAGCGGACGGGATTTTGGCGGCCCAAGCAAGGGCCTCATCTAAATTGGCCACTTCAATCGCATAGAAGCCACCAAGTTGTTCTTTGGTTTCGGCAAAGGGACCGTCGGTGTGCAAAATCTCGCCGTTGCGCACACGCACACTGGTTGCAGTAGCCACCGGCTGAAGGCGATGACTGGCCTTACATATGCCTGCCTTATCTAATTCGGCGCCAAAGGATTCGTAATCGGCCATCAGTTGGCCCATGTCCTCCTCGGACATTTGAGCTATTTGGTTTTCTTCGTCGGTGATGAGTAAAAAGTAGAGCATGTAAGGAAATGGGTTGCGGCCTAAGGTGCCTAGGTAACGATTCTGACCGGTTGACGCGCTGCTGGGCCAACAAAGGACGATAAATATGAATATTTTCTTCCGGGAAATCCAAGTTCCTTGTTAGGTTGCTCTTTCTGGCAACTTCGCCATTCACCCCCCTTGTTTCTACTCATGAAAATCTTCCAGATTTCCCTGATGGCTATTGTTTTAGCCACCTCTCTCACAGCGCAAACCATCGATCAGGACGCGCCAACCAATAACGCGTGCATGGCTGGTTTCGGCCAGGTTGACCTCGCACAATCATTCATCCCAGCAGCTTCCGATTGTTCGGGCGCAGGCATCTTCATGGACTCCTTTGGCTCCCCTGAGACTCTGTCCATCTCGCTTTACACAGCACTGCCTACCGCTGGCGGCGTCTTGCTAGCTTCCGCATCGGGAACTGCCTCCCCAGGCGCTTACTTCGATGTGTTCTGGCCTGCAGTTCCAGTGACTCCAGGCACCACCTACATCTTGGTGTTCAGTACTACTGCAACCATGTGTTACGCCGGTGATACAACCAACCRGTACCCATTCGGTCAGGTTTACGCAAACCCAGGTTTCGGTTCCTTCCCAAACTTCGATTACACCTTCCGCACCTACACTGATGGTGGTGGCCTGGTTCTTTCGAAGAGTGGTACCTGCCCAGGCACCGTGCAGATTTCTCTTTCGGGTGCAACCCCATCTGGCAGCGTTGCTTTCGCATATGGCCCAGCCGGTGCATTCACCCTTCCTCCAGGCCCTTGTGCTGGAACGATGTTGGACATTTCGAGCCCGACTCTTGCAGGCATCATCGCTTCCGATGCTTCCGGTAACATTGCAATTGCACCAAACCTACCATCAGGACTTTGTGGACTAACCTTGCAAGCAGTGGACCTTACCACTTGCTCGGTTAGTAACACGGTTGTCTTATAGACATTCCCCCCGACTTTGGCCGGGCACTTCTTGGAAGTGCCCGGTTATTTTTTTGGCATCTGCCAACACGCTTCCATGAGTGGCGGAATTGCAGGGAAATCTTCGACTAGTTCTCCGCGCACGAAGGGATAAAAGTCATTGGTCCCCCACCAGGCTTCCGACATTTCCGCAAAGAACTCTTGCTCATTGTTCAACGCATAGTGCTTCTGCTTGCCACCGCTAATATAGGTAATACTCTCAAAGACTTTGCTTGCACGCACATCAGCATGCGCTTGAAGAATGCCTTTGTGATCATAGCCAAGCACCTGATGATGCCACGCATGGGAAAGTTCGTGCAAGGTCATCATGGGTTGCTGCTGAGACCAAGTAAGAAAGTTCTCCGCATTGCCATATTCCACTCCGCCGGCCCAGTCTTCGGGGAAACCGTTTTCACGCAGCCAAATTTCAGAAGGATGATAAGCGGCGCCAGGATTTCCGTCGCGATTTAGATGGAAGCGAAGAACGACGTCTTGCAAGCGCTTGGTGACGTCAGAGGGTAGTTGCTGATTCATCCTCCACAGCTGAATGTTGAGAAGATTCAGGACCTCGGTGCGCAGTTTTGTTTTAGCCTGTAACTCCTTCTGCACCAATACGGTCCAGCCTTGGATTTTGTGGGCCTTGTACTTGTAGCGCTTGAACTTGGTAACGTCGTCCGTTTGTTGAGTGGTCGCAAGTTCCAGGGCGTTCGGCATTGGTGTTCCCGAGGCGAGCAAAAGAATTGGCAGGACGATGGCGAGTTGGCGCATGGTTTTAGGTTAACCCATACGGCCCATTGGTAACGCCCGCCAAACTTCCTGTGCTATTCGCAGCCCTCTCCGTCTACCCTTTGATGACAGAAACAACAAACAAGATACTCCTTGGAGCGGCCATCGTCGCTGCAGCTCTAATTTTCCTTCAAAGCCCGGTGCTTGCCATGCTTGGCTCCATCGATCGAGTTCAACTTCACAACAAAGAGTGGAGCTGCCCAGACGCCGATTCCGACCTTGCYSWRSAAKMTRCTCCNTGSARMARYCRSCGKMRCKRYWRCYMWKAYYKKCSWKSAWMRMMCKGTKCWWGYSMWRSTYKKYKMCMKMGATSGARWKCMWSTWSRCMMYMMMRAGWKGWWMKRCCCAGAYGCTGTMATCGTSGTGCCAGAAGGAGGTTCTGCCAAAGTCACCGACGTGGATGAAAATGGTGACCCGGAAAYCGTGAGTGGAGATGGAARATCCGGCGGTGGTCATTTCAGGTATCAGTTCCTCTAGGGTATCCTGCTACGGAAACTCCTCTTCGTATGAAAAACTCTCTCCTTCTCTTCCTTGGAATTCTTTTTCTGATCCTCGGTGCCTGGCTGGTACTCCAACCAAGCACCGAGGATTCATTGAATAACGTTTCGTCCTTACCGATAAAATTTTCCAACAATGACCCTGCGGAAATCTCCCAACCAGAATCGACCATTCATCGCGATGGGCCAGCGGCCAAGCCGATACTAGACTCTTCCCAGCAGCTACTTTTCCCGGTTCGGTTTCGTGKAGCGGTCGGCACTRCCATCTCTGGCAGRTTAGTCTCACTGATGGAGTCCAGTGAATTTTCCCTCACAATCCCACTGGATAGTTCGGAAGTCCGCCAGATCCAAGTTTCTCCGGGCCAGTATCGTGTGGAGTTAGAYKCGAATTTATCGACTTGGCCGGAGGAATTTCTTATTTTCGATAAGGGCGTTGATCTTCAATGTTTCTCAGGTCCGTCGGTTCAGGTGCAACTAAACCATCATGGCTTACCCGTGAACAAAGCCTCGGTGTGGGGCAGTCAACTCCTGGAAGGTCCGTGGGAAGAACTCGGCAACACCGATGCCGCCGGGCAACTTCATCGAAAAACGAAAGCTGGGTTTCGATATCTGCTTTTTCATAAGCCAAAAGAACTGCTCTTTCTGGCGCGGTCGCCAAACGGGTTCGCGTCAACAGACATTCCCCAGCTTTTGATCGCCGACGGCCAAATGCCTTTCAATATCAAAGCCCTTTCCTCAGACACGGGTCCACGGATCCCAAATGCTGAAGTGAGCATCGGTGGCTTGGTTCTTGGGTCCACCGATTCCGAAGGCCACCTTGCAATGAGCAGTAAAGGCAAGGCTTGGAGAGCTATCCGAGTCAATGCTGATGGATTCCGCTCGCAGGAACCGCTTGTCCCTAGCGATGGAGCATTCCTTGCTAACTTACGCCCCCTGCGCAACCACACCTTACAGCTTTTGTCTGCGCAGAATGGTGAGCCAGTTCATGGAGCGAGGGTCATGTTATTTTCTCAAAACCAAGACGCAAAACCGACACTAGTTTGGGAATGCAATTCTGGCCGGAATGGAATGTTCGATTTGCCAATATCCTTTACCCCAGGAACACGCTTGATCGCATGGCACCCGACGGGATTATGGGTTTCCTTAGAGTTGGCTGTTGCCCTAGAGGGTGAGCAAATCGAAATGGACCCAACCCCATCCATAGTGATCATCCCTGGGAATTCCGCAGAGGGTTCCCAGACCATTAAGTCTTGCTCCACCCGTTCCTTCTGGGGCCATTCGGTTCCGGTGCGCATTCTTGCAAACGGGTCCATTGAAATCCCTGGAGCCTTGGGCGTGAAACGCATAGAGGTGGAATACGCGTCTGGCGTCACTTATGTCCTGGACCGCGCGGAAGGTCTCGAACGAAAAATTTCCTTTCTAGAAGGTGACCTTGTGTCGAGATTGACGGGGAACCTAAACATTTCCTTGCGCGAATCTGGCTCCTTAACGGGTGTGGTGAAGCTCCAATCCAATTCACTCCCACCTTCCGATATTTTGCAAGTTAAGTATTCCAACTTTGATCTAGGCTGGAACAACATGGAGCAGTGGCCGGATTTCAACGGATCTCGACCAGCTGAGCTTCCTGGATGGAAATGGAGAGACCTAAGTGTTGGAGCCACTGCTTTAGTGGACGCCGACGGGCGCTTTCAGTTCCACGGCCTACCACTTGGACGAGGATCACTAACTCTTCAGAATCTTAGCCGCGGTGGCATTGATGTCTCCCTCTCCGAAGAGGCGTGGGTGAACCTCCCTACCACGGCCGAAGTTTCCTTGCAGTTATTGGAATCCATTCCACTGGACTTTCATGTCGTCGCAGCAGATAACGGACCAGGGCCTAACCGAATTCAACTTGAATGCGCCAAGGGGAATGACTTTGATTCTATTGGGAATACGAACTTTAAGTTTTTCTCCAACCATGTGCAGTGCGAGGTCCCAGTCGACCAGATTCAAACCATGCAAATTATTGCGCCCGGGTTTTATCCTGGGAAGGTCCATCTTTCAGAACCGAGCCAAAGTAGCTCGCTTAGAGAAATCCGCCTGGAGCGTCTTGCGCCGATGCAAATCATCGTTGAAGATCTTCGGGAAAACAAAACCGCTCTATCTCTTAGGTTCTCACACGGAAGGTATATCGAAGAGGAAGGGATATTCACTCCATTCGCGTCGGAGCAATTCGAGGTGGATTCCGCCTCACCCTCAATCGACTTCTATGGCGCCTTCCCCGATTGCGATGTCTGGATTCGAGTAATATCGAGCTCCCCGGCCGCGATTAGCATTCCCCGCTTCTTCTTTGAGCCCGGAGGATTACTGACGATTCAGGTGTTGGACTAGGTGTGCCGCTTCATGATGCAATTTCTGCTTGAACATCCCCATTCCCCCGCCACCGCTGGACCCGAAAAAATACCCAGCAAATATCCTCCCCACACGAAAGCATAAGATAGCTGAAGCCTCGGCTCCCCTACCCATGCTAGCCCTCTGCCTGTTACTCCCACTCGCGCAAGAAATCCTCGCGCCTAAATCTGCTACTTGGGAGGATCTGCGCACCGCGTTTCCTGCGAGTTGGGAATTCCCTCAGGTCGATGCACGCGAACAGAATCTGCCCTCGGCGCGCTTTGAGAAACGCTTATTGGAGCTAGTCCGCACTCCGCTTTTGGGCAGCGAAGACGAGAACGATGCCTTTTACCTAGGCGACCTGATTACGATTTGTCGGTCCTTCTCTTGGCGCAGTGAGTATGTGCAAACAATTTTAGACTCCATCGCGCCACAGATAAGTCGTATGGACTTTCGCCTACTTGAGGATCTCTTTCTCTGTGATGGGCTAACTTCCAAAAATTGGGGGCCATCGAAAGAGCGTCACGATGGCATGGCATTTGGACCCACTTGGGACCTTCCGAAAACCTTTTGGTTAAACCACAAGGGTAGCCGCTCAGTCGAACAAGCCGCAACCTTGATTATGGCGGATATCTCGGCCATCAAAAAAGCGGAGCATGCCTTTACCAACTATCTTTCTTACGCTGAAAATTCCTATCTGAAGGTTGCGCCTGCCGTCGGCAGTTATTTGCGCGTGCAGGAGGCAGATTCAGAGGATTGTGCTGCAGCATGCTTAGAGGTGAACTTCAAAGCGGATTTACCGTTCCCATTTACCACTTATAAAATGAACCTGAGTATCTTGCATCGCACTCGGCCGACAGAAGATTTGGTGAGCTTCGTTTTTGGCCGCGGCGATGACATCCACTGGATGGCTGGCTACGATCGCTACTGGACGATTCGTAATAGAGTGGGCGATGCCGTCGCGACATTGTTGGTGCGCCAACTGGCCTTTGACTTATCCGAGGTTCCGGAACGAAGCTCCGACCGCCAAGAAGGCCTGCGCTCGGGCATCGGTAATCTACGTCGTAGTGCTGAGAAACTTTTTGACCAAAGCTGGTCGGAGAGTAAGGATGGAACGGGCACCGTGCCCTTCTTTCCCGTCCTCTGCCCCGAGTAGAACATGCTGACTGCAATTCTTGCGCTGACCCTTGCGTCAGCCTTCCCACTCCAGGAGTCTTCTCCTGCGCCCACTCCAGCACCACCCAAAGTTGCCAAGGTGTTGATGATTGGCATCGACGGTGTGCGACCCGATGCCTTGCTTGCTGCGAACACGCCGCACATCGATCAGCTAGTKAAACACGGCGCCATAACGCTGCAGGCGCGCACCACCTCCATCACGTCTTCCGGCCCGGCCTGGACTTCGATTTTGACCGGAGCACGCATGATGCTGCATGGGGTGCACGACAATTCCTTTGAGGGAAACCAGGTGGAGATTTGGAATACGTGGCTGAGTCAGGTAGAAACACAACGGCCGGATAGTTTCACCGCAGCCATCTCGCAGTGGGGGCCGATTCATGAACAACTCACGACCGGCCGCCTCGACCTTTCAGGCAACGTCGGTTCTGGCGCTGAGGTGACATCATCCGCGCGGGAGTTATTACTCGAAGAACAGAACGATGTCACCGCACTCTTTCTGCATTTCGATGATGTCGACTACGCTGGGCATGAGTTTGGGTACGCGGTGGAKATYCCWGAATATATTGCKGCWATCGAACAGGTCGATACCGCGATTGGCCTGGTTTTATCTGCGATACAAGAACGCATGCATGTTGCACATGAAGATTGGCTGGTCTTAGTTGGCACCGATCATGGCGGTTTCGACAAGGGGCACGGGCAAGACATTCCGGAATGCCGCACCGTTTTCATGATTGCCAGTGGCGACTCGGTCGGTGACTACCCCTTCCGCGAGAGCCCGGAGGTGATTGATCTCGCCACCATGGCGCTGCACCACCTTGGCTTACGCTCTTCCATTGCCCCAGAACCGCGTGATTGGGATTGGTGGCCGGGACGTCAAGAATTACTAAATCAACGCGCGCTGGAGGGGAGCGCCGAAGTCGCGTTCTTCGGGGACTCCATCACTCACGGATGGGAAGGCGACGGCAAGGAAATATGGGAGGAGGTTTATGCTCCAGTGCAGGCCATGAATTTTGGCATTAGTGCTGACCGCACTGAACACGTGTTGTGGCGCATGCGTCATGGCAACTTAAAGACTATGCAGCCGAAAGTTTGCGTGGTCATGATTGGCACCAACAACTCGCATCGTGATTCTCCGCTTGAGATTGCAAAAGGAGTGGAAGCTGTCGTCGTAGAACTGTTGTTCACTTACCCCGACACAAAGGTTTTGCTGCTTGCTATTTTCCCGAGAGGCGAAAATCGAGACGATGCTCTGCGCAAAAAGAATCAGGGCGCCAATGGTCTTCTGGAGTCTTGGTCGTCCGATACAGACCGAGTGCACTTCTTAAATCTGAACTTACTCTTCCTTGAGCAATCGGGAGTCTTGTCCAAAGAGATTATGCCCGACCTCCTCCACCCTAACGCAGAAGGGTATCGCATTTGGGCTGACGGGATGGCACCAACCTTGGCCGAGTTACTTGGCGACTAAAAGTCCTCGTCCGCGGCGCTTTCCATTTCCGCTTTTTCGGCCCGCATTTCACTGAGTGCTATTTCAAGAAAGGGGGTTACTTCCATAGCCTTGCGATCGGGATGAGGCGCAGTGATGAGGCGCGCACGGTTCGTATCCAACGAGTGGGCAAGGTGCTGCACCTCAGCGCTAAAGGACATGCTCTCTTCTTTAGTGCCCAGGCCGAGTGTTTCAGCATCGACAGAAAAATCCAGACTTAAGGAAAGCGGCGCTTGGGTTTCAACATCAAAGCGCAATGTGAAATTTAGGTAATCACCAAAGGTTCGATAAGCCTTTGAGACGCGGTCCTCTTGACTTGAGCTACCCATAAATCCATCCCAAAACTGATACCATTGCGCCAAAACCTCCACCACAAAAGCTTCTGGTTGCGTGTCCAAGGTCATGGATGCCTTCACGACGCCTTCACCCATGGAAAATTCGCGGCAGGTAAACGGAGCCATGCCATAGAACAAAGCTCCGGTGGGGTGCAACAATGCACCAAACTCGTCCGGTAAGGATTGCATGAAAGTCGTGAACGCAACACCAAGTAAAAGGTCTGCATCTCCTTCCTGCATTTTACTTTTACTAGCGCTCCACTTGTGAAAGTCCAAACCAAATTGATACACCTCTTGCAGTTTGCTCATATTTCCAGTCAGGTAAATGCCATCTTCCGGAATCACGTGTAGGCCTTGGGTTTGCAATGAAATCCAAAACGTTTCGTTGTCGAGCACTAAACTAATCTCCACGGGGACTTGCTTCTCTCCCATTAAAAGAGCGACACCTTCCAAGTGATGATACATCTTGGTGAAGGACTGCACCTCGGACACCATGGTCCCTTCGAAGGTTGCCTCTACGGAGCCTCCTGGATCGATCAATGCAAGGCTTGCTGAAACTGTGTATTCGACATGCAATGGCATCAGCGGCGCCTTTGCCGCTGAGCCTAACCAACTGCGGAATTCGTTTTGCGCGACGATTGCGGCTTCGCTTCCTACTGTAGGGAAGTTCTCGGAAACGCTTGGACTTTGAGCAGAAAGAGCGAGAAGTGTGATGATTAGAAGCATGGCTGTTTCCTGGCAATTAGAAGTCAAGGTCATCAGCGCTATTCATTTCATCCATCATTTGCTGCAGGATTACTTGTGCGCCCTGGATGAACACGGTCAAATCAATCGGTGGAATAGAGCTAGTTAGGGGCTCAAAAAGCTTCTCATCCATGAATTGCGGGCGTGTCATTTCGCCGGTAATACTTGCAACGATTGCGAGAGATCCCTCCTCGTCGAGAAATCCAAAGTCTGCAGGCTCAATCATCAGATCGATCCACATATCCAGCGGCACTCCAGTTTCCTCATCGAAACGGAAACGTCCACCGACCAATTCGCCCATACTTTGTAGAATCTGGTAGCCCTGATCGATTCCGCTTTCCTCCATTCCAGTACTAAGCAGCAAGGGACGCGCCGCGAGAAACAGATCACCTATATAACTTCCTGGCTGAACATCTAGGGAAAGGTAGACATCGACCTTGCCATTTTCGCGAGTCATGCTGCGGCAAGTCAGAACCTTGCAAGAGTAATGCACCATTCCAGAGGGGTGGGCATAAATCTCAACGCTGGGTGGGCTGACTTCCATCATCCGTTGCATAAATCCGCTCATGCTCGAAAGGTCTACGTCACCGAAATCGGCGGAGGACAAAGCTGGAAGGACCTCCAGGTAAACCGCGTAAAGATCCTCGAGTGCTTTTTGATCACCCTTTGCCAATAGGTTCCCTTCCGAGAAAAACTCTAAGTTTTGAAACGCTTCAACAGAAAGCCGGAACCAACAATCGGTGCCATCAAGCAGAAACTCCATTTCAAATGGATACTCCACACTTTCCACTTCCAACGATCCGACGAGCAGGTGACGCTGCACAGAAAGAGAGAGAATGTCGCATTGGTAATCCAGATGAACCGCAACCACCCCATCTCGTTGTCCGTCGACAACCCGAAGATTCATCTCTATCACGTAGTCCAAATGCACGGCCTCGGTCATATTGCCCAGTTTGGAGCTTGACCACTCACGGAAATCCTCTTGAGCATTTAGCGCGGTCTCAGTGCCGATTTCTGGAAGTGAATCCGGCAACTGGACGGGGGCGGCCAAGGACGCTGCGCAAAAAACCAATGTAGAGAACAACATGACRCTTATTGTAAGAGWTTGTCCCTGGTTGWGATTGACGGGGCCCTACTTAGTTGACAGAATTCCGCCATGAGTTCGCCTGCAGCCTTTCACCGTTTCCGCCCGCACCCTTGGCATGGCTTGACTGTTGGAAAGGACGCGCCAGGACTGGTGCATGCCTTTATCGAAATCACCCCTTTCGATATGGTGAAGTACGAGATTGATAAAGAGTCCGGCTTCTTGAAAGTGGATCGACCGCAACGAACCTCCTCCCTCCCGCCAACTCTGTATGGTTTCATTCCTCGAACCTACTGCGGCCAACGGGTTTGCGATCTCATGCCCGAAGCAAAATCTGGCGACTTGGATCCGCTAGACATCTGCGTGATTAGTGAACGCCCGATTAACCGCGCAGAAACCTTACTCAATGCACGCGTGGTTGGTGGACTTCCCATGCTCGACGATGGCGAGGCCGATGACAAAATTATTGCAATCCTGGATTGCGATTACCAATGGGGTCACTTGGATGACCTCTCCGACCTACCCAATGTGCTGGTCGAACGATTGAATCATTACTTCATGACCTACAAACTAACGCCAGGTCAAAAATCTTGCGTTTCAATTGGTGCTCCCTATGGCCGCGAGCACGCCGAAAAAGTGATTCTAGCTTCGATGGAAGATTACACCGACGCCTTTCCGCCTGGGGATCGGCGGAAGGGCTGAGAAAAACGTGCAGCGATCATCTTCTGACACACGATAGAAATCCTCTAGCTGGGTCAGAGCAGTCGAATAGGCTTGTGTTATGGTGAATGCGCTTTTTCGTTCAGGGGTGAAAAAAGTGTGCACTGGGAAATTCCGATTCACCTTCAAGAAAGTTCCTGTTGTGCAACCATGACCRAGCGGTAATGGAGCGCCACCAGTCAGTCGCCGGGCCTGCGCTTGGAGTCGATGGGCCGCCGGGCGTAGTCGGTGTTGCCGGGGTGCTAGGTCGCCCGGGCGTACTTGGGGTTGATGGGCGAGCTGTTCTCCCAGGCGAACCAAATGCACCTGGGGTGATTCCTGTGATTCTCTGTCCTCCAACTGGAGAGACCGGTCCTGGCGGAGGTCCGCCGTGACCACTGTTCGGTCACCGATCAACTAAGGAAGCTCTGATTTAGTCCGGCGCGAGAGGCCGTGGATCGAAATCGATTGCCCCAAGGCGCGAATCGAAGGCTGTAGTTTCGCTACAGCCAAGATGAAGCAACACGGGGGCGGGCGATTTCGGCCGCGGAGTCGCCGTCAGACTAAATCAGAGTTTCCCTAAGGAATGTCTACACCGCGCTCGCGGCGACAGACTTCGGCCTCTTCATAACCAGCATCGACATGGCGTACCACACCGGTGCCTGGGTCGTTGGTAAGCACGGCCTTGAGCCGTACATCCATTTCTTCTGTACCGTCGCAAACGCAAACCTGCCCAGAGTGTTGGGAATAACCAATACCAACTCCCCCGCCATGATGCATGGAAACCCAACTTGCGCCGGATGCAACCGCGAGCATTCCATTCAGCAAAGGCCAGTCAGCAACGGCATCGCTGCCATCTTTCATCGCTTCGGTTTCACGGTTGGGGCTCGCCACGCTTCCGCAATCCAAGTGGTCACGTCCGAGCACAATCGGTGCACTAAGTTCCCCATCGCGCACCATGCGATTGAATTCCAATCCCGCAATGTGACGTTCGCCATAACCTAACCAACAAATGCGGCAAGGGAGTCCTTGGAACTCGACACGCTCTTGTGCCATCTTGATCCAACGCACCAAACTTTTTTTGTGTGGGAACAAACGAAGAATCGCTTCATCGGTTTTGCGGATGTCCTCCGGGTCACCACTCAATGCACACCATCGGAATGGGCCTTGGCCTTCACAAAAGAGCGGTCGAATGTAGGCCGGCACGAAGCCAGGGAAATCGAATGCATTTTCAACGCCAGCTTCTTCCTGCGCAAAAGCACGAAGGTTGTTGCCGTAGTCAAAGGTTTCGGCACCACGCTTCTGCAATTCGAGCATGGCGCGTACATGGCGTCCCATGGTGGCATAGCTTTCCACTTGATACGCCTTGGGGTCAGCGTTGCGGAGAGCCAGCGCCGCTTCTAAAGTCATGCCGTCGGGCACGTAACCGGCCAATGGATCATGCGCGCTGGTTTGGTCAGTCAAGATATCGGGAGTAAGGTCCCGCTCAATCAGTCGTTGAAGTAATTCAGTCGCATTGCAACACACTCCAATCGAAACATCTTCCCCTGCAGCTTTCGCCTCCAGAGCACGGTCGATGGCAGCATTTAAGCCATCCACGCATTCGTCTAAGTAGCGCGTTCGGATACGAAAATCGATACGCGTTTGATCAACATCGGCAATCAAACAAGTGCCCTCGTTCATGGTCACGGCGAGAGGCTGTGCACCACCCATGCCGCCGACTCCAGCGGTGACAGTGAGCGTATTCTTGAGTGTGCCACCAAAAGAACCGTTAGCAATCGCGGCAAGGGTCTCGTAGGTGCCCTGCAAAATCCCCTGAGTGCCGATGTAAATCCACGACCCTGCGGTCATTTGTCCATACATCATCAACCCTTTCGCTTCCAACTCGCGGAAGTGATCCCAGTTCGCCCATTTCCCGACTAAGTTGGAGTTGGCAATCAGAACTTTAGGCGCGTGCTTATGGGTTTTGAATACCGCAACCGGCTTCCCGGACTGCACGATCATGGTTTCATCCAACTCCAAGCGTTGCAAGGTGTCGACTATTTTCTGCGCGGCTTCCCAACTACGCGCCGCGCGGCCGGTTCCACCATAAACCACCAAGTCTTCCGGGCGCTCTGCAACCTCTGCATCTAGGTTATTAAGGAACATGCGCAGTGCGCCTTCTGCTTGCCAGTCCTTGCAGTTCAGTTCAGTGCCACGCGGTGCTTTTTGCGGACCGGGTGTGAGAACAATGCGTTTGGGRGATGTTGARGTGGGCGTCGRTGCCATGGRRGCAGATTGTAAACGCTCCACCTCRRCATGCAGGATGCTTACTCGRTCAGYGCATCGAAATCTGGCATCCARGTCTCGAGTGTGTTCAAATCCTCATCGGCCAGCAGTTCTTCTTCTAAGGGCCACCCCCATTTGGCATGGAAGGGRCGYAAATCYCGCCCCAMRGCCAARGACATTTCKCGKACCCAGAARCTRCGTTTTGCATCGTCRTTTTTRGGCTGTTCCRASYTAGGCAAYTCGCGCGCMACCGCAAAKACGCGATGGAAAGGTTCCCACCCGAAGTGCTTTTGGATYTGGGCATARCACAAAAGCGCCACCCCKGGYTTGCGYTTCCATTGMGYRAAATCSGCGCCATCGGCCARGTAYTTKGCRCCSGAYTTYTTCTGGYYYTGCAACCAMTCATTCTCCCACGGCTCGATATCGGCCATGAGTTCWCCAGAGTAAAGGGAGAATARRTTATTGGTCACTTCGCCAGTGCCGCCGAAAGTCCAAGTYGGTTTTTGACGATTRTGSCCAAGCTCRTGRAARCAWCCCCAGTTTCCTTTGCTGCTTAGTTCCTCTAAATCTAATAACACGGCGAGCTTCYTGCCRCCATCGCGCGGGTCRGCGACATCCAAGTGCATCATRATYGGATAWCCGGAATGCATGTAGCCGGCGCTAATYAAAACATCGGCGACAAAACGTTCSGGGCGYGCGGGCGGATCTTCYGCASCAAAGAGGAATTGTGTTTCCACAACTTTGTCCCAGTAAGCCATTAAGGCTTCCGGATTATCTAACTCTCTCACCGAGGCACTGGGAACMGTGAGAATCATGTACTTACCGCGCAACTCCGCCCACGGCGCTGGCGCATCGCGAAGCACCTTCCACATTTTCTTGGTGGTCTGCCCGTCCTGCCAAAACGGAGCCGCCATCGCGCCGGAAACATGAATGCTCACTGATTGCGCATCTGAGTTCTGCTTTTGAAAATACAGCAATCCRCCGAAGGGRCTRGTGATGCGWTCGGTCACAACCCCRGTCGTAGAAATCGAMGGCCAACGGGGCCAACTATCTTTATGCCAAAGCTTGTCTTGATGTGCACCAATTCGGTAAGACCATCCAACGACAGAGCCTTCTGGATAGCGCAACTCCACCACGCTTCCGGGATTGACGTACAAGCCAGTGGATTGCCAACCTTCTTGCGCGGCATCGCAGTTTGCTTGGCGTGTGGCTGGTCGACTACCTTTGCTTGCAGCTCCTGGAAAGGAGAGTGCGCCGGGAGCGACTAACGGTGCATCGACGCTGGCTTCACGCAGCTTTCGATCGACCGCAACCACTGCTAAACGTACTAAAGGAGCGTCTTTCACCTTCAGCGGGTGTTCCGGAGTTGGCCCAAGTTGTGCATCTAGCTCAGGTAATAGCGGCATGAGTTTGGGCAGAAGCAAGGCATCGTCCATGGGCAAAACTCGTAATGCCGATTCCAATGGAGCCAAGGACGATGGCAACTCGCCCTTTGCAATTWRAGMKAMNTRSSWKCTGGCAGTTCACTTCCCTCAAAGCCGAACGTTGCAACAAGTAGTTTCCATCCACCGATGCACCGGCAAATCCGTCTGTGAAAAGCAAACCGAATGGCGCAATGATTTGGTTGGCTGCCATGTCTGCCGTGAGGTCCCACCCTTTGGATGCATGAATTTGTTGCCAACCCCAAGGACAAATTGCTGCCAGAACCGTACCTCCATCCCTCACCCATGCGTGGATAGCGGCCAAGGATTCCTCCTCTAGAGGGCCGGCGCCCTCCACAATCAAAAGTTGTAAGGAATCAAACTTGGTTGCCGGCATGGGCACGATGGAATAACCCGCTGCAATCAAAGTCGCGCTTAGATTTTTTCCACCACCGCGCAAAAAGGCAACCTTCCCGGGATTCTCTTCACCGCGCAACCATGTCAACGCTGATTTCATGAGGCCCTCTTCGTCTTCGAAGAAACTAGGGTTAAAATAACCGTTATGCGCAATGGAAAAAATCCGCCCAGCACCAGGCGTTGCAAGCGCAGCAACCGCTTGAATCTGTTTATCTCCGGAAGTTAGAACTGCTGAGGCTTCTGAACCGAATACACAAATCGTTCCTGGAGCTCCGGGGCGACTGAGTTGGTAGCCATCAGCGGGGAACGCCGCAACCGGGTCAATGGATTGGGCGAACAGAGTTAGGAGTGAGGCAACAAGCACGCCCCAGCTTAGCGAGAACGGCTAATAACAGCAGCGCATGTATTGAATCCCGGTCGACATGATTCCCAACCAAGCCTGGTGCACTTCCTTGCTGAATTTGGGATCCATTTCCTCCACCGTTTGCATAAGGGCATTCAGCCAAAGGTCATAAAGCGGCGGCGCGATATCTAAATCCCCACTGGAGTGGCGCTTTGCAACGCTGCCGAGGTAAAACTCAGGATCGATTCCCGGCTGCGAAGCAAGCATGACCATATTCAAGGAAGCTTTAAGCATGCGTATTTGCCGTGCCATGTCGACGCCCTCGAACTTGCGCTGAATCTCCACGCTTTGGCTGAGAAAGCGAGCGTAAAATTTCTCGAAGAATAACGGGGTGTCCTGACAGCGTTTTAGGCTGTCATGGAATAGCTTAGTTTGGTTTTCAGTCGTCAAAAAAACTTTGTGGGAGTTGACCTCTGAGGGAATATCTCAATCTACACCTATTCCAAGTCTCCGCGCAAAGGTTATTTGCGTTATTCTCCAAGGAACGCTTCGGCGCCCTCAACACCTGGACCTTCCCTCATGAAAAACCTGTTCCTATTCTTTTTCCTCCTAAGCACACTCTCCGCTATATCTGCGCAACAGGGCGAGCTCGCTCCTTTGCGCGCCAAACCTGACAAAACCGCCGTGCACCCAGATTATCACGACACCTTCTTAATCGTGAAGTTTCAACATGATTCGGGGGTGCATTTGGAGGGTGGGGAATTCGCGCATGTAAACCCAATGATGAACGCGATTTTGGACGATGTCGCGATTAGCCGCGTACGCCACATTCAACTCCCTGCACAGCAACTCGACGATTGGCGTCGCTCTGGAGAGGAGCGCAGCGGGATTCGCCTTCACAATCTCAACTTATTTTTCCGCATTGAGTTGAGCGACCGCGCACTCATGGGCGAAACCTGTGATCTATTAAACACCTTCGACGTGGTTGAAATAGCCTATCCGCTGCCTTCCGGTGGCGATCCGGAAATGCCTGCACGACCACCATTTTTGCATCCGTCGTTGGCGCCAGACGCTTCCGCAGTAGCCGGATTCAATTTTCTTGATCAACAAGATTATCGCGAAGCTGCTCCCATCGGTATCGATGCTGATTACGGCGAGAAGTTCAGCGGCAGTCGCGGTGAAGGCCATTTGATTGCCGATGTCGAGACTGGCTGGACCGATGATCACCTAGACATTAAGCATAAAGCCCTCGGCGCATTTACCGGCCTCACTCCGGCGCCCTATCCATGGGATCACGGAACCGCTGTGCTTGGAGAACTCGTCGGCGAGGACAACGATGCCGGTGTACTTGGCATCGTCCACCAAGCCGATGTCATCCTCTCCTCCCATTTAGGCAGTAGTGCGAATATTTCTACCGCTATCGCATTTGGCGCCACCGCCGTTGGAATCGGCGATGTGTTGGTTTTAGAAGTGCAATGCTTCGGCGCTGTTCCTGGTCCTTTCCCATGCGAGTACGATCCAGCAACATTCGCAACCATTCAAACCGCAACCGCAAATGGAACCCACGTTTTTGCTGCTGCCGGTAACGGTGGGCATGATCTTGACGACCCTGCCTACGGCGGCTTGTTCGATCGCAACGTGCGCGACTCCGGCGCAGTGATGTGCGGCCAATCCACTGGCGCTCCGCTCGATGCCAATCCTTTCAGTAACTATGGAAGTCGCCTAGATGCCCATGGCTGGGGTGCAAATGTAGTCACTGCAGGCTATGGCGATTTGTTTGGCTCCGGAACCCCGGTTCAAGAGTTCACCGCTTTCTTTAGTGGCACTTCCAGCGCAACTCCCATCGTGACTGGCGCCGGCGTCATGCTCAACGGCATCCACCGCGAGGCCTTTGGTGCTCCTATGGATCCCTTTGATTTGCGCAGGTTGCTAGCCATGACTGGAACACCGCAAAACCCTGGGAACAGGATTGGCCCGCGCCCGAATGTACGTGCAGCGATTCAGGCTTTAGAAGTTCCAGTTCTTACCCTTAGCGGAAACTTGGTTCCTGGAGGGCAGGTCGACCTTGACCTCGAAGCAAGTGCGGGCGACACCTACCGGTTGATGTTCTCGCGTTCTCTGGCCGCGGCACCTGCGCACAATGCACCCTTCGGATATTTGTTTCTCGGCCCGGTCACCAATACTGTTCCGGGAACAGTTCCGGGAGGTGGCGTCGAAAGCTTAAGTTTCCAAATTCCGAATAACCCCGCGTTTTCTGGCTCTATTCTTGGTTATGTGCAAATAGAGGTGACCTTTGCGAACGGCGTCGGCACTGGCGCATACAGCAACTACACACCCATCCCGATTCAATAATCCAATCACATGTTGCTCTCCCTGATCCTCGCCGCGCAACTTACTTTGCCCGATGGCACGCCCGCGCTTCCTCAAGGAGAGTGGCGTGCCTGGTTAGATAGCCCCGGTGGCGATTTGTCTTTCGGTTTGGATCTGCAAGGGGCGCCGGGCGCTTGGGAATGTTGGATTTTGAATGGGGAAGAGCGGATTCCAGTGCCATCGACCACGTGGGATTTTGACACCAACGAAATGGTTTTTTCGATTCCACATTATGATTCTGAAATTCGCGCAAGCATTGGCTTGGATGGCACGCGCTTGGACGGCACGTGGAAAAAACGTCGCGGGCTGGACCGTTGGGTGGAAATGCAATTTCATGCTCTTGCCGGTGGTCGAAAAAACATGCGCCCTAGGCCTGCACTTCCTGGCGAACACCGAGACCATGCAAGCGATGGCTCTTCCAACTTCAGCGGACGATGGGCGGTGCACTTCGACTCCAGTAAAGATGTCGCRRTAGGKTTATTCGAAGAAGGCGARGAWCATTCYATGAGYGGYACWTTCATGACGACCTTAGGTGAYTACCGWTAYCTCGCCGGRTTCCAYAAYGGSCCCATCATGGAACTYTCYTGTTTCGAYGGCGCSCAYGCMTTCCTWTTYARAGCSRTSTTGCGYGARGACCWAACYTTRGATGGAAACTTTTGGTCCTCMGATWCSTGGCATGAAACTTGGTCYGCYGAACMGAAYYCCASSATTGARYTGCCGRACAGTTTCGASGAAGTGCAATGGGATGCCRACTTCGATCTCTCCAAGCTCAAGTACCCCGACCACACCGGCACSCAWCGYTCSCTCGCCGATGCCAGYCTGCAAGGCAARGTGCGCATYCTCAGTATTTTTGGCAGCTGGTGCCCGAACTGTAACGATGAAGCCGAATTTTGGTCGGAGTTGWMSAARCGYTATGCYGAYCGMGGATTRCARATCRTKGGRYTRGCTTTTGARCTCACCGGCGATGAAAAGCGCGACTTAAAGCAGGTACAGCGCTTCCGCAAACTGCATGCTCTGGAYTACCCAATCCTYTTAGCTGGYGTTGCCGACAAGAMKAAGGCGCARYWATCYTTYCCKGCAGTGAATCAAATCAARTCCTTCCCCACYGCGATYTTCYTSGATCAYGAAGGCAAAGCGCGAGCCGTCCATTCTGGTTTTGCGGGCCCTGCCACAGGCAAAGCGCATCAACGATTGCGTAATGCGTACATCGACCTCATCGAATCGATGCTCGCCGATGCGGAAGCTGCTGAGAAGAMCGAGAGCGATTAGTCCGCTCTAAACCTTGGCCAGCTTGGCAAGCTTAGCCCGATGATGCGCCGCCGCCTTTTGGATGTACGCRCCGGCGGGTTTAGTTTTACAGCTGGTRTCTCCGTGATCCACTTCCACAACGCCAATACGTTTRGCRCTTCGCAGGGCACTYTTCTCGTTGATGTAAGTTCCGATGCTAATCAATGCTGARTTCATCGCATGTCGAGTTCGGTTTGGCGMTTGATGGATATWCTCTTCCATCGTTTTTAGAAAATCTGCGTAGTCCGACTTCTTAAGCAAGTCGGGKRACTCCCGTGCAATACCAGCGAGCATCATCCAAGCCGTGTTCGTGTAGAGTTCCGAYTTTCGRGYCATCCACTTMCGCATCATTTTTTCAGCCACTGGAGTCCGYTGAGCGACATTYGACARAGCKGAGGATAARGCATGYCCATCCACGTCTTTATGYAGTTCCGCCAAATCCTTCATCTTGAGTTGGGCAGGATCCATAATCATGGTTGCGAGGATCYGGGCATCGAAATTCCCACTGTGCCAGAGCTCCAAAGCTAGTGGGTGGTCGATTTCGATTTTCCTTACCAGCTTATGTAGGTCGCCATGCTTCACACCRAAAATGGATCCAACAATGCCATGTCTTGCATAGGTTTTTCGTGTTGAAGGACTACCAAAAGCTTTAAGCTCTTCCATCACTTGCGAAAACTTCATTTACGCATCATAAACTCAATCCWCAATGCTTGCTCGCCTAATCACGTTCCTCGTCATCTCCRSCCTGGCTTGCTGTTCTWCRCCGGYAACTGGGAAAGGCKGRATTGARCTTCCCGGCRTCARCGCACAGAATGCWTTTACCGAGATGARAAGTTATGTTGGAAGCTGGGAAAGAATCGGCATGCCTCGAGACGACTTCCGRATTCTATTTAGCCTTACCGCCAACCAAACTGTTCTGCTCGAAACCTGGATGCGTGGCAATGARGTTCATTCCCTGACTGTTTACCAYATAGATGACAATCGCCTCGTTWTGACCCATTATTGCCCACAAGGAAATCAACCGCGCCTTGTCTTCGAGGGTAGKGACAAACAAARAGGCCTCTCCTTTAGATTYCTGGATGGCACTAACCTCACGGCCTCAGGCAACCCTTATCAATCGGCTGCAACTTTTGCTCTTTCTGAATCTGGATCCTCAATGGTACGCGGCGAAGTCTATATCCATGAGGGGGAAGACGCCCCGTCCAGTATCAGGTTGCAGCGTTTTGAATAAGGGGAGCTCTGATTTACTGCAAAACGCGGCGCAACATATCGGCCGCAGCCCACACTTCATAACGGAAGCGCTTCACCTTTGCGGCCTGCAAACATTCAGTAACCACCGATGGGCTTACCTTAAACGAGGCGGCAATTTCTCTGCGTTTGCGCTCCGGTAAAAAACGCATGGCTGGTTCTGGGCCTTCTAAAACTTCCACCACTCCTTCGCGTAATAGCGCGCGTACGAACTGCGCCTGACGTTCGGTCCACCCCCACAGCAGCACGCCGATTCCAGCAAAGACGCCAGTAAGGCTGCGGTCATCTAAAATGTTAAATCCGTGTACCGCGAGAAACAGTCGTTGCTGGGTGGCTTCTTCGAAGGCGACGTCGAATTCGGCCGATGCTTCTTGTGGTTTGCCCATCTCACTCGGGATGAGTGCGAAACGGCACTTCACTGGAGTTAGTCGCAACGTTAACTCACAAATCATTTCCACTAAACGCGCGCTACCGTCTAGCAATCCGCGCGGCGCTTGATCCAAATTCACGCGAAAAGAAAGACGTCCACCACCGGGAACTTCGATGGCACTGGTCAGAATTTCGGTGTAGCGCTCACTTACGGCCTCGGCGACTAAGGCAAGGCGTCGTTCYAAAACSGTYTCKGTGGTTCCRCCAGCAGCAACCACGCGTGCTTCCAAAGAAAGAGTGCCCGTGCCGATGCTTGCCGCCAACATGCTTTGATTATGGCAAGCAAGTGGTCAGATTCAAGCGCGTTTCCAKGATTCCGCTTCGATGAACACGCGTTTCACCGAGGGGTACATCTCTTTGATGGCCCGGTCCATGCGCGCGACCGCCTGTTCCATTTCACCGGCYTGAAGRTYGTCSTYRAAATCMACGCTSAGGTTTGCGAGCACAAARTCYGGSCCCATATGCATGGTGAGCACTTCATTCACCTGAGTRACTTCRGGGAAATCCGTAATCGCTTGGCGYACTGCTTCTACCAGCTCYGGGTCYGCCGCTTCGCCAATCAACAAGCTCTTGGTTTCATAGGCCAACCAAATCGCGGTACCGGCAAGAATCAGGCCAATCAAAATGGAAGCTCCACCATCGGCCCACCAAAATCCAAATTCATGGCTAAGCAAAACGCCGGCAAAGGCGACGAGCAGTCCCAGCATGGCRGCTGAATCTTCAAACACCACCACGAAGATCGATGGATCCTTACTTTTTTTCACCGCTTCAAGGAAGCCCCATTTACCTTTCGCACGGGTGAATTCGCGCAAAGCCAAAATCCARACCACGCCYTCRAAAATCAGCGCCGCGCCMAGCACCAAGTAGTTGACCATGGCMGATTCCATTTCAACCGGGTGGCGCAAATGATGAACYCCTTCGTAAATAGAAACGCCGGCGCCTACTGCGAAAATCAAAATCGCAACGACGAAGCTCCAGAAGTAAATCTCCTTACCATGACCAAAGGGAAACTCAGCATCGGCCGGTTTCTCAGCGCGCTTCAAYCCATAAAGCAACAGCACCTGATTGCCGGTATCCACCAGYGAGTGAATRCCTTCCGACATCATCGCCGAGCTTCCGGTGAAGAAAGCGGCGGCAAACTTGGTCACAGAAATGAGGGCATTGCCCGCAAGTGCTGCGTAGATGATGAACTTGGAACCGGAGGCGGACACGATTGAATCTTACCTAGTCGCGGAGCTTGCCGACCTTCTTTTCTACCGCGCGGCGGATAGCACCACTCGCCACTAACTCGGTCATGCGGTCGAATTCCGGGCCCATGTAGCGGTCGGAACCGAGGGGTGGAATGTTCTTGCGAATGAAATTATATGCCGCTTCTGCACCTTCACCGGCTCGCAACTCCTTATGGAACTCGCGTCCCTGCGCCGAAGTGTAAAGTTCTATTCCTAACACGCGTTCGGTATTTTGCAGTGCGGTTTCTAATTTCCGTGCTGCAAAGTTTGCCATGGAAACATGGTCTTCCTGGTCGGCGGAGGTGGTGACCGTGTCGGCACTTGCTGGATGTGCATGCGTTTTATTTTCGCTCACTAAAGCGGCAGCGACTACTTGCGGGATCATTAGCCCTGAACTCAACCCTGGCTTCGGGGTGAGGAAGGCAGGCAAGCCGGACATCGAAGGGTGAATCAGAGTACTAATGCGGCGTTCGGAAATGTTGCCCCAAGCGCAAAGTGCATTCGCAGCGAAGTCGAGCGGCAGTGCAATCGGGTGTCCGTGAAAGTTTCCGGCGGAGATCGAATCGCCTTGTGCAGGAAAGACAAGAGGGTTGTCGGTGGCGGAGTTTGCTTCACGCACCAGGACATCGCCAAGGTAAGACAAGGCATCTTTTGCAGCGCCGTGTACTTGAGGCATACAACGGAAGGAGTACGGATCTTGCACACGATCACAACCGGCGTGGGCTTTTTTAACCCCCGACTTACGCAGTAGTGTGCGCAAGTTTGCCGAGGCGGCGATGGCTCCTGGATGAGGGCGCACCGCAGTCACGCGTTTATCGAAAGGAGCATGACTTCCCATAAGAGCTTCGACCGAAAGCGCGCCGGCAATGTCGGCGGTCACCGACAAGTCACGCATACGAGCCCAAGAAACCAAACCAATCGCATTGGAAACTTGCACACCGTTAATGAGACCAATGCCTTCCTTAGCCGCTAGCTCCAGCGGCGCCATACCAATCTTCTTCAAAGCTACCTTGGTAGACATAACTTTACCCTCGGGCGAAACCATTTCCCCAGCACCAATCACCGGCAAAGCTTGGTGCGCCAGCGGAGCCAAATCGCCACATGCTCCCACGCTTCCTTGTTCCGGCACGCGCGGCAACCAGCCGGAGTGCACCAAGTCCATAAACCAACGCACCAACTGTGGACGCACACCACTGACACCACGGCACATGGAGTGAATGCGCAAAATCAGCGACAACCGTTTTGCATTGGCTGGCATGTCTTGTCCAACACCAACCGCATGCGAGAGCAGCAAGTTGCGCTGCAAGGTCCCGGTATCTTCTGGAGAAATTTTCTCCTTAGCCAAAGCACCAAAGCCCGTATTCACTCCATAAACCGGGGCGCCTTTCTTAACGATGGCATCCACCGTGGCGCGAGCCTTCTTGACTCGGGCAACCGCATCGCGCCCAAACACAAGTTTGATTTCATCACCCCGCGCAATCGCGGCAAGGGTGTCTGCGGAAAGGTCTTCGCCAAGGTTAACGCGCAACATGGCGAGGATTTTACGCGTGCGGCCGGGAAGATGCGGCGTTGTGTATCCTCATAACGCTATGGCCACTCGCCCCACGTCCCGCCGCGCCGGCCTGATTCAGGTTTGGACATGGTCGATGACCACGGCGGCGATTCTGCTTCCACTTTTGGCCTGGTCCATGCAACGCGATCCGGAAGCCCAGGCCTGGGCAGAAGCGCAAGCGGAAATGAATGCTCTGGTACCGCGTTTGCTCGCTGAGGTGGAAGCGGTGCGCGGGGAGTTGCTAACCAATCAGGCTGCAGAAGGCGTCCTTTTTGCTTCTCCATTGAACGCCTCTGGCCAGGCTTCGAGTTTGCCCCAAAAGGCCACAGCTGTTGCGCTCGAATCCCTGATGCAATCTTCGGCGCCGGAGGAGTGGTACTCCGAAGGCCTACGCCAGCTTTCTAACCCCGAAGCCTCTCTTACTGCCTTCGAAAACGCTGCGGATTTGGTGCCAGAACAGGAAAAAGGGCTTGCAGTCTTGATTGACCTCAAGCGCGCAGAAATATTGCAACGCTTGCAGCGAACGGAAGAAGCGCTAGTTTTGCTCACCCCGTGGATTCCGCAAGTGGACGATGCCTGGACCCTTCGCGACTTGCCGGTAGGTTTATTGCTCGGACACCGCATTGCCGATGGCTTCCTCCTTCTGGGTAAAAATCGACAAGCCGAGTCAATCTACCAGGATTTGCAGGAGAAATTGCTGTTTGGAACATGGCCTTTGGCTGAGTCAGAAGTCCATGACCAATTACAATTTTTGACCTCGGTAGATCATGACGAACTTGCAGAACAACAGCTAAACCTTCGTAAATGGTTTGCACTTATTCCGTCGCATCCACAAGCGCCAGGCAAACGTTTAGAGGACGATGTCATACTCCTCGTCGACCATGATGTCGGTCGCGTGGTACTTGTAAAGGCCACCACCATTCATCCATCCTTAATGCAGCGACTGAATTCCTTGCTGCCACTAGAGCGGCGATTCGTTTTATCCAAACTTCCGCTGCGCGAACTTGACACTGCATTGCCGAATACGCAAATTGATGCATCAAGCCTCATGCTTTCCAACCTACAGCTCCACCTCGACGACTTATCCTCGTTTGTAAACCCACTCAGACAGCGTCAAATCCTGGTATTTGCGGTAGTTCTGATACTTGCTATCGGACTCCTAGGTCTGTCCTGGTTTGGCCGACGTCTACTCCTGCGCGAAGAATCCCTGCAACGTACGCGCACTGAATTTCTGGCTGGCGTCAGTCATGAACTGCGCACTCCTGCTGCATCTTTGTCCATGTTGGCAGATAATCTTCTTCACGGGCGGGTGAAGGGTGAAGAACGCGTGCAAGAGTATTATCGCTCCATGCGCCGCGATGCCCGACGCCTCGAACGCCTGGTCGCCGATGTGTTAGATGTCACGCGCATGGACCGCGGCAGTTTCTCTATCGACCGCCAAAACTGTGACCTTGCACCAGTGCTTCATGGCCTCATCGAAGAACAAAGTCCGCGCTTAGCCGATGCTGGAATCGCTTTGACCTACGACATCGCCGACCACCTCCCGCATCTTTCACTCGATGCCTTCGCCGTCGAACGCGCATGCGCCAACCTTATCGAAAACGCCCGACGTTATGCCAGCGCCGGCAAAAGCATCCACCTAAGCGCCGGTCCCACCCAAAGCGGCAGCATCATGGTGCGCATTTCCGATTGCGGTCCAGGAATTCCAGAAACATGGAAGGAGCGTATCTTTGAGGCCTATGAACGGCTCCCTCAGGATCAGACTCTTGCCGCCGGAGCCGGACTCGGCCTGGCCTTGGTGAAGGCGGTCATGCTTGCACACGATGGCAAGGTTTGGGTAGAACAGGGCGCCGAAAACATCGGCGCTTGCTTCGTGCTGGAGTTCCCCGCGCATGCCTGATCCCAAAGCCACCATCCTATTAGTCGAAGATGAACCTTCCCTGCGCTTGGGACTGGTCGATGGCTTGAACAGCGAAGGATTTGAGGTGGTAGAAGCCGTCGATGGAGAATCTGCGCTCGCMSWYCTGSKCMMSMWCKMYSMTTWCGAYRYCRTCYTRCTYGACCTCATGCTCCCCGGCATCGACGGCCTTGAGGTCTTACGGAGGGTTCGCAGCCAATCCATCAATATTCCGATTCTCATCCTTTCCGCACGTGGAGAAGATGCCGACCGCATTTTGGGTTTCGAATATGGCGCCGACGACTTCATGGTCAAGCCAGCACCGTTGCGTGAAGTCGTGCTACGTTTGGGCGCCGTGCTCCGACGCCGAGAACCTGTTTCCGAGGCACTCACTACCGCAAAATTTGGCAAGGTAGAAATCGACTTCGATGCCTACAGCCTCACCCGTGACGGCCATCGCTTTGGCTTAAATCGTAAAGAACGCGACTTACTCGCCTTCTTCTTGCGTCATGTCGGCGAGCCCATCGAACGCCGCCAACTGCTGACAGAAGTTTGGGGCCAGCGCAGCCCGTCGTCCTCGCGCACGGTGGATACCCATATTTTCCGACTGCGCCAAAAGCTTGAGTCCGACAGTGATCATCCGCAGCACCTGATCACGGTGCACGGCGTGGGCTACCGCTTCGAAACCGGCGTTTAGTTAGGGATTTCGTTTGTGACATTTCTTTGACATAAGCTTGTCGAAGATGTGACGTCCGCAAGGCGACAACATGGGGGAGCTTTTCCCACGACCCACAGGAGTCACCATGTCATTTTTACTTACCTCACTCATTCTGTGCCTTTTCCAGACGCAGGGACCCGAGCTTTCACTAAAAGGAAGCGAAAGCGCCTATAACGAAGCCATGCACCTCATTGATGTGCGCGGAAAATATCTCGACGGCGCAGAAATCTTGGAGAGCATTGCTGACGCCCATGACGTGATTTACTTTCCCGGGCAGTCTTCTTGGATTCTCGCACAGGCTGCTCGTGCATTCACGCTTGCGGGGAAACCAGAACTTGCTTCGATGGACCTGGATTTGATCCGCGCTGCGAGTCGGGGAACWCAGTTTGAAGAATCGGTGCAAGGATTATTACTTTCCTTTGCAAATCAAGGCGTCGGCCTGAATCAGGAATTTCTTGCTCATATTCACCAAAGCCTTTGGAAAGAGCATCTAAGAAAGGAACTCCATGCGGACTTTGGTGCTGATTTACTTCCATATTTTCGATATTTGCTGAGCAACGTCGATAACGAAGTTAGCCTTTCGGATCGGAGCGGGGCGTTGCAGATTTCTTTTTCCATCTTGAACCAGGAATCTGTCGAATGGATGACCGAGTTCCTGTTAACAGAGCCTCTTGTCTCCAAGAAAACCCTAGGAAGGGTCATCCCGGAAAGCAATTGGACCCTGTATCCCTTCCAAAATTCTGAGGCAAGATCAGCCTTGGCAGAAGTATTACTAAATCTGTCCTACGCGGTGGATGAAGAGGAACTCAATGCTGTCCTCTACAACCTCATCGCCATCCTTGAATGGCGAAATTCATTGAACGACCCAGCTAAAGATGCCCCCACAACGGATAAGGTGCATTCCCGCATTATCCTGATACTTGAACAAGGGCACTTTGGAAACAATCACAAGGCTTTGGAACACATTTTAGAATTGCCCAGCGAGAATTATGGAGGACTCATGCCTCTCTCGGTCAAAATCGCAAATAGTGAACAACTGGAACTTGGCCATAAGATGCGGTGGGCGTTAGTGAACAACAAATTCGCCAGTACTTACATCAAAGAGTGGGCAAAAGAAGGGGGCGAAGAAAACATGCTACGGCTTTGTTTAGCTACAAATGATTTATCCAAGGACTTATTTCGTTTAGGGAATCGCTCACAAAATCTAAACCTCATCGCTTGGGCCTTGACGGAGTTGGATTCCGAAAATCCTAAATTCTCTTTACCTGATTCCTTGAAGACCAGGAGCCCTGATGAGCAAGAATTGGAGATTCTCTCCGGCATGACAGCAAGCAAGAACCCAGTCATTCGCTTTTTTGCCGCTCACACTCTCTTAAGGAACGGYAAACAAAAAGAGGCTGTCGCATTTCTACTTGAGCTAGGAGAAGACTCTGCCTGGGCATCCTACTTTTTGAATTACTGGGCACGATCAAACTATAACCATTATTTAGTCTTGCCAGAGTCGATGAAAATTTTGGCGCCGCTCGCCCGAAAAGGCCCGCTGGCGAAAGAGGTGCGCTTACTGCTAGAAGTACATGGCGGCCCAATTATGACCAAAAAATTATGGGGTGAACTCGATCTAAAGCCAAGTGGCACGGTGCTCGAAATGTTCAATGAAAAGGCCATAGACACCAATGATTTCGATGGCCTCCTATGGATTATGCTGAAATCTGACCCATCATTTTCTGCTGCCTCATTCGCCGCCTCGGTCTTCTCTGAAAGAGACCCCAAAGGGTATCTTGCCGCCATTCCCCAGCTAAAAAAAGCGGGCCGCCGCTGGGATTACTTTAGCGCTGAGCAGAATGCATGGGAAAAAGGTGCAACAAATTTTGGCTCCCCCTTCTTTCAAGGGACCGAGGAGCTGTTCGAAGAGTTCATCCCGGTTCTCTTGGAACGTCACCCAATTTCTAATCTTTTTCAATCCATGTTGACTCATGCCCCAGACGCCGCCTTGGACTTTTTCTCAAAGCACCTGGAAGAGGAAAACATGGTGGACTCTCTATCAAAATACACACGGGTCCTCCGTATAGACAACCTGCAGTCCCCCGCCAAAGCGGTTCAGTTCTCCATCGCCCTCCTGAGAGCGGGCCATGAAGACATTCTTTTGCGCAATAACCCTTTCTTCGGAGCCTTACTAGACCCAAAACTTGAGGCGACCGAAACCTTCTTCTCCATTTTCTGGGCTAGCAATCCGCCAGTGGCAGATCTATCTCAGAAGTTTCTTCACACCACGATTTCCGATACCAAGCTTCGCTCACGTTTCCATAACGAAATGAGCCAACTGCTCTCGGTAGAAGCATGGGCAGGGCAAACCAGCCAAGAATATGAAGCCGTTGGTGCGGTCGATGAAATCTTAGAAGRCCTATTCCTTGCGATTGAGGACACACCTGCTCCCAAAAACCTCGCCAAGTTCCTTCTCACCATCAGTTCGGTGGACGATCCCCGAGTCGTGGAAATTCTCATGCGTCACCTCGAGGACTCCCGTCCTTTGGTGCATAAAGCAGCCGCAACCGCACTCGATAATCTTCGTGCATCTCGCATCCGTAAACAAGAGTGGGAGGCCTGGGTCTCCGACAACGGCGCTACTAGCCCTACCGCCGCATTGCTCAATGACCTGCAAGATCCGGAAAAGGAAATCCGTTTGGCTGCGATTGCATCACTTGGAACCTTGCGGTCTACCGAAGCCTTGCCGGCCTTAGTCAACCTACTGCGCGACTCCGATGAAAAGATTAAGGATGCTGCGCGAAAGGCGCTGGCGCGGATTAACGCGGAGCCAGTTCCTCCGGAAGAAATCGTGGAAGATCCATTTGAGCCTAAGGAACCGAAGAAATAAGCCTAAGGCTTCAGCTCAAACCCAGTTTGGTTTTCGATCCACAGTTTGTCAGCCTGCCTAATCAGCAGGTCGCCGCGTTTGATGACGATGCGGTAGAAGCCTTGCTCCAGATTGGAGAGGTTGTCGCGGGGTTCGCCGTCGAGGGTGATTTCGGATGCTGGGATCGGGCCGCCGTCGCGCCTTTGTAACTGGAGCAGGCCGCGGCGGCGGATGTCTTGCATCACAATACGGAAGGTCTTGCCGACGGTTTTGACTTCGCGTCGGGCGCTGCGTTTGCCTTTGACATCGGCGGTTAGCAGTAGATGGCCGGTGCCTTGAGGATGATCGCCGAGAGCGAATTCGAAACGACCTTGGGCATCGGTCTTGCCTACGCGTAGAAGTTGGGCCGGGATTGGAATGCGGACCGCTACAGGGGACTCGCCTAATCCTGGATAAAGCGCGCCGAGGACACGGTCCGGGTGCACGGCTTCTAAACGCATTTTTGCATTGGGGATAGGGGTGCCATCGACGTCGACCACTTCTCCATCGACCACCGCGCTAGCTTGGCGAATCACAAAGTCGGCGGATGCTGCTGCAGAAATGCTTGGCTGCACCGCGCGAACTCCTGGCGTGCTGATGCCGTTGGGGTGAAATGCGCGGATGTCCAAGAGATTAGAAATCGGCACATTCTCCAGGCGATAACGTCCTTCACGGTCGGTCACCACGTCTTGCCAGTCTTCCCAGATGACCTGAAAACCGCCGATGTTCGACGCGCGTGGAATCAAGGTGATGGTTGGCAACGGCCCGCCTGGCCACGACTTCACSCGGCCGCGCACYGCACTYCCYTTSGGCAGCGGTGGCARATCRATYGGWGTTCCGGTCATGAGKGCCGGGAACAAGTTCATTTCATAGCGCACCGGMACRTGMCCTTCCGCGCGRATGTCGAGCACYACCCGACGTCCACCGGGAATGCCATCTAACTGCACAATCCCTTYTTCRTTRGTCACWCCSCCGCGTAAACCCAAATCGGTTTTAACCTCGGCACCTTCTAGATTCTTGTTCTTCGAATCGGTTAGGTGAAACATCACCGACAAGGTGTCGCTCATGAAAAAGTCGCGCTTGGTTTCCGCTTGACCCAACACCCGTTGCATGCGCACWGCGGTCGGAATGGTGCGCGATTGCAGGCGCACAAAATGCAGCCCAGGAATCAGGCCGTCCATGCGATAGAAACCTTCGGCGTCGGTGAACACCGTGTGGCCATCTTGCGGACCTCCTTGCACGCGCATTTCGACATTYGSAGCKCCCTTGCCATCGGCGCCGTAAACCTTGCCTTTCAAAACGCCGGGGCGTTGCACTTGGACTAAGGAATCATCGCGGCTGCCKAGRTAAAACATTTCCACTTGCAGCGGACCCACTCCTGGAAGGGGGCGGCCTTCTGCGATTTCTAAGGTGGCGGGGCCGACAACATCGTCCGGTTCGAAAATCGGCACTTCTTGACCGCCGGGGCCCATAGGGATTTCTGGAGCTGGAGCGGTCAGCAACACCCATGCCAGCACCGCGAGCAAAAAAACGCCTCCGCCCAACAGCAACATTGGGTTGACGGCTCCGTTTTGCGAGCGGGACGGCTCACGCGGCGGTGTTTTAGGGTTCGGAAGTTGCACCTTCGGTATAGCGACGGGACATGGAAAGGTTATCGTCCACTGCATGGAGCTGCCAACCTCCGACCTACTCGGCAAACGCCGATCGAATACCGCCAAAACCACGGTGAAAGTGGCTTTAGGCCTGGTGGTCGTGAAAGCGGTGGCCTTCCTTTACACCGGATCCAGCGGAATCCTCGGGTCGGCACTCGATTCGCTGTTCGATGTGCTCGCCTCGCTGCTGGTTTTATGGGCCATCATTACCGCCGAGCGCCCTGCCGACGCCGACCATCCTTGGGGGCACGGCAAGGCGGAAGGGCTGGCCGCATTGTTCCAATCGCTGTTCATTTTGGTGAGCGGCTTGGGCTTGGCGGTGCATACGGTGAATCGCTTTTTGCACCACGATGCGTACACCATTGAAATGCCTTGGGTGGGTGTTGGAGTCATGGCGATTTCCAGCGTCGCCACGATTTGGTTAGTACGACGCCTTCAAACCGTCGCGCGTGAAACTGGTTCGCCCGCGCTGGCCGCCGACTCCAAACATTACACCTCCGACCTAATGATGAACTTGGCGGTCATTGTCGGCCTAGCTTTAGGTTGGCTGCTCGATGGCGCGACCTGGCCTGACTTGGTGGTCGGAGTTGGAATCTCTTTATTAATTCTCAACACGGCGCGCGAAGTGTTCTTGTCCTCGGTCGAGATTTTAATGGACCGCGGTTTGCGTCCGCGTGAAGCTGCTGCAATTTTGGAATCAGTCGCAAGCTTTGCCCCGCAAGTCGCTGGTTTCCACGATTTACGCAGCCGACATTCGGGTGCCGATATTTTCTTGGAATTGCATCTGGACCTTGACCGCCACATGAGCTTTGTAGAAGCCCATGATTTAAGCGAAGAAGTGGGAGCTGCGATTGAAAAAGCCTTGCCGAACAGCATGGTCACGGTTCACGCCGACCCACTTTAAGGCTAAATCAAAGCTTCCGCGGGACTACTTTTCGTTTTCGCGGTCGACGGCAAAAGGTGCTGCACGTTGTGCAAGCTTGTCGCCGTATCGCACACCTTCCGCAAGCGCCCGACGTACTTCAATGTAGTCGGCCTGACGACTTTCCTTCGGCGCGCGATGAAAAGTGCGGAAACCTAAGCGGCCTTCGGTCATCATGTTGAGACCCATCCAAGCGCGGTTGGTTTCTTTATTGCGGTCCCAGTGTTGCAGCTTGTGTTTGCGTAGTTGCTCTAGCGCATAGGTAGTGCAATCGGGAAGGGTGAGCGCGAGTTTGCCACATAGATTTTCGACCTCGCCATCGAGCAAGGTGAAATCGGTTTCGGCTAATTTCATTTGCGCTTTACCTTGCTTGAGATCATCGCCGGTATGCGGTTTACCGTAAAGAGATCGACCGTAGGCATCGGTGATGAAATCGGTGATGACTAGTGGGTTCACAATGAAATCACCGTCGATTTTTAGCACTGGGGCGATCTCGTTGATGAGGCCTAGATGAAGTGCTTCATGTGCGGTCCATGTTTCGCACAGGGTGCTGGACTCTACCGCTTTGGCATAGCCTACGAAAAGTGGCAGCATATCGGAAGAGCCTCCAACCGGCGCAGAACCGTGCTTTGGACCGGCTTGTCCGAAGCGCGCGGTATCGGCAGAGACGGTGAAGTCGCACGCAATACCGAGTTCTTGACCGCCGCCAATGCGCATGCCGTTGACGCGGTTGATGACCGGTTTATCGCACGCCATAAGTGTGGAAATGCAATCCACGAACAAGCGGATGTAGCGCTTGTACTCATCGGGCCGCCCGGAGTAATGGTCGCTGTACTCGGCAAGATTTCCGCCGGTGCAAAACGCTTTATCCCCTACTGCAGTCAACACTACATTTTGTACGCGCGGATCGTTGCTCGCGCGACGCACTGCCAGAATCAACTCGGCCACTGCACGGGTGCTATAAGAGTTAAACTGCTTTGGATTGTCTAGCCAAATCCAAACATTGAACAAGTCATCGACCACTTTGCCGTCGGGCAAAATCAGTGCGCGCTTTTCATAACGAATCGCTTCAAACTGGTAGTCGGAAACCAACTCATGGTCGGCAAAAAGGGATGTGTCGTCGCTCATGCTTATTTGTAGGCTGGGATTCCGGTGACCGCGTGGCCGAGGATCAAGGTGTGAATTTCGTGAGTGCCTTCATAGGTCAACACGGTTTCTAAATTGCAGGCATGACGCCCAGAATGGTATTCCAAAGTGATGCCATTCGCGCCAAGCAAAGTGCGTGCTTCTCGTGCAATGTCCAAAGCCATTTTCACGTTGTTGCGTTTCGCTAGCGACACTTGATCGGGACGCATGGTGCCCGCCTCTTTCATGCGACCCAAACGCCACGCCAACAATTGCGCCTTAGTGATTTCCGATGCCATGTCGGCAATCTTCGCCTGAGTGAGTTGATAACCCGCGAGCGGTTTATCGAAAATCATACGCTGCTTGGTGTAGCTCACCGCCTCGAACAAGCACGCTTGCGACGCGCCCACCACGCCCCATGCGATTCCATAACGCGCTTGGGTTAGACACATGAGCGGGCTTTTCAGACCACTGGCTTTCGGCAAACGATTCGCTTCTGGAACGCGCACGCCATCCAACACTAACTCGGATGTCACCGAACATCGCAACGACCATTTGTGCTTCTGCTCGGGCGCGGAGAAGCCATCACTATGACTATCGACGATGAATCCTTGCACAACGCCGTCATCGTCCTTGGCCCACACGATGGCAATGTCGCTGACCGTGCCGTTGGTAATCCACATTTTGCGGCCATCCAAAATCCAATCGCTGCCATCGCGGCGACAACGACTGCGCATGCCTCCAGGATCAGAACCGAAGTCGGGCTCGGTCAGACCGAAACATCCGATGATCTCGCCAGTGGCCAAACGCGGCAGATACTCCTTCTTCTGCTCCTCCGAGCCAAACTCGAGAATCGGGTACATAACCAGGGAACCTTGCACCGAAGCAAAAGAGCGCAGGCCGGAATCGACACGCTCAATTTCTTGGCAGATTAGCCCGTACGCCACCGCATTGAGTCCTGCGCCACCATACTCCTCGGGGATCGCCGGACCGAGCAATCCCATTTTCCCCATTTCAGGAATAAGGTGATTCGGGAAAGTGCCATCCTCCCAGTGTTGACCAATAATCGGCATCAGGTGGTCTTCGCACCACGCACGAGTTTGGTCGCGCACCATGATCTCCTCTTCCGAAAAGAGGTCGCTGACATTGTAGAAATCGAGTTCCTGAAAACGGTTCATGTGTACATCGGCACCACGCCGCCGAGAGGCCGATAGAATACTCGGTCCTTCCGACCTCGGAACCCTGTCATGAGCCCAGCTGAAACCCTCGATCTTGCCGAATTTCACGGCGACGGCATCTCTGCCGAACTCTCCGCCGCCGTCCACTTCATCGCCGAGCGTATGCCGATGGAAGTGCGTTTTCACGACGTCGACCTGAGCCTAGAGCGCCGCGCGACCGATGCTGAAGCTTCCTACCAAGAGGCTGAAGCTGCAATCCGCAAGTACGGCGTGGCGATTAAGTATCCCACCACTACCGACATTGAGAGCCCTAATAAAGTGTTGCGCGATCGTTTCGATTTTTCGGTGATTCACCGCCCAGTCACCAGCATTCCTGGAGTGAAAACGCGCTACAACGGTGTGGTGAACCTCAACATCGTCCGTATTGCAGTCGGTGGAACTTATGAAGACGCTGGCCGACGGATTGGTTCGGAAGCTGCCGTTTCGGTGCGGGTAATTGAGCGTCGCCCAAGTTTCCAAGCTGCCAAGTTCGCTTTTGAACTCGCGCAAAAGTTGGAATGTGGGGTGTGGAGTGCTTCCAAATACACCATTCAACGCGCTACCGACGGCCTATTCGAAGAAGTGGTTGCCGGCGTGGCGAAGGACTATCCAGAGGTCGAACACAAGGTTGAACTGTTCGATGCCCTGCTCGCCAAGCTCATCATGAAGTCTGAGGACTACCAAGTGGTGGTCACGCCAAACGAGTACGGCGACTTCCTGTCTGACACCGCATGCGGCATGATTGGTTCGATTGGTCTTGGAGCCAGTGCTTCTTACAGCTTCGATGACGCTGGGAACGTGACTCTCGCCATGTTCGATCCGGCTGGCGGCACCGCTCCAGATATTGCCGGCAAAGGATTGTGTAATCCATCCGCTGCGCTGTGGGCTTTTGGCATGTTGCTCGAGCACCAAGGATTCCGCGCACTCGGTGGCGCTCTGAACGATGCCGTCCGCGATGCGATTTCGGCTGGCAAAACTACCGGCGACCTCGGCGGCAGCATGGGCACCATGGAATTCACCGAAGCGGTTTGGGAAGCGATGGCCGCCCGCCTGACCGGTGGTGTGAAAGCCAGTTAGTGAACTCTAATTTAGTGATTTGCGGGGCGAGCGATGGCCGCCCCGGAATCCCCGCCACGCTAAGCTGTCGCCATGCTCAATGTTGGATTTGACATTCGCCCGGCGCTGTTCGATTACGCGGGCATCGGGCGCTACGTGCGCGAGTTAAGCACCGCTCTCACCAAGATGGATGAGGGTGAGGCGCCCTTCCTCGAAATGTTCGCACCTTCGTGGCGCGGTGGACGGCAGATTCCTCCGGGTTTGGAGGCGCGTCGTCACAAAATGAATCTCGGCTGGCTGCCGGGCCGCGTGATGGACAAAATCGCGCAACTGCCAGGCATGGACGCCGGCCGTTTCCCCGCCAAGGTCGATGTCTTCCATTGGACCGACTACACCTACCCCACCGTGCGCAGCTCCGCCAAGGTGATGACTTTGCACGATGCCGCTTTTGTGGCCGATCCAAAGTTCCACGGTTGGGATACTTCGATTTTGCTCGACCGGGTGCGTCGCGCTTTGCATTCCGCCGACCGGATTATCGTGGTGTCGGAACCCGGCCGTTTTGATGCGGAGCTACTCGGTGCGCAGTCTGAAAAAGTTGTAGTGGTGCCGCACGGAGTGAGTCCGTATTTCCGCCCGCCAGAAAAGGAACTCACCGACAGTGGCTTTCTGCTGACCGTCGGCACTCTTGAACCGCGCAAAAACTTCATCCGCAGTTTGCGCGCCATGGAACAAGCATGGGATCGCGACCTTGCCCCCGATTGGGTGATTGTTGGTCGACCAGGTTGGGATCATGAAAAGTTCTTGCGGCGTATGGAAGCTTCCAGGCATCGTAAGCGGATCCGCTGGGTGCAAAGCGTGACCGATACCGAGTTACTGCGTTACTACCAGGGTGCGTTGGCGCTGCTATTTCCATCCTTGCATGAAGGATTTGGCTTGGTGGTTCTGGAAGCCATGGCGTGTGGAACTCCGGCGATTGTTGGCGATCAAACCGCGCCGGCATGGGTTGCTGGTCATGCGGGTATGCGCGTGGATCCGAAATCGATCGATTCCATTTCCGAAGGCATTGAACGCATGGTTTCCGAAAACGCGTGGCGCAAGCAAGCGGCTGCGGTTGGTCTGATACGTGCTAAAGAATTCACTTGGGCTAAGGCTGCTAAAGAAACCGTTGCGGTTTATGAAGCCGCCGTCGCTGAATACAAAGAAACCGCAGGAACGCTCGCATGATGTCTCCCTTATTACTTCAAGTTGGCAGTTCGACCATCGCCTATTCCCTTGGTGGATGGGGCGTTGCCTTTGCCCTCGGCCAGCTTCTGGTCAACATTTTCTGCGCTGTCGGCGTTGCGAATGCGACTCAACAACGAGAGGCGCAAAGCCGCAGCTTAGTTTTGGTTCCGCGTTGGGTGTGGATTGTCGGCACCTTCTTCAGCGGACTGGTCGGTGTTTTGATTTACTGGGCCGTGCACGAATCTACGCTTAGTCGCGAGAGTTAGGCGTCTACAACGAGCCCGCCAAGAAGCGGATACCCACCACCACGCCGTACATCACGCCGATGCATGCGGCGAAAATGAGGACCTGAATGCCGAGCGGTTGCTGGCTAAGGTCGCCTAAACCACGGGAGCGGCCATCGCCGGTCATTTCACGGCGTAAACGGGCGCGAGCGCGATCGGTTTCCGACACCTTCGATGCTGGTTTTACATCGGCGGTTGGGGTTGGAGCGACGGGTGCGGCGGTTGCCGGTGCGGCGGAGGAAGAAGGAGGTCCGGCCGGTGCGGCGGCTTCCCCGACAACATCGAAGGCGACGGCGCCGAGAGTGACTAAATCTCCAGGGCGAATGAGGAAGCGATCCTTGCGCTGCCCGTTTTGGAAGATGCCATTGGAGGAGCCGAGGTCGATCAACTCAAAGGCGCGGCCGGTTTGCTTTACTTCGGCGTGACGTCGGGAGATGCTGCCATCGTCCACGGTCGCCTCGCAGCTGGCCAAACGACCAAACACCATGCCATCGACCAAGTCGAAGTTCTCTCCGGTTTCGCGGCGGCGCAGTTCCATGGCCCATACTTTAGAACTTCCCTAAGATGCATGCATGGAGGTGCACCCCAGCGTCTTCCATCGGCATGACTTCCACTCCAGTTCTTCAGGTTCAACAACTTGGGCTTAGCCGCGGCGGACGACGTTTAGTCGTGCCGCTGGACTTGCAGCTGTCGGTGGGCGAGCGCGGTTTGCTGTTCGGCGGCAACGGCAGCGGCAAAACGACTCTCATGGAAACGCTTTGTGGATTGCTCCCGGTGACGGAAGGGTCCGTCGAGCACCAAGGACGCATTGGTTATGTGCCGCAGGAACCGCACTTCCCTGACCACCTCACTTGTAAAGATTATTTGAATCAGCTGCATCAGTTGGGCACAGCGCCGAAAAAGCAACGCGCGGACGACGTCTGCCAAGCGCTGGATTTATTCCAGCTGCAAAACCATGCAAAGGACCGTATTGGAAGCCTCTCCAGGGGATGGCGCCAGCGCATGAATCTGGCGCGGGCCTGGCTATGCGCACCGGAGTTGCTGCTTCTCGATGAACCACAAACCGCGCTCGATCCCAGCGGCATGCAAGCACTGCAAGGTGCCATCGAACAAAGCCAAACCAGCGCAATCTTGATTGTTGCCCCGCAAGGCGTCGGCTGCGATGACCTCGCGCCGCTACTTCTGGAACTCCAGCCCGCCGCCAGCGCATGAATCCACTACTCAAAGGATTCCTCCGCGAAGTCATGCCATGGACTTGGCAAGTCTTCTTCGTCCTCGCCGTATTCACCGCTGCCACCCTAAGTTTCGATACTTCCCTCGGTGCGCATTCACTAGGAACTTACCTCGCCTACCTCAGTATTCTGCCGATTGTGTTGCTGTTCCGCATCGGTACGGTCCTCGACCGACGTGCGCAACAAGGCTGGCCGCATCAGGAAATCCTGCGTAACGTCAACGGCCGCAAAGCTCCGCTCACAGAAATGCTCGGCAGCGCGATTTTGCTTGGCGCCACGCTTCTACTCGGCATGGCGCCCATCGTTAGTGGACTCTATTCCATGCCAAACCCATCTTCTGGGCTTTATCCGGTGCACGTGCAATTCTCCACCGAGGACGATGGCACCGAGCAGTGGTTTTTTGATTTGGGTTCCACCGTTCCAAAAACTGCACGCCTGTATCTCACTCTCGATTGGTCCGAAGCCACCGTCTCTCCCGAACAAGCATTACTGCAATCTCCCGATGAGCGCCAAGTCAAACCCATCCCCGGCGAACTCGTGCAATGGGATCTTTCAGAAGGAGAMGCGCGGGTCGGTAAATTAATCCTCCAACCCAATGCGCAATCCGGGCTCATCCTACGCAAGCAACTCTGCCGCTTAGAAATCCCGCGCCCCGAAGCCGACGCTCTCCCGCGCCTACTGCTCCACCAGTTCCTATTCTTCCTGCCACTGTTCGCCATCCTGCTGGCATGGTTCCGTTGCGGACGGATTCGCGGCAGCCTCAGCGCGATGGCCACCTTCACCGTCGGCAGCATTGCAGCACTCCCGCTCAGCCCGATCGATCTCGGCGGCGGCCCGGTAGCAGCACTCGCCAAAATGTTGGTGCTATTCAAGCTCACGCTACCTCCAGTCGAAGGTCTACTCGCCACCGGCCATCGTTTTGATCGCCTCGCCGACACCACTCCAGAACTTGCCGTCATGGGTTGGCTATTACTCGGCGGCCTAGCTCTTTGGCTTGCCTGCAAACGCCTGCCGCCGCTAAAAGGATGAAACGCAGCCTTCCATCCACTGCGCAAATGCTCGCCATCGGCCTGCTCATGATTGGGCTCGCCGGCGCCGGCCTCGGAACCGCGCAACCCCTCGGCGCAAGATCCTGGCAGGGCTTCCAGGGTTGGTGGACGCTGCGGCGTTATCACCAAGCCGAGTCCGATGGCGATCTCGCGGCCATGCTCGAGCTCGGCAAGCAGCATCTCCAGCTCACCGGCCAGGGTGATGCCCTCGAGTTCGCCGTCTATCACGTGGCTTATGGCGCATCGGGCCCCTCCTCCAACCGCCTCCCCGCCGATGCCCTCTACTGGGCGCAAACTGGTCTTGAAGCCCTGGAAGAATCGCAAAATCAGCTGCCGGACCCTTGGTCTAACCTGCAAACACAAGCATATACCCTAGTGGAGCGCGTTTTCCCTCTCACCCATGACCGCGATGACCTCTACGCCGGCCTCCGCGCCATGGAGGACCGCCTGGCCGCAGGGGGAGGCATCGTCCATAGCTCCCACGGCCTCTCCGAACTCTACCGCAGCTTCTTGGCACTCCCAGCGCCTGAACGTAACCCATTTCTACTCAAGCGATTAGAACGCACACTAATCCCTGAGGACGAATAGGCCCTCACCGCTTACAATCCCCGACGATGGAATCGGTCCTCGACCACATGGCGCAGAATCCCGAGTTATGGGCATTCTTGTTGCTTGTGGCCTGCGGACTCGGTTTGCCGCCCTGGTCGGAGGAGCTGGTCATTCTCGGCTCCGGATATTTCGTCGCAGCCGGCGAGCTCAGCTACTTGTCAGCCGTCGTCTGGTGCTGGGCCGGCATTCTCGCGGGCGACACGGTGATTTACGGCCTCGGGCGTTTCGCAGGTGATCGGGTTTACAAATGGCCGGTCTTACGCAGCCACCTCCGCCCCGCCCGACGCCGCCGGTTTAATAGCAGCTTCCTAAAACACGGCACCAAGGTGGTCTTCTTCGCGCGATTCCTGCCTGGAGTGCGCATGGTCGCCTACCTCGTCGCCGGCAATCTCGGCATGAAGTATTGGAAGTTCGTCCTGCTCGATTCGATTGGCGCAGCGCTCACCGTGCCGATCTCGGTGTATCTAGGCTGGAAATTCGCCTCCAATCTGGACTATGTGCAGGAAATGATGCATCAATACCGCGTCCCACTGATCGTCGTAGGAGTCCTGGCCATCGTCCTGGTATGGGTGCGGCTTGGTCGAGCACGGAAAGAACGGTTCTTGCGCATTTTGACAATGCGTAAAAATCGGGACAAAAGCGGTTCTTAGCCGTTTTCTGCACCCCCAGCTGGGCCCGATTCGCTAAAATCTGCGCTTCGCTTTTTCTCCCAAGCCCTCAATTTTGAGAAGCGGGAGTTAGCTGTCCCCCCCCCTCCACTCGTACACGTCGATGGAACAACTGATTACATACCTACCCTGGATCGGAACCGCAGCCGCGCTCGTCATGGCTGCCCTGGTCTACACCAAAGTCATGGCTGCCCCTGAGGGCAACGAAACCATGCAAAGCCTTGCGTCTGCCATTCAAGATGGTGCGCGTGCTTTCCTCATCACGGAATACAAGCTCCTCGCAATATTCGTGGTAGTAGTCGGCGCTGGCCTCTACGTATTGCCAGAAGGCGGCGGTCTGTACACCATGATTGCCTTTTTCACGGGTGCTTTTGCTTCGGCACTTGCTGGCTGGATTGGCATGTACACCGCCACTCGCGCGGCAGTACGCACAACCGAAGCCGCCCGTACAAGCCTCGCCGGTGCACTCAAGATTGCGTTTGGCTCGGGCACGGTCATGGGTATGACTGTGGTTGGTCTCGGCGTGCTTGGMATCGCAGTGTTCTTTCTAGGATTCMACTACGACCTCCAACAAATCCTTGGCTTTAGTTTTGGCGCCTCGGCGATTGCATTATTCGCACGCGTCGGCGGTGGCATTTTCACCAAAGCTGCTGACGTTGGCGCCGACTTGGTGGGCAAAGTCGAAGCTGGTATCCCTGAAGACGATATCCGCAACCCCGCCACCATTGCCGACAACGTAGGCGATAACGTGGGCGACGTCGCCGGCATGGGCGCTGACTTGTTTGAGTCTTATGTCGGGTCCATCATCGCYACCATGATTCTTGGTGCGGCCTTCGCCACAGGCGATATCCCKCTTACSGATCAACCACTCGTGGTACTGCCACTGTCYATTGCGGCGGTCGGCGTGTTTGCTTCCATCGTGGGMACCTTCTTCGTTTCCACCAACGATGARAGCAAAATCCACGGCGCTTTGTTYAAGGGTCTCATCGTTGCTTCCWTCATCTTGTTGRKTTTTGCTTACTWCCTAACCAACRWGGCTGGTTCTGAYTTTGGTGACATGARMARCATGAACTTGTTCTACTGCATTRSARCTGGRCTTGCTTCRGGTGTGATTATCGGRAAAATCACCGAGTACTACACTGCWATGGAGTGCAAGCCGGTDAAAACAATCGCCGAGCAAGCCAAWACKGGGGAAGCTACMACGATCATTTCTGGACTRGCTGTCGGCATGAARTCYACTTGTCTTCCAGTCATTGTCATCTGTGCAACGATCGCGGTCKCCTWTGAGCTATGCGGCACWTACGGCATCGCTCTRGCAGCGGTTGGCATGCTTTCTACTTTGGGRATYTCACTCGGCGTCGACGCTTACGGCCCRGTTGCTGACAAYGCTGGCGGCATGGCTGAAATGGCTGGCTTGCCTCCTGAAGTTCGCGAGCGCACCGACTCACTTGACGCTGTRGGYAACACGACTGCGGCGATTGGTAAAGGTTTCGCGATTGGTTCTGCTGCRCTTACTGCGCTGGCATTCTTTGCGGCTTACGCTGCTGGCGCCGGCGATGTCGACCTMGGCATCGATAACCCACAAGTGGTTATCGGCATGTTCATCGGCGCGATGCTCCCGTTCTTGTTTGCCGCAATGACCATGGAAGCTGTRGGCAAAGCAGCCTTCGCMATGATTGACGAAGTCCGTCGTCAGTTCCGCGAGATCCCTGGCATCATGGARTACAARGGYGAGAAGGACGCYCCAAACCGTCCCGATTACGATGCTTGCGTTGCMATCTCTACCAAGAGTTCCATGCAGCAAATGATCATGCCTGGYGTGCTTGCCATTGCGGCCCCTATTSTTGTCGGCATGTTCGGCGGTGTAGTCATGCTCGGCGGCCTACTTGCAGGTTCRCTTGCTGCTGGAGTSATGATGGCCATCTTCATGTCCAACGCAGGTGGTGCAWGGGATAACGCYAAGAAGCTCATCGAAACTGGTGWGCACGGYGGCAAAGGCTCCGATGCACACAAAGCTGCMGTGGTTGGAGACACCGTYGGTGACCCGTTCAAAGATACCTCCGGCCCAGCCTTGAACATCTTGTTGAAGCTGATGTCAGTGGTGTCGGTACTGCTGTTGCCATTCTTCATCGAGTTCAACAAGTAAGGAATAGTCTGTTGGCCAATAACACCAGCAGAGATAAGTCTCGTGCGCTAGCTGAAMAGCTGGCGCACGAAGCTTTCATGTTGAAAGGCGAGAACATCCGCATTTTGAATGTGGGMGARTTCTTGTACATCACCGATTACTTTTTACTCATCACCACACAAAGTGTGCGTCAGACCAAAGCGCTTGCKGARAGTYTGAAGATGATTGCGAAGAAGGCTACCGGTTCGAAAGGCCACGATGAAGGCGCCGCAACATCCAGCTGGATGTTGGTGGACTTCGACGACGTGGTGGTGCACATCCTCACTGAGGATGCRCGCGAGTTCTACGACCTCGATGGCCTTTGGGTCGACGCCGAGGAACTAGAGTTCGACCCGGCTGTTTAAGTTTAGGGAATTCAGATTTAAGGATTAGGTCGTTGAGTAAAGGCTGCCGTCGTCCGCGACGAGCTCAAACTCCGGCACGCGCAATGCCATAAGTGCGGCATTGCGTTCCCCCAATTCTCCCTTGGCCCGTGCGACGTTGCGGTAACCCACCGAGTAGTCGACACAGTAAGCATTCTTCTTCGGGCCGAGTGCCGCTTGGAAATCGGTGTCGTGGAATAAGTAAGGTCCGCGCTTCACCGCCCGATGTTCCGCCTGCATCGCTCGCCAAAAATGTCCGAATACGACGGCGGTGTCATCGTGGTAATCCTCCCACCAGGCGACGCGTTCCACATGACGCAAGCGCCCGCCTGCACGAAAGGGTTCTGAAGTTTCGCGCTCCAAGCCCGATGTCATCACCGTGACCGGGTTGTCATTCTGACGCGCAAGATCTGCCGCTAGGGAGTTTGCCTCCAAGCCCGATGCCTTGCACGCCGCGGTAATCGATTTCTCAGTCTCATAGAACAGGTCTATCAAGGACCGAGATTCCGAGCGCAGAGCCTCCACCGCGGGTGTATGCCAACAAGCGTGGGCAACCCGCAGATCTTGGCGTTCGGCGGCCAAGGGGAGAGTCTGCAGGAACAGCAGTAGTTCCTCACGGACGGCGTGGTCGGCAATCACCTGCGGAATCACTTGATCCGTGCCATGCAGCCCCTGCTCTTGGCCGAAAAACCACTCATTGCCGGCCCGTTCCTTGCCCAGCAGCAAGTTGAGCTCATGGTTGCCCAGGAGGCACAAGGCGTTTCCATTCCGGATCATCTGCTGAACCAGACGGACCACTCCCGGACTATCGGGTCCGCGGTCCACAAGGTCGCCCACAAACACCAGAAACCGCCCCTCTGGGTGCGTGCCATCCGGACCATATCCTATGTGCCCTAGCAAGTCCTGGAGCGCCTCAAGCTCCCCGTGGACATCTCCGACCACATCCAACGGACGATCCTCCGGTACCTGCGCAATGTGGCGACTCATGGCCAGAAAATATAGCGGCGCGGCCACCCTCAAGCGAAAGCAAGCGGAAGCAACGCCGAGCCATGCGGTTTCGCCAGCTGGTCCGTGCCGCTTCCGAAAGTGCACGGACGGAGGAAGCGCTGCCCGGTGCGGGGAGTGCAACGGCGTGTTGGAATCGTCTGGATCAAGGCGCGATGCGCAGCGGCGTAGCCATAGCTACGTCCAAGCGGAAGCAACACCGAGCCAGGCGATTCCAACCGCCGGGGCGCCTCCGCACCGAGCAGTGCTTCCGGAGCATAAAAGAAGACGGGCACCCCGAAGGATGCCCGTCTTGTATTTTGAAGTCCTAAGACTACTCGCCGAAGCCGAGGTCGAGGACAGCCCAGAAGGTGTCTTCGTCTTCGAATGCGCCGGACTTTGCATCAACCATGGCGTAGCCGAACCATGCCATGACGTTGCCACCCAGGGTGGTTCCGACAGACACGTCAATCTCGTCCCACTCGGTGGAACCAGTTTCAACGTTGGCGACTGCAACACGACCACTCCAACCCTCTGCAGGGGAGAAGCTAAGGCCGACTTGCCAGGTGTCGGTGTCTGGGGTCCAAAGACCACCAGCGCCGAGGCGATCGGAGAAACCAGCTGCGTTGTGGTAGCGGGTAGTTCCGGTAGTCATGAACATGTCGTCCGAGCTGGAAAGCGCAATGTCTAGGCCGCCGTTATCCACACCAGGAATGCTCTCAAGAGCATCGAGGTCGATGGAAGTAGCAACGTACCATGCGTCTCCGTCTACGGATCCCATGTCGTAGGCAGCGTACTCAGCTTCGTAACCGAAGCCCATAAGCTCACCAGAGAACAGGATACCGAGCCAAGACTGGAACTCAGCGCCGGTGTCTTCGTTGCGGATCCAGTAAGGAGCCACGTGCATTGGGCCAAGCTGCTCAACGTAATCACAAACCCAGTCAAGACCAACGACATAAACCATGTCGTCACCCTCATCAAGGAGAGAGGTTGGAGATGGTGCGGTAGAACCGAAACCACGCTCAACACCATTCATCATGGCGAAACGGAAGTTTACGCCACCTGCTGGGTGCGTGAACCAGATACCAGACTGAGTTGCAGGACGGTTGTCCCACTCGTCGGTGCCCAGAATACGGCCAGAACCGGAAGTGTAGTAATCGCGACCAATCTTGGAGGTGCCGCCTTCGCCGAATAGGCTATCGACAGAAACCCAAGAACGGGTGAGTTGGAACGCATCTACTGGATCATCGAAATTACCAGGAGTGGTACCAAAGCCACCATCGCCCCAGGACTCGCGGCCGTTAAAGCCGACGAATGCCGTGGAGGACTCGGTCACGTTGAATGTGAAAGTCATACGTGCGCGGGTATCAACGTCGCGGTTGTTGGTGGCGTCAGCGGCATCGCTGTCGTACCAACGGTTACGAGCGCGGAAGTCACCAGCGATGGCGACGCCGCCGTTACCGGCAGGTGCAGTAAGACCAGAGTTAAGATCAGCTAGAGCGCGCTCTAGGCTGTCGTTTTGTTGTGCTACACCCTGACTTGTCAGAGTGATCGCAGCTGCTGCTGCGAGAGTGAACAGGCGAACCTTCATTCGAAACTTCCTCTTATGGCCCCAAAGGGCACTTGGATTATGTTTCTGCTGACTGGCCTGAATGGCCTTTGTCGGCGAGAGATGGATTGTTTAATGCAAACTTTCACGTAGCGGGAGCCTTTGTGAAAGTTGGCGGAACATTTTGCCAACGCGGCAGGTCTGGGCAAGGCCTTTTTTGGAATTTTCCAAACCAGGACTAAAGCCCATGGGGGTTACATCGGGAATGGACCCTTTCATTTGACCGCTTTTTCTGAATAAACCGCTAAAGTCCTCGTAAGTAACTGTGAAAAAAGCACTTAAGAAACCCGATTCTCTCTCATTCTTAATCGCTAGTTGCTATCGTCCGTATAACTAGTGTGAATTCAGGGGTTTACACCCCATTCCCTCCGATAAACTCAGCGCAACTAGCTTCCCTCATGCGCATCCTCCACTTCCACGACGCCCCACATATCCATGGTGGCGCTACGGCCTACCTCAAACGGCTYATGCCTGAGATGGAAGCCCGTGGGCAYGAGAATAGGCTGTTCTGCCTYGACCAKSCYGCTRGCTGGCTTYCAGAGCRGGATCAGGCGYATTTCRCTTACSAATGGCCTGAGTCCTCCCTACAGCGACGCAAGGATTTCCACCATTTTCACCYYCCTCTGGCGGAGGCTCTCGAGTCCTGGATTCAAGAACAAGCCCCGGACCTCGTGCACGTGCAAAATTGCTCTGCTTTCCGYGGAACGATTTTCCCTACTATCTTTAAATTAGGCGTCCCCCTGGTGATGACCGTGCACGATTTCTCGCTTATCGACCCAAACCCTTGGGGATTAAAGCGTTCGGGMGTTTCRGGATGGTTGAAGAAGGCTTTRGACCGKCAATCTTTACGCAAGGCTAGAGCTGCGGTTTTTCACAGCACMCAACGCTTTCTGTGCCCWACCGAGGCGCTGCAGARCGGGATTGGCTTCCCMCGCGGCAAAGCACGCCTGCAAAGACTGCCCATTGAGCCCTCTGAGACCCCTGAGCTCGCTCTAGATCGGCTRAGGCTCTTTTTCGCGGGAACTCTCTTCCGATCCAARGGGGTCGATGTCCTGCTCCATGCTCTTGCYGGWAGCRCGGGAGATTTACGCGAGGCAACTTTAGAAATTGCTGGGTGCGGCGACCAATCAGACAAGCTGAAAGCCTTGTGTTCCTCTTTGGGCTTGGAGGACCGAGTTCGGTTTTTGGGCTTTTGCTCCTCTGAGAAAATGGAGGCCGCCTATGCAAGGTCCAATCTTCAAGTGCTGCCATCGCGGGTCCCTGAGAACTCTCCTCTGACCGTACTGGAGGCCGGCGCACGGGGCCGTCCGTCGGTAGCCTCCCAYGCAGGTGGGGTTCCCGAGTTGCTTGGCTCCGGCCGTGGCTGGACCTTCCCCAATGAAGATCACAATGCTCTGCGCCTGGCTTTGCAAAAGCTCGCCGAAGACCCATCAGTGCTCAGCGGTGCCGGGATGAGCATGAGACAGTGGGTTCGGCACGAATTCGGCCCCAAGAAGCACTGGGACAGTGTCGACGCCACGTACCATGACCTCAAGCGATGAAAATTCTCCTTGAGGGCCACCGCCTAGCTCGAGTCAGCAATTTCGGCGGCATCGATTCCTACTGGCACAAGTTGGTGCCAGAACTGCTCGCCAGGCATCCGGTCGAGCAAGACTTTTCGCTGTTCTCGGCGTTTTTGAATCCGAAGCATGGGCGTGGGCTGAGTGCATATCGCAAACGCGGAGCCAGGGTGCACCATTGGTGGGCGTCGCCGGAATGGCTCGATGCCTCCGCCCGATTTGGCGGGCAGGTGGAGTGGTATTGCGGGAAACAGGACATCGTTCATGTCCCCGAACCCTTGTGGAAGCTGTCTACCCGAGGACGGTTGGTGGTGACCGCGCATGACTTGATGTATCTGCATCATCCGCAGTATCTCGATCCACGCTGGGTTGCGCGTTTGCAGGAAGGCACCGAGCGATTGGCGTCAAAGGCTGCGTATTGGGTTTGCGTGAGTGAGCATACGCAACGGGATTTGGTCAAGAACTATGGCGTGCCATTGGGGCGCACCGAAGTGATTTACCACGGGATTGAAGAACGCTTTCGCAGCGTGAATGATCAGCCCGAGCAAATCCAACGTGTGCGCGAACAATTTTCCTTGGCTGCGCGCCCTTACTTTTTGTTTCTGGGATCGGTCGAGCCGAAGAAAAACTTACCCATGCTGCTCGAGGCGTACGCGAAAGCTTTAGACAAAGGATTGCAGGCAGATCTAGCGGTGGCTGGTCGTGCCGGCTGGAAAGCGGAAGCGGTACGTGCCGTCGCCGGTGCAAACCCCAAGCTTCAGGAACGAGTGAAGTTTCTGGGCTTCATCGATCAAGAAGATTTGGCGCCGTTAACTGCCGGCGCACAGGCAATGGTGCTGCCTTCGCGTTATGAAGGATTCGGCATGCCCGTGATTGAAGCGATGGCTGCCGCAACCGTAGTGCTGTGTTCTGACCGCGGTGCTTTGCCGGAAGTTGCTGGCGGTGCTGCCGAGCTGTTCGACGCGGACGATGTCGACGGGCTTGCTGAACTTTTACTGCGCGTCGACCAGGACTCTACGTTCTGCGAGAATCTAACCGCCAAGGGTTTGCAACACTCTGCATCTTTCTCCTGGTCGAAGTGCGCCGAGCAACATTGCGCGGCCTACTCTAAGGCGATGAGCCTCCCTCGATGAAAATCCTTTTCGACGCCACCGCCATGGCCTTGTCGGGCTACCACAAAGGTGGCGCCTACCGTTATGGCATGGAAATGTTACTCAACATTCCCAGAGTCATGCCGTCGGATTGGGAGTTAGGTTTGTACTTCAACTTTTTCCGCGGGCATCACTTGGAAAAGATGCGCGAGACGTGCAAGCTCGCGGGAATCTCGGATCACACTGTTTCGCGGATTCCGCCGCAAATTTTGCGCGCGCTAAAAACTCCGGTCGAGTGGACTGCGGGCAAACATGATTTATTTCATGGGCCGTTTGATTTGGTTCCACCTAGCCGCAAGTCAGCGCGGGTAGTCACGATTCACGACCTTGCCTTTTTACGCGCCCCCGATGGCCTGCCGCAAGAGTGGATTCGCGAACGCACGGCAACCGTACCTCCTTCCGCACAACGTGCGCACTTGGTACTAACCGTATCGGAATTTTCGAAGCGCGACATCGTGGACCGCTTACAGATAGACCCAGAAAGAGTGCAATCGGTTTACCACGGCATTTCGCCTGGTTTAGTGAAATCCGAAGATCCGGAAGCAGACTTGGCGCGGTTGAAAGAGCGCTATGGCGTTGAATCCGGCTTTGTGCTTTACCTTGGCACTTTGCAGCCGAACAAAAACATCGAAGGTTTGTGTGCCGCCTATCAGGAAATGCGCAAGCGAGGTTTCGAGGGTCAATTGGTTTTGGCTGGTGCAAAAGGTTGGCTTTACGATGAAATGTGGCAGCGCATTGTCAAACGTAGGCACCATGAAAATGTTTTGCTCACCGGTTTTGTAGATGACCAAGACATTTCTCGCCTTTATGGGTGTTGCGCGACCTTCGCATTGATCTCCTTCCTCGAAGGATTCGGCATCCCGGTCATTGAAGCCATGGCCTGTGGTGCACCAGTGGTTGCCGCCGATGCATGTTCGCTCACCGAAGTCACTGCAAATGCAGGGTTACTGGTCGACCCCAACGACACCGAAGGCATCGCCGATGCGCTTATGATTGCCGCAACTCCCGGCGCCAAACGCGACGACTTAATCCAGCGTGGTTTTGCGCATGCTGCCACCTTCACTTGGAAAAAAGCTGCTGAACAGCATGTTGCGGCTTATGCCAAAGCTTTGGAGATTGCTGGCTCATGAGCAACAAAGGCAAACTGCGGTTTTCGGTTTTTGTGCCGACACTCAAGCGTCCCGATTTACTGCGACGCAACCTAGAGGCTTTGGCGCTGCAGTCGCGCCAGCCCGACGAAGTACTCGTTTCTCTACGCGGAGATTTAGATCCGGAAGGCGTGGAAACGGTAGACAACTTCATTCAACATCATCCGAAGATGAGTATCGTCAAGGTGATGTTGACCAAACCCGGAATCGTAGTCGCCGAGAATGCAATCCTCGACGCAGCAACCGGCGATGTCGGCTGCCTACTTGACGACGATGCCATCGCGCGCCCCTTCTGGCTGGAAAACCTAGCACGGCATTATGAAAAGGATGAGCGCATTGGTGGCGTTGCTGGCCCTGCGATTAATTTTATCAATGGCAAACCGGAACCGCGGCGCGCACGTTTTCGCAACCGCGTGATTTTCCCTGGCCTAGTCATGGACCAAAGTACGCGGCACACCGATCGTGTGGTGGAAGTCGATCACTTCCGTGGTGCCAACATGAGTCTGCGCCTGGCTCCATTACGCAAAGCTGGTGGTTTTGACTCCAACCTGCGCGGCGATTGTTTCCGCTTTGAAATGGATGCTTGCCTAAGCGTGAAACGGCAAGGTTTCCGTTTGCTTTTCGATCCAGAAGTGGAGGCCGATCACCATGAAGCGCCGCGTGTACTCAACACCGAACGCTTCGATGCCACCGCGATTTTCAACAACGCGGCGAATGAAACCTATGTCTTGATGAAGGCCTATGGACCAGGCGGACGCTTCTTGCACCTCCTTTTCGCATTCCTCGTTGGCAACTTCCCTTGCCCAGGGTTGGCCTGGGGTGTGGGCGGCGGAATCTTGCGCGTGGTGTGGAAAAACCGCAACCTGTTTGGCTTCGGCGCCATACTTCCGGCGTGGAAGGGACGCCTCGAAGGACGACGGATGTTCCTGCGTTGGCGCGCGGAGCAACACGGCTAGTAAGCCTCTGCCTTCGGCCAGTGCTGGAGGCTGTGGAGTCGCCGCCAACCTAGGGCAGCGCTTGCTTAACTAGCAGCCTGAATGTCGTCGGACAAATCGCTGCGCTGAATGACACCTTCTTGCGCAAAAGTTGCGGATCGAATCAGCTCGTTTTGCAGTTGACGAATGTTGCCGGGCCAAGCAAAAGCGGCCATAGCCTTGATGGCGTCGTCACTAATTTTGGCTGCGGGTAAGCCATCGGCCGCTTGTTGTGCGAGCAAGAACTTCACCAAGTAAGGAATGTCCCCCGAGCGTTCACGCAAGGCTGGGAGCTCCAGTGGCATGACCGCCAAACGATAATAAAGATCTTCGCGGAACTCACCTTTCTTCACCCGTTCTTGCAGGTTGCGATTGGTTGCCGCCACGATGCGCACGTCTATCTTTTTGGTTTTGTTGGATCCCACCGGCCGGATTTCACCGTCTTGCAGGAAACGCAACAACTTGGCTTGCAGATCTAACTGAATGTCGCCAATCTCATCCAAGAACAGAGTGCCGCCTTCGGCTTCTTCGGCATAACCAATGCGATCCTTGTGGGCTCCAGTGAAGCTGCCCTTCATGTGGCCAAAAATCTCGGCTTCCAAAAGTTCTGCTGGGATCGCCGCACAATTCACCGGCACCAACTTCTTGCGTCGCCGCGCACCATACTGATGCAGCGCCTTCGCAATCAACTCCTTGCCGGTACCGCTTTCGCCCAGCACCAAAACAGGAATGTCGGTGCGCACAATCCGGCCAATTAGGTCGAATACTTTCCTCATGGCGGGGCTGTCGCCAATCATGCCGAACTGCTGCGGGATAGAGTCTTTCTCCACCACCTCCGCCGCATGCTGCGACGCTAACCATCCCTTCAGCAAGGAAGTTAAGTCACTGCATTCCGAAGGCGGCAACCGCTCCATACGGTCAAGTAAGTCTTGTAAATCCGAAAGTTCACCACTCATGACGCCTTCATCATTTCGATGCCGCGCTTGCAGTAGTTCAATCCTGAGAACAAGGTAAGCCCAATCATGATCCAGAACACGCCGGCGAAGAAGTAGGGATTGCGAATATGGTCAAGCAGTGGGAAGTGGATCACTCCCGGAATGCCGCCGAGAATCCCCAGCGCAATGCAAACGTAAACCACTTGCGAGACTAACTTGATTTTGCCGAAACGATCTGCAGGAAATTCCATGCCTTTGCTTTCTATCAACCCACGTAGCGCGGTGACTAAAAACTCTCGGCCCAAAAGAAGCACCACCGCCCAAACCGGCATGACTTCGAACAAGTCATCGGGGCGGGCGTATTGCGGACTTGCGGCTAAGTAAGTCAGCGAACCAAGGATGAGAACTTTGTCGACGACTGGGTCGGCGACGCGACCGAGCGCCGTAACCCAACCGTAACGCCGGGCGAGGTAGCCATCGGCAAAGTCGGTGATGGCGGCAATCAGGAACAACCAAAATGCCCACAGAGCTGGGCCGCGTGCTGCTTCCAAATCGGTGACATCGACCTTCATCACTTCGCCCATGAACGCGAACGCAGCAACGGCCAGCACGAGGCGGGCTCCGGTCACGAGGTTCGGGACTTGGCGGGCGAGCATAAAGGTGGGTTCGGCTTGAGGGTTAGCGGACGACTTCTGCAACCAAATCGTAACCATCCGCCGCGGTGACTAACACCTCTGGCATGGAGCCAGTGCTKAGATTGTGMTTTGGGTCGTGAATCTTGACCAGGCCATCGACCTCAGGAGCATCGGCCCARCTSCGACCAAAGGCCCATTCACCGGCGGATTCATCGATYAAAACCTGCAACTTRCGGCCRACCAAACCCTCYTGRAACTTCGCGTGCAAACGCATTTGCAGCTCCATGACACGGTCTTGGCGCTCGAGAGCCTCTTCTGGGCTGCAGCGRTCTTCATCGGAGCCGGCCGGMGCACTCACTTCGGGCGAGAAGGAGAAAGCRCCGAGACGTTCGAARTGGAACTCTTCCARCCACTCCAAAAGCTCTTCRAATTCSGCYTKACCCTCGCCGGGATGGCCGACCARCACRGYRGTGCGTAACGCAATCCCAGGAACTTCATCGCGCAGACGCTGAACGATGCGCRTCACACTCTSCTTRCTYCCGCCGCGSGTCATGCGTTTCAACACTTTAGTGCTRATGTGCTGGGTTGGRATATCYAARTACGGCARAACGTTGTCGTGCTTATTGATGACATCGGTCAGGCCCCACGGGAAGTTGTTGGGGTAGGCGTACATGATGCGYAACCACTTSAGCCCATCGACCGCGGCCATGGCRTCGACCAATTCCGGCAAACGCGCATGCCCCTTTTCCTTATCGCGGCCATAACCAGTGCTGTCTTCCGCCACCATGACGACTTCCTTCACCCCTTGCGCGACCAGGCGTTCGACTTCCTCGACCACCGCTTCGACCGGCTTASTTGCCTGACGTCCACGGATTTGCGGGATGATGCAGAAGGCGCAGTTGTGATCGCAGCCGTGACTTGGGCGTAGATAGGCGTAACTGCGTGGCGTTTGCAGCAAACGCAGGAATTCACCTTGGCCTTGTGGGGCACGTCCGCCAGAATCTTCGCGGACTTTACGGCCCTTCAGAACTTCCTCCACAATCCGCGCAACGTTGGAGTAATCGCTCAGTCCAAGAATCGCGTCGATCTGCGGGAATTTCTCCTCGACCTCTGGACGAAATTTCTCCGGCAAACATCCAGCGACAATCACGCCGCGCAGATTGCCAGCCGCCTTCTTCTCCAGCAGCTCGCGGATTTGACCTTCCGATTCCTCGCGTGCAGGTCCAATGAAACTGCAGGTGTTGAGAATCGCGACATCGGCCTGGTCGACATCGCCGGTCAGCGTATAGCCTTCCGCGCCGAGTCGCCCGAGAATGTTCTCTGAGTCAATCAGGTTGCGCGCACAACCCAAATGGATCAATGCGATGTGAATGGCACGAGTGCCGTCCGCTACTGCGGTTGTTGATTCCGTTCTTCCCACTCTTCGACCGTCATGAGTACCTCTCGCGCCTTCGAACCGACGAAGGGACCGAGCACTCCTTGTTCCGTCATGATATCGATAAGACGGCTTGCGCGGGTATATCCAACGCTAAGTGCTCTCTGAATCAAGGAGGCGGAACCTCGGCCGCTCTGCAGGATGATACGGACCGCTTCCTCGTACATCGGGTCGTCGACATCGCCGGAGCTGCCGGCGGCGGGACCCTTCATTTGGATGAGGTCCTCGAGGAATTCCGGCTTGCCGTGCTGGCGCAGGTGGTTACAGATATCGGTCACCTCTTTGGTGGAAACGAAGGCACCCTGACCACGCACGAGGACTCCAGATCCTGGCGGGCGGTAGAGGAAGTCGCCATTTCCGAGCAGTTGTTCGGCGCCACCTTCATCCAGAACCACGCGGCTGTCGATGCCTGTGTTCACGCGGAAGGAAACACGGACTGGTAGGTTGGCTTTGATCAGGCCGGTGACGACGTCGGTGGATGGACGTTGGGTGGCCACGATGAGGTGGATGCCAGCCGCACGTGCTTTCGCAGCAATCCGCGCGATGGAAGTTTCCACTTCCTTTTTGGCGGTCATCATGAGGTCGGCGAGCTCATCGATGACTAAGACAAAATACGGGATGCTTTCCGGATACTCATCGGCATCGTAGGCATCGCCGAGCACTTCCTTAAGCCCCTTCACGCCAAGCTCGTTGTAATCGATGATGCTGCGCACTCCAACCATCTTGAACATATGCAAGCGATCTTCCATCTGACGCACCGACCATTCGAGCACGAATGGTGCACGTTTCATATCGGTAACCACTGGGCACAGCAGGTGCGGGATGTCGGCGAAAACTTGCAGCTCGACTTGTTTCGGGTCGATCATCACAAAACGCACTTGGTCTGGCGTGCGCGTGAGCAGCATGGTGACCAGAATGCTGTTAATACAAACTGACTTTCCAGAACCCGTAGTGCCGGCAATCAACATGTGCGGCATCTTGGCTAAATCCTCAACGGCCTTCTTACCCAAGGTGTCGCAACCCAAAACCATCGGCAGCTTGTTGGTCGCGACATCTAGCTTTTGGCCTTCGAAAACGTCCTTTAGGCGCACTGAATCGCGTTTTAGGTTTGGCACCTCAATGCCAACGGTGGAGCGTCCGGCAAGTGGAAACACGATACGCACCGAGTGAGTGCCAAGTGCAATGCCAAGGTCATCACGTTGCGCCTTCAGCTTTTTCACCGAAACACCAGCGGCCAACTGGACTTCAAACATGGTCAAGGTTGGGCCACGTTCCGCACCGACGACTTTTCCATCTAAACCGAAGGCATCGAAAGCAACTTGGAGTTTGCGCCCAAGCTCATTGATTTCGCCGCGCTGGTCTTCTTGGCTAGTGCTTTCGCTCTTAATCAATAAGTCAGTCGAGGGCATAGAAGCCAGCGTTGGCTTGCGTTGCGGCTTCTTCTTTTTCCCGCCCTCCATGCCTTCATCTGCGTCTAGTTCTGCGCTGCGCATTTCTGGAGTTTTTGAGATTCCTGGAAGTGCAAATTCACCATCGGCATTTGGCGTGGTGACCAGTTTCACTTGCGACGTCGCCGGCTTCGCTGCAGGCCTCACTTGTGGTTTCGCAACCATCACTTCCTCGGCTGAGGCGATTCCCGCTTGTTCAGAAACTTCTCGACCACCAATCTTCAATTTCATCGGAGGTGCGACAACATCGGCGCCCACTTCTTCTTCCGAGGGGCCAGCTGCGGGCGCGGGCGCGGGCGCGGCTTTTTCACCTTCGAGTTCAAACGGCTGCAATTCACCACGCAGCATATTCCAAAAACGGCGCGCACCACTGGCTGCTTTGGCGCGGTTTTCCTCCGCCTCTTCCATGATGGCTTTGCGCTCCTTGCTCCCCCACGGCAGATCTTGTTGCTTGAGTGAACCGGCACCGCGCTTGAGCAAATCACGCACCAAGGGAACGAAAGCCCATTCCGTCGCCATGAAGCTGGACAGGCAGGCCAACAAAGTCAGCACCACTCCGATTCCGAAGGGCCCAAGCGCTTCACTCAACGATGGGTAAACCGTGGAGCCAATCCAGCCGCCTTGTCCGTTTGGAAAGGTGTTGGTGGGGACGACGWCNCYCGYSRCYTKSGYAMWCMGSGMGMCGGWRMAGNTCMRTRGMASGANRCCGNCCRACNNGRRYYMGGCNNMGYCNSTGMWGTTCTCGCGGAGCAAGCGGGCGATCCCCCAAAAGGCTCCAAAGGCCGGCATGACGAAGGCGCCCATGCCGAGAAAGACCAATAACCAGTCGGCTAAGTTGTATCCGAGGCGTCCGCACAAATTGTCACTGCCATGTTCATAACTCAGCAGCGCCACCAACACGTAAATCGATGCGGCCGCGAGCACCATGCCGAAGGGTTGGCGCGCGCGCTTGCCTTGCAGCGCAGCCAAACACCCGACGCCAAGCCAACGCAAGGCCGATGCCGCAGTGAGCAATATCGTGGCCACCCATCCGAGCACCACGCCAACGCCAGCGCCCATAAAGCCAACCTGCGTTCCAGCCTGATTGCGTTTSGGGGCRCGCTTTTTMGMCGGCGACTTTTTCGAAGCCGTTTTGCGCGTRGTTTTCTTTTTCCGGGRTGATGCCAAGACGCMCCTATCCTAAAGCCTGGCAACCCTCAAAAACAGTGGAAACGCCTAGTTAGCGGCGCAATCCGTAATTGGATGCAAAATATTTCCTCGTCTTCGCCCGAGTCGCCGGTGTAGGCCAGTTGACCCACCTGATTCCGGTTCATTCACGCGGACGCCCACACCGAGCCAGAGAAGGAATGGGCGAGCTGTGAGCCTGGTGAAGTTTCAGGAAACCGGAAGAATGATATCCAAGAGATCCATGGCGAGTTGCTTCTTGTCCGCTGGTCCAAGCACAACACGCTCCCCTTTGCAGTGAAAAAGTTCCACCTTGGACGACGTCGCCCCCTGTGCTTCCACCCCATTCAAGATGAGATAGTCCAAATGCTTTGCCGACATTTTCCGCAAAGCCTCCGCTTCGGCATTGTGAGTTTCTAATGCAAAGCCAACTGCAAGACGCTGGCCTTTGGTACTAGCGAGCGTGGCCAAGATGTCCGGGTTCGGCTCGAGCTCCAAAACCAAATCCTCCCCCGCCTGACGCTTCAGCTTTTGCGACGAAATTTGCTTCGGACGGTAATCCGCAACTGCAGCAACGCCAATCACGCCATCGCAAAACGGCCACTCTTGGATGCAGGATTCCAGCATTTCCAAAGCACTCTCCACTTGAAYGCGACGCACTCCTTCAGGGCAAGCAAGGCTTACAGGGCCACTCACTAACATGACTTCATGTCCGCGCGATGCCAGGTCTTGTGCAAGGGCATACCCCATACGTCCACTGCTGCGGTTGCTGAGGAATCGCACGGGGTCAATCGCTTCTCGTGTGGGGCCGGCGGTGATGAGGTAGCGAGCCATGATGCGTGCTGGTTTAGTTTTGCTCTTCCTCGAGGAGCCTGTCGCGCTCTTCCTCTTCAGTGCTTTCAGCGTAACCAAGCTCACCCATGGCATTCACATCTGCAGCAGATTGCTCCACGCTAGTGGCCGTTATCTTTTCTAGTTCCGTGAAGTATCTCATCAATTCTGCAAGCAATTCTTGCGCGAGATCCGGATCCGTGAGGAGGAAATCATCGTCCTCATTTTCTCGGTACTTCCATAGATGCTGGATGTCGTCGTCGTTTGCGACACCCTTAATCAACTTCCACTCCGGAGTGCGCCAAGCTTGAATGCGGCGATCGCCTCTCCTGTTGTTCAAGTTGAAGTGGTGTGCTTCCATATAAACGGAACGCGCTTTGTCCTCCATGCCACCGGCGAGCAATGCCTGCTGCAATGGATATGCGTCTTCGATTTGCACTAGATCCGATTCCAAGCCAGCTGCGGCCATGAGGGTCGGGTAAATATCGCTATGGGTCACGGTTTCTTCTACCTGAAGGCCAGCTCCTTGATGCCCAGGAAGATGCAGGAACATCGGCACGTGTTGGGTTGCTTCGTACAGAGATTCCGTATGRGTYTTATGCAAATCACCTTCGCCAAAACATTCGCCGTGRTCCGAAGTTAGTAGCACTACGGTGTTTTCCAAACCGGGATCATGCTTCTCCAACTCGGCGAGTAGGTCTACTAGGAAGTCGTCTARCATCGCGACATCGCCGCGGTAGTTTGCAAAAGGAATCCGGTCTTCTTCCATAACCGGCRSCGGCAGAGCCTTGTCTAAACCAGCATCGGCGATTTCCTTGTACTTGCCAATCGGATYCCAAGGCCCGTGAGCATCGTAAAGATGAAGGAAAAGGAAATATGGATCTTCCTCTGGAAGGCTGTCGAGCCAATCGAAGGCGCGTTGCTGAACCACRTCCCCCGGCGTCGATGCGCCGGCGCTCTTGCCTATGACCGGAACAAAWGGAAGRATCCATATGGAGTCAAAATAACCCAAGTCCTTCAAACGCAAAGTGAAGGATTCATCCATGCGGTCATCGTAGACCTCAAAGCCGTCGGCAAAKCCGAAGCGGCTACGCAAAGGATATGCGGCAACAAAAGCACCGGTGCGATAACCGTTTTCTAACAGCTCTTGTGGCAAACGCGTGACCTTCGCTGGCAAAATCTCCTTCACGTTGGAGCGCACACCGTGTCCCGGCGGTACCAGACCGGTCARCATGGATGCGTGCGWTGGCCCGGTAATCGGAGCATGTGCGACCGCGTCGTTGAACTGAATCGAGGTGTCTACGAATTCTTGCAAGCGCGGCATCGGGAGCATGGTGCCCCCATACATCGGGAGGACGTCGGCGCGCAGTGTGTCCCAGCTCACTAACACGATGTTGGGYGAGCCGGCTTTGGCTGCTGTCGARGGAGATTTACCAAAAGTCGCTTTCTCGGGAATGGTGAGAAAGCTGATCATGCAAATCAGCCCGGCAACCGTGAGTACGGGCATGAGCTTCTTCAACACATTTCCGAATTGCGACCACGGCAAAAGGATGACCACTAAACAGGCGGCCACTCCAATTTCCAATCGCGTAGAAGCAGCACCAAGGTAGCCCCAGACCACGTGTGCAATCACGAACTTGATCAGCCGCGCGGCAAACATGCACCATGCAATAGTCAGCAGTGTTTTGCCTTTGGCAAACTTCCGTACTGGCCAGAAAATCAGCCAGTAGAACGCGAAGGGCATCAGGTAAACCGTCGTCCACAAATACCAAGCGCTATTCGCAGGCGTGATGTTGTGATGCAARGCCATTTGCAAGGCATCGAATAGGCCGAGTGCAAAGGCAAGACGCAGGACGAAGGTTTTGGGGTCTTTCATGGGCGCGAAAAYGTAAGCCGCAAGGGTATCCGAATTATCGGACTTTTCCTACGGGTTCAGGAGGTCAAAGCGGCTTCAATCGCCGCCAGAATCACGTCGGTTTCAACCATGCGGCCTTCTCCGACTTCCCCACAGGCAGTGCCGCCAACCGTCGGCCCAACTTGAATCCAACCATCGGCGGCCAAAGTGGCCACGTTGCGCTGAACCGCAGGATTCCCCCACATGCCAGGGTGCATGGCGGGAACCACCAAACGAGGGCCGCTGGTGCCATAAGCCAGCGCAAAACTACCGAGTAGGTTTGGCGCCAAGCCCAAAGCGAGATTGCCAATGGTGTTGGCGGTTGCAGGAATAACGACGAGSARRTCGGMATCYTTGGCCAAAGAAATGTGATCCATGCCTGCGGGGTCGGCCGGTTCGAACTCATCGACCAAAGCCGGGTTGCCGGTGAGGCAAGAAAACTGCAGCGGCGTGACCATTTCCGCAGCCGACTCGGTGAGGATCACTTGCACGCAATGCCCCGCCTGATTGAGCTGGGAGCAAAGCGCCGCCGCCTTAAAACATGCCGCAGAACCACTCACGCCAACTAAAATACGTGCCACTATGCGTTCTCCTTGGTGTATCCGAGAATCCCTTCGACCTCGGTTTCCATGCGCGAAAAGTCATCGTTAATCACCTGGAACATGTAATCCTTAGCGAAGGTCATTTCCTTTTCGACCACTGCCAAACGAAGATTCATTTGCTCCTCGGTTTCGGTACCGCGGTCGCGCAAGCGTTGACGTAAAACTTCCAGGGAGGGTGGCTGCACAAAAATCGAAATGATTGGAAGGTCGCAATTTTTTAACTGCTGCGCACCTTGCACATCGATTTCCAGGACGATGTCRTGCCCYTTMGCCARCGAKGCTTCGACATGYTTACGCAAAGTTCCGTAATGCTTGCCGTGGACTTCGGCGTATTCCAAAAACGCGCCGCCCTCCACCCACTTTTGAAACTGCTCTTCGCTGACGAAGTGATAGTCATATCCATCCTTCTCCCCTTCGCGTGGTGCGCGGGTGGTCGCGCTGACCGAGAAATCGACCGTGCTGCGCTGCACCAAGCCATGCCACAACGTGGATTTCCCGGATGCGGTAGGCCCGGAAACGACAATCAGTCGTCCAAGCTCACTCGACATTGGCCAACTGCTCCTTCATTTGCTGCACCACCATTTTCATGGCAACCACCAGCTCGGAAAGGTTTTGGTCCGAAGACTTGTTGCCCATGGTGGTGACTTCACGATGGCATTCCTGCACTAGGAATTCCAACTCGCGGCCAATCGGTCCACCGGCTTTCACTTTAGCGCCGAGGCGTTTGAGGTGAATGTCTAAGCGCGCGATTTCCTCTTGGATGTCTGCGCGTTCGGCAAGCACTACAAGTTCGCGGGCAAGGTCGATAGGCTCTGCGCGATCGATCGCGTCTAAGGCTTTAGTCACGCGTTCGGTCAAGCGAGCTTCTTGTGCAGCACGCACTTTTGGCACCATCTTGTCGACCTTCTTCACCGATACCGCCAAACTCTTAATCAGCCGTTGCATTTCTTTGGCGAGTTGCTGGCCTTCTTCTTCGCGCGACTTCACCAGAGCCTTCAAGGCTTCTTGAGTGGCGGCCATCACGGCCTTGGCCACGCTTTTAGTTATGGCAGGGAGTTCTTCGGTGCTGGGCTGCGCTCCGGGAAGCGCCAATAACTCCGACATCGAAGGGTCGGCCTTCTTCAACTTCAGATCCTTTTCCGCTTTACGCCATGCTTTTAAGTAGCCGCGCATGACTTTTAGATCGAGTTCGGCCACCGGCAATTCCATTAGGCGCACGCGCACTTGGCCGGTCACACTGCCACGCTCTAGAACCTTGCGCAATTCCGCCTCGACTTTGGATTCCAGTTCCAAACGATCATGCGGAAGACGCAACTTGGTGTTCAGGCCTTTGCCATTCACCGAGCGCAGTTCCACCGACGCCCTAGCGTGGCGGTTTTCACTACGTCCACGGCCATAACCAGTCATGCTGCAAAGATTCATAGTCCTGGGCGGCTCCCCGGCTTCACTGCAGGGCCGACGTTTGAATCGGCGCAAAGTGGACAGTCCTTGGCTTCCCACGATGGGACTTCCAAATCCAAGCATCGGTAGTACGCGATGTCGCCAAATGGATTGTCTTTGCCACTGCGATTCACAATCGATGCGGCACTGATGTTCTTCACTCCCATCGCGCGCAACATGGTCACCACTTCGCCGGCACTTTTGCCGGTGGTCACCACATCTTCTGCGACTAAAACGTGCTCGTCTTCGCCGATGGTGAATCCGCGACGCAGCTCAAAGCCGCCTTCTGCCGCACGTTCTGCAAACAAACCGCGTACGCCAAAAGCTCGCGCAAGTTCATACGAAAAAGTCACCGCGCCCATGGCTGGGCCAAGCACCACATCGAAGGGGCGCGCATGGCCGGTGGCTTCTTGAACATACTTCGCCAGGTCGGCGCAAACCGCGCCGGCGAAATTTGGGTACTGCAACATCCGCGCGCACTGGACATAGCGGCCAGCATGACGTCCGGAAGAAAGCAGAAAGTGTCCTTCGAGTAGAGCTTCGCTGTCGCGCAGTGCATTTGCAGTGCGCGTTGCAACTTCTTCCCGCGTCGGTGCGGCGGTCACCACTGGAACCTCTAGTTGTTGCCGCCAGGAAGAACTGGGGCAGAGCCGCTACCGGATTCCGGGGTTGCCGGAGCTTCGACTGCAGGGGCCAAATCCAAAACGGAGCCGGTGTTGGCGCCATCGGCAGTCCAGTGTAGAGCCAGAGCCGTCAACACAAAAACACCGAAGAGAATGAAAGTCACTTTGTTCACGCCGCCAGCGCGTACGCCGAAAGTCTCAGTACCTGCGCCACCAAGTGCGCCGCCGAGTCCACCACCCTTGCCTTCTTGAACCAGGATCACCAGGATCAGAAGCAGAGCAGATGCGAAAAAGAGAGTGTAGAGAAGGAAAGCCATGGCTTGTTCAGTGCGACACGCGAGGTGTCATTACGCCTTCGCGGCGTCGAGAATGGGACCGAAATCGTCGATTGAAAGAGATGCCCCGCCGACTAGGGCGCCGTCGACATCGGGGTTGGCGAGTAGGTCTTGTGCATTCGCACCTTTGACCGAGCCGCCGTAAAGGATGGGGATGGTTGCCGCAGCCTGGTCGCCTAGGATACCCGCGATTTGACGTCGGCACTCAGCATGTGCCTCTTGCGCCATTGCGGGGGTGGCCGTCTTGCCCGTACCGATGGCCCAGACTGGCTCRTAAGCCACGCTGATGCGATCGATTTGGGTCGGYTTGACCACTTTTAGGGCCTTCAGCTGACGTGCRAGCACCTTAAAAGTGTCGCCAGCCTCACGCTCATCCARCGTTTCGCCGACGCACAACATGACRTCGAGCTTGGCGCGGAGGGCGATTTTRACCTTGTCGAAGAGCATGTCTTCGGTCTCGCCAAACACGTGACGTCGTTCGGAGTGGCCAATCAGCACCACTTGCACACCCATGTCACGCAGCATGTARGGCGAAATCTCGCCGGTGTACGCGCCTTCCTTTTTGCCGAAGCAGTTTTGCGCGCCAAGGATGACGTTGCTGCCYTTCAAATTVCGGCGCACGTGATCRAGATGTACGAAGGTCGGGAAGACCGCCACTTTGCGCTCGCCTGATTCACCTTGGTGAGCAGCGATATCGCGCGCCAAAGCCGAAGCCTTGCGTTTGGTGAGGTGCATCTTCCAGTTTCCTGCGATGTATGGAGTTCTAGCCATGATTCTGGGATCTTTCNGGGGGTTAGATCTTSGGCTCTTCAGCCTGACGGGTCGTTGAAAAGCCGTGCAAATTTCGCTCRCAGGCTTCCAACACATGGGCGACGCGAGGTAGCGTCGCAGAGAARATRTCCATMGGCAGRGCTTGATCGGCGTCRGACCAAGATGCGCTTGGATTGGGATGGACTTCAACCAGGAAGCCATCGGCACCGGCAGCGGCGGCGGCGAGCATCATGTCGGGAACCAGTTTGGCCACACCTGTGCCATGGCTTGGATCGACGATGACGGGAAGTCCAGTGCGTAGTTTCAGCGCGGGGACTGCRGCGAGATCGAGCACGTTGCGCACGGCCGGGTCAAAGTGACGCAGCCCGCGCTCACACAGCAAAATGCTTGGTGCCCCACCGAGCGCCACGTATTCCGCAGCGAATAGGAACTCCTCTAAAGTGGCGCTCATGCCGCGTTTAAGGAGAATCGGCAGGCCAGCGCGGCCCACTTCCTGAAGCAGCGGGGCGTTGGTCATGTTGCGCGAACCGATTTGGAGGACATCGGCGTGCTCGGCGACNWKAYCYARRYYRCGKRSWWCNRGMACNWCRSWSACNACRSMSANYMCGSWCRCKYTTCCTGCCGCGGACAGCATTTCCAGACCAGGTTCACCCAGACCCTGAAAGCCATAAGGGGAAGTACGCGGCTTAAATGCTCCACCCCGTAATCCGGTTGCTCCAGAGGCCGCTAATTGCTCCGCAAGGGCCAAAAGTGAGTCAAAATCTTCCACCGCGCACGGACCGGCGATGCAACTGGCGCTGCCCCCGCCGAAACGAGCGGCCTTAACCTCCACTACAGAGGGCAGGCGGTTCAGGCTTTCATGCCCAGAGGCTTTTTCCGCGACGACTGATTGAATGCCATTCCAAGAGCTGAGTAGCTCGATGGCATCGTCCGCAACTCCTTTTATATAAAGAGTTTCTGCACCTTCGCGAACATCGACCAAGCTCCCACCACGCTCCTCAGCCCATACGGCAAGCCGCTGGCGCAGGGTGCTTCTCTCCTCAGACGGGAGGTTTTGCAATCGAATTTGGTACATCCAGGTTTTGTAGGGTGGCGTTCCCTAAAAATGGCTGCAAATGATAGGTTTGCCATGAAAAATGGTCAATCCTGCAAGCAAAAATCCGAGGAATCCCTATCCTTTGCGCCGATGGATCGCCTCGACAAGGAAGCTTATGAGCTGGAGCACCTGCATCCGGCTGCCAGTCACTCGGCAGACTCCGTGGGCCGCGCCTTCGACGAGATCCCTGATCCATGGCGTACTCGCTTTGAGCGTGACCGCGATCGGGTGATTCATTGCTCGGCGTTTCGGCGCCTCATGTACAAGACGCAGGTTTTCATTAACCACGTCGGCGACAACCAGCGCACCCGGCTAACTCACTCTTTGGAAGTGCTGCAAGTTTCGCGGTCGTTGGCAAGCGCGCTCGACATGAACGAGCCGCTGTGCGAAGTGGTTGCGTTGGCGCACGACCTCGGCCATCCGCCTTATGGACATTCGGGCGAAGTGCTGCTGAATGAAAAAATGAAAGACCACGGCGGCTTTGCACACAACCGTCAAAGTTTGCGCATTGTCGATGTCCTCGAAAGCCGCAGCCCAGATTACCTCGGCCTAAACTTAACCGAGGAAACTAAATCGTGTTTGCGTAAACATGAAGTCGTGACCGATGCTGAAACCGGCGCGCGTTTACGTTTCCCTTTGCTCGAAGCGCAATTGGTCGACTTGGCTGACAGCACCGCGTATCACTATCACGATGTGGACGATGGCATCCGCGAAGGCATTTTGGATCCGGTGAAGATGATTGCTGATTTGGAAATTTGGTCAAACGCGGTAGAAGCGGCGCGCGAACGTCACCCCGAAGAAGGCGATGGTTCCTTACTGTGGCGCAGAGCTGCAAACGAATTACTCGGCACCGCGATCGCCGATGTCCGCATCGAATCGCAAAAACGCTTAGCCGCCACCGATGCAAAATCTTCGCGCGATGCGCAAGCTTCCGAAGCCCGCCTCATCGGCCACTCGGATGCCTTTCAATCGCAAGTCGCAGTACTGCATAAGTACATGTACGAAAATATGTACTACCAGGAAGGTGTCAACTGGCATGTGCGCCGCGCCACCGATCTGCTCGACAAAGTTTTCGATGCCCTGCTCGATAAGCTAGATGCAGTACCAAAGCGCTTCTTTGTGCATGCCGATTCCGATCACCGCGCGGTATGCGATTATGTTTCCGGCATGACCGATCGTTATGTCGATGCGGTGGCGAAAGAGTTGGGCGTTTTACCGGCCTATTAAAGAGCTGCCCTTCCGCGCCCTACAGATACTGCGCCAACATCGAAGCCAACTCTTTCCGGTCAATGGGCTTGGCTAAGTAGTCGTCCATGCCGGCGGCTAGGCATTTCTCGCGGTCGCCGCGCATGGCATTTGCAGTAAGTGCAAGAATTGGAATGCTCGACTTGTTGTTTCCCAATGCACGGATCTGGCGAGTGGCATCATAGCCGTCCATCTCTGGCATTTGGCAATCCATGAGAATTAAGCCGTAATCATCGGCTTGCAYSGCGTCGAACGCTTCCTTTCCGTTGACGGCGACATCGGCTTTGTACCCCAAAGTTTCTARCAGCTTCAAYGCTARCTTMCGGTTGATGGSATTGTCTTCCGCYAAAAGYAWCTTRCCRGTGAATTTAGTTTTYGGAGTTAACGTTTCYTTGGTGGATTCTGTTTCCGACTCGAKATCCATCAGTGAAACTTYGGAAGGCGCCAAAGCTCGCATCAAGGAACCGGCAAGRCGYGGRCGAAACACCGGCTTCATGAGGCATTCGACAATGCCGCTTYKTTCCATGACATCGCGCGGGATGCGGTCGCCCATGGAAGTGAGAATCATGACYGGTGGAGARTCCTCACCAAACTCCTCYTTAATGCCYTGYGCAAGTTCGAGCCCGCTAGTTTCTGGCATTTGCATATCGCTAAGYACCAGATCAAAACGGTGCTTGCGCATGGCCTCGAGAGCGGGCGCAGCGCCATCGACGAGTATTGGATCGACGCCCCAGTTGTGCAGGTAGTTGCGCAAGATTAGGCGGTTGGTTGCGTTGTCGTCGACCACCAACACGCTTTTGTTTTCCAGAGACTTAATGTGTGCCGTTTTAGGTTTTGGTATTTCGCCGGTCGGTTTATCCAAAACCACCTCAAACCAAAAACAACTGCCTTCACCGAGTTGCGAATCGACGCCAATATCGCCATGCATCATGGCCACCAAGCTTTTGGAAATGGACAAGCCTAAACCGGTGCCGCCAAACTTTCGTGTGGTGGAAATGTCGGCTTGAGAGAATGCTTTGAACAAACGCCCCTGCGCTTCTTCACTAATGCCTTCGCCGGTGTCACGCACCTCTACTCGAATGCGGAAACTGCCATCGTCGGTTTCTCCAATGCACTTACAACTAACCACCACTTCTCCTTGCGAAGTAAACTTCACCGCGTTGCCAACCAGGTTGGTCACCACTTGACGCAGGCGGCCTGGGTCTCCAGCAACGCCAGCCGGCAGGGATGAATCGAGTTCACAAGCCAACTCCACCTTCTTCTGATGCGCAAGTTTGGCCAACAGTCCAGTGGCCCCTTCGATAATTTCACCAAGGTCAAAATCAACACTGTCAAGGTCTAGCTTGCCCGCTTCAATCTTGGAGAAGTCCAAGATGTCATTAATCACAGTGAGCAATGCATGCCCCGAAGCGCGAATGGTTTGGGCAAAGTCTTGTTGCTCTGGATCCAAAGGCGTGTCTAACAACAGGTCGGTCATGCCAATCACACCGTTCATCGGGGTGCGGATTTCGTGACTCATATTCGCAAGGAACTGCGATTTCGCCTGCTCCGCATCGATTGCTTTATCGCGCGCTATTTCAATTTCAACCTTGGCAACTTCCTGCAGGGTGATGTCATCAAGCAGGAAAAGGCGGCCGACCGCTTCCGAGTCACTTAACTGAACCGGCAAAGTGATCAAACGTAGAAACTTTTCGCCCGGTAACTGCAACAACCATTCTCCGGCCTGGTGCGGATGAGAAGCCAACTCTTTCAGTTCCGATGCAAYCTGTTCTCCGAGTAACTTGGTCTCTACCCAACTGCCAAGCAAAGCTTGGAAACTGCCTCCGACAAGATCCTTGTAGTCCGCCGAACCCAAACTTGGCATGAGCCGCAAAGTATTGGTGTTGGCGAACAAGATGACATCTTGCTGCTCATCGACAACYAGCATGCCTTGCGGTGARGCTTGCGCCATGCCACGCAARATGGCTTCCTGGCGAGCGATTTCAAYGCCRCGYTCTTGCARCTCTTGGGTGCGCTCTTCTACCCGYTTCTCCAACTCCTTTGAATAGTCCTCAAGATCATCCTTTGCCTTCTGCAAGTTCGATGTCATTTGGTTGAAGGAATGCGACAGCGCGCCGATTTCATCCTGGCGATCAATTTCGCTACGCACCGATAAGTCACCCTGCCCGACAGCTTCTGTATCCAACAATAGACTTTGTAGAGGGCGAGAAATCCGTTTGCCTAACCAGCCCGCAGCCGCCAGGCCCAGGAGGACAAGAATCAGTCCCTCAATAAAGGCTGCGAGAATAATCTCGTTGCGGATTTCCACTAAATGGCCCGTCGAATACTCAAGGCAAAGAGCACCAAAGGGTTCTCCGCTAACCAAGATGGGTGCCTTGACTCGAATCACTTCCCGCCCATCTTTTTCCAAGGTTTGCGAGAACACTTCAGAAGGCGGTGTCCTTAACTCCTCCGATATCTCACCCTCGAGTGTCGGATTCATATGCGCCAATATCTTTCCCGTATCGTCTACGTAAAAGGCTTCGGTTAAGTTGGCATCGTCTCGCGAAAGCGTGGAGAGCACTTCCTGCATTGCGGTGAGGTCTTCATTGATTAGAATCTCTCCCGAGCGCAAAGCCAGAATCCCTGAAGTGCGTTCTGAAAAATCCACCAAGTCCTGACGCAGGGCGCGGTTGGACTCCAGCACTCTAAGTGTTGAAGAAACCCCAACCGTCAACAGCACCATTAAAGAAACMAGGAGYTGAACCCTGGTCCCTAATCTACGYKTCCACGAAAGTTGATTCACKGTWGAGTCTTAWTCGKTMGCGACTGAAGRAAATAWCCYTCGTCGCCGGGCTTCTTYCCATCRATRGCRAGGACCTTCACYTGAYCGGTSACYTCCGARGCWAGMACYACCGCMATGGCGCCYTSCTTTTTSGAAACCAAACGCAACACCGTSTCTGATTTTTTCACGACAGAGGGTAGRGCTCCAATCTTTCCACGGTTCATCWGCGACACAAARTGYTTGCGTAGAGATTTYTCKGATTGGYCATAYACCGTRTCCARCACAAACTTYTGCAGRTCRGTTTTGGCGCTMCGYTGAAAAAGWGTCACCCGRTRCTTRTCCGGCCAAWAGCGRCGCTCTAACTTCATGTACTTYTYYARSTCAYKCWCGCTGACYGAGTTGAGATTGTTTTTCACATTCACAATCACYGCRTATTCCRCKCCMWCCRCTKCKGCSGRRRCARMCGKTTTGGGGAGAAARGCAACRGTCGCAAGGAGYAACAAGCTKGAAACGAGRAGCCGWATGGWRAKRGAGGTRGGGTTCATCGGGATCATCCTTAAAAGGTCCAGGATAGCTGWAGRGCAGCGGTGATGATGTCGTCGGTTTGTACSCCGCCAAGGCCACGTACTTCACCACGCCCAAATCCAACTTCGAATTTKAGMGCGGCACCATCAGCAATTTCTTTACGTARCCCAATGGTTTGTTGCCATCGGTCTAGGTCTTGGTCGAGTGGAGACAGGTAGGGGTCTCCGATATCCATATTCATCATGTCGAAGCGGGTGTATGGAGTCCAATCTTCAAAGGATCGTTCGACCTGCAAGTAGGCGAGGTTGTGGTCGAAGGTGGTGCCGCTCGCTGCATCGTCGTGAGTCACCGTGCTCCACTCGCCAATCCATTCGGCACCTGTTTCCGCACACTCATAGGTTGCGAAAATGCCAAAAATGGATTCTGAAATATTTCCCAGTCGCGCCGCATCGCTCAAGTCGGGAGGAATCAAATCCGTATGTCCATTGACTCCAAATGTCAGAGCGTCAAAAGAGGCTGGAGTAAAAGCTAAGGAAAGCGCTACCGCCTTCGAGTCATTGGAGTCACCCACGCGCTGTCGGTTATCGACATCGGGGCCGCGGCCGTTTGAAAGGATGGCGGTCCAATCCAATCCTCCGCCGGATATTTCCCACAACCCACCGGTTTCAATACCGACGTAATGCATGGGGAGCGCGCCGCCATCATCTTCGAAAGTAGCCAAGAACGGGCGGCTAATGGTAGTTTCAAGCCATTTTCCGTGGTGGTAAGTTCGGTTCCACAACGAAACCACAGTGTGGTCCATGCCCATTTTAAGATAGAACTCATCGGACATACTCCACATGGCCCAGGCGCGTTCTTGATCGAGGCCGATGGAATCTTCACCTGCTCCTTCAATCAGAGTCTCGCTGAAAAAGAGGAGGTGCTCCCCCATGGTGCCGGTCACGATGAAATCTAAAGAGCCGAATCCGAAACCGCTATTACTTAAGCTGTCTGGGTTTTCATAACTCGCTCCAAGGTCGCCAAAAATCCTAAAATTGAGTTCCGGCATTTCGAGATCTTCATAGAAATCGTCTCCATCTTCGAACTGCGCCGCAAAGGAAGTCGGCGCCAGCAGGGCGAAGACGAAAGGGAGCAAAAGCGTTTTGATGGGCTTCATGATGGCAGAGGAGTTTTCCCCTTCGGCCACCATATGAAACAACCAGTACCGATTGCAACCGATTTGAAGGATTTCAGAGCCATGCAGAGAGTTCTGTGTTCACTCAACCCGCAATTTTTTCCGCAACGTTTAGCTGGTCCTTTATTTCATCAACCAGGAATAACTAWAATGTGTTTTTTAGATGGCACTTTTGCAAGGATTCTTGCAAGGGCAATTTTATTCTCTACACCCATACACTCCAGAGAATGCTTATGAGTTTTCAGGCGGAACGACTGGCTGAAGATCGTGTTGACCTTCGATCGCTTCCTTAATCCAAACTTGTAGCGCCCCAATACCAGTATGGCAGGCTTCGGACAGAGTGTTCCCATTTGCTAATCCACACGCAATCGCGGTAGATAAGGCGCAGCCGGTGCCATGCAGGTTTTCGCCGCCGGGCACGCGCGTGTGGCGGTACTCGAAGGAATCGCCGTTGGGATATTCCAAAACATCGGCGACCCATTTTGAAGGCTCGCGGCCTTCTAGTTCGGCGAAAGCATCGGTGTGGCCGCCTTTACGCAGGATGGCCATGCAGTTTTGATAACGCTCGCCATTGCCGTATTCGAGTACGTTCGGAGTGACGACGGCAGCTAGTGGAAACAGCTCGCTCTCCATGAGTCGCACGCCCGCACGGGTATTCAAGTACACATCGGTTTTGCTTTTCGAAGCTGCAGCAACTGGGTCGATGACAATCGGGATGGCATCGTGCCATGGTTCTAAAGCTGCGACTACGGCTTCGACAATGTGGGCATCGCCAAGTGCGCCGATTTTGATGGCTTGCACACCATCGTCCAAAGTGTGAAGAATGTCATGCGCAATCTCCACCATGTCGCGCAGTTCCACACTCTCTAAACCGAACTCACCTTGTGTGGTGAACATGGTTTCCACCACACGCGGGGCAATCCCAAGCGCGCGGCAAACTGCAGTATCCATTTGCACCCCGGCGCCCATGGTTGGGTCGCTGCCGCCGAGACACAGGATTGCTTTCACAAACTGGTCTGCTAAACCTCGCGGGTGATGAAGTCAGCCATGATGTTGTAACCACAGTCAACGTACAAAATTTCGCCGGTCACGCCCGAGGCCATATCGCTCAACAAGAAGAGCCCGGACTTCCCGACATCTTCCCCGGTCACATTGCGCCGCAGCGGTGCAGCCACTTGCTGGATATCGACTTTGTCCTTAAAGCCTTTCACCACCGATGCCGACAAAGTCTTCACCGGGCCGGCGCTAATCGCGTTCACGCGAATGCCCAGCGGTCCAAAATCATTCGCCAAGTAACGCACACTTGATTCGAGCGACGCTTTGGCCACTCCCATCACGTTGTAGGAAGGAACCGCGCGAATGGCACCGAGGTAAGTTAGGGTCAGCAGGGAAGCGCCTTTTTGCAGCAGCGGTTCGGCAGCGCGGCACAGTGCGAGAAAGGAGTACGTCGAGACATCGTGGGCGAGGGCAAAACCGTCGCGCGAGGTGTCGACAAAGCGGCCCTGCAAGTCTTCGCGCTTGGCGGTAGCAATGGCGTGCACCAAAAAGTCCACCTTCGGCATGGTCTGGCCGATTTCCGCGAAGGCTTTGGCGATGGCATCGTCATCGGCAACATCGCAAATAATGGGTGTAGGCGCGCCGAGCCTTTCCGCCAACGGGCCAACTTTGCGCAAGAACCGCTCGCTGGCCACGGACAAAATCACCTCGGCGCCTTGTGCGTGCACTTGCTTGGCGATGTGCCAAGCCAGACTGTGTTCGTTCGCGACTCCAAAGATGAGTCCTTTTTTCCCTTTCAGCAACATGCGGTTTTCGGTTTGGGGGGCGGGCGACCGGAGGTGGCCACGAGGCATTGTCGTGTTTCGGGCCGAGGACTCAAGCCCTGGCGCCTGCTTCCTCGCCGCAGCCGTTAGAATCCGAATCGATGTCGGCTAAAACTCTTGCCCTCTGCCATCTTGAGGACCTCCTTGGCTACCGCTTCCGTGACCCGGAGCTGCTGGAGCTCGCCCTGACCCATGCCAGTGTGCAGGAAAATCACAACGAGCGCCTCGAGTTTCTGGGCGATGCCGTGCTGGACTTGGTGGTCAGCGACTTTTTGTTCCGCGATTACCCCGAAATCCGCGAAGGGAAGCTGACCGAGTGGAAATCGCTGTTGGTTGCGCGCGCCACTCTTTCTCGGATTGGTGAACGCCTGGGATTGGATCGCTGGATTCGAAGTGGCGGTAATCTTCGTGAGCGTCAAACCTTGCCACGCTCCTTATTCGGCAATACCCTCGAAGCCTTACTCGGTGCCGTTTATTTGGATTGCTCCTCGGAGGAGGTACTTCCGACCTGCAAGCGTTTAGTCACTGGCTGGCTGCGCCATGATCTTGCGAGCTTGCCAGAAAATTTTGCGCGCGCACATGCGAAGCAAACTTTGCAAAACTGGGCGCAAGTCAAGCAAGGAACCGTGCCCCGCTACCTGTTGGTAGATTTTTATGAACACCCTGAGACGCAGGCTTTTCAAATGACAGCCGAAGTTGGCAACCGCACATTTTCTGCGGCGTGGGGAGCGAGTAAAAAGGAAGCGGAACGTCGAGCAGCATGGGAAGCGATTTTGATTCTGCGCAGCGAGGGAATCATTGAGGAGGAAAACGATGAATAAAGTAAATCTCAAACAGAAACTTGGATTGTTCGATCAAACCTGGACTCCGAAAATCATCGGCGCACTCAACGGCCAAGAGGTCAAGCTTGCAAAACTCGACGGCGAATTCCTCTGGCATACTCACGAAGAGGAAGACGAAATGTTCCTCCTCCTCGAAGGCTCCCTGACCATGCGCTTTCGCGACCGGGACGATGTCACGCTAGAAGTCGGCGAAATGCTTATTGTGCCGCGCGGGGTCGAGCACCTTCCCATTGCTCCCCATGGCGCTAGCGTTTTACTCATCGAGCCCGCGGGCACAGGGCACACGGGCTCGACGGTTTCTGATCGCACGGTGGTGAATCAGGAATGGATTTAAGAAGTTTTTATTTAGGCGCGGCCTAAACTTCCAAACGCAACTGGCTGGTGGCGATCATCTCGGAGAAGTCCTTTTGGATGGATTCCAGTTTTTTGATGAAGGCTTCACGGTTCTGCTCGACGATGGAGCTGGCTAGTTCACTGTAATGCTCGAAACCACGCTCAATGTTTTCGCGACAGTCGCTAATGGTTTTCGCGAGGCGATCGGACAGGTCTTCCTTGTAGCGCAAAATGTCCTTGCGCAGAAAATCGATGTTGAGGGACAACTCCTTCAGCATCATGTGCGGACGCCCTTCCCGCAACGGAAGATTCTTGCGACCGTAAATGTGCGCCACGATGCCATCTAAGTTGGTGGTCTTTTGGAAATACGCGGCGTTCGGGCCACAACACACCGAGGTGGTTGCATCTTCATCGATACCCATGGAGGCCGTGGCACCACCAGCAAGGTCGTGACAAATGCAGGCTTTTTCCATGACAGCCTCTTCGCTGCGCGCCTTTTCTAGCGGGGTCGATTCGGTTGCTGCAATCTGCTTCAGCTTACGCTTTTGGAAAGCGCGACTCGCCGTGCAGATGGGAGCGTTGGTGAACTCCGAATCCGCAGCAAGAAATCCTTTCGGGCATTGGCTCCCCGGCTTGCCTGCAGTTATCCGGTCGCGGCGGGTAGTCTCACTTGCGGAGGAGAGCAGCGACCAAAATGGAACGCCCAATGGGGAAGAAGGACTTAGCTCGATGTCCTCTTCGGTGGCCGCTTGGATTTTTTCCAAACTGTGTGCATCGATATTGACGACATCCGGCACGAACAGGAATGCGCTCCCCCAACCGGTGCCATCCACCCCATAATGTTCGCGCAAGAGTTGGTCCTCCTGTGCAGAACCGAGTCCGCCTTGCGCAGTAATGCGCGCTGGCTTGGGTTCGCCGCACTGGTCGCTCAATCCGAGCTTAGCCCACGCCTTGTGGCGCATTTCGGCCAGTGTTTCAAACAGGCTGGTTTTACAACGCTGAAACTCAGCAAGCACTGGCCCCATAAGTTGGCCTTTTCCGCCGAAGGCATGACCGCCGCAGTTCAGCCCAGATTCCACACGGAATTCGGAAACGTGGAGGCCGAGCTTAGCCATTTGTTTCCCTTGCACTAAAGCAGARCGGTAATCGCTCACCTTCARGGTGATGCGCTTTTGCAGAAARCCATCKGCRTTSGGGAACATKCCCTCRAACTTGGACATRTARGTGAAMARGCGKCGGTTCATRCCAGCSGACAACACCACCGAACCATTYACCGCACTATTCATAAAACCGCGGAGAGCACTTAATGCATCTGAGCTGTTTTCTGGAAACGATTGGCCGCGGCGATCAATCTCGCGATCGAGCTTGGTCATGATGTTGACATCAATCGGACCGGGTTTAATTTGTGCGCGTAATTCCTTTTGCATTTGCGCGCGTTCCGCCGGCTCTTTCGTGCCCATCATGCGATCGTAAAGATTACGCAAAGGAGATGTCGGAAGCAGCTCAAAGTAGCGGGCGATTTCACTGCCGGCTTCAAAAGCTGCGGAACGAAGGCGCTCCATCTGGCGCTGCACTAGTTCATTCAACAAATCTAGATAGGCGGTAATACGGCGGGCACGCGCATCGTCATCGTGGTTACCGATCGGCTCATAGTCCTTGCCGTGCTCCTTGCACAGGCGCTTACGCACCTGCTCGATGAGAACGTCGTCTACCATCGAAACCACTGATGCTATTCCAAACTTCGCAACTTTAAGCGGAGTATCGATGGTGAATCCCGTGGCCATGACGGGAATGTGGAAAGTGTGCACWGRSTTAGGTTKGCTAGRGTTTCGAGGAGGTCGAAGGCGGCAGTATAGCCGCCAATCCGACCTCGGAAACCCTATCCCTTAGCGCGGGATTGTGGGCAATGCGCGTCCACTCGTCCACGGCACGCCAGCAGCGTCGACCTTCGCCTTCAAAGCTGGGACCTTGCTTTCCAGCAGAGCCTGAATTGCGGGTTGCAGCTTGGCAAATTCACTGCGCGCAATCTCTACCTGATCGCGCATGGTCTGCGTAGGGCCGTGACTACCACTAAAGCCACCCCATCGCGCAGTGCCGAGGCGCCCCTGGATCGATGGAGTGCCTTCGTGTCCGCGCTTGGTGCGTAAATCATCGCCAGTGATGCCGCGGCGCAGATTTTGAATCGCCAACTCCATGGCGCGGAGTTCCGCCGCTAGTTCCAGAGGTGCACGACTGCCTTTCAGCACTGCATCTTTCATGGCGGTCACGTCGGTCAACGCGGTGCTCAAGAGGCTGGCGTGGCTGGAAACCACCTTCTGGAAATCACCGACCTCAGTGCGCCAGGCGAAAGTTGCCGCAGCATCGACCGCCGGCAAGGTTGGCGCAACAATGTCGATGACCTCGAAGGGTTGTGGCTCACCCCATTCACTTGGAACGCCGTCATCGAAACGGATGAGCTGCGCGTTGTAGTTGCCGGCGGTGACCATCGGACCACGGCCGCCGCCTTGGGTGGAACGCAGATTCCACGTCACCTTTTGCATGCCTTTTCCAGAGGATGCGTCGAGACGGGCGATGACATCGCCAGCGGAGTTTTGGATTTGCAAACGCATGTGCGGAGCTTCCTCGTTCTTCTCATCACGCAGGACATCCCAACCTGGGTACACCGTGTCCTCGCCATCTTTCTTAGCTTTCTTATCAGCCTTTTTGCGCACCGACGCTTTCGACTTTAAGCCCTCCTTTAAGTAGTAACGAAAAGTCGCGCCGAACTCTGGGTTGTCAGCAGTGTAGTAGCTATCGCCTTGAGCTCCACGACGCCCTCCAAGTACATTACTTGCGACAAAGAGTTGTGCCGTTTTCACTGCGAAGGTGTGGATGTCTTCTTCCACCAAACGATCACTCAACTCGCGCAGTGGTGCATAGTTATCCAAAATGTAAAAACTACGTCCAAAGGATGCGCCGACTAAGTCGTTTTCGCGTTGCTGAATCGCAAGATCCCTAAACGGGATGTTCGGTAAACCGCCCTTCATTTGCATCCAGCTTTCCGCGCCATCGAGCGAAACGAAAATTCCATGTTCGGTGCCGAGGAAGAATAAGTTTGCTTGAACATGATCTTGCACAAGGCGCCATACGATATGACGGTCGGGCAAATCCGCAGTAATCGAAGTCCAGGTGAGGCCGCGGTCAGTACTCTTAACCAAGTAAGGCTTAAAGTCGCCAACTTTGTGGTTGTCGAGTGCGGCGTAAACCACATCGGCGTCGAACAGGTCAGCTTTGATGTCATTCACGAATGCGGTTTCCGGGACATCGGCAATCGTTTCGACCAGACGCCAGTTTTTGCCGCCATCTTCGCTCACTTGAATACGGCCATCATCGGTACCGAGGTAAAGCAAGTTCGCCTGCACCGGCGATTCACTGATCGAAGTGATGTTGCCGTACATCGACATGGCGCGGAGATCCCAGAGCGCATCTAGACTCCACACCCGCCCCATAATTTCCAGGGTTAGGCGATCCAAGTCTTTGGAAACATCGGGGCTGATGGTGGTCCAAGAATCACCGTGATCATCACTTCGATGCAAACGATTCGAACCGTGATAGATCCGCGCAGGATTATGTGGGCTAATCAGGATTGGAGAATCCCAGTTGTAGCGAAAGTTGTCTTCACCGACTGCCGGTTGCGGACGAATGTCAACGCTTTCGCCGCTACGACGGTCGAATCGGCGAATATAGCCCTTCTGCGATTCTCCATAAATGATGTCCGGGTTGCTTGGATCGATCGCATTGTCATGTCCATCACCACCCAGAATGATGCGCCAGTCAGCATTGCGAATACCCTGACGATTCAAAGTGCGCGACGGTCCGTACTGCGTCGAGTTGTCTTGAGTGCCGCCGACAATGTTGTAGATCGGCCAATCGTTATCGACATCTAGCTTGTAGAACTGAGTCAGCGCCAGGTTCGAACAATAGCGATAGGTGTCGCCACGATCGTAGGAAACATAAAGACCGCCGTCACACCCAACCAGCAAGAAGTTTGGATCGGTCGGATGAAAAGCAACCGCGTGATTGTCTACGTGCTTGTTGCTGTTGCCCACCGAGATCCAAGTCTTGCCGCCATCTTCGGTGCGTCCAAGTCGTACGTTGGCTTGATACAAAGTGTCTGCATGATGTGGATCTAGGAAAATCTCTTGGTAGTAGTGTGGCCCAGTTCCGCCGCCGGAGTAATCACTCTGCTTCGACCAGCTCACACCAGCATTTTCCGAAACCCAAAAGCCGCCACTCGGGCCAGCCAGTTCAATGGTTGCGTAAACCACGTCGGGGTTAGTCGGTGAAATGGCCAGACCGATTTTGCCCATGTCCTTTCCAGGCAAACCACCCTCTAACTCTTCCCAAGTTGCGCCGCCATCGATCGATTTATGAATGCCTGATTCGGGTCCACCGTTTACCAACGCCCAAACCGTGCGATGCCGCTGATGCATAGCCGCATACATCACTTGCGCATCGCGCGGATCCAAAACGATGTCGGTGACACCGGTGTACTCTCCAGCAGAAAGAATCTCGAACCAGTTTTCGCCACCATCTTCACTCTTGTACAAACCACGCTCACCACCCGCCGACCACAACGGCCCTTGCGCTGCGACGTAAATCACATCGGAGTTATTTGGGTCCACCACAATCTTTGCGATGTGTTCGGTTTCCTTCAAACCCATGTTGCGAAAACTGCCGCCGCCATCATCGCTGCGGTAAATGCCATCGCCGTAACCAACGTGACGTCCGCCAACCGCTTCGCCACTGCCCACCCAAATCGTGTTGTGATTGGAAGGGTCCAAAGTTACACAGCCAATCGAATAACTTCCGTAGTTCTCAAAAATCGGCTCGAAGGTTGTGCCCGCGTTGGTGGTCTTCCACAGGTTGCCGGAACCTGCTGCGACGTACCAAATATTTGGGTTTTCCGGATCAATCGCCAGGTCGGCAATACGCCCCGACATGAGGGCCGGACCGACCGAGCGGAACTCAAACGCGGACAAAATTCCTTCGTCGAGTTTTGGGGTGTCATCGGCCTTTTCTTCTTGGGCCGGGGGAATCAGTGCAAACAGTGTCAGGAGGAACAAAGACATGGGGCAACGATTCTAAAGTAGACTACGCAAATGGCAACGCGTCGACCAAAACGGGGCGCGAAACCGGGTAAATCCTCTTCCAAAGAGGCCACTCCAGTTGCGCTGCTGCGTGCCACCCCGTCTTTTCACGATCTGGCCGCCCAATGGAGCGRCCAGACGGGTGGTCGTTTGCGTTGGGGCGGGCTGTGGGGCTCTTCAAAGGCGCTGTTGAGTGCCGCATTCGTTGAAGAATGGCAAGAACCGCTGTTGGTGGTGTGTGCCGATGCTCAGCAAGCCGCGCTCGCGGTCGATGACCTCACCGCCTTCGAAYGTGGAGTAGTCCCCTTCCCCGCGCGGGAAAGTTCGCTCGGCACCGAGGCAGAAGTGCTGCGGGAACGTCACCACGCGCTCACTTTGGCCGATCGCGAAGGCTTCAAGGGCGCAATCGTGGCTCCTTTGGCCGCTCTGATTCAGGCTGTTCCACCTGCCACCAAGCCAGGCGAGGACGATGCCTCCGATTTGCTCGTCCTGAGTGAAGGTATGTCGCTTGATCCAGAACAACTCACCCGCACTTTGGTCGAAGCCGGCTTCCAACGCGTGCCCTCCATCACCGAAGCCGGCGAGTTCGCCCGACGTGGCGACATTCTAGATTTTTATGCGCCCGCAGTCGGTGAGCCCTTGCGCTTAGAGTTTTTCGATGACGAGCTAGAAAGTGTGCGTGTTTTTGATTTAGCCACCCAGCGCACCCGCCATGTCTTGCGCAAAGTCGAAGTGCCGCTCGCGCAAGAACTGCAAGAAGCTGCTGGCGCCGACGAGCTCCTCCCCCTCGAACGCTTCGCTGCCAATATGCGCGTGGTAATGTTCGAGCCCGCTTCGATCGAAGAGCGACGCACCCAACTACGTTTTCTTGGAGCGCAAGCTGTCAGTGCATTGAATCGATTGGAGGAGGGATTTTCAAAACGCTCCATCCTAGAACTCGCGACCCTGCCCGGCTCCGATGGGACCCTCACCACTCTAAGCGTTGAGGAATATTGCCAAGGTGTGGCGCCTGGCGTTTCGGTTTTAGCCGAACGCGCAAAGGATGGCGAGCATGCCATGGTGCTTTGTTCCACCGATGCCGAGGCCGATCGCTTGCGTCAGATCTTGGAGGACAACAGCCTCGCCGATCACACTTTGCAATTGAAGGCCGGCGGTTTAGAGCGCGGCTTCCGYATTCCGGAAGCRCGGCTCACGGTCATCCATCACCGCGAGTTTATTCCGGGGCATGGWTCGCATCGGCCGAAACCGCGTAAGCGACGCGACCATCCAACCGAAGCGATTGAATCGGTCATGGCTTTGCGGCCTGGCGATTTGGTGGTGCAYWTMGWSCAYGGCSTKGSGCKSTWTMRSGGKYTRGAWWCWKYCRSGRCKRMGKCATCGCAAGACTTCATTTTGTTGGAATTCGCGCAGGAAGCCGAATTGAAAGTGCCGGTGTCGCGGGTTGATTTAGTCGAGCGATTCATCGGTGCCGGCGGTGCCAATCCGGAACTCGACCGACTCGGGTCTGGGGCCTTCGAACGGCGTCGCAGCAAAGTCGAGGCCGCGGTGGAAGACCTGGCGGCGGAAATGCTCGATATCCAGGCCAAACGGGAAGCTGTGCCCGGTTTCGCATTTCCAGAACCCGGTCCAGAACAACGCGAATTCGAAGCTTCCTTCCCGTGGGAGGACACCCCGGATCAGGCCCAAGGCACCCGTGAGATTCACGCCGACCTTGCACTCCCCCGCGCGATGGATCGCTTGCTGTGCGGCGACGTCGGTTATGGCAAAACCGAACTTGCGGCACGCGCTGCCTTCCGCGCAATCCTTGCCGGAAAACAAGTGGCGATTTTGGTGCCGACCACCGTTCTTGCCGAACAGCATTGGCGCTCCTTCCAACAACGCTTCGCCGACTGGCCGATTGAGATTGGCATGTTGTCGCGTCTGGTTACGCCGCAGAAAAAGCGCGAGACCATCGCCGGCTTGGCTGATGGCACCGTCGACTTAGTCATCGGCACCCATCGCATCTTATCTAAGGATGTGGTGTTCAAAGATCTCGGGCTGGTCATTATCGACGAGGAACAGCGTTTTGGAGTACGCCATAAAGAACTGCTTAAAAAGAAACGCGCGCAGGTCGATGTTCTTACCTTGACCGCAACTCCGGTTCCGCGCACCTTGCATATGGCGATGGCCGGGATTCGCGACATCACCTCTTTGAGTACCGCGCCGGTCGGACGTCAGGAAGTGCACACGGAGATTCGCTACGACGATGAGGTGGCCATGATTACCGAGGTCTTGCGTCGCGAATTATCTCGTGGAGGGCAAGCCTTCTTTTTGCACAACCGGGTGAAGTCTTTAGACATCATGGCGGAACGCTTACGCAAGTTAGTTCCCGAGGCAAAGATCGTCACCGGCCACGGGCAGATGGAACCGCGGGAGCTAGAAAAAGTTATGCTCGATTTCGTGCGTGGCAAAGTCGACGTCCTCTGCGCCACCACCATCATCGAAAGTGGTTTGGACATTCCGAACGCTAACACCATCTTCATCGACCAAGCGCAACGTCATGGTCTCGCCGACTTGCATCAACTGCGCGGTCGCGTCGGACGTTCGGAGCGACGCGGTTACTGCTACCTGTTGCTGCCGCGCGGAAAACCATTGCCACTGGATGCGCGACGTCGGCTCAAGGCGATTGAGGAAATGAAATACCTCGGCGCTGGATTCCAACTGGCCATGCGCGATCTTGAAATCCGCGGTGCCGGAAACTTATTGGGCTCCGAGCAGAGCGGGCACATCAACGCAGTCGGTTATGAAACCTACCGACGCCTGCTCAGCCAAGCCGTCGCCCGCCTCAAACGCCAGAGCCAAGTGGTTGCTTATGGTGGGATCGAGCCGGCCTGCGATTTAGCACTTGGACTCGACGCCGCGCTGTCACCCGAATTTGTGCCGGACGAGGACATCCGCCTGCAACTACTCCGTGAATTCGACCGCATTCGCCTGCCCGCCGAGATCGACGCCGTCCTGGAAGCCGTACGGGACCGTTTTGGGCCACCACCGGAGGAGCTCATCCGCCTTGCCAAACTGTTCTTCCTCAAACACCGGCTCGGAGCGCTCGGCCTAGATGCTCTGCAACGCGTCGGCGATCATTTGGTGTGCAGTCTGCGCGAGGCTCGGGTTTTCGAAAAGGCGTTATCCGGCCAGGAAATCGACCTAAGAGTCCTCACCGCGCGCAAAGCCATGTGGATGCTGCCATCGCCCACCCTCAGCCCCGAGGAAGTGCTCGCATTGGTGTATTCAACCGCTATCGCTTGCCGCATGCCGCGAAAGAAGCGACAATCTGCGCGCGGTAAGTAACCATGAAGCTCCTCTCCACCATTGTCCTGTTCTGCGCTCTCGCGTCCTCTGCTTCTGCTCAAATTCCGGAGCCAGAAGAAGGCGTGGTCGATGCTGCTTGGGTCATTGTGAATGACTCGGTGCTGRCTTCCCAAATGGTGAATATGGAAGCCGGACGCATGGCCAAACGCGATCCGAGTTTGAGCGAAGAACAACTCATCATTACCGCAACCCTCTCCGGCGTGCGCACCATGCTGTTTCAGGATCTTTTCACCAAACTGGGTTTTAACGATGCCCTGCTCGCACCTCGCTTGCAAGACCGCATCGACCAACTCATCTTGGAGGCCGGTTCCCGCGCAGGATTTGAAAGCAGCCTTGCCCGCGATGGGTATGCCAATATCGAAGAGTTCCGCAAAGACCTGCGCAGGGTTTTCGTGGAAAGCACCGTGAAAAGCGTTTTGGAGGGGGTCGCTCCAACCCAAAATCAGGGCATGTTGGTGCTCTCCTCCCCGACGCCTGGTGAAATCCGCAAGGCTTATGCGAGCGATGCCTCCTTCCGCGAGGTCGCTCCAGTTCTGGAATGGGCGCAACTGAAATTCTTCCAGGAACGCGGCAAAGCCCCGGCCGCCGACCGCGCCGCCGAAGTCATCAACCGCCTCGGTGCAGGCCTCATGACCATTCAGGAAGCCCTCGATGCCGCCGACCGCGCACCCATTCAGTATGGGATTCGAGAGAACTTGCGCTCCGACATCATTGAATTCCTCGAATTCAGTAAGCCGGGTGAAATCATGCCCATGAACAATAGTGCCGGTGAAACCCAGCAATTGGTTCTTTTGATCGGCCGCACGCAGGCTCAAAACTTCTCGTTCGGAGAAGCGCAACTATCTATCATTAATAAGCTTACGCGCGACAAGCGGCTGGAGGCGGTGAATGCTGCCGTGGCTGTGCAATACAACTCTTCCTACCTCTGGGTGAATCCAGACTTACCGGGCCTGGAAGATTTCCTGGACGGGATTTACGGGGGTGAAATATCCGCCTCATCTTCCGCCGAGCTGTAGAATAATCCTGGCTTTTCGCGAACCGGAACCCGGATTCCGCGTTGGCCCCACTGTCATGGTTGAACATCACGCTGACTTAGTCGATTACGAGTACCACCGCCCGTGGGAGCATGAGCACACGTTTAACGACGTGCTCGCTGAACAGCTCAAACGCGCGCCGTACATCATCGCTTCCATTTTCGTCCACTTTTTGATTGGCCTCATTGTGGCCGGCATCATGGTGCTGACGGCTGGAGATGATTCCACTCCTCCACAGCTCGTCGCTGCGCCGCCGCCTCCTCCTCCCGAAGTTGAGGAAGAGGAAGAGCCGGAAGAGGAAATCATCGAGGAAATCGTTGAGGAGCCTGTTGTGGTGGAATCCGAGCTCGRGGAAGTCGTCGACCAGGAAACCCTCGAGGAAACTGGCGACCCKGACATGAATGCCGATTCKGCMTTCGATTCCGATGCGTGGAACAACGACGTCGGCCTTGGTGGTGGTGCTGGTGGTAAGTACGGCGGTCGTGGTGGCCGTGGCGGCAAAGGCGGCAAAACCAAGCAGGAAGCTGCTGTGTTGGACGCGCTCAAGTGGCTCAAGGATCACCAGTCCACTGGCGGATTCTGGGACTCCGATGAGTTCATGTACAACGACATTTACGACGGCAAGCCTGAAAGCGATGGCGCCGGCAACCCGGTTAACGACGTCGGCCTAACCGGCCTTGCTCTCCTTGCATTCTTGGGTAACAACCACACCCTAAGCGCTGGTAAGTACAAGGACGTAGTTTCCAACGGCATCAACTGGCTGAAGGAAGTGCAATCTGATAGCGGCCTGTTCGGTGAAGATGTCGGCAACGCCACTTTGTACAACCACTCCATTGCAACCATGGCTATGGGTGAGGCGTACTACTTCTCTGGCAAGAGCCCGGTGCTCAAGCGCCCGATGAAGAATGCAGTCAAGGTCATCGTCAATGCGCGTAACAACTACGGCGCATGGCGTTATGACTTGGAGCCAAACGGCGACAACGACTCTTCGATTACCGGTTGGATGGTGTTCGCACTGAAGACCGCGGAAGACAGCAAGATTCAAATTGACCATGCTTGTTATGAAGGTGCCGAGACTTGGTTCGCTTCCATGGAAGACAAGAACACCGGCCGCACCGGCTATGCCTGGGGCGATGGCGGCGGCGGTCCTGGATCGCAGCCTTCGCGTCCACCACAGTACATTGAAAAGTTCCCGGCCGACAAGTCGGAATCGCTCACCGCTGTGGCCCTGTTGTCGCGCATCTTCATGACGGACACCAAAAAGGTGAAGTCGTGGAAGGATCACGACAACTACGAAATGATGAAGAAGCAGGCTGACTTAATTGCCAACAAGCTTCCTAAGTGGGACGAGGACGATGGCTCGATCGACATGTACTACTGGTACTACGGAACCTTCGCCATGAACCAGTGGGGCGATACTCACTGGAAGAACTGGAAGAAGGCTATCGAGCAAGCTCTGCTTCCGAACCAACGTCGTGAAGACAAGGAAGACAACTTCTTTGGTTCTTGGGATCCAGCGGGTCCATGGGGCGACGATGGCGGACGGATTTACTCCACCGCAATCTGTGCTCTGATGCTTGAGGTGTACTACCGTTACGCCCGCGTGCTCGGCGCACGTTAAGAGTTAGTCCGATTTAAAAGAGGTGGATGACAACAGGTCATCCACCTCTTTTCTTTTTATGCGATTGATGTGAACCGAAAATACTTTTGAACCAAAAAACATATCGAACGAGTTGAACATTATGGCGTTGTGCTTTATGCCATGAATGAATACTCAAGTTTCCAAGATGTTCTCGGCGAACAAATGCGACGTGCACCTTATGTGATTGCGTCCCTAGTCGCCCACTTTATGATTGCGCTGGTGGTTGCAGGAATCATGATCCTCGCTGCCGATGAGAGCGTAAAACCGCCGCAGTTAGTTGCCGCACCGCCGCCGCCAATCCCCGATGTGGAGGAAGAGCCGGTGATGGAAGACCCTATTGAGCCCATCGAACCGACCGAGGAGCCGGTGGAGATTACCGAAACTCCTACTGAGGATATGGATCTTCAAGATTTAGTTACTGGGGATATCGATGCTATTTCAGATGCGCCTTTTGAAAGTCAGTTCATCGATAACACCGTCGGTCTTGGAGACCCTCCCGGTGGAAAGCTTGGCACGCGTGGTGGTCGCCAAGGAGGCGGCGGCACTCCGAAATCCGAAACCAGCGTAATTGCTGCACTGCAATGGCTAGCCGACCACCAATCCCCGGAAGGCTATTGGGATGCAGATGAGTTCATGTTCTACGATGCTTACCCCAACCAACCATCCAGCACCGGAAAAGGAAACCCGGTCAACGATGTTGGGCTCACTGGCTTAGCCTTGCTTGCACTGCAAGGCCACGGCAACACCCAAGTCGAGGGCGAGCATAAGGAGAAGGTTGCAAGCGGCATCGCTTGGTTGCGTGAAGTGCAGCAAGACAATGGTTTGTTCGGAGAAGAAGTTGGCAACTCCACTTTGTACAACCACGCGATTGCCACCATGGCCATGGGCGAAGCTTATTACTTCTCCAATCGATCGCTGGTGTTGAAGCCGAACATGAAACGCGCGGTAAGTTTGATTCACCATGCGCGTGCCAACTACGGCGCATGGCGTTACGACTTGGAATCGGATGGAAGCAGTGACACTTCCATTACCGGTTGGATGATCTTCGCCTTGAAGACTGCCGAGGAAAACAATCTTGCGGTAGACAAAGCGGCTTACGCTTCCGCCGACACTTGGTTCCAGTCGATTGAAGATCGCAACACCGGGCGTACCGGATACACCTTTGGCGAGGGCGGGGCTGGCATCGGAAGTATGCCTTCGCGTCCGGTGGATTACGTCGAACGATTCCCGGCGGAGAAGTCCGAAGCACTGACTGCGGTTGCGTTGTTATCGCGCATTTTCATGACTGACGGAGAGGAAGTGCGGCGGTGGAGTGAACATCCGCAATATGAGCTCATGAAAAAACAGGCCAACCTGATTGCGAATAAGCCACCGCATTGGGATGAGGGCGACGGCAGCATCGACATGTACTACTGGTACTACGGAACTTATGCGATGAACCAATGGGGCGGCTCGCATTGGAAAAACTGGAAGAAGTCGATTGAGAAGGCGTTGATTCCACATCAGCGTTTGGAGCATAAAGAGGACAACTTCTACGGCTCGTGGGATCCAATCGGCGCATGGGGACGCGATGGTGGACGGGTTTACTCCACCGCCTTGTGCGCGCTCATCCTCGAGGTTTACTACCGCTACAACAACGTACTGGGGGCACGCTAAGTCAGCGTTGAATTTGTTATTGTCGGAAAGCATCGCGGCCCCCTACCGCCTTTCTTTCCGACAATTTCATGATTAAGCTCCTCGCCTGTCTTTCACTCAGCCTCTTCGCATTTCCCGCCACCGCCGCCGCGCAAGTCATCGATGTTGAGCAACCTTCCCACGGCGTGCTCATGGCTCTGTTTACCCAAACCGATCTCGCACAATCTTTTATCCCAACTAAAACSAACTGTGCTGGAGGAAGCATTTTTCTCTCCCCAGGAGCTGGTGTTGGCGGAACCATCACCATAGAACTGTGGGATGCACTACCGAATGTCCCAGGCGCCAACATGCTTGCTTCTGGTACCACCGCAGGCGTTCCCGACTCTTGGGCGGAAGCCTTCTGGCCTGCTGTCCCGGTCACGCCAGGAACGACCTAYTACATGGTYTACCAAAGCACCGWTCTCGSCATGGCCATCAGTGGGGAACTCAACAATCCTTATCTAGACGGCAACCTATTCGCAAACGCTGGCTTCGGCACCTTCCTAAACTTTGATTWYGCCTTCCGCACCTGGGCCGATGGCACCCCACTYGCWCTTTCCATCACCGGCTCMTGCCCCACSTCGGTCACGATTARTGTGGTCGGYGCAACCCCGAACGGCTCCATTGCYATCGCATAYGGCTTCAGCRCYGGCACCTTCACTYTKCCGCCCGGTCCCTGCGCTGGCYTRGTCMTCGACATGARCAAYCCCACCCTYGCCGGCTTCTTCACTGCCGATGCCGCGGGYKCWCTYAGCCTGACCACGCCWATTCCAGCKGGGATTTGCGGRCGYACCTTGCARGCSGTCGACCTCGCCGCCTGCGTGGCTACCAACACGGTCATCCTTTAGAGGATTCCATTTCGTTCCAACCSAATACGCGCTATCCTTCCGCCCATGAAACTCTCCTTCACCCTCCTAGTGGCTGCGCTTYTGCTGCCGAGCTTAGGYAGCTGTGGCGGCGGTGAATCCGTCGACCCTCCGACCGATGCTGGYTCCACAACYACTCCAGAAAYGGWAACTWTGGARCCRAGCACTCCAGCGAAAACGGAAGAGACTGCKAAGACTTCCACCGGCATGGATGAATTGGAGTCGYTGGAAAACCAGGCCTCYAACGCAGTGGCTAAAACWAAAGAAGTCGTCATCAGTGCAGCCGCGCGCACTCTTTTCGATACTTACTGCGTCAACTGCCACGGCGCGAAGGGGCTCGGTGATGGCCCGTTAAAGGCCACTCTGCCGGTGAAGCCTGCAAGTTTTGCCGACAAAGCCTGGCAGGATTCGGTCACCGATGAACACCTGGCTTTGATCATTGAAAAAGGAGGCGCTGCAGTCGGCAAGAGTCCCTTAATGACTCCGGCACCTGGAGGAGCGGACAACCCAGAATTGATTCAGGGACTGGTCGCCATCGTGCGTGCCTTCGGCGAATAACCTCGACTTCTGGAACAGCAAAAAAGGCCTGACCGAGAACTCGGTCAGGCCTTTCTGTTTTCCTAGCTCGTGCCAGGAAAGAACGACTTAGCGCAATGCGTCGACTGCTTTTGCCAAGTGCGACTTTTTACGTGCCGCGTTGTTGGTGTGCATCTGGTTCCACTTGACATTCTTGTCAATCAGCTTGGTAGCCATAGCGAAATTGGTCTCGGCCGACTGGAGGTTGCCCTCTTCGACGGAATCCAAAGTACGCTTGATCCAGGTGCGCATGGCGGAACGGCGACCACGGTTACGCTCGCGGCGCTTGAGGCTCTTCTTCAGCGAAGATTTGGCAGACGGGGTGTTAGGCATTACAGTCGTTTTCCCTAAAACGGGCGGAATATTGTAAGTGGTGTGGGGAATCCTGCAAGCCCCAAAAGGGCTTCAATCCAACAATTTACGAAGTCATGATTCGATTAGGGCTTCGTTTACTTCCCTGGGACGTCTTCTCCACGAGCTGCACGGAGGAAAGCCTCGGAATCCAGGCCGCTGACCGCATCGTTGTCATATTGATTGGTGCGAAGAGCCTGTTCAGCCGCCAGATTTTTACGCGCGCGCATGGCTTCGGTGTCACGTGGGTTGGCATCGAGCGCTTTCTGGTAGAAATCTAGAGCCTCATCGACCTCGCCTTGGGCAGCGGCCAAACTACCGGCGCGCTTTGCAGCCTCGGCACTGGTCACCGCCAGACTGCCAAAGACGCCAAGCGCAGCACCGGCGTAACCGGCACGTTCGAGGGCATCGCCCCAAGCAATTCCCTTGGAGGGGCTACCCGCATCTTTCATGAATGCACGACGCATGGAGCGCGCCTCGGCATCCGGGTTGCGGGTGAGCTTGGAGAACTTAGCCGCCAAACCAGAAGGGCCAGCGCCAAGCTTGCCGAGGAAGCTGGATTTGCCGCCGCCTAATTCCACCACTGCCGTAGTTAACAACTCCGCAGCGCGACGATCGCCAGGCGCAAAGTCCATCACCTGGTCACAAAGTTCCGCGGCAAAGTCGGCTTGTCCGCGCTCCAAAGCTTGCGCGGCACGGTCGAGGTGTTTTTTCAGGTTCATGGGCTGGTCAAGGCGTGAATACGGACGAGAAACACGCGCTAGGTTATTCTAGGGGAAGACTCACGATCATGGACATCGTCATTTACCCCGATCCGCGTTTACGCAAAAAAAACGCGCCCGTCACCACTTTCGATGAGAGTTTGGGTACTGCAGCGCGTGAGATGTTCGAGGCCATGTACGCCACCTCCGGCGTAGGCCTGGCCGCCCCGCAGGTCGGGTTAAACATCCGCCTGCTGGTTTACAACCCGTCTGGCAAGGCCGAGCACGCTGAAGAAGAAGTGGTGCTGTGCAATCCGAAAATAGTGTTCAAGTCCAAGGACACCGAGAGTGGCGAGGAAGGCTGTTTGTCCTTCCCAGAGGTGAATGGCCAGGTCATCCGCCCCTTAAATGTCAAAGTTGAGGCACAAAACCTTCAGGGCGATGCCTTCGAACTGGAACTCGAAGACTGGGATGCACGCATTTTCCAGCATGAACTCGACCATTTAGATGGAATCCTGTTCATCGATCGCATGACGCCGGCAAGCAAAAGCCAGGCTAAGCCTGCGCTCGAGGATTTGGTTTACGACTATAAGCAGAACCTTGCAGATTCTTAAACCGATCGAGGACCTGCCGGCTGACTTTCAGCAAGAGGGGTGCGTCGCGACGGTCGGTGTGTTTGATGGCGTCCACCTCGGCCACTTTCATGTGCTGCGCGAGGTCGTCACCCGCGCCGAAAAATCCGGCCTGAAATCGGTCATGGTGACCTTTGCCGATCACCCGAAATCGGTGCTGATTGGGCGCGCGCCTGCCACCGTGACTAGTTTAGAGCACCGGTTGTTGCTGTTCCGCCGTGCGGGAATCAATGCCACTCTAGTGCTCAGCTTCACTCCGGAACTCCGTGAGTTAACCGCCCAAGATTTCACCCGCAAGATTCTGCTCGATGGCCTTGGCCTGCGTGAATTGGTCTTCGGTTTTGATTCGAAGTTCGGCAAAGACCGCAGCGGTAATCCGGTAAGTTTGCGGCCGCTCTCGCGCGACCTTGGCTTTGCGATTACGGAGGTCCCGCCACTGCGTCTAGGTGGACGCGCGATCTCAAGCACCTTCATTCGAGAAGCGGTGCAGCTGGGAGATTTAGAAAACGCATCGACCATGTTGGGGCGGCCGGTTAGTGTGCTCGGGACGGTGGTAAAAGGCGATCAGCGCGGACGCGAGCTTGGCTTCCCCACCGCAAATCTGGACTTGCACCATGAGCTGCATCCGCCGCGTGGAGTTTATGCCGGCTTGGTGCGCCTCCCGGGATCTGCAAAGCCGGGGCTACTTCCGGCGGTCATCAACCTTGGCACCCGCCCCACCTTTGATGGCGATGCCGAAAAGGTCGAGGTTCACCTGATCGATTTCGATGGCGACCTATACGGCCAGGATCTCGAGGTCTTCTTCCTCCAAGCCATTCGCCCCGAAGCTTCCTTCGCCAACGCGAGTGCTCTCAGTGCTCAGATTGAAGCCGATCTGGCCGAAGCCCGCTCCATCCTGGCAAATGCAGATCAAAATTGGCGGATCCCCGGCGAATTCCTGCCGATAGAAGGCAGTCGTACCCGAGATCTTGGGCTCGGTTCTAGGTAGTCACCGAAACCACCTAGCGGCAGAGGTCAGGAAAGTGTATTCTTCTGCCCACAAAACGGGAGGGTAGCTCAGTTGGTAGAGCAACGGATTGAAAATCCGTGAGTCAGCGGTTCAAGTCCGCTTCTTCCCACCAAAATCAAAAACGGACAGCGAGCAATCGCTGTCCGTTTTTGTTTTAAGTACTGAAACGAGCTCAGTCTTTCTTAGGCTTAGAGCCACCGGCCATCATCGCCGCCAAATCTGGAGCGATGGTCACGCCCGACTTGGTGGTTTGTGCAGTTGGTGTCACCGGCTTTGGCGCAGCTTCAGGCTTTGGCGCAGCCTTCGCCACGGGCTCCGCTTTCGCCACTGGTTCGGCCTTTGCCGCAGGTTCGACCTTCGCCGCAGGTTCGGCCTTTGCCGCAGGTTCGACCTCAGGCTCTGGCTTCTTCTTTGCTCTCGGCCTCGGCTTCGGCTTGGCTTTCGGCTTTGGTTCTGATGCAGCTTCCGCCTCCGATGGTGCCTCGACCTTAGTCTCGGCTTTCACTTCGGACTCTGGCTCTGCAGCAACCTCAACCTTTGGTTGCGGCTTCGCTTTTGGCTTTGCCTTTGCTCTTGGCTTTGGCTTCGGTTTCGGCTTTTCTTCAGCCTTCACCTCGGGCTCTTCCACCGCAGCTTCAACTTCCGGTGCAGCCTCAGCGACGACTTCTTCAGAGTCGCCTTCGGGCGGCTTCGCCCGGCCACCACGTGCCTTTGGCTGACGCCTTGGCCGTTTCTTAGGAGCCACTTTCTCAGCAACAGCCTCGGCCAAAGCATCTAGCTTTTCGGCCTTCTCTTCTTCGCTGACTTCCGGTTTCTTTTCAGCAACCGCTTTCGGCTTTTCATCAACCTCGTCCGACTTTGCATCTTCCGCTTTCGCGTCATCGGCAAACGGAGAGGCGCTGGAAGAACGACGGCGGCGACGACGACGTGGAGCGCGCTCGGCAGTCTCTTCTTTGACTTCCGACTTCTCAGCGGAATCCACAGAAGCTTCGACCTTAGCAGGCACCTCTTCGACATCCTCTTCAATCTTCGCAATTGGAAGTGGCTCGTTCAAGCTCCCCTTCTTCTCGCGACCCATTGGAGATTCTGCACGCGGCACCAAACCGAGAATGACCGGTGGCGCTTTTTCTTCGACCTTCGCGACTGGCTTCGCCTCAGTTTTAGTTTCGGCACGCGCTGCTGCAGGAGCACGACGTGCAGGTCTTTCGCCGCGACTCGTGTCGCGACCTTCACCGCGACCATCGTCACGGCTTTCGTCACGGGAACTGTCTTCGCTCGCGCCTTCTTCACCAGATCCTTGTGCGGAGCGACTGCGGCCTCGGCCGCGACCTCCACGACGACGACGACGGCGACGCGGTGCATCTCCATCCTCTCCTTCGCGTTCACGTTCACTGGATTCCGAATCACGTTCTTGCGAACGCGGACGACGTGCTGGTTTTTCATCGCGCGCGTTGTCTTCTTCCAACATGACCGGTGCGTCCACGTGACGACGTAAATCGCCAGTCAACTCTTCACCCAAGAACACGCTAATGAAGTCATCGACCTCGGCCAAAGACAACAAAGTCATGTCGAGCATGTCGGTTGCACGTTTGCGCGTTGCCGAATCCGGTGGACGGATCAACAGCAATCCAGCACTGGTGCGCTCGACGCCAAAGATCTTCACCAAACCGCGGAAGCGAGCCGAGTAGTCCTGCCAGTTGCCGGTTTTGCATTCCAGCCAGAAGAACTTATCGCCCACCATGGCCATGAGGTCGGCCTCGAATTCGCGACCGTCTTCCAACATGCCTTTCACATTGGCAAGCAGTTGGAACTTCTCTTCGCCCATGGAAGCACTGAGACGTTTTGCAAGTACTGCGAAAACGTAAATCTCAAGCCATCCGCCAGTGAGGAACTGCCCAATYTGACCATCCTTGGTCGGAATGACRCGCAGTTGCCGCTTCGGGCTTCGGTGGTAGTAGAAATCCTTGAGCATGCCGTGGCGATGCAACAAGGTTCCAAACTGCACCGCAGCAGAACGYGAAGCTTGCGAGTAACCGTCGATGTCAATGCGTTGTCCACGACCGGTTGCGACGCATCGCTTGACCTTTTCGTAGAACTCCGCAAGTAAATCGAAGTGGGTACCTAAGTGCCGTGCAAGRTGCTCGAAAGCTTCGTTGCGRTCGAGGTCATCTTGACCTTCGTACACAACGATTTTGCGGGTCTTTAGGTAGTCGACCAAAAGGCCGGTCGGAGCATCGTCCGGAATCTCACGCGGRACGTTRCGGCGCGGAGTGTGATCACGACGGTTTCCATTACGTCCACGACCTTGTGAGTCGCGKTCATAACGGCCGTCGCGGTCTCCTCCACCGCTTCGTCCACGGCCRCCACGACGCGCACGWGARGGATCTYGATCCCCACGYAATRCATCAYGACCACCGCCGCCGAGGTTCTCTCGGAGTGCTTTGATTTCGTCTTTGAGAGCCCGGATTTCGTACGTAAATTCTTCCGCAGAAACTCGGGCTTGCTCCGGGGAGCGCTGACCGCGGTTTGATCCGTCGTCRTCGTGCGCTCCCGAAAAGAGGCGTTGGAACCAGCCCATGTTGCGGGCATTGTCGCGGATTCTCCCAAGAATGGCAAGTGCCATACCTTGTGCCGCCCTATAAAGTGGAACCATGACCGTCAGCTTGACGCCCATCCTCCTTGGCATCTTTGCCGCCTGCTCCCAACAGCACCAGGAACCCGATTCCGTGACTGCCGAAGCCACCAAAAACCATCTGGCCGATGAGACCAGCCCCTACCTCCTTCAGCACGTTTACAACCCCGTAGACTGGTATCCATGGGGTGACGAAGCTCTCGACCGCGCAAAATCCGAAGGAAAGCCGATTTTCCTGAGCATTGGCTACTCCGCCTGCCACTGGTGCCACGTGATGGAGCACGAATCTTTTGAGAACGAAAAGATCGCCGCTTTCATGAATGAGAACTTCATTTGCATCAAAGTGGATCGCGAAGAGCGGCCCGATTTGGACGCGATTTACATGGCCGCGGTCCAAAAACTGACCGGCTCGGGCGGCTGGCCCATGTCGGTGTGGCTCACTCCGGAGCTAAAACCCTTCTATGGAGGGACCTATTTTCCAGCTGAAGCCAAGTATGGACGGCCTGGTTTTTTGGAAATCCTGACCTCTATCGCGAATGCCTGGCAGGACAATCGTGCGCAAATTGATGCCTCGGCGGATCAGCTCACTGAAGCCCTAACCAACAAGTTTCCCGCCGTCGAGGCGGGCAAGGGATTGATCACTCTTGCGGAATTGGATCTCGGGCAGCAGCAGTGGGTTGCCTCCATGCGCACCACCTTCGACAGCATCGACGGCGGCTTTGGCCAAGCACCGAAGTTCCCGCGTGCCGAGGATTTACGTTTCTTGCTCGCCGCAGCACATCGTTTGGATGGCACCATTCCTGGCGCGCAAGCAAAAGAAATGGCCTTATTCACGCTGACCAAGATGACTGAAGGTGGCATGTACGACCGACTCGCCGGTGGATTTTCACGCTACTCGGTGGACGGTCAATGGCTCATCCCTCACTTCGAAAAAATGCTCTACGACCAGGGCACTTTGATTCCGGCTTACCTCGATGCTTACCGTTTGAGCGAAGATGAATCCTACGCCAAGATTGTGCGCCAAAGTTGCGACTATCTACTGCGTGAAATGGTGGACGATGCCGGCGGATTCCACAGCTCCACCGATGCCGACTCCGAAGGCGAAGAAGGCAAATTCTTTGTGTGGACTCCAACCACGCTCGCCGAGGTGTTGGGCGACGACGATGCCAAGTTTGCAGCGGTTCTTTATGGTGTCACCGAAGCCGGTAACTTTGAGCACGGTAATTCCGTTTTAACCGATGCCAAGCCTGCAGTGATTGCAGCCGCCGAATTGGGTGTGCCCGTGGATGAAGCGGAAGCCTTAGAGGAAAACGTGCGTGCGCGCCTGTATGAAGCACGCCTAAAACGCATCGCACCAGGAACCGACGATAAGGTCCTAACTGCTTGGAACGGGCTCGCCATCGATGCTTTAGCTATGGCAGGGCGTCGTTTGAACGAGCCTCGCTACACCGCTGCGGCGGCACGTGCGGCGGACTTCCTGTTAGCGGAGATGAAGTTAGAAGATGGACGCTTGTTGCGCGCATGGCGTCAAGGTAAAGCACAACATGCTGCAGTCCTGGAAGACTACGCCTACTTCATCAACGCATTGCTTTCCTTGTTCATGAGCACTGGCGAAGAGCGTTGGTTGTTGGAAGCGCAACAGCTTGGCGATCACATGCTCGCCGATTTCTGGGATGAAGAATCCGGCATCTTCTTCGACACCGATGGACGCGATGAAAGCTTATTGCAACGACTCCAGCAACCTTGGGATGGCGCCACTCCGGCAGCCAATGCGGTCGCTCTCGAAGTGTTGACGGTGCTGCACGCATTCACTCAAGATGAGAAATGGCGCACTCCTGCGCAACGTGGCTATGCCGCTCTGATGAAAATGGCTTCGAGTAATCCGCGCGCTTTTGCATCGACCTTGCGTCCGCTAGCTTGGGCAGTGAAAGAGCCAGGGGTTGCCGTCGTCATTGGCACTGGAGACTCGAAGTCGCTCGACATCTGGCGCACCGCCTTAGCTAGCTCCACCTACACCGATGTCCTGCCGGTGTTGCGTGCGACGGCCGCCATGAAAAGTGAGATTGGCCTGTTCCAGGGGCGTGGATCCGTGGATGAGAAGGCCACGCTTTATCTATGTGAGGGGCAGACTTGTCAGCTTCCGCGCACGGAGCCGATAGAATAGGCCCCCATGATTGCTGAGGAAACGACCACACTGACACGCGCCGAAGTGGGCGAGCTTTATCGCCGTCCGCTGCTGGAACTCGTGTTTGAAGCGGCGCGTATGCACCGTGCACATTTTGATGCGCGTGAAGTGCAGTGCTCGACTCTGCTGTCGATCAAAACCGGCGCTTGCCCGGAAGATTGCACTTACTGTTCGCAGTCCGCGCACAACGATTCTGGCCTCGAGCGCGAATCGCTCATGGATCCGAAAGATGTCGTGATTGCAGCCGAGCACGCCAAGAGTGGTGGTGCCGATCGTTTTTGCATGGGCGCGGCGTGGCGCAACGTTAAAAACAATCAAGATTTTGAAGACGTCTTGGAGATGGTTTCGAAAGTGAAGGACCTTGGCCTGGAAACTTGCGGCACCTTCGGCATGATAGATGTGGAGCAAGCCAAGCGCCTGAAGTCGGCTGGCCTGGATTACTACAATCACAACCTGGATACTTCGCCTGAGTATTACAGCGAAGTCATCACCACTCGTACTTACCAAGACCGCCTTGAGACTCTCGCCAACGTGCGTGAATCCGGCATGAAGGTCTGTTGCGGTGGCATCTTGGGTATGGGTGAAAGTGAAGAGGATCGCATTGGCTTGTTGCATCAGCTTGCCATTCAGAACCCTCCGCCGGAGTCGGTACCGATTAACACATTGGTTCCGATTGAAGGCACCCCACTTGGCGACACGCCTCCACTTGCTTGGGACCAGTTGGTGCGCGCGGTTGCGGTTGCGCGCATTCTGATGCCTGAGTCCATGGTGCGCTTGTCCGCTGGACGCAGTGCCATGTCGGAAGAAGCCCAAGCTATGTGTTTCTTGGCTGGAGCGAACTCCATTTTCTTAGGAGACCAGTTACTTACCACGCCGAACCGTGGCAAAGATGCCGACGTCGCGTTGTTCGAGCGCCTTGGCCTACGCGGCATTCGTGAATCTACGCCGTCGAACGTGGTCGAAGTTTAGGTTTAAGCCCTGGACCGCTCCTTGCAAGACCAGCTCCGCGCCGAGGCCGATGCTTGGCGGGAAGCTGGCTTAGAGCGCAAGTTAGTTTTCCAGGACGATGGCGTGGTTGATTTCACTTCGAGTGATTATCTCGGCCTCGCGCGCGATGAACGTGTGGTGCGGGCAGCGAAAGAAGCTGCCGATGAGTTTGGTGTAGGTGCTCCAGGTGCGCGTTTATTAAACGGCAACTACCCAATCCATGAACAAGCCGAAGTCGAAGCTGCGCGATGGATGGGCAGTGAAGCCGCCTTGCTATTCCCCTCCGGATGGCAGGCCAACTTCGCCCTGCTCACTACCTTTGCCGATCGTTTAGATGTCCTGTTCTGCGATTCGCTCAATCATGCATCCCTGATCGATGCCTCGCGTTTAAGTCGCGCCCGCGTTGAAGTCTTCGCGCATAACGATCTAGATGCGCTCGATGCCGCGCTCGCTCTTCACCCCGCCGCGCGCCGCCGCATTGTTGTAGTCGAAGACGTCTACTCCATGGATGGCGACCGCGCACCACTCCAGGCCATGTTGCGCCTCTGTGAAAAACACGATGCCTACCTCATCTTGGACATGGCCCATGCTGCTGGTTTATATCCGGTGGAGGGTGACATGCATCCACGGTTATTGGCGCGCATGTTTACCGGTGGCAAAGCGCTAGGTGTTGCCGGTGGCATGGTGTGTGCCTCGCGCGTGGCGATTGAAACTTTGATCAACCACGGACGCAGTTTTGTGTTCACTACGGCTGTCCCGCCGATGATTGCTGCGGGGCTGCGGCGTGCCATGCAAATCGCACAAGCCGAGCCGGAGCACGCGCAAACTGTTTTTACGCGTGCAAGTTTGCTGCGTGAATTGTTTGCACAAGCCGACATCGAATGCCCTGGTGAATCACCCATCGTGCCGGTCATGGTTGGTGCGTCCGACCGTGCGATGGTCGTCGCAGAAAAAGTGCGGACGGCTGGCTTTGAAGTGCGTGCGGTGCGTCCGCCGACGGTGCCAGAGGGGAGTAGCCGTTTGCGTATTGTGGTGCATGCCGCACATAGTGAGGAAGAGATTCACGGTTTGGCAACTGCGGTGATCGCAGCCATGTCGGAAGAACGGCGGCGCGAGTTAGTGGAGGAAAATCCAACACCACCAAGCGCAACACCTTTAGTGGTGTGCGGCACCGACACCGATGTCGGCAAAACCGTAGTTTCGGCCTTGCTGGTGCGCGCCTCCATGCGCTACAACCAAACCACGCGTTATCTGAAACCGATTCAAACCGGATTGGATTCGGATACCGACACCGTGCAAAAACTTTCCGGCCTTGACTCTGCCCAGCTCGCACAACCCATCGTGCAGTTCCCGCTTCCTGCTTCGGTCGACCAAGCCGCACAAGAGGCCGGCGAAGTGGTTGCAATGGAAAGCGTTCTGCAAGCGGCGCGCAAACTTTTTGCAGCAGCGCCGCATGCAGCATGGATTGTGGAAGGTGCTGGCGGTCTCCGTGTGCCATGGAATGCAACGCAGGATCAAGCCGACTTCTTGGCCGCACTCAACGCACCCGTGATTTTAGTCGGGCGCAGTGGACTCGGCACCTTGAATCACACCTTGCTGACTCTCGAAGCGCTTGCCGCACGACGCATTTCGGTACGCGCCTTGTTCTTAGTTGGGCAACCGCATCCGCAAAACCGAAACTCACTCGCCCAGCGCTTGCCGCACTTGCTCATCTTTGAAGTGCCGTGGTTCAAGGATTTACAAACCGAACACCTCGACTTCTGGATCGACGGCGAGCCACAACTACACCAACTTCTTAAACAACTGTTTTGAGCGACCTCCCGCAACGCGACGCAAAAGTYTGCTGGCACCCGTATACGCAGCATCAGTTGGACCCGGAACCGCTKGCGGTCATCGCAGCGAAAGATGCCACGCTTACTTTGGCCGATGGCACCGAAGTGCTCGATGCGATYTCYTCYTGGTGGGCGAACTTRCATGGACATGCACGTCCRGAGATCACGGCGGCTATGGCCGAGCARTCGGCSAAGTTAGATCACATCATGTTTGCGGGRTTCACSCATGAACCGGCGGTGCGTTTRGCKGAAGAGTTGGTGGAGATGACCCCCGATGGTTTATCGCGCGTTTTTTAYTCYGACAACGGATCCACCGCGATTGAAGTTGGATTAAAAGCGRYGTATCAAACTTGGGTKMGSCGCGGYCARCCATCGCGCACCGTGTTCCTCGCTTTAGAAGGTGGATATCACGGTGACACTTTCGGYGCGATGTCRGTCGGCGAGCCAGACCCCTTCTTTAMAGAGTTCTCACCCTTCCTGTTTCATGTRGTGCGGGTGGCGCCGAACATCGCAGCGGTGGAWGCCGCGCTTGCTGATTTAGAAGGACGCGTWGCCGGTTTCATTTTGGAACCTCTGGTGCAAGGTGCCGCCGGCATGAAAATGCACGGCGTGGAGTTCCTCAAAGACTTGCGTGACCGCTGCACCCAGCACGAAATCTTCCTCATTGCCGATGAAGTCATGACCGGTTTCGGCCGCACCGGACATCTGTTCGCGTGCAATGCAGCGGACATCGCGCCGGATGTCATGTGCCTGGCCAAAGGATTAACCGGCGGCATTTTCCCATTATCTGCAACCCTAGTCACCGAAGAAATCTACAGCGCMYKCWKAWMSRAYKAAMRMGCMANAAGYANYMWKSSRYKKASRTRMYTTTWSMGSCNAATCCAATCGGATGTGCGGTTGGATTAGCATCGATGGAGATTTTGCGGCGGGAGAATACCCCGGCGAAGTTGCAGCACATTGGAAATCGCTTGTTTGCGCAACTGCAAGACTTGGAGCAGCAAGATGGAGTCATGGAAGTCCGGCAATGCGGAGGCATCGTCGCCATCGAACTGCAAACCGAGGACCAGGGCTATCTGGCAGGTCTCGGCGAAACTTTACGCGCCGGATGYCGTGCACAAAAACACGTCCTCCTGCGCCCGCTCGGCAACATCATGTACGCCATGCCGCCGTCGTGCACCACCGACGAGGAAGTCGACAGAATTGCTATCGCCCTGCGCGAGGTCGTCACCAGCGCACTCCACTAGGAAGTTAGCCGCCAAGAACTCCGGCTTGGAGTAGGGAAACTCTGATTTAGTAGGCTACAACCCGTATGAAGTCCTCCCCACTTTGGATTCTCTCGATGGTTTTCCTTGGCTCGGCCACCGGCACCTATTGCGCGAGCCTGTTTTCCTCCAACGAATCCGAGTGTGGCCCGGGGTCGGCACAAACCACCGGAGGGGCAGTCCGCGATTTGGAAGAAAGCATCGCTGCCTTTGGCGAGCACTTTGAATCCATGGAAACCACTTGGGCGCAGTCTTTGGAAAAGCTTGGGCGCACTTTGTCGGGAGGAGGCATGCAACGTGTGCCGATGACTCAAAATGCGGTGATGCCTCTGCCCGAGGGGGATTCAGCACAGCCGCAAAATTGGCTCTCCGTCCTCGATGAACGGATTGCGAAACAGCTGGTGGTGCGGGGACTTTCTCCTTATGCGAATCCTGAAGTAGCCAAGGCGGTCCAAGTTGCGGAAGATGCCTTACAAGTAGTCCTTAAGGAGCATCAAGCGCACAATATGGAAGTGATGCGGCAATACAATGCAAAAATGCTATCTGGGCCTCAGCTGAGAGATGCCTACAAGAATACTGGAGATGTTTTCCAGGAAGCCATCGGAGTTCTCCTGACGCAATTCGAGAAAGACCTCGACTCCCTCATGGAATAAATCCACAGCCCCGCGGCATCGCTAAAATCCCCAGCCCATGCCGCTCCTCACCCTCACCGATGTCGCCAAGACCTACGATGAAAAGCGCCCACTTTTCACCGGAATTAGCCTGACGGTGACGTCGCGGGACAAGATTGGGCTGATTGGTCCGAACGGCGCCGGCAAGTCGACCTTGCTCAAAATGCTGGCGGGGATTGAAACTCTCGACTCTGGCACGCGGGTGGCGCGGAAGGATTTGCGCATTGGATATCTAGAGCAGGAGCCGCACTTTCCGCCCGACATCACCATTGAAGATGCGGTGCGTTTGGGATTGGCCGGTCGCGATCAAGTCTTGGCCGAACTGGATGAAGTCTACACCGAGTTCGCCGACCCAGAACTGACGGAAAAGCGCATGACAACTTTGTCGCGTCGTCAGGAAAAGCTGCAAAATCGGCTCGACGCCATGGGCGGGCACGATGTCGAGCATCGCATTGCAGCTGCGATTCACGGAGTTGGACTCACCGATTCCTCAGCCTTATGTGGCACACTTTCGGGTGGTGAATCCCGTCGCGTGGCCTTGGCGCGTTTGCTGGTGGACTCTCCGGATTTGCTGCTGCTCGACGAGCCGACCAACCACTTGGATGCCTTCGTCATCGCATGGCTGGAGAAGCAACTCTCGGCGCTGAAGATTCCGCTCATCTTGGTCACACACGACCGCTTCCTGCTCGATCGCGTGGTCGATCGCATTGTCGAAGTGGATCGCGGCAAAGCGCATTCCTACCCAGGCAACTACCACACTTACCTGGAGCGYCGTGCGGAGCGTTTGGACGGTGAAAAGAAGTCGGAGAAKACTCGCCTAGCCTTGCTGAAACGGGAAACTGCGTGGATGCGGGCCGGTGTACTCGCACGWGCAACCAAAGCGAARGCACGCATCGAGCGCTWTGAGGATTTGGCTGGTGCCGACAAATTGGTTGGCCCCGCRGARTTGGAAATGGAAATTCCGGCAGGCCCACGTCTCGGCACCAARGTSTTGGARCTGGAGRAYGTSAGYTTTGCYTATGGKGAYCGYGCCATCCTSAAAGGCYTGGACTTCAAAATGGAGAACGGCATGCGGCTCGGTGTCGTCGGCCCGAACGGYGTGGGCAAAACCACYCTGCTGCGCATTTTGCTGGGCCAGYTMGCGCCGGATTCAGGGAAACTTAGCATCGGCGAAACCGTCGTCTTTGGCACCATTGAGCAAAAGCGTGAGGACTTGGATCCCGAAGCCACYGTGGTSGAAGAAGTCGCGGGCAAGGCCGATCACGTGGCSGTCGGCGATCGCAAAATCCATGTGGCCGGCTTCCTCGACAGCTTCCTGTTCCCAGGGAATAAGAAGATGGTCAAGGTGGGGTCGCTTTCCGGTGGCGAACGCGGCCGAGTCCTGCTTGCCAAACTGCTGCTGCAAAATTGCAACGTGCTGATTCTCGACGAGCCGACTAACGACCTCGACCTCATGACCCTGCGCGCGCTCGAAGAAGCCCTTTGCGCGTTTAAGGGGTGTGTACTTTTAGTCAGTCACGACCGCTGGTTCCTCGATCGTGTGGCGACTCACGTTTTGCATCTCGACGGCCTCGGCGGCGCATTCCTTCACACCGGCGATGTCAGCTCTCTCATGGAACGCTGGTCTCCACCGACCGCTTCTTCGGTCAGCAAGAAGTCGGTGCAAAGCAAACCACAGGAACTCGGCAAGGCCGGTGCCGTCGTCCGTGGCAAGCCGGTCAAGCTCTCGTTTAAGGAGCGCAAGGAGTTGGAGGGCTTGGTGGGGAAAATTGAAGATATGGAAAGCTCCATGTCCACCATCGATGCCAAGCTGCTGGCGCCCGAGACCTATCAAGAAGCGCCCGATGTGGCGACTGACCTGCAGCGTGAACGTTCCGAGATTGAGTCCACCTTAGAGGTGGATATGGTGCGCTGGGAAGCACTCGCCGCACGCGAAAATGTTTAATTTCGCTTAAGGGCTATCCAAAAACCGATTTATCAAGGATAATGTGCGCCTCGGTCTACGTCAGGCCGACTGCAGCCCTAATTTGTACGGGCATTGGTGTGATGTCCGAAAACGAAACTGTAACTGAAACTCCTGAGACCCCGGGATTTGATTCCCTAGGTCTGCCCGATTTCCTCAACAAGGCAATTGCCGATGCGGGCTATGAAGCTCCGTCTGCGATTCAGTCTAATACGATTCCCCTGCTACTTGAAGGCCGGGACATCGTCGGCCAGGCGCAAACTRGTACCGGTAAAACGGCTGCCTTTGCGTTGCCCCTGCTTGCGAGAATCGACCTCAAAGTCGCCGCGCCTCAGGTGTTGGTGCTTTGCCCGACCCGCGAGCTGGCAATTCAGGTGGCTGAATCCTTCCAGAAGTACGCGCGCTACATGAAAGGGTTTCATGTGCTGCCGATTTACGGCGGTCAAGCTTACCCACTGCAACTGCGCCCTTTGAAGCGTGGCGTGCACGTGGTAGTCGGAACTCCCGGCCGCGTGACCGACCACATCAAGCGTGGAACTTTGGACTTGTCGAACTTGAAAGCAGCAGTGCTGGACGAGGCCGACGAGATGCTCCACATGGGTTTCATTGAGGATGTCACTTGGATCCTCGATCAAACTCCGCAGGATCGTCAGATTGCGTTGTTCTCGGCAACCATGCCGTCCGCAATCCGTCGCGTTGCGCAGACTTACTTGAACAATCCGGAAGAGGTGTTGATCAAGGAGCGTCACGCAACTGCCGACACCATCAACCAGCGCTACCAAGTGGTCAGTGGTCCGCGCAAGCTAGATGCACTCACCCGCATTTTGGAAGTCGAAGATTTCGACGCCATGTTGGTGTTCGTGCGCACGCGGAACTCCACCGCCATTCTCGCCGAGAAGTTGGAAGCACGCGGTTATGCCGCTGCACCTTTGAGTGGCGATATTGCGCAATCCCTGCGCGAGCGCACCATCGAGCGGTTGAAGAACGGCAAGTTGGACATTGTGGTGGCCACCGATGTTGCAGCACGTGGGCTAGATGTCACGCGCATCAGCCACGTCATCAACTTCGATATCCCAACCGATACCGAAGCTTATGTGCACCGCATCGGCCGTACCGGTCGTGCAGGTCGGACCGGCGAGGCGATTTTGTTTGTCGCGCCACGTGAAAAGCGTTTGCTGCGTTCGATTGAGCGCGTCATCCGTCGCCCAATTGATCAAATGCAGTTGCCGACTACGGACGACGTCAACCGCACCCGCATTCATCGCTTTAAGGCCAAAATGCTCGAGGCTCTGGAGACCCCACAAATGGAGTTCTTCGAAAATCTGGTTAAGGGTTTCTTGGAAGACAACGAGGAGCTCACTCCTGAAAAACTTGCTGCTGGCTTAGCCGCTATGGCACAAGGAGATCAGCCGTTGTTGGTGCAAGAGCAACGTCACGATCGCGCGGAAGCCTTCGCCGATCGCTCCAACCGCCAAGAGCGCTATGACGAGCGTCAGCGCGGTGGACGTGGCGGCCGAGACGATTTCCGCGATGACCGTCGTGGTGGTGGCGATCGCTTCGAACGCCGGGGACCCAAGCCGCAGGTGGAGTCCAGTTCCGAACATGGCATGGTGCGCTATCGTGTCGAAGTTGGGCACGAACATGGTGTTCAGCCGGGCAGCCTGGTCGGTGCCATCGCCAACGAAGCCGGTATTGAAGGCCGCCACATTGGCAAGATTGAAATCTACGAAGATTTCAGCACCGTGGATTTACCCGAAGGGATGCCGGAASMMGYCNKYMMRMACCKWASKTCRSGMKSRCSTGYGYCAGCAGATGCTGCGGATTTCTCCTGTACGCTCCGACGGCAAGGTGCCGCGTCGCGCACAAAAGAGTCGCAGAGATAGCTAGGGAAACCCTGATTTAGGGGCTTTTACTCCTCAGCGCCGTACTCGCCTTCCTTGCCGTAAACATARCGGTGGAAGAGTTGGTGGATGTCTTCGTTCTCRGAGGCTTCCACCAAATGGCGTTCTAAATCGGCGGTCGATGCGGTTTGCAAAGCATACTTCTCGTAGAAGCTTGCCATGTGCTTGATCAACTCCTTCTCGCCGATGAKGCCKGCCACGCGGCTRAAGAAGAACGAACCTGCGCGATAAGARTCCATCGGCGTGGTGCGRTTCCACGGATCTTCRGAACACAGCTTAAACGGCTTTCCTTCGTGCTTGGTGCGCGATGCGGAAGTGCGTCCGTTATCGGAGAAGTAAACATCCCAGGCTTCGTCCCACCAGCCGTCGTTTTGACTTTGMGGCTTTACCCCACGGCCAAACCAACTGTGGAATAACTCGTGACGCAAAGCGCCCATCGAAGTCGTGGTGGCACCGTCGTATTCCATCGAACGGCCACCYTTCCAGACCAAAACTTCGATGGGGCCGGTGTGCTTCCACGCTCCCATCGCYTYGTTGAACTCTTTCATGTCCGACTCGACTTGCTTCAGCACGGTTTTCACCCGAGTGCCCGCATCGTTGCGCACGGTGACGCGAATCTCATGCTTCTCACCATTGAGCTTGAAAGTACTGCTTCCAGTTTTTACATCTTTGCTTGGCACGATGACCAGCATGTGAGAAAAGGCGGTGAAGTGATCTGGAAAACTCACCTTCCAATGCAGCGGCCCGACTTCGGTGGTGGCCCCGTTGGTGACCAGGGTGTGCTTGGTCTTAGTCCCCTTGATAGAGACATCGAAATCGAACTTGAAGTGATCGTACAGCAAGTTCGATGGAAACCACATTTCCATGTAGCGTCCTTGATTCAAATCTGAGAAAAAGAAGTCCCAGTCCAATTTGCCATCGCCCCAGCCAATCGGGTCGCTCTTTGGCGAAAACGGTTGACGTAATTGGTAGTCAAAGTGGAGAACGTGGGTCTTGCCCGGCTGCAGTTCACGCTCAAGAATACGCATGGTGCCAGAGAGCTTCCCGAATTCGTGCGCGGCCAACTCCTCTACTGGAATCGCCTCCCCATCTAAGGTCGCACTATCGATTTTCTGGCGCAAGTCGAAAACCGGCATGCCGCCATCCCCTGTCATCTCGAAGACCATCTCGGCCGTAGCCTTCGCCTTGTTGGTGTCGAGGTCAAAAACGACCACCGCGGTCACCGAATGAATATTGATGGGCACCGCAGTGAGTCCATCGACCTCCCGCGGAGCTGGCTCCTGGGCCGAAAAAAACGGGGAAATGGCCGTTAACAGGGGAATCGCGAAAAGAATCATGCGGTTATCCTAACAATGCGGATTTCACGGGAACTMACGCAAGAAGGATGCCACTAAAACAATGCCGCRACGAAACATCCCCTCAGTGATTCTTAACCTTCTGGTTTGTGCTAYGGCTTTGACCTCAAGCACTTACGCTCAGGAGCAGGCAACCACCCCCATTTCGCTCGCGGAAGATCTCGACGTTTCGCCCTCKCTTATGCAGTTTTTTGGCCCGCTGCCGAAAAACATGGATTTGGARGGTTCGCCCGCAACGCCTGAGCAGATTGAGCTCGGCAAGAAGTTATTCTTCGAGACAAAACTGTCCAAAGACGGAAGTCTTTCCTGCAACTCTTGCCATGGGTTGGATACTTATGGGGTKGATMACCGCGCTCTTTCTTTGGGRGTRRAYGGTCTGCTCGGCGAGCGCAACGCACCCAGCGTRTTGAATGCCGCCGGTCATAAGACTCAGTTTTGGGATGGCCGCGTGGTCGATGTCGAAGAACAAGCCAAGCACCCAATCTTGAATCCGCAAGAGATGGCCATGGAAAGTGCTGAGCAAGTCATAGGACTCTTRCGTGAAGATGCAGACTATCCAGATTTATTCTCCTTAGCTTTYCCTGACGACGCCCAGCCWTTGAGCTGGGAAAAYCTTGGTCGCGCGATTGGTGCTTTTGAGCGCCAACTGATAACTCCCGCTCCMTGGGACAAGTTTTTGCTGGGCGACGYCGAGGCATTAACCGCTCTCGAAAAGAAAGGCTTCAAGGCRTTTGTAGATACTGGCTGCTTTGCATGTCACAACGGTCCGTTCATGGGTGGYCAGATTTTCATGAARGCTGGATTAGTGCATCCATGGCCCAACCAGAACGATCCTGGACGAGAAGCCATTACTGGTGAAAAAGGACATCGGATGGTGTTCAAGGTGCCGAGCTTGCGCAATGTCGCCGTGACCGGACCTTACTTTCATGACGGCTCGGTAAAAGATCTGAAGGAAGCTGTGCAAATGATGTCGCACCACCAACGCGGCATTGATCTGACCGATGAGGAGCTGGATTCCATCGTCGCCTTCCTTGGGAGCTTGACTGGTGCACTCGATTTAGGCGATGACGACGAAGAGTAGTCCTATCTTAGAGGGGGTCTAAAGACCACGGCCACGTTACCTTTGTGCCATGGCTCTGTTTCAGAAACCTCCTCAGACAGCTGAAGAAGCTGCACAATACGCCCCGCTCGACATTGGACCGGAAGAAGTCCTCCAAATGTCGGAAGAGGAATGGTATGAAAAGATTTACCGCGGGGCTGATGTCCCGCAGCTGACTATCAGAGCAGTTGCCATGGGTTCGGCCCTTGGGTTCCTGCTTGCTTTCACCAATCTTTATATCGGATTGAAAACTGGTTGGGCTTTGGGCGTGGCGATCACCGCGTGCATCATGTCCTACGCGATTTGGACTTTCGCGGTGAAATCCAACCTGGCAAAGTCGCCGATGACCATTCTGGAAACCAACTGCATGCAATCGACGGCATCGTCCGCGGGTTATTCCACCGGAGGAACCATGGTGTCGGCCATCGCAGCTATGTTTCTGCTGTCGGTTTCTGCAGAGAACCCAAATGGTGTGCATATGAACATTTGGGTGCTTAGCGGATGGACGATTGCCCTCGCTGCGCTTGGAACAGTCATGGCCATTCCCATGAAGCGCAACCTGATTAACCGCGACCGCTTGAAGTTCCCCTCCGGAACCGCCGCCGCCGYGACCTTGCAATCACTTTACTCGCACGGAGCCGTTGCGTTAAAAAAGGCGAAGGTTTTAGGTTGGGCCGCTGGCATTGGAGCCTTGTTCCCTTTGGCCTTGGATTTTAAGTGGAAGGTTATAGAGACCACGAATGATGTCACCGGTGTCCTTGAGAGAACCCGCGAAGCTATTTTCGGCGGAACGATCAAGGTGTTCGACAAGATTTTGCCAGCACCAGGAACCCGCGAGGTCGATGGCGTCGACACACCTTTCGTTCCATCTAACTGGAACATGCAACTCGACGCGAACCCGGTCATGATTGCCGCTGGTGCTCTGGTTGGTTTACGCATTGGTTTTTACATGCTGATTGGTGGATTGGTTTTGGTTTACGGCCTCGGCCAACCTGGCCTAAATTCGCAATGGACCAGCCCTTATGGAGAGGCGCTGAACCAAGTTCTCCTTGAAACAGAGTCGGCCGATACCGCCGACGCTTACATCCTCGCGCTTGATCCTTTACGCGAAACCTTCCCTGGGTTCGCTGCAAAAATCCAAACCATTCAGGAAACGACGCTCAGTTTGTCCGAGCCTGCACTCTCGGTTCCCGACTTAATGCGTGCTGAGATTTCTACTCTTGCAGAGGAAGAGACCGACAAAGGTGGTATTTCGAATCCTGGCCTCGCATGGAAGGAAGTTGGGCTATGGCTTGGTGTTTCCATTATGCTCGCCTACGGAATCCTCCAGTTCTTGACCCAATGGCGCACGATTCTTGCGGCCTTTACCGGCCTTGGAAAACGTGACGACGACTTAAATGCAGAAATCGTTGCTGAAACCGAAGTCCCTGGAAGCTGGTTTGCCATAGGCACCGCCATCGCTGGAACCGCCGCCATCTTGATTGCTCAGTTTGCATTCGGCATTCCGTTCTACTTCGGTGCGCTTGCGGTTGGCTTGACCTTCTTCCTTGCCATGGTTGCCGCCCGCGCCACAGGCGAATCCGATATCACTCCGGTCGGCGCCATGGGCAAGATCATGCAGCTGACCTTCGGTACCATCATGCCGCAATCGACCAACGCAAACTTAATGTCGGCTTCGATTACCGCCAATGCTGCGGGCAGTGCTGCTGACTTGCTGAACGATTTGAAGTCTGGTTACCTGCTCGGTGCGAACCCACGAAGGCAGTTCATCGCTCAAATCTGGGGCATTGCTGCAGGAACGTTGGCTACCGTGATTGGCTTCCGCCTCTTAGTGCGCGACGCTTCTTCCATGATCCCGGAGATTCTTGCCGACGGAACCGCAACCACTCCAGACTTCCCAGCACCTGCTGCACAAGCTTGGAAGGCAATTGCCGAAGTGATGACCAGCGGCGGCCTAGACGCTATGCACCCGATGCACCGCACCATGATTTTCTGGGGCCTCGCACTCGGAACCGCCATGCTGGTTCTGGAACTACTGTTCCCGAAACAACGCAAATGGCTTCCATCGGCAACCGGCATTGGTCTTGGGCTAATCTTGCCGTTTAATTACCCACTCTCCATGTGCCTCGGCGCAGTCATTGCGGCTGTTTGGACTAAGAAGAATAAAGAATCTTCCGAGTTCTACGTCATCCCGATTGTCTCCGGCTTGATTGCGGGCATCTCTATCTTTGGAGTGATTGGCGCGGTGATGAACACCTTTGTGCTGAAGTAACGTCACAACCTAAAAAAGGCAGCGCTCCATTACCGGGTGCTGCCTTTTTTCTTGGTTGTGTGTCAGATAGTAAAAATCACATTAGATAAGTCGCAAGAACTGCGGTCCAGGGCTTGAAGGTAGTAGCCACAAGCGTTGACTGGAACCGGAAAGGTGACATTTCCGGCGGCATCGGGCGTAAAGTTATGCGCGTCGACCCAAAAGCCAATGTTGAGGAAAAGAGAGCCGCAATAAGAGGTTGTAATGAACAGCCCACCGTTAGTAGGCGAGGCGAGGACGGTCAAAATTCCGCCAGGAGTCGCGCCACTAAGGGTGATGGACCCAGTGTCGCAATCGCCAATCTGGCTCATGATTAAGGAGCTTGCAATCGGTAGGTCGGGTGGCGTAGCCGATGCCGTCCCTTGCGAAAGAAGGGTAAGGCACAAGGCTGTAACCGTGAGAATAAAGCTGAGTAGTTTCTTCATGTTGATTGATGATGGCTAGCTGCCCCCAAAGGCCCAGTTATTTATTTTTCTAAAGAAGGGGGACTACTGATAGCCTGCAAGCCATGCGTACCCTTTCCGTCCTGTGCGTCCTTCTAGCCATATCCGCCTGTGGATCCCAACCAGCTGAAACGGCATCGTCCAGAGTTTCACCAGAGGAACTCCAGCAAAGTCAGAAGAAGCAAAACCATTTGGCTTGGGAATCTCATCGCGCGGAACTCATACGAGAACATGCCGGCGCGTGGACCTTAATCGCTCGCGGGAAAATGTTTGGGGCGTGGGACGACTTCGATGACGCCTGGGAGGTTGCATCTTCCTTGCCCGTTTCGGTCGTGCACGCTTATCTTTTTCGCATTGGTATAGACGATGTCGAGACTACGATTCAATTACCTCCCATCAGTTCGGAGAATCCGCTTTGGGTTCACCTTGGTTTGCCTTCTATGCAGAGGATTGGACTCAAGCTACGTTTCCCTCGAAACATTTGGATGGCTAATGGCAAAGAAGTGACCTGGGGTGAACAAGAGGCTCGTTTGATTCTGCAAAACCCAGGTCAAACTTTACGACATGAAGTGCGTGCGGTTGCAAGTTCGAATTTCATGGGCGAGCTCACCCTGCGCCCCATCGATGCAAAAGCCTTAGATCTCGGCAGGTTCACCGCGCCAGTTCCGGCCTACCTTCAAGGCAGCTCGAAGCCCTGTGAACGTATAGTTCTCCGCGTGAAAATCCCGGAGTTGGACGTTGACCTCTTCATGATGGCCTTCGTGCTTCCGGAGCATACTAATCCCGTGCAATAGGTCTAATCGCAATCACCAACCCGGTGGTGTCCTCGCTGACATAAACGATGCCGTCAGTCGCAAGCAGCACGTCTTCTATCAAATAAAAACCCGTCGCGAACATGGTGGCCTTACCTTTGCGATTCACTCGAGTAATGCGGCCGCGACCTTTCCTGGCGACCTCCTCCTCAGCAACCCAAAGCGGGAAAGGGCCCGATTTCCCAAGTGTAGCCGATAGTCCTTCGGGAGCATCTAACCCAAGTGAGAACGATGTCAGCTTCGATGTTTGCAAATTGAAATGCAGCAGTGACTTTCGGAAAAATCCACCGGCGGATTCGTTCGCCAAAATAATTCCGGACTTTCCATCGCTCACGATTTCCGAAAAACTCAAAGGTGAGTTCACTTCTAAGCAGATCTCTGGTTGGCTCCACACCTTATCTTTTTTGGTAAGGAAGGACAGGCGGGTTTGGAACTCCAAGAGACTCTCACTCAGCTGCGCAGACGATTCGGTAAAGAAAATCTTATCACCAACTTGCGTGACTCCTTCGGGAGCATCAAGCCCCGTTGCCAAAACTGATACTTCCCCTATGACGCTAATGGCTAGAAGGCGACCATCGGCTAAATCTTCAGTGACATAAAAAACGCCATCCGCCCCAAAACATATGCCTTCCGGCGAGSGCAAACCCTTCGCCAAAGGAATGTGCTTCCCAGCTTGGGTAATCTGCGTAATTTGCCCAAGAGTTTCTTCCACGACGTAAAGCGCACCTTTGGGGCCAAAACACAAACCATCGGGTGAGGACAAACCAGTGGCGTAAACAAATGCTTCGTAGCCAGAAGAACAAACAATGCGGTCGAGGGCATCGCCCACCGAAACTTCAACGGCTGGGAGATCAAGCAGCGGCTGAGCACTTTGAAGAACCGCCAAGACAAGGCTTGCAAGCATGTTCTTAGCTTAACGCCTTAACCTTGTTTTGCTTTAAGGATGAGGGCCTGGTGAATCTGCTCGGCTCTCACTCCGCCGCGCCATCCGACGATGCCGTGCAATGGTCCCATGATGAAGTAGGTTATCCCCGCAAGTCCAGGTTGGTTGGTGGTCATGAGAACCATCACCGAGAGCAAGGCCACGCTGACTGTCATGCAATGATGCAGCAACGCGCGCTTGGTTAAGAACAACTCGAGTTCGTCGAGTTCTAACTCCTTGCGTTTTTTCAAAGCGACCCCGACCATCATGGCTAGCACACCGAACACGCCGATAATGCCGATGGCATAAATGTGCATCATCCAAACCCGTTCATCGAATTCGCTGAAGCCGAGTTCTTGAATGCGCGGATCTTGAAACAAGCCATTCACCCCTTCTCGATCGCCGCGTACTAAACCCCACAAAAAGGTGGCGAGGAATTTCAGCGGATAAGCAAAGAACACCACCAGGAACATGAACGCCGCATTTAAAGTCGTGGTCATGGCATCTTCCATTCCATAGCGGCGGAAGAACTGATAATGGTAGAACCAGGCCATCATGAGCATGGCGAAGCTGACAAGGAAAATCGGCAGATCTCGAACCGTAACGTACAGTTCGTAGAAGCTAGTCGGCGCTGAAACCGAGACCACTAATAGAGTGAGGGTTAGCGCAAAGACGGCGTCGGAGAAGGCCTCTAGGCGCGAAACTTCCCCTCCACGCCAACGGAAAAGCGGGTCAGCGGCGGCGCGTTTATGGAAGAGGTGTTCGCGAATCATGAGGAATGCCTGATGGTAGAATAGCGTCATGGAACGCTACTCCGAACTAGTCCGAAATCAGCCATGCATGGGGCGTCTCGCTGCCGCTTTGCCGGGCATCGTGGCCGAGCCGTTTCTGCATGCACGCATGGTGAATACGCTTTCGCGCATGGAATATGTAGGCGTTCGCAAAATGCTTAAGGCGCGCCATGTCGACCTGCTCGACCTCGACGGGGTCATGCACATTGTCGAAGAAGCGACTCATGCACTTCGCCTGAAAAAGGCTGCGATCAAGCTGCTCGGTGGCGTCGAAGATGGCGTGCGCACTTATTCCGCTGCGGACACGCTAGCGGGCGATGGCGCGGAAGCCTATCTACAAGGCGTCGACCATGGCTGCGAAGAACTACTCGCCTCCTTCAACTTTGAAGAACCGGCACGCAGCGAAGCCAACTATCTGTTGTCGAGTTTCATCATCGAGATTCGCGCAGAGGCTTTCTACCCCATGTACGAGCAAGCCCTACAAGATGCCGGCGCGCCGTTTTCCGTGCGCTCGATTTTGAAAGATGAAGTGCGCCACCTGGCAGAGATGACCGAACGCACTAAAGAATTATTTGGCGAAGCTTGGACGGAACTTATGGATGCAGCGGTCGCAGAAGAAAGTGTTTGTTTTGAAGGCTGGGTCGATGTCATCTCCCAGGCCGCTGAAAAAAGTTTGGCCAACCTTCAAGCTTAGGTTCTCATGGAGCGTGATTTTCAAATCGCCGTGATTGGCGCCGGAGCAGCAGGTCTCATGGCGGCGCTTTGGGCTGCACGCGGTGGAGCCAAAGTGGTTCTCATGGAAGGCTCGAGCCAAGCTGGGCGCAAAATCTTGATCAGTGGCGGTGGACGATGCAATCTTCTTCCATCGGTCTCTGAAGACAATGACTTTTTCACTTCCGGATCACGCAATGTTTTAAAGCGGCTGTTTCGGACTTGGCGCTTGCAGCAAATGCAAGATTTTTTCACYTGGGAGATGGACCTTCCAATGGAGGAGGAGGAAGGCACCGGKAAGTTGTTTCCAGTAGTGCAAAAGGCAAAAGTTGTGCGTGACAAAATGCTCGSCGCTGCAGAAGAAGCGGGCGTRACTTTTTTATGTCCCTTCCGCGTGGAGAGCRTCACCTCCAAGGATGGGCGTTTTGTAGTCAGCAGCGCGAACGACGGCGACGTGCARGCCRACCGCGTCATCCTTTCCACYGGCGGRCAATCSGTYCCGCAAACTGGATCRGATGGCCATGGTTATCTGATTGCGAARAGCWTRGGGCAYARAATCCTTCCSACTTACCCCGCGCTTGTGCCGCTCACCAGTCCAGACGAAGACTTAACCTCTCTGTCCGGATTAAGTCTTATGGTGCGTTGGCGCGCCGTGCTCAATCAGAAGGTRGTCGAAGAACGCGAACGCGAACTCCTGTTTACGCATAAGGGATTCAGCGGGCCAGCCATCTTAGATGCTAGTCATCATGCAGTGCGCGACAAGGCCGAAATCCTGATTGCATGGGAAGGATACACGCGTGAGGATTGGATCCCGTACATTAAATCACGCGCCCGGCAAAGTTTAATGAAAGCGATTTCTGCGCAACTGCCGAAACGCCTCACTCAAGTTTTACTCGACCGATGCGGATTGCGCAGCGACATGCGTTGCGGCAATCTCGACAGCAATAAAACCGAACTCCTCCTCACTCACCTTTGTGATTTCCCTTTGCCGGTCAAAGGCAATCGTGGGTTTCAGGTTGCAGAAGTAACCGGTGGTGGCATTCCTTTGGACGAAGTGAATCCATCCACCTTGGAGAGCCGCAAAACTCCGGGCTTATTCTTGTGTGGCGAACTTTTGGACGTCTTCGGTCGCATCGGTGGCTTCAACTTCCAGTGGGCTTTCACCACCGGACGTCTTGCTGGCGAATCCGCCTCAAGCTTCGAAGACTAGGTCTAAGACCACTTTGTCGGCGTTTAGGCCAATCGTGACCGGCACCGCCTGCACCTTGCTGTCTCGTCCTTGAAAGTACAAGGTGTAGGACCCTGGCGGCAAAGACGTGACTTCAGCTGGCCGCAGCGCCATGCCTTTTCGCGAAGTACTGCGTAACCCAAAGGGCTGACTGATGACCGGCCCAATTGGGAAAGCACTGCCGTTACTCCGATGTGCGGCCAAAAGCGTCACTGCATAATCAGAGCGCCCATCTTTGTAACGAGCGCTGCGCACATGCACCGGCACCAGGGTCACTTCCTCCGCGGTGACTTCTTGATGTTCATAAGAAGCTGGCACTTGTGCAATCCACATGCGTTTTGCCCGGGTGCGAGTTAGGTACAAATTCCCCGCCGCACGCGGCACGCCCCAAACGCGATATCCAGTATTGTCGTCGAGGCGTTCAATCCCGCCGCAACCCAACTCCGTTCCATCTTCGCGCACAAAGTAGGCCACTGTCATGCGCCCAGCCTCTCCCGCTTCGCGTGTCACAATCRCTTCGGTCCCGCCGCGCATACCTACCACATGCTTTCGAGTTCCAGATTGTTCCACCATGAAACTTCCGGATTCACCTGCGAGTCCATAGTTTTGCGGACCATAAACCGTGTACTCCACTTGACCTGGCCCCGTCATTAGTTCGGCGGTTAGTCCATCCGGCCCGGTAGGCAAAAACAAAACTTCCACAGCAGTGGCCCCCTGCGCCATGCCCTCACGCGGGCCCTCTTCTAAATCCCGCTGTGGATGAAACTTAATCTGAACCCGCGCTCCTGACAACACCGCATTCAATTCTTCATGACGCACTAAAATTTGAAAACCAGACGCCGGCATTTCCAAATCTGCCCGATGCTCACCGCCTTTCTCAACTTCGGTTTGTGCCGAAACTCCAATCCACGGGCGCCCGAGACGGACTTGTTGATGGCCGATACCAACACCATCGAAGCGGAAGTTACCGCTTGCATCGGTGGTCGCGATGATCGATTCTTCGGCTTGCAAAATCACATGCACGCCTTCCATGAGTTCATGGCCGCGACGTACGGTTCCAAAGATGGAGCCAGAGGTGATGGGTTGGAATACGACCTCAGAGACTTTCCCCCGAAACACCTGCACCTTTTGACTCGCATAATCCTGCTGACTACTTTGTAAACGCACCACACTGCGCGCTGCTTGATTCACACGATGAGGGGCATCGCCAATGCGTGCGGTGACTCGATAGATGCCGGGGATGACATCGAGCGAAACGAAGTCGCCTTTTTTGCGGTCTAAGAAAACGTCGCCAGTTTGAGTGTTAGTAGCTTCCACGCGCATCCATTCCTGCGACATGTCGCCAAACTTTTCTAGGCGCACCAAAATACGCGAGGTGCCGTCCATGGTTGCGACTGGAGCGCGCGGGCCTGTGGTCGGTCGCGCGAAATCGATCACGGCTTCGCGCTCTAAGTCGACAGCATTTGTGGTGCCCGCATCTAGGGTGTCATCGTCGGTGCCTTGTTCCGCGAGATTCAAACCACGCGTTTCGCCTGTCTCCTCGGAAGCTGAGTCCCCCATCCACCATGGCATGGAAACTGCCGCGGCGAGCAACAGCAGGAGAAAAATCAGGCGGAAGGTGCGGGAGTTCAAAGGGCSCCGAGCAGCATCGGCAAGCTGACCAAGTAACGGTCATCCATGCGGAAATGCCCACCGGGGAAAAACTCAATGTGGGCCGGGACATTTAATCCTACGAGTTTCTCGCGGAAACGTTTGAGCCCCCATTGCAAGGCAAACTCATCGGTCTCGCCGGCGTCTAAATACAGCAAGTTCAGCCTGCGCAGTCCTTCCGCACACGATTCCGTGTCGATGAGGCGCAGAGGATCGAACTCTAACCATTTGGCGAACACGTCATAGCGGATGTCACCCGTTTCCGGATCCACCGGAAGATCAAATCCAAGTTCTGCATGCGGGTTCGGCGAATAACACGACGCCATCGCAAGTCCTTCCACCCCAGCATGTTCGGAGTGACCCAACCTCAACTCGGGCAACTTCTTGAGAAACGCTGCCGGGCCGCCATGCTTCTTCCAGCAAGTCAGGGCATCGGCAAAGCCGCGAAAGTGACTCATGTCGAAACCCATGTCGCCGGCATGGGAAGCGGCGCTGGTGAAATATCCGGGACGACGCATAACCAAGTTGAGCGCACCAAAACCACCGCTCGATTTTCCGGCAATCACGCGCCGGCCATCGCCGCCACACGCGTACTCGGCCTCCACCGCAGGAATGATTTCATCCAGCACATACGACATGTAGGGTCCAGTTCCCGGGCTATCGACATATTGAGAGCCGCCAAGGCGCGTTTCGCAACTCGGCCACACAAAAACCGCCGGCGGGATCGTGCCATGCGCCATGCCCTCGGCAATACGCTCCGGCACACTTGGCTCCCACATGGAAGATTTATTCACCACCTTATGATTAAATCCGGTGTAGCCAACCAGCACCGTGACCAGCGGCAGACCCGGCTGTTTATCGGCAGGCAGCAAAACTACATGCGAGCGATGCGTAGGGTCGCCGAGCGGATTGCCCTGAAGCARCTCAGATTCGAGATTGAGCGTGGTCAGCACCGCGCCGCCAGCAAGTTCACGTCGGTATTCGAAAAGCATGGTCCCACAGGATACGCTGTACCTATGCCGCGCCGACTCCTTGTTCTTGCWCCTTTGCTCGCCGCCACTTCCTGCCAACAGCCCATGGCCAAAGTGGAGCCCATCAGCCCTTACGATTATCAGCTTGCGGATGGCGAGTACGGAATTGAGCGCCTGCCTTACGGCGAAGCGTGGCCAGATTTTTCGATTGGCTGGCAGCGRCGTGAAGAGTTGTTGGAAGCGTCGCGCAATAGTCTGAACTATCTAGGTAAGCCGAGTTCGCAAGGCTTCTTTCCRGTTGGCCCTGGTGATGCGATTACCCACGACCGCATGGTGCGCTCGGTCGAAGCTTTCGCCACCATCCTCGAAGAAAGTAATTCCTCCGAAGATTTCCTGCAAAGCCTAAACGCCGATTTCGAAGTTTGGGTGGCGCGCGGCCGCAGTGCYACCGGCGATGTTTTCTTTACCGGYTACGGAACTCCCATCTTGGACGGCGCACTGCAGCAAGGCGGCGCTTACCAATTCCCGCTCTACACCAAGCCAGACGATTTAGCCAAAGCGGACGATGGCACCATTCTCGGTCGCATGACTTCCGATGGCGGTTTGGTTCCGTATTACTCCGCGACGGAGTTGCGCGACAACCATCATTTAGATGGCAAGGAATTAGTTTGGCTCACTAATCCCTTCGATGCCTACATTGCGCAAGTCCAAGGCAGCGCAGTAATTCGTTTCGCCGATGGCACGCAATATGAAGTTGGCTACGACGGCAAGAATGGTCATGAGTATGTCAGCGTCGGCGGTATCTTGATTGACGAAGGTAAAATCGAGCGGTCCGAGTTGTCACTGCAAAAGTTACGCGACTACTTCGCCAATAACCCAACCGAAGCCAGCCGTGTCCTTCCGATGAACCCAAGTTTCGTGTTCTTTCGTGAAAGCGCTGGCGGTCCTTTCGGATGTCTCGGTCAACCTGTCACCGCGATGCACTCCATCGCCACCGACAAAGATGTCTTCCCACGTGCCGCTCTGGTTTACATCGAAGTGCGCCTGCCTGATTTCGATCCCGATGGCAAGTTAGTGCAACGCCCGGTGCGCTTCTTTGCGCTCGATCAAGACCGCGGTGGTGCCATCCGCTCCGCCGGTCGCTGCGATGTCTACATGGGACTCGGCGATAATGCGATGGCCCGCGCCGGCCATGTCAGTAGCCGCGGCCGCATGTATTACTTGTTTCTTAAGGATTAGCCGGATGGAGAAGACTACGTAGGGACGGCGTCTACCCTCTAATCAGGCACGTCCGCCCAGTCTTCCGGCTCTTCCCAACCTTGCGGTGCAGCCCCAAGAGTGACTTCTTTCGGCCTTTCGAAGACATTGCCTGGCGCCTGCTCTTCCATCCAGTCACGCAGCGCTTGCTCTAATTCGGCTGCAAGTTCCTGATTCTCCGCCTTGAGATTGGTCTTCTCCGACGGGTCGAGATCAATCCGGTAAAGCTGACGGGTAATCGCGTTATTTGCAAAGCGCACGCGGAAAACAAATTTCCACGGCCAACGAATCACGGCATAACTTAAAGATGGTGTGGTCAGGGAGCCAAAGAAAATATCCTCCCGCGATGCAACCTTTTCCAACTCCAACGTCGGGGTAAGTAATTGCTGCGCGATGTTTTTGCCATCGAGTTTTGGGTCAGGTTCCGCTCCAGCAAAATGCATCAGCGTTGGCATCCAATCTAAAACGTGAATGATGTCGTGACTCACTTCTCCGGCGGGCAGATGGCCGGGCCAACGCAATACCGCTGGCACCCGCAGAGCTCCTTCATAGGTGGTGCCTTTGTTGCCTCGCAAGTGCCCATTACTCCCATGTTCACGTTTGGAGGCAMMATNKMTYKRMAMGNRAAAATCACCAAGGTGTTGTTGCGACCGCGGCGATCGACGGCTTCCAGGACATCGCCAATCGCGGCATCCATCGCTGAAACCATGCCGCAGAATTTACGTCGCTCAAGATTTTCGACTTCTTCTTTGTAAGGAGACGTGAATTCTTCCGGAGCCATTAATGGACTGTGCGGAGCATTGAATGGCAAATATAAAAACAAGGGCCGATCCTTTTCTTGGTCGTCAATCCATCGCGCGGCCTCTTCTCCAAAAAGAGTGGTGGCATATCCTTTTTCATCAACCGACTCGCCGTTACGTTGCCAATCCAAACCCGCGTGGCCACTGCGATGCGTGTAGTAATGAATAGCGCCGGTAAGGAATCCATAGAAGTGATCGAAGCCGCGGTTATTCGGGTGCATCCATGGCTCGGCCTGACCCAAATGCCACTTGCCGACTAGACCAGTCTGATACCCCGCCGCTTGAAGGCGCTCGGCAATGGTGACGGTTTCTAAAGGCAAGGCGCGCGACTCCCATCGGCGCAGCGGCGAAAAAGCCATGCCGGAACGATTTGGAGACATGCCACCCACGATGGCGGTGCGCGTCGGAGTACATAAGGAGTGTGTGTAATAACGATCAAGGCGCAATCCATCGGCGCAAAGTTTCATTAGGTTTGGGGTGCGCATGGGGCCACCGGTGGGCTCCCAATCTCCATAACCGAGGTCATCGGCGAGAATGAGGATGATGTCCGGTGGCGAGGCATCGTCTGTAGTGGTGGCTGGAACTTGTGGATGCTCTTCCACTTCTTGAGCAGCAACCACTTCGGCCTTGGTGCAGGCGAAAAAAATCAGACCCAAAAGGGCAAAGGATGAGGTGCGCAACATCGACCTGGATTCTACTGAATCTTGGATTCCCATTGCCCGAAGCGTCTGGGATACTGTCGCCATGGGTTTCCTCCCGCGCATCTCATTCACTTTCCTGCTGATTGCTGTCCCATTCTTGAGCTGCAGTGGAGGTAGTGGCACTGCCCGTCTTGACGATGCCGTCCTACCGGAATCCATGCGCGGCGGCTTAACCGTCTCCGGACCTGCGGCTGCCGGCACTTTTGAGGAATGGCGCGATGCTCTGCCAGAAGAGGCTTCGCTGCCGGTCACCGTGAACTATGCGCTCGATGCCAAGTACAGCAGCAAGAATCCCGATCCGGACGTTGCGAATGTAAGCGGTTCTGCGGTCGGCAACTTTACCTTTCAGGGCATCGACGACCAACGCTCGCGGCTCGATGCATTTATGGTTCTGGACCTTCCGAACAATAACTCGAAATGGAACCTGACCGGAAGCATGCTGTTTGATGGTTTCTTTATGCGAGCATGGGGCACTGCCGGCGGAGTCAAGGGCATCGATCCAGATAAAATTTATGCGGTGCAATTTCAGCAGGGCGTTTTTGAAAGCACCTATGCATCGATGACCCGCCTGATGCCAAAGTTCCTCAACAACTTGGAAGGTTACGGCATTGCTGGATCCGCTTTCTTTCGTGACCAGGGTGTTGAGCCCGCACAACTTTTTCATCCACGATATTTTCTCGACCTCACCCGCACTGCTTTATCGTGTCGCTCCTTGCGCTATGCCGACGACAAGATTTATTGCAAGTTGGGTTTGGACTTACGCGAAAGCTCCCCGCTTTACGATGTTTTTCAAAACCTTTTTGAAGGTCCCGAGCAGGCCATCTTGGCATTGTGGACCGAAACCACTTTAGTCGACGCAGTCTTTGAGGCACGCAGTGGAGTTTTATTGGGTGTCAACTTCTCGGCGACTTATCCACCCACTGCAGCGTTCACGAACTCACCCTCGATCTCTCTCGATTTCACTTTGGAGTCCACCGATTTGGAATGGACCGTTGCTGACCTCGACCGTGCACTCGCTCCGCCCGATACTAACTTGATCGACCTCACCACGGTTCTGCAACTTGCCGATAAGTTTTTGCGCGAACAAAGCGACCGACTCGATGCAGAAAATGATCCAGAGTTTTAGGCTCTGACCCCATGGGGATCATCCTCCTTCTTGCGGCTAGCGCATGCAGCGCTTTTGCGGTCGGAATGGTGACTGCTGGTGGGTCCGCGCTCATCCTCATCCCGATTGTGCATTGGACGCTTGGCGCGCATGCGATTGCCCCGGTCATTACGGTGGGCACCATGAGCAGCGGACTTTCGCGGATTATCATGTTCCGCCAACACATCCGCTGGGACATCACTCGATGGTATTTACCTGGCGCATTACTTGGAGCTTTTATCGGTGCACGTTGGTTTTCTTTATTGGTTGCCGAAGAAGAGTATCTGCAGTTACTGCGCTGGATTGTCGGCGGTTTCTTAATCAGTACGCTGCTGCAATACCGATTGGGCGCAAAACGAGTCGCCTTCGCTATGCCAACCGCGGCCATGCTTCCAGTTGGCATTGTGGTTGCGACGGCATCGGGGTTGGTCGGTGGATTAGGACCTGTGCTAAATCCGTTTTACTTCAACCTGGATTGCCAGCGTCAGGAGATTGTGGCCACCAAAGCCTTCAATGCATTCTTCATGCACTTGACCAAGATCGCTACCTACGTCACCTTTGGAGCACTTAACCAAGAACTCTTCCTTTACGGAATTGTAGTTGGCGTGGGCGCGGTAGTTGGCAATCTCATCGGGCGACGATGGCTGGAACGCATCGGTGAAAAGCGTTTCCGCAGCGCCGTGGTGTGGATGATGGCGTTTAGCGGGGTGCTGATTCTTTGGCAGGGTTAAGGGCGCTCCGCTTTTTCCGCACCGCTTTTTGCCCGAGCAGCAAACTCAAGAATACCAATCCGGCTCCACCGATTTGCGCTGCGCCGGGGATTCCATCGCCGAGCAGGATGCCGAGCAGCATCGCAAAGACCACGCCGATGAATCCGATCTGGGTTGCGCGCGATGCCGTGTGATATCGCAAGGCATGGGTCAAGCAGACTTGTCCGCTTTGCGTGGCGACCCCAAGCGCTACCAACCAAAACCATTCCATGCCTTCTGGCAAACGGAAGTTCCAGCCGCCCATAGCCAGGGTCAACGGAATGGAAACTATTGGGAATACCATGACAATAGTGAGCGGGTGTTCGGTTTTATTTAACGCGCGCACAAAGCTGTATGCGATGGCCGAGAAAAACGCGGTCCCTAGAGCGAACAAAACGCCGGGCCAGGTCACGTCGGCCGAGAATCCTTTGATGAAAGCAACTCCACTGATCCCAATCAAAATCGAAATCGCTTGGCGCTTTGAAATCTTTTCGCCGAGGAAAAGTAGTCCCACGATGGCGGCGAAAACCGGAGTCAAGTTGTAGACCGTCACAGCCGTCCCCAAAGGAATGCGAACGATGGCCTCCAGGTAACAGAGCAAACCAGCCAAGCCAAACAGCGCGCGCAGAAACAAGAACCACGATCGTTGCGGGCGAAAGGAAACGGTTTTCCCTTTTGCGGTCGCTGAAGCGCGTGCGACGCGCATCATCCATGCGGTGATGCCAACCGATAAAACACTACGCCCAAACACCATCTCCAAAGAAGAAAGCCCCGGCATCATTTTGGCCGATGCTGCCATCAACACAAAAGAACTCGCTGCTGCGATCATCCACCAGGTGCCCGGCGATATCTTTTGCGCGGGGCTCAAATACCGCTCCCAGTTCCATCAGGTGACCACCATGCATGGGACATGCCCACCGTGGTCCAGAAAAACTGCGGGTCACTTTCAGTGGTAATCAAAATCGCACCTCCGTATCCGCCGAAGAAATCTCGGGTACGCTCCAGCATCCGACGTAATGCTTCCTGCGGCTCTTCGCCGTAACGCACGGCATCGGCAACCCGCGCGGCAAAGACTGCGCGCATAAAAGCTTCACCGTGGCCGGTGGCACTGAGCGCGCAGAGATCATCGGCAAAAGTACCAACGCCAATCAACGGAGAATCCCCGACGCGACCAGGCTTCTTGCCCATGGTGCCGCCGGTACTGGTTGCTGCAGCAAGGTTGCCATCGGCATCGCGCGCGACACAGCCGACCGTACCGCCAGCAAAGTTTGGGTCGGCGCCTTCATCGACCACTTTGTGCCACTGCAAACGCGCTGACTCGGTAGTCAACTCATCTTCCGGAACGCGACGAAAACCATGGCGCTCGGCCCATTCCGATGCTGGTTGCCCGACCAACAAGACTTCCGGCTCATCCAACATGCGCTCGGCAATGCGTACTGGGTTGGGGAATGCGTCGAGCGCGGCTAGGCCTGCAGCATTGCGCGATTTTCCATCCATGACCGCCGTATCTAGAGAAACCCGGCCGCTGCGGGTCAGAGCACATCCAACCCCGGCGTTGTAAATCGGATTGTTCTCCAACTCCACCACCGCCGCACAAACCGCCTCCACCACGGTCCCGCCGGCCTCCAAAACCGCACCCCCGGCCTCGGCTGCGTGCAAACAACCGGCTTCATGGGATGGGCGCGAAGCTTCCGGCAGATTGCCGGCGCCACCGTGAACAAGGAGGAGAGGTTTGGCCATGAAATGGGGATTCTACGCCCTCCGGGTCGACGCCACCTTAGGCCGCAACTACCCTTATGCGTTGTGACTCACGCACCTACCGATTACCTCGTTGCCCCCACTTTGCGCCTGGATAAAGGCGAAGGGCTTGCCGAGGGCCTGCGCTGTCTCCGCGAGTTTGACCCTCGGGTTTTTATGATCTTCGGCGGCGATGCTGAGGACGTGCAATGGCTCCATGAAACCATGGAAGACCAGGCGGATCACCCGATTTTGTTCTGCGCGGACCTCGAGCGCGGAGCAGGGCAGCAGTTTGAAGGCCTGACTCCACTGCCCGACGCTTGGGCGCTCGGATTGCTCGGTACCGAGGCTTCTTACAACGCTGGGCATCGCACCGCATCGGAAGCTGCTACTGCAAATGTGCGTTGGATTTTAGGTCCGGTGTTGGATTTGCATCGGACATCCATGGATGCAACGCGCTCGCCGATTATCGCGAACCGTGCTTTCGGTGGCGAGATTCAGCGCGTGATTGAATGTGCGGGCGCCTACATGCAGGGCATCAAAGACGCTGGCGGTTTAGCTTGTGCAAAGCATTTCCCGGGGCATGGCGGCGTCTCCCAGGACAGCCACACCGAAATGGCGATTTGTTTTGAAGACCCCACTCCACACCTGGAGCCTTTCAAAACTCTGCTCGGATTGTGCCCTTCCATCATGGTCGGTCACATTGAGTTTCCGCTGATTGACCAGTCCGGACGTCCGGCCAGTCGCTCGCAAGTGATGATGGACATCCTGCGCAAAGATTGGGGTTACGACGGTGTGGTAGTCACCGACTCCCTACAGATGGTTGGTTTTGGCGATGGCCCGCATGAAGAACTCGCGGTGCAGTCGATTCATGCTGGTGTTGATTTACTACTCGACCCAGAAGATCCAGTAGCGCTCGCCATCACCCTGCGCGATGCCATGGAGCGCGGCGATCTCAATGAGGAGCGCGTTTTCCAAGCCGTTGGTCGTCTGGAAAAGATGATTCGCCTCACCCTCGATACCGAAGTTGCACCGCCAAAGCCTTTAGTTTTAGGTGGTGGCGCCAAGACTTTGTTGCGCCCACTGCCTGGTGGTTCTGCCGGTCGGACGCACTCGCGCCCAGTTTGCGCACTCAACTTGGCCTCCACCCCCGATGCACTCAAATACCTGCATGAGTGGGATATGCCCGTTTTCAAGCCCGATGACGCGCCACCAAGTTCCTTTCCGGGGCCACTACTGATTCTTTGCGGTGCACGCGAAGGTCATGGTCTGCCGAACATTCCGGGTCCGTGGCTCGAAGCGATTCAGCATCATCATCCCGCGCTCTACATGGCCGGCGCACCCGATGCCGCGCAACTCGCACCTGCCTCCGCCCGAGGTTGGTACCTTCCAGGCGTGTCGCCAGCTTTGCTTGGCATGCTAATTACCGCCGGCGAGTAGAGCTGTTTAGCGCGTGACCCAATTCCAATTCCTCGACTGGCTCGCCATCGGGGGATATTTGGTTTTCGCGCTGAGTGTAGGAATCTACCTCACCAAACGCGCCTCGCGCTCCACCGGCGATTTTTACTTAGCTGGACGCAGCTTGAAGTGGTGGGTTGCGGGAACCTCCTTAGTCGCGACTTCCTTTGCCGCGGACACGCCGCTCTTAGTCAGCGGATGGGTACGCAGCTCCGGTATTTCCATGAACTGGCTGTGGTGGGGCGCGGCCGTCGGCGGATCCCTTTCCTTCGTTTGCCTCGCCGGCTGGTGGCGACGCCTTGAAGTGACCACCGATGCCGAAGTCATCGAACGCCGCTATTCCGGTTCTGCCGCCCGATTCCTGCGCGGATTTTATGGCGGCTATCACGCTCTAGTCACTAACACCATGGTGCTTGCTTGGGTGCTGCTCGCCATGCTGAAGCTGGTGCGCGTCATCCTCGACCTCAACGATTCCAGTTTAGATGTCTGGATTGTTGGCGGCGCACTAATCCTCGCACTTTCCTATTCCTTCCTCTCTGGTTTATGGGGCGTGGTGATGACGGACCTATYTCAGTTCGTACTCGCCCTGTTCGGCGCCATCCTGCTTGCCTACAAATCGGTCGATGCCCTCGGCGGCCTCACCGCAGCGCGCGATGCCTTCCGTGCCCTCGGCCCGCAAACCACCGACCTCATGCCAACAGCAATCGATGCTGAAACTGGAGAACCGGCCCACTGGACGGCACTTGCGTGGTGGACGCAAGGCTTTGGTGCCTTCTTAATTTACACCGGAGTGCAGGGCTGGCTGAACAAAAATGCCGACGGCGGCGGTGCTGGYGTRCAGCGTTATTCCGCATGYAAAACCGARGGBCATGCSCGSGGMGCTGCWCTTTGGTTWCACTTAGCGCATTACTGYCTRCGCCCATGGCCRTGGATYATTGTGGGKTTGGCTTCWATGTTGCTCATYCCAACCGGAGAYYTRAGCCTCATCYAAAACTCCGAAGGCCTCATGGTYCCKGATTACGAAGARGCCTATCCACGCATGATGGCYATGYTGCTTGGACCWGGTTTATTCGGGTTACTCTGCGCRAGYTTCCTCGCCGCATTCATGAGCACCCTGGATACTCACTTCAACTTGGGWTCCGCATATTTAGTCAACGACCTTTACCGCCGCTTCCTGCRCCCGAAAGCGAAACCCACSCACTATGTTTGGGTCGGACGCTTCGCCGAAATCGCCATCGGCATTCTCGCWGGACTGTTCGCACTTTCTGCCGACAGYATTGCCAACCTCTTCACCTTCTCGCTTTCCTTGCTTGGCGGTCTWGGCCCAGCRCTTCTCATGCGCTGGTTCTGGTGGAGAGCCAACGCRTGGACCGAGCTTTCSGCATTGCTGACSTCGACCATGYTGACGGTKGCCCTAAACCTCACCATGTTYGGCGCCGRKGCCAAKCTRATTGATATCCCCTAYCCYKTGTCCTACTTGTTTGTRGTGGSRGTYTCRYTRGCKGTYAGTTTGTGCGTGACCATGYTCACCAAACCKGTGGATCGYGAGCACTTACGCGCTTTCCACGACAAAGTCCTTCCGGCYGGCGCCTGGGGMRTSTTCGGMRACGGRAGCCGTAAACGATTGCGCCCCATCCTCATAGGTTGGGCMRGYGGCGTGGCKCTGATTTACGGRCTCYTGTTCGGCATCGGCGGYTGGGTGCTCGGCACCGAAATGCTCATCCCCTTCGCCATCGCCAYCGTCGGCGCACTGGTCCTCCGCTGGAGCTGGCCACGCTGCGCGATTTCTGAACCTGYAAAAACGATAGAATAGAACTCATGCGTGCTAAYTCAMCTGGAGCTTTKGGCGGCAACATTGCCGTMRACCRAGAAGCCGTCGCTTATGSCGACAGCATKACGCGRATGGCGTTYCTGCGTAAGGTTTACACCTTACTGAGTGCMTCCATGTTGCTRTGGATGGGCACTGCCCTKTTTGTGGTGTTCAATGAATCACTCATGGCCTCCGTCCTAAGTTTTTCTGGCGGTGGATTCATGGTCTTCTTCTTGTTCATCGGGGCGCAGTTCCTCCTGCTCCGCTTCATGGCTAAAGCAGGCAACACCATGAGCCTTGTAGGTCTCGGCATGTACGGCATCCTCATGGGAGTGTTCACCGCACCTTTGATTTACATTGCAATGGTTCGCCAAGCTGGGCTCTCAATCTATAACGCGGCTGGCGACCTTGCCCCGGTGAACATAGACATGCTGGCTAGCGGAGGCAGCGTCGTCACCCAAGCGTTTGTATTGACTTCCGCGATATTTGGAGGACTTACCTTCTACGCACTTACCACGAAACGCGATTTCTCTATGATGCGCGGCGCCCTCATGATGCTGTTCTGGGGAATGTTCGCAATCGCAGCGCTTGGGTATTTCGGCATCGGAGGTGGCTTCGCAACTTCTTCGCTTTTCTCCTTCGCCTTTGTCGTACTGATGGGAGGTTTCGTTTTATACGACACGCAGAACATCATGAAACGCTTTCCTTCTAACATGGCTGCCCTTGCAGCAGCCACCTTGTTATTGGATTTCATTATCATGTTCAAGTACATCCTCATGTTGTTCATGCGGCGCGACTAGATAACGGAACACCTTACGAGTCCAGACCCTGCCACCTAAATCAGCGGGGCCAAAGGTTTTCCAGACGGCGGGGGATTTGCGTGGTAGCTTTCTTCCATGGCCATCCCCCATCTGTTGCACCGCTCTACGGCCCATAGAGCGCTCCTAAGCCTCGGCCTGGCTTTTCTCAGCACATCGCTGAGCGCGCAACAGATCACCACCGATGGCATCATCACCATCGATGCTGGCTTTCAAACACGAACCATCGTGTCCTCTCCGGCGCTGCCTCCAAACAGCACGGAGATTTTTTATGACGATGGAGACTTTGTTGGAGTCTCGCGCAACTTGCAGAACGCGAACATCATCCCTGGCTGGGGATACTGGGCGCAATCGGTTTTGTTTACACCCACGGGCAATGCAAGCGGACAACTTTTAGAAGTCCGCTATGTTGCGGCTTCGCAATGGGGCACCAGCCTTGCTTTTGATTTACTTGTTCGCGATGCAAACGGTCTTGTTATCGGCAGTATGTTGAATCAGGCCGCAGTGATCGACACTTCAAACTGGCAAGTTATCGACGTGAGCTCCATCAATATCCAAGTCGGCAGCAGCGATTTCTCAATCGAGCTGCGCCCATCCAATCCTTGCGGCGGAAACACTGGCTTTACCATCCCCTTCAGTGTTCCCTCCGTCGGGCGCAGTTCGTTTAGTGCGGATTGCAATGACAGCGCGGCGTCCTTCGTCACCGAATCGCGGAATCTGTTTCTGCGTGCGGTGGTGGAGAATGCTGYGACTGGACCGAGCTTAAGCATTACGACTTTGGTTGCTGGGCAAAGTGCGACGATGAGTGCTGGGAATCTCACCCCAAACCAAGTCGCGTTTGTTGGACGTAGTTTGATTGGTGGCGGTCCATGGACTTCTCCCGTCGGCGTAGCCAACCTCACCCCTCCAGTCACCAGCTTTGGCATTCTCGCCAACGCTCAGGGCGACGCCTCCCTCACCTTCATCGTTCCTGCAGGACTCGCTGGCTCCCCGGTTTGGCTACAAATCTACGATGCTGGCACGCAAACTCTCGGCGAAAGCATCGCAACTGCAGTGCAATAGCCCGTGGCGTGAAAACGCCGCCTTAATATGCGGAATCGTGAATCGCCGTCGTCAGTGCTAGGCTGGCGGCGGTGTTCCTGCTTCCCTCCCTTGCCCTAACCCTGACCTGCGCACCCCTTTGCGCTCAGGAGCCCACCGCTCAAATCGAGCTTGGGGCGTGGAAAGTCATGGGTCCGTTTGCGCAAGGAAAGTCGGAGGATCTCGCCATCGTTCATCCACCCGAGCGTTTCCTSGAGGACATGATTGGTGGCGAGTATTGGTTTCCATCGGAACATGGCGTCGAGATTACCGGGCGGATGATGCAATGGAAAGCTGCGGCATCGACCAATCCACGCGGCGAAGAAATTTTTGATGTAGGGCGGTTCGACATCAACGCATTGACCGGAAACCCTGGTCCGCGTCAGGTGGCGTACCTTTATTGCCCTATCCAATCTGACATCGTTACCGAGCAAAAGATTTTCTTCGGTAGTGACGATGGCTTGCGCATGTGGCTGAATGGAGAGTTGGTTTGTGAAAGCATTGAAAGCCGTGGCACCAATGCGTACCAAGAGAATGTCACTTTGCGCTTAGTGCCGGGCATCAACCATTTGATGGTAAAGATTGCGCAAAATGGCGGCACTTGGGCTTTCGAAATGCAGTCGCCACGTTTTGAGAATCAAACGGCCATCAACAGCGCGGTCGACCGAGGAGTGAAGTATTTGTTGGGGCGGCAACTTTTGGATGGCTCTTGGCAAAACAAGCAAGACATCTACCGCAACGGCTCTACGGCTTTAGTGCTCTATGCATTGTTAAGCTCTGGATTGGACCCGCGGCACCCTGCGATTCTGCGTGGCTTGGAATACCTAAGGACTGAACCCTCTGACCGCACATATTCTGCCGGCTGTGAACTCATGGCGCTGGCCGCCTTGGATGACCCGAATGTCCTTCCTTGGATGGAAGAGCGCGCCGAAGATTTAATCTCTTGGCAGCAAGACAATGGTCAATGGGCTTACCCGGATGCTCATTGGGATTTGTCGTGTACTCAATTCGCAGTTTTGGGTTTGCGCGCTGCCGCCCAGCGAGGTGTTGAGATTCCATCTAAAGTTTGGGAAACAGCCATCCGCGGCACTTTAATTTGCCAGGCGAATACCAAGCGCAAAGATGTCAACGCTGGCGCACCTTTTATCTACTATCCAGGCCATGGAAGCGGATGGTCCGGATCCATGACTTCAGCCGGGATTGCGGTTTTGGCTATTGCTAGAGAACAACTCGGCGAACGCATGAAGCGCAACAATGCGACCAGGGTCAACAAGTCCATTGACCAAGGTATGCTTTGGCTCGGTCATCAGTTTTCTCTAGGGCACAACCCCGGTCGCCCCGGACGCGCCCAATACTACTACTGGTTGTATGGGGTCGAACGTGTCGGCGCTTTGCTTGACGTGCAAATGCTCGGCACTCATGACTGGTATGCCGAGGGCTCAAGCTTTTTAGTAGAGGACCAAGCGGGGGCTGGGCAATGGGCAACGCCTTGGGGCGAGGAAGATATCGCGACTAGCTTTGCACTCCTTTTTCTAAAACGGGCAACCGCACGCTCGGCAGTTACTGGTGGAACCAGTGAAGGCACCAATCGCCACCACGCGACCAAAACACAGAAAGGATCCTTGGTGTTGCATGCTGTGGAAGGCGATCCAATCGTGTTGTGGGTCGTGCCGCCGAAGGGCATCACCTTGTTAAGCGCGCATTACTTTGCGCGGCGCAAGGGTGAGGATTGGCAGCCTGCCGGTCCAGGGGAGGGCAATCGCTTTGGCCATCGCTTCACTGCCGATACTCCAGGCGCTTGGGAGTTCCAGGTCCGAGGCGACAGCGACCAAGGAAAAGCCTGGGAAAGTGAAGTGCTAGCCGTGGAATATGAAACAAAAATCCGGGTCAAAGATTTGCAGTACGCGAGTGATTCTTCACGAAACCTACTGCCGGCGTACCGCCCAACCGTTTCCATTTCCACTCAATACCTCGATCACAATGGCGGGCGATTAGTCGACAATGTTTGGTACTCCTTCTGGGATTGCGACCCCTCCGATAAAGCCCCGACGGTAGAAATCAAACTACGTAAAAAGGCAAAGGTCGATCGTATTTTGCTCTCGCAAGCGCACACGCGAAAATCCGAGCATGGCCTTCATCCTCACGTTGCGCGTATTGAGCTTTGGATTAACAAAGATAAGCAGCCGACGATTTATGAAGTGGAAACTTCACCGGCGCGCAAGACTGTGATTCAATTTGAGAAGACGATGAAAATCAACTTCCTCAAGATTGTGGTTATTGACGTTGCAGGCGGAGTTTTGGGAAATGCCTCGGTTGGCTTTTCCGAAATCGAGTTGCAGCGCGACTAAGGAACTAATCGTCGGAGCCTGCTTGGCCAGGGCGCGAGTGATCCTGGAACTCTAAAAGCTGGCGCAAGAAGTCGCGGTGCAGGCCTGAACGAGAGCGCGACATGCGTCGGGCAAACTGAAGGATGCCGGCAGGGTCGGCGAATAAAAGCAGTGGGCGTTTCCACCCGCCAACGGTCATGCCGCTCTCCATAAGATCGGTGCGTCCTGGGTGTGTCGCCCAAAACAATCCACCGCGCGGAAGARATACGTCTTCCAGCTCRCCCTTCAGGTAACGATKGCGGATGGCTYCCTGTGTTTCGGGAGGGATTGAATCTGGCCACACAATRSTGACSCCYTGGCTTGGRTCCTCAATCATCCATTGTTCAAAAAACARATCRAGACGGCYYTGAATCTCTTGCTCCCATTCRCCYTCSYTTAACTCSGMKAGATGCTTCTCMGATTCYTGAGGRAACCAAAGAATGGCRGTGCCRGCSCCAGCAAGTGGGAGTCCAGTMACCGGGCGYCCGATTAAGGCGCGYAAGCTGGTTTCTCCCAACTGACTCGGATGCAATCCATTGCCRAGTGCACGCGTATCGAACAAAAAGGATTCCCTATCSCGCCGTTCCACTTCCGGCGCCACCACYCGAATCGCKCCSGTYGATGTATARAAACCGATGTNACCCNTGAATMGGACGWGCATCTAAAGTTGTCATGCGACCGGTGAACTTGCCATCGACAAAAACTTCGACCGTRGGGCCATCGATGCGCATTTCCAATTCCCAGGTGCGCTTTTCGCGGTCAAAGCCAACTCCACCAGAGATGCGKGGTTGGCGCGCATAGAGCCCGTCTAAGCTCCATGAGAATCCATTCGATGCGTCGCGGCTTTCACTTTCGCCAAACGCAAATCGTGAGTCGCCGCCGGCAAAATCAAAGCGGATGTTGCGGTCGCGTCGGGTCCACCCAATCACCACTCCGGCATGAARGTAGGAAGTGGTCTGCTCGATTTTGGTGCGTAATCGATAACGCCCCGGCTCCTGCCACTCCTTGGAAAGAACGAACGCATCGCGCTGATGTGACTGGCGATCCATGGTGTCGGTACCGCTACGCCCTTGCTTGCGTCCGACGTGCAGATCCCCCTGACGATCGACAAACCAAAGTCCTTCTACGCGGCGGTCTTCATGACCAGTCAATCCATCTTCCGTCCAACCAGCGTTCCCTAACTGATGTGCCGGGCGATGCATCGGGTGCAAGGTCTTCTCCATATCTTCACGCACAAACGCGGTCGGACGCTCCGGCAACCCTAAAGCGCGGGCAAGTCGATCATGGTCTGCAGCCATGGCAGCTGCGGCAATGGTGTACCCACCCTGCGCATAAAAATCAGCGGCCTCGCCCATTTCCGACATCAACAATTTTGTTTTCGAAAGCTTATTCAAAAACGGAGCTGCTTCGCCAGATGTAGAAGCCGCGTACGACCGACGTGGTCCATCGAAGCGTTGCCAATGACGGATGACCCAAGCGGCATCTTCTTGATCCACCGCTTCCAGGGTCTCTGCGATTTCATCCAAAACCGCATCGGAAGGTTCATCGACRGCAAGYGCCCATTGGTARGCCATCAGCGCTTCYCGTTTCTTACCSGCYTCSAGYAACAAYTCGGCTCCCATGCGCGCYTGGTCTTGMCCGAACCACGGCTCCGCSCGATTGCGCAACCAAGTCGAGGTCGGTTCATCCATGACCCGCGGTGCACGTTCACCGGCAGGCGCGCCGGGATCGTACCGGTTAGTCCATGGCTTCATGTCCTTCCAATAAAAACCGCGCAGRAACCGATCRTAGTCTTCCGCAAAAGCCTCCATACTTTCTGGGCGCCCATTCTTACCATCGGCAAAATAACTTGCAAAGCCTGCAGCTCCGCCTTTGCGTGAGCGTTTACGGTTGTTTTGATAGGCCTCTAACTGTTCACGGAATAGKGGTGTGCCGCCTTCCTCGAAACCTGTCCAGCTGCGCAAGTAAACGAATAGGGCATAACCCGCAGAGTAGTTATCGCGATATTCCTCGATGGTGCCATCGGCCAAGTCAGTGAGCTTCTCTAAACCACCGTAACCCTTTTGCGCGACCGAAAACATGGTGCCGAAATTCACATAGTCCTCCTTGAATTCACGGTCGGMTATTTTTCCATAACCACCGCCAGTCCAAACTGCGCGACCCTCTGCAAGCCATGCTGGGAGACCRCCRAACAGGGCGCCATCGAAACGGTGGGTTAACTCATGCGTGATGAGATGACCAGCCGAAGGAATGTTGCTCAACTTAAACACAATCGTGGTGGTGTCGCCGCCTTGGAATCCGCCCACCCACCAAAAGCCAGCGCCTTCCATTTCCAAACCATGCGATTCTGGAACAATGCGCATGGTGCCGGGCACATTTACAAAAGGATCCTCTCCATACCATTCCACCAAACGCTCATGGTGTTCCTCCACCGTCGACGCAATCCCAAGCAGTGTCCAATAACCACAAGAGGTTTCCACCCGGTAGCGGTCGGTTAATGAATTCGCCACGCCAGGATTTGAAAAACTTGCATGCTCCAAGGTAAAGGCGCGTTGCAGGCCTTCATCGAACTCTTCTAATTCATCCACGGACAAGACCTCGGCGCGYMGAAGCAAANTNNNKMSKKMAYRRTTMMRRKAAGSWTKWKMTRSCRCKAGATCCTTTTCCATATTCAGCGGTTGCGGCCCTTCAATRTCCTTGAAGTTKGATTGAGCACCCAACCCACGCAAACAGCGYGCTGCACGAATCACCAATTCGTTTTTACTCTCAGCAAAGCCTTGGCGCATGGCATTTTGTAAATGCTTTAGCACTTGSCGYTGCTCYGGAGCCGAAATGCTCAGKGCCGGAGATAAATCCGCTGCATGCTTCTCCTGTAACGCCAAAGATTCCAAAGCCAAAGTGCGCGCCAAATCTTCGGCCCATTCGGCAAGGAAGCCATCGCCAGCCCCCCGCCCTTTTGCTTTTCGATCGCGATACTTCACTAATTCCTGCACCGCCGCCGCGCGCGATGCCGCCAGCTTGGCCGGCCACGGATYAYTCGCCAACAACCACTTCGMCGGRCCTTTTTTTACCGACAAGCGTCCGCGGGCATCCGCGCCTACAGCAAAATACTCATGCGCCCATAAGGCTTGCGCATCGGCAYCGGAGGCAGCGGCCGCGTTTTCTAGGAGCAGCTCCACCACTTCCAGCGGATTTTCAGCGCGCGCCAGACCAAACAGGAAGTGCTCATAAGCCGCGGGGAAATCTCCCTTGGCGAAAGCCGCACGACCATATTCCAAGCTGACRTGCTCGCCCYTGCCGCCGGGCGTCTGTTGCGCAAAACTGGCGCAAGCCAAAATCATGGCGGCCGCAAGCGTGGYCAACGAGGAGCGGAGAGTAAGGGGCAGGGATGAAGCCACGATATTCACAAGTTACCTCATACGCGCRGATAACCTAGAAGTAACCATGYCCCTGGCTGTATCCATCTTGCTYCTTGTTGCCGYMTCGGCTRCCRCRCCYGMCCAATCGGRGGYMGAGAYCGAYWCCWTGCGACTCGGAGAATGGCGCATGCTTGGTCCYYTRCCRAAAAGCTCSGTMACYGGACKAARRAGCCCCRGYGTTYTGGCGCGRRASATGCAWGCSGGYGTCCCWTATTCGAATCTAAMCRAAACMCAYGAAGGRCCRGAAGGCATGCGYATWCCYTGGGSGCAACCRGACATCGYCCARYWYCTCGCSRAKCAAGATGCTCTCGCCACCAACCCGCGTTCACGCCTAGGATTCGACACCGGAAAATTAGAACTCGCYTCCATTCTTCCRCTAGTRCTTGCAGATTCYGAYTWCGCGAAMAACGCTACSGCTTTTCTGTAYCTWCCRGTTTATGCGAACGCCGAGAACACGATTCCGGTSCRGTGYGGTGGRGAGGGGRAAATCARCCTTTGGTGGAACGGCAAGCAACTRCTCAGCAATAAACGCACGCGGCAGTTCAGCCCAAGYAGTCATTCACTCTCTCTAGAGGTCGTGCCCGGCGTCAATCACTTGTTGGTCGAARTCGAAAGCAACGCGGTAGGTTGGAGTTTTGAAATGCAGTCGGTGCGMCGGATTGATAACCCGCGCATTCATCGTGCAATTGATWTAGGTGTGCAGTATTTACTSGACCGGCAAGCCATCGATGGCTCGTGGCCCGCATATTCTGGATATCAAAATGGCGTGTGTGCTTTGGCCATTTACACTTTAGTAAAGAGTGGAGTTAGTCCGCGGCACGAGTCGGTGCTGAAGGGCTTGGAGCATTTGCGSCAGCAGCGTGGTCACCACACTTATGTGATTGCACTGGAGTTAATGGCTTATCAAGCCGGACAGGAYCCACAAGACCAAGAGCGTATYGAAGAGTTGGCCGAAGAYTTGGTSGATTGGCAAATGGGCAACGGGCTTTGGGGATATGGCGCGATTTCGGGCGGATGGCACGGCGACTTGTCCAACGCCCAATATGCTGCGCTTGGATTGCGTGCTGCTGCGGCTGCAGGCGTAACCATCCCGGATAAAACTTGGCGCGAACTCTCCAAAGCCACCCTTGGCTGTTTCTCTGGAAGCACCAGTGGTTCGAGCGTTGTGACTGGAAAGCAAGTCAGACCTGGTGGCTTTGGTTATTCCATAAACAGTGGTGCCAGCGTGACTCCATCCATGACCGCTGCTGGAGTGGGTACGCTTGCGATTTGCCGTTCTCATTTAGCTAGCGGACAAAACGGTCCGCTGATTCAAAAATTGGATCGCGCCATTCTCGCTGGAAGCGCGTGGCTTGGACAACACTGGACTCTTGGAACCGGGCTCCCGGACACTTGGAATTTTTATTACATCTACGGTCTAGAGCGCGCCGGTGGCTTGGCCGAAACGGAGACCTTCGGCGACCATGAATGGTATTGGGAAGGTGCATCGCACTTGGTAGACATGCAAAAAGACAGCGGCGGATGGAGCGATCTCGATCAACCCATTCCAGATTGCTTCGCTCTATTGTTTTTACGTCGCGCCACTGGCAAGCAAGCGATCACCAACGTCACCAAGGGGAATCCCTTTTTGCTCGAGACCGACGACGCTAACGGCAAGTTGCATATGCGCCTATCCATGCGCCCACCGATCTCCTTGTGGATCGACGCAACCACCGACGGCTTTGATGATATCCAAAAAGTCATTTACTGGATGAAGCCGCCTACTGGTGAATGGAATCGGGTGGAGGAATCTTTAACCCGACGCTTCGCCATCCAACCGCCTCTTGCGCAACCCGGTGAGTGGGCCATCCGCGCCGACGCCATTACCAAAGATGGAGGCATGATTTCCTCCCAGACCTTGGAGTTCTCGCAGCAGGATGGCACTACGCCCGAGCGTTTCGCTTACGTCACCGAAGGGGAATACAACAAAGCGCCCGCCGGTAGCCCTAGAGTGACTGCTTCCAGCTCTCGGCAATTGCATCCTGCAAGATATCTCACCGACGGCCGCCCCGAAACCTTCTGGCTCTGCGACTCTGACGACGCCGCCCCATTTATCGATGTGCGCTTTAAGCGCCCGCGTAAGTGCGAGACCTTAAAGTTGGTTTTGGCCCCAGTAGATCCACGCGAGTTCTCACCCACTCCAAAGATCACCCAACTCGAAATCCAAATCGACAACGACAAGCCAAGAGTCATTTCGTTGCCCGGAGATCTCCAACAAAAGGCGGTCCTCGAGTTTGAGGGCACGCGGAAAATCAGCCGTATACGTTTACGAGTGCTTTCGCTCAATGAACAACGGCTGGGAGAGAACGTCAGCGTTGGGCTGGCTGAGATTGAGCTTTATTGACTCGTTTTAGGGAAGCTCTGATTAAGTATTGTGCGGGAGGCCGTGGATGGAAATCGTTTGCCCCAAGGCGCGAATCGAAGGCTGTAGTGTCGCTACAGCCAAGATGAAGCAACGCAGGGGCAAGCGATTTAGGCCGCGGAGTCGCCGCCAGACTTAATCAGAGTTTCCTTAAGGGATTACATCTCGAACCGGTTTCGCAAAGACTCTGGCAGCAGCGGGCACACTTCCACAGGGCGTTGAAACAACCGATAGCGGATCCGTGCGAGTCCGTTGTAGCCAGCGTCTCGGAACGGACGAGGAATAGCCTGAAGCAGGAATGCTAAAACTCGCCAAAGGCCGCCGAAGCGGTGTAAAAGGTGGCACACGGCTTGCGTGCGCATCAACAATCTTCCATCGTGGGTTTTCAAAACCAAACTATCCGGCAAGGACTGGCTTTGCTCGGAAGAAATCTCTTGAGCGAAGGCCTCTCCACCAAGAGGAGCAATGCGGATGGGAATTGGATTTCGTTCTTCAGCGAGAACGGTTCGAATAAACCGATGGCAAAGTCCGCACGAGCCATCAAAGAATAGAATCTCAGACTTGGGTGCAGTGCGTGGGCGAACCCAGTTCGGGTTGAAGGTGAACAGGTGAAGTAAAACCATACCCAAACTCAAGTCAGCGAAATCGATGAGAACGATGAGCCCCAAATGCATCAACAACATCGCCAGCCACAGCCAGGGGCGTACTTTCTTGAACAGCGCGAGTGGTGCAAAGGCTAACTCTAAGGACAAGGCGCCATAGGTCGCGGCCTGCAACAACCAACCCGGCAAATCCAGCGCAAATTCGCGGATGAAACCGGGGCGAGCCAAAGGATTATCGAGCAATCGCAGGAATGCTGTTCCATCCTGCCAAGACGGGCTAATCAGTTTGGTGTAGCCGCTATAGGTGTAACCAACGGCCATCAAAATCCAAGCGACTGCAAAGTAGGATGGATGCATTTTCCAGCCGCCATCGGGATCAACTCGACCGCGCGCAACCCAAGACCCATAAGGCGCAGAGGGAAGCATGGCATGGATCACTAACATGAGGCCGACATAGGGCAATCCCGGATTCAAGATCAATGGGTTGCGGCCAAACAGGCAAGCGAGCACATACCAAAGCAAAATAGCGGCCCATCGATCGCGCCAGCCGATGGTGAACAAGAAGGCAAGGATCACCGCGCACACCAGCAAGCCAGTGACGAAAGCCGAGCCATCCCAAAGCGCGAGAATGTTTGGGAACAGATTTAGGAAAGGGCTTAGGCTGCCGTCGGCCAAGACTCCAACATTGGAGAACATTTCTGGCGCCCATGGAATCAGGTGCAAGCAATGCACCATGAGATAAACGCCAAAGGCAACTCGGAAGATGCTGTATTGCCCGCCAGTCCAGCCGTTTTTCATGGGAGCGGGATCTCCAGAGAACGAGGCAAATCACCCATTTCCGTGCCCTCTGCAGGAACATAGCGCAAAACGATTGGCCACACCACCGTCTCGACATCGACGCCAAGCTCCACCAGTAACGGGGCGTCATTCGTCAAGGCATAAGCCACAACGGAACGCAGCAGTGGCTTTAACCGTTCGTCCTCCGCGAACACTGGACCATAAGCGAGCGCTGCGCCAAAAATATTGCGGCGGTTGTAAGGGCCAGCGAGTTTGGCGTAGATTTCCGGCGTAAATTCAATCGAGTGACTGACTCCTTGCTTATCGTTCCACTCCAAGAAAGTTTGCGTCGAATAAGTTTCGAGACCTTTCACCGAAGAAAATACTTTCGGAGCTGGAGAAAACATCCAAGCTGCGCCAATCCCTTTCAGAGGAGCCACCTGAAATAGGTCGCCGCTCATTTGCATGAACCCTGCCACCAAGAGTGCAATGGCGGGCAAGGGCCAACGGGCATCATCCTTCATGAGACTTTCTTCCCCCTTAGCATGGTGCCAAGTTTATGTTCGGGTGCATCGCCAAATCCACAGGTGGAGTCCCACGATTTTGGATTACGGAAGGTGCCAAACAACATATCCCAAATGGGCAAATCGGCGTAATTGTAATGATGCAGGCCATCTTGATGATGCACGCGATGACTTTCAGGGCGTTGGATGAGAAAACCTAACCAATAAGGAGTACGCACATTCCAATGGTAAAGCAATTCGGCYAGTCCWGTTARCAGCAATGCATAACCGGATGCCAAWGGACTCAARCCGACGAGGAAATATAGGATTGCACTTGAGAACAAGCTGTTCATCACGATTTCCAYCGGATGCTTGTAGAARGAAGTAAKGATTTCAATSCGTTGCGGACTGTGATGGATTTGGTGWAACCATCKCCACAGGAAATCGAYATCGTGGCGCGCGCGATGCCACCAATAAAACACAAAGGTAATCRYGAAGTATCCAAGTAAKGCCCCGCCGGTGGTACCTAGTGCATCGAGATCAAAGAARCGGTAATCGGACATCCATGCGTCCCAGGTCAAWGGGGCAAGGAAGGCAATCAAAAATTGGAATGCATTTAAAACRAATGCCCGCTTCCACCATCCMCGCACTTKGGGCCAWTKATGACCAGCCATAAACACTTCCGTCAAAATCATGAYGGCGGCAACARCAAGCACAAACAGGGCAATCATGCGTTAATGCGGCTCCATGAACTCTAAGCGGTTGCCAAAAGGATCTTCCACATAGATGCRATGAAAYCCWGGCAAGGCATCGTCCTGGTTCRCYAAAACGCCAGCGGCAAGCAGTTGCTCCACCAGRACAGCAAGCTCGGTGACCACGAAGGCCGGATGGGCTTTTTTTGCCGGACGAAAATCAACATCCACTCCGAGATGAATGCGTAGGGAGTCGCGCTCAAACCACGCGCCACCACGCGCGGCCAGCTTAGGGGGCTTGGGCTGTTCTGGAATACCTAACAACCCTGCATAAAAATCCCGCGCTCTCACTTCTTCACCCGCCGGCATCGCCAGCTGGACATGGTCAATCCGCTCCACTTGCATCCACCCACTTTAACTCACCGCGCCACCCAATCCCATGTTGGCTCTGCTTAGAGGCTGAGCCCGAAAGCCTTAACCGCTAGTGGATGTACGGCCCTAAACTTTGGATTTAAAGGAACTTGAGCAGATTGGGCATGGTCTAATCAAACCACGGCAACCTTAACCCGCCTCTCCCTACTCCCGTCATGAACCCTACCCACCTCCTGCTCGCCTTCGCACTCTGCACCGCACCTTTGATAGCTCAAACTTCTGCTTCTCGGAGCCAGGATTTGCCGCACCTTTTTGCCGCAACCAACCAAAGCGGTCTACCCGGCGCGGTTCCTTCCACACCTTCCTTGCGTATGTATCTTGCTGAATTAAATTTGGATGCTCTAGCCAACACCACGCGCACGGGAGCAAATAGTTCCACGATTCAACTGAACCTTTTCCAAGACGTAAATTTACTTGCGACTTTCGAACGCCTGGAATTGGCTTATGGTGGTGGTTGGGTTTGGACGGGGAGTTTGCAGAATGACGCAGAAGGCTCGGTCACCATTTCGGTCATGGACGACGCAGTGTCGGCAACCATTCAATTTCAAGATCAACTTTATCAAGTGGATTACGCTGGCAATGGCGTGCACTGGGTGCGTCACAGCGACCCAAGTGGAGTGCCCGATTGCGGCACTAAGGACACTCACGGGATTTTTTCAAGCGAGTCTTTGCACGGCAGTGGCCAGTCACAACGCGGTAGTGGCCATGACATCGATGTGCTTGTGGTTTATTCCACAGCCGCCAAGAATGCGAGTGGTGGCGCGAATGGCATAGCCAGCAAAATCAACCTTGCGGTCACCGAAACCAATGATGCATATAGCCTCAGCGGCGTCACTCAACATTTAGTGTTGGTGCACACGGAAGAAATGATTGGGTATAACGAGCCATCGAGCTTTAGCCAAATCCTGACTGACCTGCGCAGCACCTCCGATGGCAATATGGACATCGTTCACTCGCTTCGCGATCAATACGGCGCTGACTGCGTTGCTATGATTTGCCAGAACGGTCAATACTGTGGCATTGCCTACCTCATGACCAACGTGAGTCCAAGTTTTCAGAGTTCCGCATTCAGCGTGACCAACTACAGTTGTGCAACCGGTTACTACAGTTTCGGTCATGAGCTCGGCCATAACATGGGTTGCGCCCATGACCCTGCAAACGCTGGCGCCGCTGCGTATTCGTACAGTTACGGTTTCCGCACTTCGAATAATCAGTACCGCACGGTTATGGCTTACTCGCCTGGTACGCGAATTAAGCGTTTCTCAAGTCCCAACGTGACTTACAACGGCTGGGTTATGGGCGATGGCAACCAGGATAATGGGCGCTCGCTCAACAGTGCTTCGAACACCGTTGCGAATTGGCGCGACACCGCTGGCCAGACCGTGGATCCGGCGTTGACAGTGGGCAGTCTGACTTCGGGTTTGTTCACTTTCGCGACGATCGTGGACTGCACTGCGCTTGGCGGAGTCGTGCTAGCCTACAGCACTTCTGGAAATGGCCCAACCAGCACGATTTACGGTTCCGTAGATTTATCACTTCCAATATTGCAACTGCCGACGGCCAATGCTGACAGTAGTGGYTTTGCTCARGTCGGACTTGATGTCCCTGCCGGACTTGTTGGGCTTASYGTTTGGTTCCARGCTTTGGACGTGRCYACTGGAATGTTGAGCAACGGCGATCAAGCAACGATTCAGTAATCGAAGCCAACYCYTTAAGCAGGCRCKCCCAACATGAACTTYCTCCGCACCCAMTCGCAAGCWYTAGCGATKWTCGGCTGTGCAGCATTGRTTTTAGGTTCCTTTGCCCCCGCCGCAGATGTCGCGATCTATGGAACGGTGAGCTATTGGGAYGCAGCTGGTTTKGAAGCCGTMTTGATGATTGTTTCSGCMATCACCGCCGTGGTCATGCTGCGTCTCGGCAAGACCAGCTTTGCTCGACTAGCTGCATTWSTCATGTGGGGATCCCTACTTTGGCCCTACCTTCARGGCCTCRTRGAACCTGAGCCAGAGGGGTTTTTCCAACAAGCCACAGCATCGGTGGTCGATWCGACGACTGGRTTCGCTACGGATATCGCGCTGAACTTTGTGGATATCACGTGGGGCACCATTCTTTTGGCGCTTGGCTGCRTKGCGGTTYCCATMGGAGTGMTTRGTGGYAAGAAAACCGCCTAACCGCTGTYCTTTRAACCGATTCARYYCCCAATAATTTGGACTTGCGAATACCGTTCCATCACGTGCATTTCGCTATCAGGAAAGTGCACCGTTTGGTGGCGTTCSATWGGCAACCCAGCRGCATTCCARGTAAKAGAAGCGGCGCCAGAWGGGRTGCCATCRACCACTAGGTCAAAAGTGCTGGTGRCCGWGGAKGYGGAGGTCTCTTGCAGATTCGCMACCACMACCCAGGTGTGAACRTTKCCGTCAGCATGRTCKGGCGCTGARGCACTTAATAGTTTCGCCAGGTTGTGCARGATTCCCATGCGAGTCCAWCCRATCARAAGGGCATTYTCTACTTCCTTGGGTCTYGYCATCKTGGTYTCYTCGKTCCCATTGCTCATTTGCAATTGGTTCGCTTGRAGATGAAGRGAAAGATTGACCGYTGATCCAGCGAARGATCCGGTGCCAAGAATGTGAATCTGATCTTGCTGGATGAGTTCGAAGCTKCCAGAAATRTCRACCTCTATCGCCCCCTYCGCGGTGATTTGAAAGTCGAAKCGAATGCTYTCMGCCGCCARCAAACGGCTCTCAAAMTGCTGAAACATGGATTCGGAGCTCTGGYTCACCTTTGGAGACGCGCTGCAACTCAAACTCGCAACGACCCMRAACAGCATGARGCTGTACTTAWCTAGRTTATTTTTTSTCATGAGATTAACTCAAATGGATGGGNCAAGAWTGTTTGGGATGCAAGAACTACTGAGTCATATCCAATAGTTTTTGCACKGTTCTGWAATTGCGTCCGGTCGTCACCACTCCAAGGATTCGTTCGACGACSGCCGCTATTTTGGAACGCCCAATGCCGTCGGGCGCGTGAAAATAGAACACAGAATCTGTAAGCACAAACCGTTCCGTTGCGCTTTTCTTTGCGTGCAAGGCCKCTAAATTTGGATTGGATGGCGTCTCGGAAAGAAAMAGAAAGTGAAGAGTTTTGGGTTCRSCAATCGCTTCTGGRAATGGGTTYTCATCGACTGCAGCTTTCCATTGAGCACTACTCAGCAACAAAATGCTTGGGCTAAATCCTTGCCGCTGCTGCACCTTTTCCGCGATCTCTAAGCCCAAACTGGATGAAACCCGACCAGCTGTTTCAAAAACGACATTGCCACTTTGAATATAAGTGCGGACATTTTGCAGATGGAGTTCGCCCAATATTTCCCGGAGAATGGCCATCGGGATGAGATGGTTCCCGCCGACATTGATTCCGCGAAAAAGAGCGACCCAGGTTTGCGAGGGAGCATCCATTGACCTTTTAAGTGTAGCCCATCGAGGCTGGGTACTGCGGGGGTGGGACGGTTAGAATAGGAGCGTCATGGACATCCTCAACAAGACCCCGCGCCCGCTTAAGATTTCACTGCCTGGTGGCAAGGTTTTGCGCCTAGGACCGAAAATGACCGGCCAGATCAGCCCGAAGGCCGCCGAACACCCTCCAGTAAAAAAGCTACTGGAAGAAGGCGTTATCGAAATCCAGGGAGATGGTGGCACCAGAAGCACTGGTGGTGGCTCAAACTCCGACTCGGCTAACGGCTCAAATCAGAGCGGGTCTTCTGGTGGCGCAGCGATGCGGCGCAGCGGCGACCGATAATTTCGAGGTTTCAGGCAGGTCTTTCATGGGCTCGTGAAGCTTCGCGGAATCCTTTTTCAGAGAAAATGCGTTCAGGCCATTCCTTTGGCAAGCCGCTTGAACGTGTCATGCGCAGGTCACACGCTTAAAGTTTTTGGACCTCTCCACCAACCGCTATTTGGCCCGCCTTCACTACGATGGCATGGATGCCTCGGGAATGATTCTCTTTCCCGATTTGCGACCCGACAAACCGWAGTGCTTCTAAGCCGAAACGTTGCTTGAACTTCTTACAGTCGGTATGTGGCACCTTGCTTATTTCGATCACTGCAGTCCCTAACTTCAGTTGAGTGCCAGGAGGTTAGTTTTCCGCACTCAGATTGAGGTCAACATAAATTTGATCCCCGGCAAGCGACCATCTTGTCTGGGAGCCCGCAATCACGCGCGAATTCATGAGCGCTAACTGCCTTCCCGGATGCGACAAACCGTCTTCGGTTTTTGAACTCCCACGGGAATGCCAGTTCTCGCCGACTAGTCCTTTGGAAGTAGAGAGTTCTCCAACCTCGAGGCTCTCWCTTTCGCCATGACTTGGGCGCCGAACAATCATTTTTACGATGCCTTGATCCATCGGAGATTGAAAAATCTCCGCCAAATTTTCACGAAGTTCCTCGGCGCTAAACGACTTCATCTATAGCGCTTGAGCGGCAGCGGCTTGGATTTCATCGGAAGTCATTTCACGCAGAGTGGTCGCCAGTCCCCATTCATGTCCGAAAGGGTCACGGACGCGGCCGAACCGTTCGCCCCAAAACATATCCATGGGCTCCATTAACACTTCAGCCCCTTGGGCGGCCATTCTTTTGACCATCGCATCGCAATCTTCGATGTACAAGTGAAGAGCGACGCTGGTTGCGCCTAGTTTCAGAGGACTCGGTGTGCCACCATGTTCGGGGAGTTCTTCACTCAGAAAAAACCTGCTGCCGCCAATTCGGAACTCGCAATGCATGATGCGGCCATCGGGCATTTTCAGCAATAGGCTGGGGGTGGTTTGGAACACCAGAGAATAGAAAGCAACCGCCTCCTCTGCCTGGTTCACGCTTAGATAAGGGACGATTTCATGGATGGCCATGCTGGAACTTTAACCGGCCAGAGGTGCAAGACAACAAATTTTGCGAATCGTTTTCAAGTCATGATGTTTAGCGATGAAGTGTGATGCAGCAACAGGCAAGAGGCCTTGCGATTGAGGTGGGTGAATGACGACGTTCTTTCTATCCATCACTCGCCCCGCATTTCGTCGTGCCAAAGTTCATTCCATGTCTTGCCCAAGTCCAAGGAGAGGAACATCGTCCTCCGCCATCTGTCACGACCGAGCCGTTGGTATAGCAGCTTGGAATGTCTCTCTAATTGGACTTTCGTCGAATACCATTCGGCAGACGAGTCAGTTAAGTGGCCTCGGTACAGAGCAGGCTTGCGGCCTTTCGCCTAGGAGAAAAGATTCGTCTCTGCATTCAAACTTGGCGATGGAATGCTACAACTTAGAAGTCCGAAAGCGAACAGTCCAGATCGAAGCAGGTTAGTCAATTGCATTTACTCATGGTACGGGAATGAGCCGGCGCCTAGTTGCTTCATGGAACCTATGGCAAAAAATCCAAGGTTGATGGTTGGCATGCCCACTTCACATCTAGGGCGGTGACAGGAGACGAGGCTTGATGTGCAATCACTTGCCGCTGCTTATTTTTACCAGAATCGTAATTGCCGTCCCAACAATCAAACTACTAAGGCAAAATGCAAAGGTTAGGTTAGTCTTCTCTCTCTTGGTAAACCCTTGGTTGGGAATCAAGAAAAGGACTCTGCAGGCCAGGTAAAGCGAATAGAAAGCTAAAGGTGGCATAATCATTGCGAGCAATGCAACTCGTGCCGCACCACGGGGAGTTTCCGATCTTTTCAACACTCCTCCCACACTTTCCTGTTTGATGGCGACGCTTCTTTCCCTATGAATATCGAGAATCCGCATAGCTTCATCAAAATCGCTATCCCAGACATAAAGTTTGACTCCCCCCATAGCCTTGCCAAAGTGCCAGGTAAGCTGAGAAAGGCTCTCATCGCTGACATGGCCTTCCACCCCCTCACTCTCGATAAGGTTAAGAGCAAGATGTGCTTCTATTGCAGTTTCAAAGACTCCAACAGGAATTAGTCCTTCATTCATTTTTCGCCTTCTCGATTGGGCCCAAAGCCCATGCTCAAATCACTCTTCAGCATATCTAAGCTTGACTCCCCGAACGAGGGTTTCCCGAGCTCTTTCAATCCTTTAGCTCCCGCCTGCGACGGCTGGTTAGCTGGTCAAGAAGAATTACCTCCTCGCTTCAGCTTTAACCCGAATAGATTCACTCCGCTCCGCAATCAACCGCTGCATATAGTTTTTCAAAACCAACACCTCAACACCTCAACAACTCGACCAAGGACGCCCATGGGTGCTTGAAACTCCACAACATCTTTCATGCGAGTGCCGGTTAATGTGGCTTCGAAATAATGGTCGTGCATGAATTTTTTAAATCTACCTTCCGTCATTTCATCGCGAAAATGGTGAGGCGCGTCAAACACCGTGATTCGGGACGTATGTTGGTGATAGAAGCCGAAATGTTTGGCTCTCCAAGTAACTTCTTCGTTCCATTCAATCAATCCTGAAGGCCTTCCTCCTACGATGCTTTCCTTGGTATGCCCAAACGAGTCCTGGTGAAAATCCAAGTCTCGCGATAGATCGAAGCAATCACTCGGTGGTGCTTCGATCTCAGTGATCACTTCGAACTTAATCATTGCTTAGAGATGCCCAACGAACCAGTTAGTCTGCTGAGGGTTCTGCTTGAAAAGTAAAAAAATCATCAAGCGCCTTTGCCCGATTCATCCAAGCATCCAAGTCTGGAACAGTGAGGCCAACTACGTATTCGTTCCAGAACGCGTCCAGCTCATGAGCCCGGCTCCAAGTTTGGAGATCTATAAGAGATATTTCACGCTTCCCGTCATCTAGGAAATCCCGCAGCATTTGCTGACCACCGGGATATCCAGATTCGCGAAGCTGGACATCAAGAAGGAAAGCTAAGACTGCCCCTCCTTTGTAAGCCATGATTTCATTGGGGCCATCGCCATCGCGCCAAGGAACCTCCTGGTCGGCGAAGGCAACCGTTCCCCAAGAGGACTTGTCGATGGCTTCTTGACCTAACTCCATCAACCGCTCGTAAAACCAATCCTGAGAGATGGCGCCGATTGCTGCAAGATGCCACAGGCTAAAGTACTCAGTGAATCCTTCGTGGAACCAGGTAAAAGATTCGGAACCACTCACCTTTGAGCCTAGCCAATGGTGGAAAAATTCGTGGGCAATGAAATGCCTGTAGTAAGGGCTGTCGATTTGCCAAGCCGGAGTCTCGACTTCATAACCAAGCACGAGTCCATAATCAGTTCCCATTCCGCCGCCGCCGACGTCGGTGATGTAAACCACCAGGGGATCTGCCGGAGGCCCTAATGCACCGGAGATGCTCATCGAAAGTTTTTCGACCAAATCAGCAACCTTGTGAGCCACCATCTGCCCCTTTCCATAATGGATGACTTCTAGGCGGCCTTCGGGCAGTTTGCGTCTTTGATGCTCCAGGGGCTCTCCGAATCCGAGAAAGCCATTGCCCAAAGTAGGATCGATGGACAGAGTGTGAATGGAATCAGTCAAGCCAARCCAACCGCTGGAGATCTTCACCCCGGGAGGCGCAGACAAAGTCACGKTGCAGTGAGCTATGACTTTGCCTTCATCCTGGAAAACTTGCGGGAAAACATTACGTGTCTGMCCAAAGGAGTAGCTCGGTGACCACTGCGGCAGCATGCTCCAACGTTGATTGGAYTTGGTTCCTGCACGCAAAGGTTGAAGGCTAAATTCTGCWTYGAAGCTGCCGTTCCACGAAGCCGGGRCTTGAAGAACGATTGCATTTCCGGGAAACAGGTCGGCGTCGACGGCTGGATTCGTTTCGCCAGTGTCAATGTAAAGCGARTCAATGACGGCCCAATCTCCCCAGTTGTCAAAGACTAAACAGATGGCACCGGCCGCTGGATCGAAGCCGGTGCCGCTTACGGTTAACATCCAGCGAGGTCGTTGCTGCAAAGGAAACGCATCTTTGCCACCAAATTCGAAACGGAGTTCATAGATGAGGCGCGGAGAAACATCTAGCTGGCTCGCTCCAAGATTTGCTTGCCGCAGCGTTTCAGCCGAGGGAGTGGCGCCAGCCGATGCGCACACTCCGAGGAAAAGTCCAATAAGGAAGAGGCCGCGCAACCTGTTTACTGAGAAAAARTCGATCCACATGTGGCGAATGCCTGGAAAAACCATAACTGGAGTCTAGCTGATGACAAACGGCTATGACTCTCGGTTTCTTAGCTGAGTCTCCCTCCCGAGCTAAGGAATCAGGCAAAGGGGTTTTTTGAAGAATTCTGCGGTGCCGTCTACTCCAGCACCGCTATACCCGCCTAGAACCCCTTCCCCAATTTTGTCGGATTCATTTCTGATACAGGGTAATATTGGTGTTCCCAACGACATCCCTCATCCAACCGATTCATGCACCTCAAAACTCCTCTCCTGACCCTTCTTGCCATCCCGACACTGGCCGCCCTGGCCAATGCCCACGTACGGGTCGACAGTCCCAACGGCGGCGAAATGCTGCAGGGTCAGCAAATCCACGCTATCAACTGGGTGGATATCATCGACCATGGCACCTTAGTCACTTATGAGATTGAATTCTCAGCCGACGGAGGCAGCAGCTGGACGCAAGTTGTCGACGGCCTGACTTACACCGGTGGGATATCCACTTATGATTGGCTGGTTCCGGATCAGACGACAAGCCAGGGGCGAATCCGTGTCACCATGCACGTTGACCCAATCACGACTTATAGCGACTCTAGCAATGCCAACTTCGCGGTCGACGCTTCCTACACTTCCTACGGCGCCGGCACTCCAGTGAACGGCGTCCTTCCGATCTTGATGATGCATAACGTTCCACAGTCAGGGGCTTCGATCCTGATTCACTTGTCACAAGCTGAGGTCGGCGCCGACGCACATATTCTGGTCGGCTCGCAGCAAATGAACCAAACCTTTTCTGGCGTGACGCTGCTGAACAATCGGGACCTCGCCCACCTGGTGATGACGGTTGACAATAACGGCGAAGTCTTCCTACCGATAACCTTGCCTGCTGGTGCCACCGGTGTGACTGCCCATGTCCAGATAGTCGTAGCCAGCACACCGAACCTAAGCGCCACCGATGGTGCGCGGTTCACCGTTCTCCCTTAATCCTCACCGGATGGGTCTATAGAGGCATTGGGGAGAGATCCCCAATGCCTCTGACTTATTTTAGGCCAGGGCCCGTCGACCATCAGTTAGACCGCTAGCGGTAGTCGCTTGCAAGACGGTGCTCCATGGGGTCAATGCGAGTGGGTATCGGTCTCGCCCGTCCGGACCGGCGAACTGGCCGACTGGGTGTGCACGATCTTCCACTCTCTGTCCACCCAACGAAAGATGTACGTACCGTGACCTCGGTTGTGAATTTCCCTTCCGTCGGGGGTGGTCAACTGTATTTCAGTGTCGACAACCACCCAGGCGCAGCTTCCCTCGAAGTGGGTCTGAATGTTCGAGAAACCCAAGCGCAGACTAAGCTCTGCTTCCGGTTCGACGTGATTCACTACCAGATCCTCCAATCCCAGGTTCTCTCCGCCCCCCTCGATGTAACGAGCTCCATCCCAATCCAAGAAGTGTGCGTAAAAGGGAGCACCGTCACCCTGCTCCCACCCCAGCCGGATGTTCTCCAGCGCGGCCTCGAGAGCCGCCGAATCCTGGTTAGGCGTGCGGAGTTCGGCAGTCGCACAACCGATAAGTGAAAGAGCCAGGGAGATTGCGGTTATGGATCGTAATGACATCGGATTTCTCCAGGGGGATTTAGGGTCAAAAGTTGTGTTGCGTATCCTTGGATTTAATTCAACAACCCAAACTCCCCATAGGGGACGGACGCTGGCACATGAGCTRACCTAACGCATTCCAGCAACACACTCCAGCCCAAAGCACCTCGGCATTCTTAGCTGCGTCACTCCAGGATGGGGTAAGGAAGCAACTCTCAGCAGCTACATTTAGGAGATGATGACCGCGTCTGCGGTCAGCGGTTTGTGCGAAGCGATTAATCCTGGGGTGAGATTTTGCAGGAGTAGAATCTCGCGGCTTGGTCAACGACGCTGAGTGTGTCATCGGAGATATCCACTTACCTTTTTGATGTAATGGTTAATGAATGTCTAGCGACAAAATGGCAATGCTGTTGGATGAATAAAACTGACCATGTGATGAACAAATTACCAAGGACCCGCGCCCGTAAACTCAATGGCAAAAACAGCCCGCCGATGATTTCGACGATGTGCAAGTAATAAATGCCTCCTGCGCACTGACCAAAGCGTGGTAGCCGTCGCCTAACCAAGCAAAACGGAGATTTTCCTGTAGCAGATTGTTATACATCATTCGCTTCAGCACCAAGTGTTTCGAGGAGTGAAATCCGGGTGATGTCTTGTTGATGGTTACGCGAGATCGTCGCAGTACCGTCAAAGAGCTGCTTACCGTAGTTTCCAAACTGAGAATGATTGGCGCCTTCAATCAAAATCCACTTAGTTTGGCTGGGAAGTAAATGCTGGTTCTCACGAATCTTCTCAGGCGAAGCCACGCCATCATTGGAACCGTAGATTTTAGTGACTGGATAACTTAGCGAAGCCAAACTAAAACTCTTCGGATGAGTTGTCCCAACCAGAACCAGTGCTGCTATTGATTCTCGTTTATCGCGAGCTATGCGGCAGGCCAACGCGGCGCCTAGTGAGTGCCCCGATAAGACCCATCGGGTAATCTCAGGATGCTGCACAATAACTTGATGAACTCGGTCAATGGCCTCAAGTTTATGTGACTCAAGTGGAGCAATACGAAAGGGAAGTTTGATCACGAAAACTGAATATTCCGCGTCTGCGACGGGTCGAAGTAAAGGTGCGTACGCCTCGGCCGCGACCCCACCTCCGCTGAGGAAAATCAGTCCAGATTTTTTTGGCGACGCAGGTATGAATTGGATGGAGGCTTCGTCGTTGGAAACGAAAACAAACGCATTGCTCTGTAACAGACTTGGCTCGACACCTCGCGTTCGGTATGAGTTGATAAGCAAGCCGGTCGAGGTAGCCGCCCACAGGATGAATGCTCCCCTCAAACACTTTCGCCAAAGTGGTCTCGGTTTCTTTTCGCTTGCTTTTACTTCAGTCACAGGGCTCTGGCTTACTATGCTGCTAGAAAGTCCACACGCCTTTCGTTGGCCGACTAATTGATTTGCACCTCGCACGGGCTTGGTCCCCTGAAAAATTCTGGGGCATAGCGCTGTTACGCAAACGCAGAGGGTATGAGGCAACTAAGGATTCATTCACATTTACAAATCTTCAACGATAGAAGAATCTAGCTCCCCTAACAAATCGAGGAACTCCGCTTTGCTCATCCCGCCTTGCCTCCATTGAAGAACATTGCCTTTTGAATCCGTGATGATAGTCGTTGGTGTAGCCCCAACACGGTAACTACTCAATGCTGCAGCGGCGTTAGAGTCATCCACGTCAATCGTCACTGGGACGAAGGCCGCATTAACTGTGCTCATCACCTGGTCATCCGCCCAAACTTGGCGTTTCATGATCTGGCAAGGAGAACACCACTTTCCCGTGAAAAAGAGAATCATTGGTTTATCAGATTCAACAGCCTGCTGTTGCGCCATCGTAAAGTTGTTGACCCAAGCTATGCGATTCGAAGGTGCATAAAAGGAGTACCAAGCGTAGGCGAGCGAAACCACGAGGCAGGTAAGCCAGAACACTTGCCAGAACCGGCCCGGTTTGCCTTTGCTGGTTAGAGATTCCGGCTTAGTGGATGTCGCAACTGTGGGTTTATGGTCGTTCATGAATCATCCTTAATCTATCTGACGGTTTTTCCGTTCAGCTGTCGCAGTATATCGAAGCGAAACGGCAGCCTGACTGCAATGGCTTGGATTGCACCTCCACAAGCTAGCCGAACCTGCCTACTTAAAATAGGAACTTAATCAAGCGACAAGAATCGGATTATTTCTTCCATCAACCGCTCGGATTGGTCCGAATCAAAAATCAGCTGAGCATGCGCCGAACCTTCTAGGATTATCAATTCCTTTGGTGAAGTCGCTCGCTCATACTGATCCCGTATTCCTGGAAGGCGTAGGATTCCACCACCTCTGGCATCTCCTCTGCTGACGATGAATAGTTTGTGTCCGGACATTTTTTCCGGGTTTGCTATGGGTGTTCCGGCCAATAGGATGATTCGATCAATATCTCCAATCATTGCTTCCGCTGCGGCTTGCGCAACTGCGCCTCCACCCATGCTCCCACCAATCAATGAGACCCTTTGGGCGCCATTGGAATGCAAGTAATCTACGGCCGCTAACACATCGAGATAAAGATTGGGCCTTGCTCCTGCTTTTTCTCCACCTCGTGAATTTCCGTACCCACGAAAATCGAGTGCCAAAACTTTAAAACCATTGGCTGACAACGTCTTCGCCTGTTTTGACCAACTCTCTTTATCGAACCGAGCTCCGTGAGCCAAAACCACTGCATGGTCCCCACTTCCCTGCAACGTTGCGTACACCAACCCTTTGTCCTCTGTTGGGAAAGACACTAGCCGTGGGCCACTGCATCCAAACAAACAGGAGAACAAAACTAGCGGGATCAATCTTGCGCTTATTTCCATCGGTAAAAAAGGGAGAGGTGCAAAGTGGGCATAACGATTAAGCCGACCGGCAGCCATAGTGTAGCGAAACGAAACGAAACGAAGGTCTGTCTGCAATGGCTGGTTAAATGACCCAGAATTCAAAGCAGTTTCGCTTCTGACAAGCAGTCCTGAAACCCCTTGCAAACTRTTTTCATCAAGAGCTTGGCTGGCAACGATGTTTTTATATCCCTGCTTCTTGAATTACCCAAATGAATCCAATCCTAAATCCAGCTTTCACTCCCTATTAAATAGTGGCTAGGAATGCAGGTGAAAAGGAGAGTCGACCTCACTGTTCTTCTCGTTGGAGTTTGCGCCCATTGGGTGGAGGAAGATTCACTGGACCTAGAGGTCGTAGCGTTCCCGCAAGCTAATCAAATCCAAGGAAGTGTACGGCAGGTCGAAGAACACCCCGTTCGGGACGTTATCCGCGACACTCTGGTCGAAGATAATCCAACTGTCGTCGAGGTCCTCGATCCAGTTAACTACCAGCAGCTGACCACGCAGCTGAAAATCCCCCATGTCGTCGACAGCTGCGAGCATGGAGAACCCGTAGATATCGTCCTGGTCGGGAGTCAGGGACCAGGCACTCGAAATCTCAGTCGCTGGCGCGAGGAGACCCAAGTACTTGCTGACCCCACCGGTGCCTCCGCCGATGAGAGTGCCCTCCTTCAATTCGATCTTGTTGCGTGATTTCTCGGAGCGGAGATCCCAATCTTGATCCACATACACCACCACACCACCTGGGAACTGACAATTCTCGAGCGTGAGCATCTTGTCTTCCTCGAGGACGAAAACAGCCGTTTCCGGATGGGAAACGTCAATCAGTTTATCGACGTAATTATAGATAATCCGGTCCGGCCCCGGCACCAAGTACTCTTCGAGGACTATGCGAGGCATCTGTACGTGGACCGAGATTTGATTCTCCTTTGATCCGATGTGATAATTCGTATCTGAATACTTATAGAGTTCACCAATCAGATTGGAGACCGGGAAGAGGTATTCGATGAAGCCTCTAGGACCATCCGGGACATAGGATCCTCCGCCGAGACCGTCATCGATCCATTTATCCACCACGTAGGGCATGTCGCAAATCAAGATGTCTCCCATGATATTGCAGCCGTCGAGTTCCGCGATGCCACCCAAGCACATGAGGGCGAACTTCGCATCCAGTCCCACACCGACCTCAAGGTGGATGTCCGCGGCAAGCTGAACAGTGCCTTCGTTAGCCTCGCCCTTCACGTGGACACCAAGCATGTTGTCTTCAGATCCAGGATTCAACTCGAAGATTTGGATATCCATGAGGCTCTCAACACCGAATACGGCGGGTATGTCACCGGTACCGGCCCATTTCGGGTCGATCATCAATTGACGTTGGGCAAAGTCCACCGCCGACTCAGCCGCGAATTCACTGCTCAAGGAGGAAGCGTCATCGCGAGTCACACTTATGGTCTGCTCCACTTGGCTGGCCGAGGAGAGAGCCATTCCTGCGAGCAGGGAAATGACGACCATCACCAATAAGAGAACGCTGCCACTGTTTGCAGTCTCTGGAACGTCCCTTGTCGCTGAACGAATACTAATCATCGGTAGCTTCACGAATCATCTGCGGCTCTTCCGACCCGCACTTAAGGCATTCGCCCCGAGAAATTCAATTCTAATCACAACCCGTTTCCCAAATTCGACTGTTGGCCTTCGAGGCTGGCCTAATCAAGAACTTAGCTGGCTCTGCTGTCATTCAAACCGCTTCTTCTTTCCCCACCGCGGCCAAACAATWGAAAAGGCATGGGGTTTCTTCCTTCTTGCTTTGGACAAAGGAAACCAATTCTAGATTCAACCTTCACACCAACTCTATCCCTGCACCAAGGCGAGGCACGCCCCCACCGGGTCCTGAATAGCCGCATAGTTGTACTCACCATCCGGCCCCCGCTTCTCATGAATGACCTTGCCTCCTCCCTCTCGTACGCGGCGGATGCTTTCGGCCAGGTCTCCTACGGGAAGGCAGATCATCCAAATCGCCGGCAACCCTTGGTTCGTGCTGCGGGCGTGACAAACGCCCGCAGCCGGATTTCCATCATTTCCGAACATGGTGTAGTCAACGTAGCGCCCGCTTTCATCTTCCATTTCGACATCCTGCGCCGACCAGCCCACAACTTGTCGATAGAAATCACAGGTTGCTATTGCATCGGAGACCGTCAGATCGAGCCAGGAAATGCAACCCACCCGCTTCGTGATATCGCTCGATGCGGCGTCTCCTTGGACTGAGATCTCCTCCGCGGAAACGACTGGGATGATTCCGAACGCAGCGCCATTGGGATCGAGTAACACCGCCCATTGGCTCTTTCCATGGTCGTCTTTGCCATGCATGAGCTCACTCCCGTTCAGGTCGAGCGCACACTCCACACTAGCTGCAACATCGGCGACCTGAATGTGCGGCATCCATTGGAGCGGGAGGTTGGCGGACTCCGTGTTGCGCGCGCCCAAGCCAATGATCGGCATACCTCGGTTGTTCATCAAATCCTCTCGCCAAAGCGGATTCTCGCCCGTGGTGAGTACATGTGAATAAAAGCGCACTTCACGTTCGTGTTCGGGAACGGCAATGTCGGCGCTGAGGATTCCACCGACGTCTAGGGAAAAAGGGGTACTCATGGTTTGTATCCTAATCACCATTAAGCTGGTTGGCGGGTGAATATTCTCTTATCAGAAATCCTAGATCCATGGGCGCTGAATCACGGCGACGGCATAACGATTTCGCCGTTCAACAGCCGTAATGTAGCGAAGCGATGCGGAATGAAGGTCTGTCTGCAACGACTGGTTAGGAATCCAACGCAAAAAAAACAGTGCACGGAGCATAGAAACTTATGCTCAAAAATCTGATGGTCTAGCGACGCTAGAGCCAAGCTTCGTGCCTTTATCTTGGAGATTGCCTCCTCGTCCTCGTTCGCCGGTGTAGTCTGGAGCAAGCCCCAATTTCTCCACTGCCGCCCCATGACCTCTCTCTGTGCAATTATCTTTCTGCTTGCTACCCCAGCTTTCGCGCAAACCGTCGGCGGCGGTCAACAAAAACTTCATCAATGGGACGGCCAAGGATTTATTGACCGCCTCGGCTCCTCCGTCTCGAATGCAGGAGATGTCAACGGCGATGGTTTCGCCGATGTAATTGTGGGAGCGTATGGAGCCGACCCTGGAGGTTTGGCGGATGCCGGCTCGGCCTACGTCTATTCAGGCGCGGACGGCTCGCTTCTCTATCAATGGGACGGCGGTGCTGCTGTTGACCTCTTCGGCCTGTCCGTCTCAGGTGCTGGAGATATCAATGGTGATGGTTTTGCCGATTTAATTGTGGGCGCGTTTGCAGCCGACCCCGGAGGTCTAGCGAGTGCCGGCTCAGCCTATGCCTATTCCGGCGTGGACGGCTCGCTGCTCTATCAATGGGACGGCGGGGCTGGTTTGGACTTTTTCGGCACCTCGGTTTCGGATGCAGGAGATGTCAATGGTGATGGATTTCCCGATGTAATTGTGGGAGCGTGGGGAGCCGACCCCGGAGGCGTGTTGGGGGCTGGCTCGGCCTATGTCTATTCCGGCGCGGACGGCTCGCTGATCCATCAATGGAACGGCGGGGCTAGTGGGGACCTTTTCGGCGAGTCCGTCTCGGGCGCAGGAGATGTCAATGGTGATGGTTTTGCCGATCTAATTGTGGGCGCGTACTTTGCCCACCCTGGAGGTCTGTCGAATGCAGGCTCGGCCTATGTCTATTCCGGCGCAGATGGCTCACTGCTCCATCAATGGGACGGCGGAACTCCTGATGTCGAGTTTGGCGGCTCCGTATCGGGTGCAGGAGATGTCAATGGTGATGGTTCTGCCGATGTGATTGTGGGAGCCCCCGGAGGTTTATTTGGTGGCGGCTCGGCCTATGTCTATTCCGGCGCGGACGGCACGCTACTCCATCAATGGGACAGCGGAGCTACGTTCGGCAGCTCCGTCTCGGGTGCAGGAGATCTCAATAGTGATGGCTTCGCCGATCTAATTGTCGGGGCCTACCTAGCCTCCCCCGGAGGCCTGGTGGATGCCGGCTCGACTTTTGTCTATTCCGGCGCGGACGGCTCGCTACTCCATCAACAGAACGGCGGTGCTACTGGGGACCTCTACGGCCACTCCGTTTCGGGTGCAGGAGATGTCAATAGTGATGGTTTTGCCGATCTAATTATTGGGTCGTGGGGAGCCGACCCCGGAGGTCGTTCCAGTGCTGGCTCCGCCTACGTCTACAGTTTCCATCCATTCCTCGTGGCAAGTACTCCCACCATCTCTGCATCCGCCGGTGGTGTGCTCGACCTGACCCTCGACTTCCCGGACACCGCCGCCGTCCAGGAGTACATCACCCTGATGTCGATTAACGGTACCGGCCCCATCCACTACGGCGTCGACATTCCGCTCAGCCTCGACGTCTACTTGCTCGACAGTGCGGCAGGGATCTACCCCTTCGCGATTGCGTCCAATCTGCATGGAGTTCTCGATGCCTCGGGCAACGCAACCGCCAACATCACTTTCCCAGCGGGAGCCTTCAATTTTGCAATTGGCCGAACCTTTTGGCTAGCGGCAGTTTCATTCCCGGTCGGTCAACTCCCCGCGCACAGCTCGGTAGCTGTAGCGGTTGAGATTGAGCCCTGAGCCTACTTCGTTTCCTTGGAAATGAGTGCGAGCGCAATAACCCTACTTTTCCCAAACACTACTAACGGTTTTGCCGGTCAGCAGCCGCAGTGTAGCGAAACGAAACGAAGGTCTGTCTGCAACGGCTGGTTAGCGGGTATTTAGACCGATGTAGACCACTCTTAAACTTCAAAGCTGGGGTGCTGCGGACAGAGTTTCATGCCACACAGCCGTTAACATCCTGGGCGTTTGAATTGGATAGCACCAGGAAACAAAATAGCCCGGCAACTGTGCCCCAGACGACGGGAAGTTCAGCACTATGAGCAGTGTTTGAGCTATGATGAAACTCAGAATACGAAACTTGCCCAACGAGTGCATGTCAGACAAATATCCCTCCCTTTCCATAGAGCTCTCCGAATTCATTGCGCGTCAACACCTGTTCTTTGTTGCAACGGCAGCAAGGGATGGACGGGTAAACCTGTCGCCAAAAGGCCACGAAAGCCTTCGCGTGTTGGGACCGAACGAAATTCTGTGGCTGAACCTAACGGGTAGCGGAAACGAGACTGCTGCACATTTATTAGACAGCAATCGAATGACCCTTATGTGGTGTGCGTTCGAAGGACCTCCTCGGATACTCAGAGTCTACGGCGAGGCAAAGACTATTCATCCCAACCATGCTGAATGGGATTCTTGCGTGGAGTACATTCCTGCACCGGTGAGTGGAAGGCAGTACTTCAAACTAAAAATTGATCTGGTTCAAACATCATGCGGATTCACTGTTCCATTTATGGACTACCAGCAAGATAGGGACATCTTGGAGAAATGGTCAGAGAAACGTGGCGAAGACGGGGTGCGCAAATACTGGCAAGAAAAGAACACAACAAGCATCGACGGCTTCCCCACTGGGATCCTTGACTAGTGACCCTTCCGCATTGCTAATCACCATTTGCAAGGGCAATGTTCGCGCCGTTCATCAACAGTTTGACCGTCGGATCTAAAGCACTGCTATTTCAAGCAAGGCCCTTCTGCGTGTAGCCCGAGAACGGGTGATCCTCTTTTCCTAAGGAAACTCTGATTTAGCCGGTAGGCGGCTCTGCGGCAGAAAGGAATTGGAGCTTCCCTAACAGCAGAGAGCATGGTTAAAATAATGTCAATGCGGCCACCACAACGAAACCTCAGCATTGATTTGTTCCGGTCACTGGGGATTGTGCTGATGGTGATTTTCCACTTCTGCTATGACTTGAAGCACTTTGGTTACAATCAGTGGGACATCTCAAATGGTCTGTTTTGGATCCGCTTTCGAGCTATTATCGTCACTTTGTTTTTGGGTTGCGTTGGTGTCGGTTTGGCAGTGGCACACGGACGCGGCATCAGGCGCCGCCCTTTCTTCCGTCGTTTGGGCAAGTTGACGCTAGCGGCCGCGGCAGTGACGACGATGTCCCTAGTGATGTTTCCTGAAGAGTGGATTTACTTTGGCGTGCTCCACTTCATTGCTCTAGTCAGCCTGGTGAGCTTGCCGCTCGCTGGGCGCCCGCGGCTGGCGGGCCTATTGGGTGTTGGAATTGTCCTTCTCTATCATCTGGGTTTCCCAAAATATGGTTGGCCGTTTGGCTACATTGCTAAGTGGCTACCGGAATTTACCAACGATCTCGTTTCACCAAGCCCATGGTTGGGCGTGGTCTGGATCGGTATTGCGGTGGGGCATTCCAGTTGGCTGCGCAAAGATCCCTTACGAGTCATGCCGGGAGCGGCGCGGTTCGGTGCCGCCGGTCGCCACAGCTTGCTGATTTATTTGGTTCATCAACCGCTGTTGTTTGGCCTGTTTCGGCTGCTTCCATGAGCATCCTTTGCTTCCTTCAAGCTGACTGATCATGGAGGAATGCTAGTATTTCGAGCCGTAATGGTGCGTCGAATTTATGGCCTCAAGCCACTCACCACAGGGCGGCTATTTGCCCTTCGAGTCGCCTGCTGAACTAAATCAAAGAGTCCCTAACGTTGATGCCATTCAGCAGACACAGTGTAGCGGGTGTCTACTTTCGGCTACGATTGCCTTCATCGAGTGGGAGAGTAAAAGTGTGCGGTCAGCAACTGCTAGCATTGCCTCTTTGCACCTCAAGAATCTCGAATGCCCTCCTTACCGTTTTCTATCAAATCTAAGACTCAAACGAATGTTCAATCCTCAAGAATATCACGCCGTAAAAATCATGGTGTCTCCACTTCTTGAATTGGTCGTCAATTATTACAGGGACTTTCTAACGGTTTTGCCGTTCAGCAGCCGTAGTGTAGCGAAGCGAAACGAAGGTCTGTCTGCAACGGCTGGTTATGCGACAGAGTACTCCACGCAAAAGGATTCCAATTCTCACCAGCCTATGAGATTTATGCTCCAACCCATATCTTGCAAGCTCCGTTCATGGTGGACCAACCCGGATGTCTGTGAACACCGCAATACAGTTCCTTTCACCCATTCACCATCGAGTTCCTCTTTTCTTACTCCCAGAAACGTTAGCACTTCGATCCGATTGCCTTTCTGACAAGCAATGGCTCTTCGAGCTGGGCACTTGCTCCTGATTCAAACCGGCGCAACCCGTTCTTAAGCCGACGATGAGCGTTTTGAGGAAAACTCCGAGACTCAGCCCCCTATTGATTTTCTTAGAAAAGCTCCGACAACGAGTCCTGCTCGCTAAACTTTTTCGGACGCAGGATCTCTTTAGCGCCGACGACGAGTACCCGAGGGAAGTCGGCCAAATTTTGGATTTTGAGGTCCTTTTCAGAAAAGTTATCAACAACGCGATTCAGTCTTCTGGTGTTTCCAAAGGGCTTTCAAGTCCGTTTCTTTCAATCCACTGCCACGTTGGCCTACGTTTAGCCCAAGAACAAATATGCACAAACAGGATTTCCGTTATGAAGAAAAAAGAAGAACCAAAAATAGATGACTCTTAGATGCCGCCGACAAAATGCACAGTTGGTGTGTTCTGCATAACGGTTTTGCCGTTCAGCAGCCGTAGTGTAGCGAAGCGAAACGAAGGTCTGTCTGCAACGGCTGGTTAGAAAGCTAAACAACAGCGAGCTTAACGATTTCATCCTTAAGCTCTTTTACTAAAGTATCCAATTTCTCCCGTTCATCCATCATCCCTTTAATTACGACGGGTGAAGCCGCCGAAGCCGTGCCCAGGCTGTTCTCTACTGAATTCAAATAATTGTCCCAGCAATCTTTTGCTTTGGTGAAATCCTGATACCTCTCTTGCAGGGACGGGGCAAGAATCTTCAACTTCATTTCAATCAGTCCAAAGTTCGGGACTCTTTCTGATTGCAACTCACTCATGTAATCAAAATAGGATTGAACATTGGTTTCCCCACAATCTACTCTCACGAGGATGTCTGTAGTATTGTGGACCATTAACCACCAGGAATTCAATTGCGAGAATAGAGTTTCGAGTCCCCGTTGCCTTCTTGCCTGGGCTGCCAATGCCTTTTCATGCTCTAGTTGCAATTTAAGGCGAGACGTATTGGCGCGATTAGTCAGCACAACCCCGATTAATGCCAAACATGCGCCCAAAGCAATTTGCCCCAGGTCAATCGACCAAGTCGGAATCGTACTGATTTCACTTTTGCTTATTGGAGGGATAATCATGGTGCCTTTCTAACGGTTCTGCCGTTCAGCAGCCGTAGTGTAGCGAAGCGAAACGGAGGTCTGTCTGCAACGGCTGGTTAACTAGCCCACCGAATCTGCAATTAAAAGCCAAAAATCTTGGGCCACCTTCAATATTCAGAACCACCGAGGAGAAAAACGTTGGCTTTCMACGATATTGAGACYTCGCTCGCTCCTGGTCGTTGGCTTGCGACGATGCTCCGACCYCGAACGCGAAAGCGTTGGCTAGTGACGATGCCACCAATCCGCTTGCACCAAAATCTTGAYTCAATTYTCAGACCCGCGATCAAGCTGGCGAAGACTGTTGGCCAATTAAAATATTCAGACCCTTCATAAAAGTCGTTGGCTTGGCACGCTGTTTTCAATCCGCTCGGTCCGGGTCGCGGGCTTCCAACGATGTTCCGAGCTCGAACGCGCAAGCGTTGGCTTCCGAGGCTCGTTTCAATCCGTTCTTTCGAAAGCGAGGGTGCGGGAACCTAAAACGAATGCCGAACCTAAATCCAGCCACGAAGCTCTTTCTCCAAAAAGAAATAAAGCTCCATGCAAATGATGCGGGCCGTGAATCTCTTTCCAAAAAGAGAAGTAGCCACCAATCTCTTTGCGGTTCAGACAGCCTAGTTAACGGTTTTGCCGTTCAGCAGCCGTAGTGTAGCGAAGCGAAACGGAGGTCTGTCTGCAACGGCTGGTTATGCGACAGAGTAGCCCACGCAAAAGGATTCCAATTCTCACCAGCCTATGAGATTTATGCTCCAACCCATATCTTGCAAGCTCCGTTCATGGTGGACCAACCCGGATGTCTGTGAACACCGCAATACAGTTCCTTTCACCCATTCACCATCGAGTTCCTCTTTTCTTACTCCCAGAAACGTTAGCACTTCGATCCGATTGCCTTTCTGACAAGCAATGGCTCTTCGAGCTGGGCACTTGCTCCTGATTCAAACCGGCGCAACCCGTTCTTAAGCCGACGATGAGCGTTTTGAGGAAAACTCCGAGACTCAGCCCCCTATTGATTTTCTTAGAAAAGCTCCGACAACGAGTCCTGCTCGCTAAACTTTTTCGGACGCAGGATCTCTTTAGCGCCGACGACGAGTACCCGAGGGAAGTCGGCCAAATTTTGGATTTTGAGGTCCTTTTCAGAAAAGTTATCAACAACGCGATTCAGTCTTCTGGTGTTTCCAAAGGGCTTTCAAGTCCGTTTCTTTCAATCCACTGCCACGTTGGCCTACGTTTAGCCCAAGAACAAATATGCACAAACAGGATTTCCGTTATGAAGAAAAAAGAAGAACCAAAAATAGATGACTCTTAGATGCCGCCGACAAAATGCACAGTTGGTGTGTTCT